>JAGZJZ010000122.1 GCA_018365455.1 Clostridiales bacterium
TCAATATTATGCTAAAAGCAAGTACATTTCACGAAGCGTTTTTTGATATATTTACGGGAAACCATGTTCTGTCCCAGTTCTTTTCTCATATTTTATACGACAAGACGGAGAATAATTATCTTCTGTTTCATACCGGAGATGACCATATCATACATTCCTTGGTTGAGGACCTCTACATCGAATATTATGGTCATGAAAAATATGCGGAAACTATTTTAAAAAACTACATGATGACCTTTTTCTGCCTGTTACTGCGCAACCATGAAAATCACCTGGAAAGCTTTTTAAATACCAGCCATAAAAATCTGGACATGCTGGGAGTTCTGAATTACTTACAAAAACACTATGCAAAGATCACGCTGAAATCAGCGGCGGAACATTTTAATTTCAGTGTTCCGCATTTCAGCAAACTCATTAAGGAGAATACGGGTCATAACTTTATTGAAATCTTAAAAGACATACGTCTTGAAAAGGCATGCTATGCTTTGGTGCATACGGATTTAAGTATTATGACTATTTGTGAGATCATCGGTTATCCCAACCCGGAACACTTTTCCAGATTGTTTAAGAAAGAATTTGGAATGTCTCCGGGAGCATACAGAAAAAGTAAAATTCAATCTTAAAAAATATCAAGTCAAGACCATAAATTAGACCATTGGAAGATTGACGGCGGGGTGTTAAAATCAGATATAATCGTTATTGAAACAGAAACCCGCAGCAGACGAAGGTCTTAGATTATGGGTGCTGGATGATGATACGCCCTGATCGTCAGCACTTTGGAAAACAGGAGGTCACTAGATGGCAGCAGTAAGCATTGACTTGGAAATGAAACGGAAAGTAAATCAGGAATTTGTAGATAAGGCAGTAAAACTCAGTCCCCAATTATTGGAAAAAGTAATAAATCCCGTAGATATTGTAACGATGACAGCCGAAGGAAAGACGTCACATCGTGCAGATGTCAGTGAGATGGGAGCGATTGCCCTTAAAAAGGGGGATTCTATCGTCCTTGACTTTGGCGACCATCAGGTAGGTTACTTTACCATGAAGCTAAAAAGTGTCGGTAGCCCACAGGATGCTCCGGCGTATCTCCGGCTGAAATTTGGGGAAACAGCAAAAGAGCTGACGGAAGATTCAACGGGATATGACGGATGGATCAGCAGAAGCTGGATACAGGAGGAATTTCTGCATTTGGATGTACTGCCTCAGGAGATTACACTGCCCCGGCGTTATGCATTTCGATACGTAGAGATTTATGCAATAGATACTTCTATGAAGTTTCAGGTTGTAATCGAAGAGGCATCCTGCCGGGCTGTTGCTTCTGTAGATATGGATGTACTGCCGGAGCTTACAGGTGTAAACGACCAGATCAGGCGTATGGATAGGGTGAGCCTTAGAACGCTGCAAAATTGTATGCAGGATGTATTTGAAGACGGACCAAAGAGGGACCGTAGACTGTGGATCGGTGATCTGAGACTACAGGCACTGGCTAATTATGCGACCTTTAAAAATTTTGATCTGGTGAAGCGATGCATGTATCTCTTCGCAGGCCTGACAAGGGAAGATGGAGCAATCGGAGCCTGCCTGTTTACAGAGCCGGAATATCTGGTTGATGATACCTTTTTATTTGATTATGCACTGTTTTTTGTCTCCATATTAAAAGATTATTATCGTGCATCCGGAGACCTTGAGGTGGTAAAGGAACTCTGGGACAGCGCTTACCGACAGATCGAGCTATCCAGAAAACGCCTGGATGAAAATTATGTGATACAGGATGATGAGGGCTTCTGGTGCTTTGTAGACTGGACAGACGGACTGAATAAGCAGGCAAGTGCCCAGGCAATCTACATCTATACGTTAAATGCCGCAATTGAACTGGCTGAGATTCTGGGAAATGACCAGATGAAAGCAGAACTGGAGCAGGAGAGAAACCTTTGTGTAGAAGGTGCGAAAAAATGTTTATGGGATGATGTACATCAGGTATTCGTAAGCGGAAAAGACCGCCAGATCTCCTATGCCAGCCAGGTGTGGATGATTCTGGCTGGGGTTCTTCCCATGGATGAAAGCAGGGCATTGATCAATCGGATCATGAAAATGCACCCGGAGAAGGGAATGGTAACACCGTATATGAACCATCATTTCGTAGAAGCCCTTCTGCTCTGCGGTGAGAAAGAAAAGGCAATGGACTACATGACGTACTATTGGGGCGGAATGGTGAACCAGGGAGCAGATACTTTCTGGGAAATGTATAATCCGGAAAATCCGGAGGAATCCCCATACGGATCTTCCATGGTGAACAGTTACTGCCATGCATGGAGTTGTACCCCAGCATATATTCTGAGAGAACTTCTTTAGTTCAGGAATCTCAACCTGTTGTGCACCGACAGAAAGAAAAATAAAATATAGCAATAGAAAACCCCGCAGGAATCTGTTTCCTACGGGGTTTTCTTATAGTCTGCGACTTTTTAGTTCTGCATTTAACCAGTTATGGGGAGATTGTAAATTTAGAGTTTTCCTGCAAGTTCTGCCAATGCTTTAGAATCATCTTCGCGGCATCACTGGTGCGTATTGGGCCTGTGAAACCCAGTTGTCTGCATATTCTGCTCACAGACGGCTGCTTCAGGTTTGCTTCTTTCATTACTTCCATATCCCAGAATATTTCTTCGGGAGAACCGGTACGTATGATTTTATTGTTTGCCATGACGATTATTTTTTCGCAGTTTTCTGCCACAAATTCCATGTCGTGGGTGATGGTAATCACTGTCTTACCTTTCCTGTGGAGATGCCGAAGGATCTCTGCCAGCTTTTGATTTCCAGCCATATCCTGTCCGGCTGTGGGTTCATCGAAGATATATATATCAGGTTCCATTGCTAATACAGCCGCTATTGTCACAAATTTTCTCTGAGACAGGGGGAGATTATAGGGATTTTCTTCCCGGTATTCTAACAGGTGGGTGAGTTTCAATGCCTCTTCTGTGCGCCTTTTGATTTCTTCCTTCTTTAACTTCATCCGTTTTGGACCGAAGGCAACTTCTTTTTCCACGGCTGCATGAAAGATCTGTTCGTCCGGGTTTTGGAAAACATAGCCGGCAAGTTTCGAAATCTGAGCCGTAGTGTAGTCCCTTGTATTCATATCGCCGATCAGTACATCGCCCTCCCGGGGTTTCAGCAGACCGTTCAGCATTTTTGCAAGGGTAGATTTACCGGCACCGTTTTTTCCGATGACCGCAATATTTTCCCCGCTTTTTATGCGGATACTGAGATGATCTGCTGCTAAAGTGCCGCCAGGATACATATAGTTCACATTTTTTAGAATGATTCCGCTCATATGCCGCTCCTCTCCTGGAATGTCCGCTGTATCAGTTCCACAGCCTGTTCCGCTGTTACCGGGATATAGTCAAGGGGAAATCCCATCTCTTTTAAAAGAATTCCAAGCCTCGCAGCCTGAGGCATCAATACGCCCATTTCAAGCAGTGACAGTTCAGACAGAAGCCGGGCTGTCTCTCCGGATGCTGTCAGACGCCCCTTTTGAAATACAAGTATCTCGTCCGCATATTCAGCCATAAGGTCCATCTTATGTTCAACCAGTATGACCGTTTTCTTTTTTTGCTTCAGGGCATGGATAATGGCAAATACGCTGTCTGTTGATTCCGGATCAAGCTGACTGGTGGGTTCATCTGCTATCAGGATATCAGGGTCCAGAACCAGTACGGAGGCAAGTGCAACTCTCTGGATTTGCCCTCCGGAAAGTGCAAGGGGATTTTTTTCAGCCAGTTCTTCAATCTCTGTCAGCTTCATTGCCTCTACAATCCGATGTTCCATTTCATCGGATTTCACGCCAAAATTTTCAAGTCCGTATCCAACCTCTTCAAATACTGTTTTTTTCACTCCGCTTAACTGATTAAACGGATTCTGGAATACATAGCCGATCTTAGAAGCAAGTGCTCCTCCATATTCTGCGATATCTTTGCCATCAACAAGGATCTTTCCGGTAAGTTCACCCTGATAAAACCCCGGAGCAAAACCACGTGCCAAAGCACAGAAGGTCGATTTGCCGGCACCGTTTTCCCCAATCACACCATATATTTTTCCCCGTTCTATTTGGAGATGAAGCCCACTGACAGCAGGGGACTTAGTCAGCGGGTAATAATAAGTTACATCCTGAAATTCCATTATAGTATCCATAAGCAAATCCTTCCCCCCAGTAAAATGCACGTTATAATAATCGCTATTCCTTCCGCAATCTTTTCATATCCGCTTTTTTCTACCTTGAACAAATGGGTTCTCCTGCCAGGCATGGAAAAGCCTCTGGCTTCCAGTGTCAGCACCCGTTCCTCGGTACCAATTACCGAATTGAGGATTAAAGGTACCAGTACCGGGATAAATGCTTTTCCCCGGATTAAGATATTCCCTTCCGTCTCCACGCCTCTTGCTTTCTGCGCATTCATAATAGTTTTACTGTTTTTTTCCAGTACCTCTATCATCTGCAGGGTGGAAGTAAATACATAGACTGCTTTATAGTTCATGCCGGAATCCTCAAGGGTGCTTGAGATCTCTCTGTTCTCCGTAGTCTGAAAGATCCAGACAAAAATACCGGCAATATTCAGTATCATAAAAGATAAAGATATCCCTGTCTGCAGCCCTTTTTCATATATTGTCAGCCAGCCCAGCCGAAAGATCAGTTCGCCCCCGGGGACAAAGAGGGTTTGCACGAATAAAATAAACATTGCAATAAATATAATGGTCTTCAGCGCTTTCCTGCTTTCTTTCATAACCCCGCTTACCCTGCATAAGATTAATACAGTCAGAAATTGGGGGAGCAGCAAGAGAGGCAGCCCCGCAGCTGTGAATTTGAATGTACGGATGATATAGGTGCAGACGATATACAGTACGGCAATTCGCAGCTTGGAAGCAGGATACAATGCGGCAAGTTTATTCGATTTGTAAATCTGTATTCTTTCTGTGTATGTTTTTTCCATAATAGACCATCCTTCTCTTTGCACGCATCTGATTGTTTCGTTGATCGCGCTCTTGTATTATATATGCTAATACACGGTTGATACAGAGGAATATTTTAGCAGATACTGCCATAGAGCGTGTTTGAAAATTCATGCCCGTCATCTGCACGCCCCACTTTGCGGTATATTTGCCCCGAATTCAGGTTACGTAGCCCGCTTGTCGCCCTTCATCCGGGACAAATCTCCCACAAAGTGTGAC
>JAGZJZ010000054.1 GCA_018365455.1 Clostridiales bacterium
CTGCGTTGAGCCTTCCAAACCCCTCTCCTGGTCCGCCCCCTTCTCTTTCCGTACACTACCTATCTTATACAAAGCGTCCTTACTCAGCAAAACCCAAATTTAGTGTTTATAACCGCATGGACTCATTTCCTGTTTTATCTGTTTTATCTGTTTTATCTGTTTTATCTGTTCTAATCCGCCATTTCACGGATCTGCTTTCTCAGTTTGAGAATCATGGAAGGAGCAACCGACAGTTCATCCACGCCCATATGGATGAATTGCTTTGTCAATTCCGGGTCTGCACCTAATTCTCCGCAGATACCAGCCCATTTTCCACACTTGTGGGCATTGTCCACCACTATTTGAATCATTTTCAGAATCGCTTTGTGGTGGGGATTATAAAAGTCATCCAGTTTTTCATTCTGCCTGTCAATTGCCAGCGTGTACTGGGTTAAATCATTTGTTCCAATGCTGAAAAAATCCACGATTTCAGCCAGTTCATCGCTGATCATGACAGCAGCAGGTGTTTCGATCATAATCCCCTGTTCCGGTAGTTTATAAGGAATCTGCTCTTTCTCCAGCTCTTCCTTCACTACGTTTACAATTTCATAAATCCGATGGACCTCTTCTGTGGATGTAATCATCGGATACATAATGGACAGGTTTCCATATACAGCTGCCCGAAAAAGTGCTCGAAGCTGCGTTTTGAAAATATCAGGCTGTTTCAGGCAGATACGGATTGCCCGGTAACCCAGCGCTGGATTCTCTTCTTTATCCAGGTTAAAATACGCTACCTGCTTATCTGCGCCGATATCTAAAGTACGGATAATTACTTTTTTGCCTGCCATCATCTGCACTACCTGCCTGTAAGCCCGGAATTGCTCATCTTCTGTAGGAAATTCGGATTTTCCAAGATATAAAAACTCACTGCGGAATAACCCAATTCCTCCTGCATCATTTTCCAGTACATAACCAACATCACCCACACTGCCAATGTTGGCATATATATTAATTTTCTTACCGCCAAGAGTAACATTTTCTTTTCCCTTTAAGGTATTTAAAAGTTCCAGCTTTTCTTTTTCTTCCTGAATTCTGGCTTCGGTCTGGCTGCATAATTCTGCAGAGGGCTCAAATATGACTTCCCCGGCAAATCCATCCACGATTGCTTCCACACCGCTTTGGATTTCTTCCAGGTTCACCGGAACGCCGATCAGTGCCGGTATATTCATCATGCGTGCCAGGATTGCTGTATGGGAATTAGTGGAGCCATGTACGGTTACGAATGCCAGTATTTTTTCTTTATCCAACTGGACGGTCTCACTGGGACTTAAGTCATCTGCAACAATGATTGCTGCTTCCATAGTACTTAAATCCAATTCGCCTTTTCCTTCCAGGTTCTGAACCAGGCGATTGGATATATCCTTGATATCCGCTGCCCTGGCTTTCATATAGTCATCATCCATGTTGGCAAACATTGCGGAAAAATTATCTCCGGTAACGGCAACTGCGTACTCCGCATTGATCATTTCTGTTCGGATGGAATTGTGTATGGAATCCAGATAATCTTCATCTTCCAGCATCATCTGATGGACTTCGAAAATGGCAGCACTGGCTTCGCCCACTTCTTTTACCGCCTTATCATATAATTTCTGAAGCTGCTCTTTTGCCGCTTCCAGAGCCTTTTCCACTCTTTCAATTTCCAATTCTGCATGTTCAATCTTTTTACGTTTTACCTGGTGATCGTTATTTTTCAGGACCGCAACGGGTCCCATAACGATTCCTTTATATACCGATTTTCCTGATAATTTTAGCATTTATCTGCCTCCTCATTGTATTTAACGATGATTATAATGTTTCTTCAAAGAATTTTTTCATTCCCAGATACGCATTTTCCTCGTCAGCACCTGTAATTTCAATTTCTACAGTCTGACCGCATTTTACTCCCAGACTCATCACAGCCATCAGTTTATTTGCATCCGCTGATTTTCCATCTTTTGACAGCGTGATTTTGCTTTCATATTTTTTTGCCTCTTTTACCAGCAGTCCTGCCGGTCTTGCATGAATTCCTACCTCATCTTTGACTACATAACTAAAATTCTTCATGTTCTAATCCTCCTTTAGATTTTCTCCATTTGTCGCAATTATGCGCTGATACCTTTGGAAATATTCTGATTCCCCTTTACGCCAAAAGTGCAATTTGGCAATAAAAAAACCTATATGCACAAATAAATCTGAAAGCACTGGCTCTCAAAATCATTTCTACATACAGGTTTAGCTTGTATACACAATCACTATCCTTTACATAGATCATCTTAGCATAGACCACTGAAGAAGTCAATTATATATTACCCTTATCGAATACTTTCTATGTTTCTTCCAATTTTTTATGATCTTTTTTGGTGAAATTGTTAAGAAGGATATTTAGCTTTTGGATTACTGTCGCGGGTTTTCCGGTATTATGATAAAAAAGTACTTACCAAGTTTCCAATTTTATGATATACTTACCTCTGTTAAAATTACATAATGACAAAAATACTTTGGTTTTAATTGGAAACGATACATGTGTGCATTTTGCTTGCGTGATTAACGAACAACACACGTGTATTTTTGCGCACTTTTTTAAGAAAAGGAGATTTAAAAAATGCCAAAAACCAAAGCACAAAATATTATTTTTACAATTCTCATGGCCTTCGCCATGGTCTATGCTATGATCTGTTATAACATAGCAGTCAATCGGGGTGGAATGACAAACGAGGTATTTCTACTGGCGTTTCATGAACTGGTCATTATGTGGCCCCTTGCATTTGTACTGGAGTTTTTTGCTGTAGAAAAACTGTCACACCTCATTGCCTTTCGCATTGTAACCCCCAAAGACCGCCCCATATTTATCACCCTGGTTATTTCCTGCGTAATCGTATGCCTGATGTGCCCGGTCATGAGCCTGGCAGCTGCTATCCTCTTCAAACACCCGGGCAAAGAAATTATAGCAGTGTGGTTCCAGACAACAGCTATGAATTTTCCCATGGCGCTATGCTGGCAGATTTTCTTTGCAGGTCCCTTTGTGAGACTTGTCTTCCGGTCTTTGTTTAAAAAGCAGCTGGAAATCTGCGAACCACAACCGGGACCTGAGTGTTGATTCGACTATTTAAGTTTTTTAAGCTCCGGGTTGCGATACCACAGAATGCTTGTGATAAATCCTAATATACCGGTGCACAGAAACATAACCGACATTCCGCTCCCTACAATCCCCTGCAGAAGCAGCGCAAGGGGATGACGGGTCTGCATAAATGGTTCAAACACATAGTCTGCAAGAAAGCCTCCTGTAATTACACCCATTGGAAAAGACGCATAACATTCCCGAAGCAGGCACAGATAAGCCGTTTCTTCATAAGTTTTGGCAAGGAAACCGTATTATCATCTAATACACCTGATTGTCCCAGTGTTACTCTATTAAATCCACTTCTGCAGATTTCATAACCTGTCTAAATTACTCCCCAGGGCATGATCAGCAACAAACCTGATTAATTCCGATGCAGAGTTCCTCTGCAGCGGAAAGACACGTCCATGGTACATAAAATAAAATAGCATGGACCAGTATACTTCATATCCGCCCATATCAAATTCTTCTTCCGTTGGGAAATAGCCCGTACATCCATTGGTGTAGCCTCCAAAATAGAAAAACTCATTCTGGAGCAGCCGGGAAACATCCAGTGCAAATTCACACATTATTTCATTTGCAACACCGCACAGGCAGAACGTATCCAGGAACAAATACTGGACTTCGATCTCTTCCTCCTGTACGTCTGTCTTATTTTGTAAAAGACGCTGTACTTCCCTGAGCCATAACGTACCATCAATGCCACATGCTTCTGCTGCTTCTTTGGCAATAGCAGCTGCCTGCTCATAAGACGGCACATCTGCAAAAAGAGTGATGTTTCTGGAATACATGGAGATGGTTTTAAGTGGTCGCGGTTCCAGGGATGCAATGACCGGCTCAGTCTGCAAAAGCACCGCCTGTGCCATGTCGTTCAGCGCCGTCTCAGAGCGGATAAAACGGCTGTCACTGGCATCCGGCGGCAAAAGTTCTGATTGAAAATACTTTGGCGCTATATTTCCGGAAGCCCCCTGGGTTACCATAACCGGACAGTCATATTTAGCTTGTAATACATCCCTTACGGTGCCGAAAAAATCCGGTGATATCCGGTAATTATCCGCTTTCAGTACGTTATTGTGGACAGACAGGCGAAGTAGGATTAATTTCAGCTCTTCGTCTTTCGCTCCCCGGACTTCTAATATTCCAATCCTTTTGTCTACCGTATCACAGCCGCTGCGCCGGTTCAAACCGATATCGGTATAGGCATTCCCCCATGCCGCGTATACATAATCCATGTTTTGCAGTGCTTCTGCTACTCCGGATTTTACCTGAGTGCTGACAAATTGAAAATACTCTGGGGCGCTGCTGTCATTGGGTGCCGAATGGCTGTGGGTAAAACAGAGCATTACCTTCTCACGGGAAACGGATAACAGATTCCCGATTTCATCCCTCAAAGAATCTGAGTGCTGTTTGGAAAAACCTATGTGGTCGATTGCTGCAAGGCAGCCCATTTCATCAGCCGACTGCCAGATGGAAATCTGGGCATGCAGGGGATTCAAAATGCCTCTTGACCATTCATCCTGCCGTCCAAACCCAACTGTCTGTATGGAATCCGAAGGGGTAATATCTTTTTGTGAAAAGCCCATTTTTATAGTGTTCATTTGATTACCTCGTTTCTTTTTTATATAAATTTTATAATAAATCTTCTGCTTTGATTTATGCGTTAAAAGCATGCAAATAAATTCTGGTTTATATTATTATAGCAGAGATGGGATTAAAAACGAAGCACTGTATATTTTTTTATGCTTGTAATATACAGTGCTTTAAGATATATAACTATATTCTATAGTTAGAAAATAATACTTTTATATGATTACATCCGAATGATCTCCAGCATGTTTGCTATATCCTCTGAAGCCATCTGAAACTTAGACTTTTCGATCAGAATATTTTGTCCCGTCATGATATAAGAAGGCATTATTCGGATACCTTTATAGTAAAATTTGCTGCTTCGCATTTTATAAGTTGAAATGGCTGGAATTGTATTTTTCCCGGAGGTTTTTTTGCTGATCAGATTGAACGCCTTTTTTGCAACGTCCCCCATAAGCATAATTACTTTCAAATCCGGGAAAAGTGACAGCTCTTTTTCCAGAAAAGGCAGGCTTTTTTCAATCTGGTCCCGGCTTACTGCATATTCTGATTTTGGAACTTTTACTGCATTCGTAATATAAACGCCCAAATCAATTATATCGTTTATGGTGTCTGCGCAGGCACCTGCTTTTTGAAACAGAGGGATTGTCGTTTCTAAATATGCAGTCCTGCCGCCGCCGTAAAAATCTTGTTCTGAATCGCCTGGAACTACCTCGTTAATCATCACAGCCCGGATTTTTTCTGGCTGAATATCAACATTACTAAACTGCATCCTATCGATTTTCCCAGACAGACTTTCCAACTCTTTTTTTATATTCATATGTGTGATTACTCCTTCCTGTGATGCTGCAATGCACGCCTACAGCGTTCTATAATGTTCTCTCTTAACCGTTTCGGTGATATAATTTCCACCTGATCCCCAAAGGACATAATAAATTCATAAATCCACTGGTTTTCCGGCACGGATGCTTTTACCCGATATCCATTTTCCAGCTTTGCAATATCCTGATCATCAAAAATATCATATATGCGATAAGCCATTTTCTCCGCAAATTGCAGCTCTATATCCATTATCGCCCCCATATCTTCTGTCATAGGAAATACGGTATCAGCGGTTTCCATCTGTCTGCTAAACTCTTCATTTGTAAGTGTGATCTCCTTCATTCTGGAAATTCTAAAAAACCTGTTCCCAGACCGGCAGCGGCAATAAGCATAAAGATACCAGGCTCTTTCTTTATAAAATAATTTCAAAGGTTCCGCTTCTCTTTTCATACCAGTGCCGGAAGACGAATAATAAGTAAAGGAAATGACCCTGCTTTCCAAAATGGACTGCTTTAAAGTTTGAAATATTTTTTGCTCGTTTTCTCTGGAAATACCCCAACGTGATAAATCAGCCTCAATCCATTTTATCTGGGCAGTTTGAAAAACAGCGCCCAGTTTTGTCAGAATATCCTCTGCATCTTGGTATTGTATTGCGCCAAGACTCTGCAGCCCCATCAAAATTTCCTGCTTTTCCTTATCCGATAAGATAGATTTATGCAGGACAAAATGATCCAGCAGCTGGATTCCGCCCTTTCTGCCCGCTGTAACATAAATGGGAATACCGGCACTGCTGAGGGAATCAACATCCCGGTAAATTGTTCGAATGGAGACTTCAAATTTTTCAGCTAGTTCCGGCGCAGTTGCCCGCCCTTTTTCCAAAAGATAATATATGATTTTGAATAAACGCCCTTCGGACATCGGATTTACCTCCCTTATTAGATACTTACTATCATAACATGAAAACCCTGACAACGTATGTCAATTTATTGCATTACAGAAAATTACTGAAATAAGAGACGTGGATACGAAAAAAAGACGCTTTGTATAAAAATACACAAAGCATCTTTCTTCAGTTAACCATCAGATTATTGAAACAACTCTTTTGCCTGTTCCATATGCCGAATAACCGGAACGCTAAATGGACATCGTTCTTCACAACCACCGCAGGCAACACAGTCCGCCGCATTTGCAGACAACCCAAAATAGTGTGCTTTAATGGTATCCGGAAGTTCTTTTTGCATAGTGGCTAAATCGTAAAGCTTTTGTACCATGGCAATATCGATTCCTACCGGACATGGAAGGCAATGGCCGCAATAGGTACATTGTCCCGAATACGCATGGCTTGGTGCCCCTGCCAGAACCGTTGCATAGTCTTTTTCCGCTTCGGAAGCTGTCTCATAAGCAACCGCCTGATCAACGTGTTCGATTGTATCATATCCAACGAGAACACTTGCAACCGCTGGTCTGGTCAACGCATAGTGCAGACACTGGACAGGAGTGAGGGCTACTCCAAAAGGTGAAGCTTCTGCTGAAAACAGCCTGCCTCCTGCATAACCTTTCATAACATTGATACCAACATTTTCACGTTCACATATCTGATATAGTTCCGCCCTCTCCGGTGCAATACCTCCCAGTTCATCAGCATATTTCTCATTGAAATACTCTGTCATATCCTCGGTAGCCGGAAGCATATCAAATGCAGGATTGATGCTGAATAAGATCATCTCTATTTCACCCTGTAAGGCTGCAAGTTTTGCAACATCCGGGTTGTGGGTGCTCAATCCAATATGACGTATGATGCCCTGATCTTTTAACGTTCTTGCATACTCCATAAATTCACTCTGTATAATCTGTTGAAACTCAGCCGCTTCATCCACAAAATGAATCATTCCCAAATCTAGGTAATCGGTGTCTAGGCGGGTGAGCAAATCCTCAAATGCCTCTTTTACTTTTGTCATATTCCGTGTTTTGAGATACTGTCCATTCTCCCAGGTAGAACCAAGATGCCCCTGAATGATCCATCTGTCACGTTTTCCTTTCATTGCCTTCCCTATATTGGAACGTACATTTGGTTCCGCCATCCAGCAATCTAAAATATTGATACCGCTCTCTTCACATCGCTTCATAACATCCTTGATTTCTTCTAACGTATGCCGTTCTAACCATTCCGCGCCGAGTCCGATTTCACTGACACGAAGACCTGTTTTTCCCAATGTTCTGTATTGCATTCTTTATCCTCGCTTTCCTGTACTGACGAATTTTTAGCTTACATCCAGTATACCATAAAACAGTTTTTTTTCCTACCATTATATGGGTATGTATGAACCTGTTTTTACGGGACTTGAGAATAAATAGGAGAATTAGAAACAAGCGGAAGCAGTGCGCTTTAAATCATTTTTATGACTGCCTTTATCACATCCTCTTTGTGATTTAAATTATAATCTACGCCTTCCATAACGTCATTGAAATCATATGTATGGGACACAATTTCTTTGAGCGGAATTAGTCCGCTGCTTACAGCACTGATTGCTGCAGGATAAAGATTCCGGTAGCGGTATACGGAATATATGGTACCCTCCATGGCGTTTAATGTGGCGATATCCAGTTCCAGTACGGGTTCGGGAGAAACACCCACTAACGTCACTTTTCCGGCTCTTTTAATCAGGCGGCAGGTCTGAAGTGTTGTAGCCCTGTTTCCGGCACATTCATATACCTGATCCACCCCTCCGCCCGGAAGTGTTTTGACAAATTCTTCGATATTTTCTGTCTTGCTGTTAAATACTCGGGTGGCTCCCAGTTCTTTTGCTTTTGTGAGACGTTTATCCAGGATATCCACTACATAAATCTCACTGACTCCTCTGGCTTTTAAGGACATCAGTGTTACCAATCCGATGCATCCTGCTCCCAGTACCACAGCAGTTTCACCCAGTTTTGCATTGGATAATTCACAGGCATGCATCCCCACTGCCAGTGGTTCCATCAATGCCCCTTCTAATGTAGATACATGGTCAGGCAGTTTAAAAGTCATGCTTGCTGCATGAGTACAATATTCGGAAAAGACTCCGTCTTTTTCTTTGGGTATCGCCATGAACTTTACTTCTTTACATAGATTATAATGTCCCTTCAGGCAGTCTTCACAGTGTCCGCAGGGAACCCCCGGCTCTAAGGCAACCCGGTCTCCGATCTCAAACCCAGTTACCTCTTTTCCGATAGCGGTTACTACGCCTCCTGGCTCATGGCCCAGGACCAGGGGACCATCCGGAACCCAGTTTGCAAGCCTGCCCTCAGCGTAAAAATGCAGATCCGAGCCACATACTCCCACGTATTCTAACTTAATCTGTAACTCTCCTTTTCCTGGCTGGGGTACAGGTCGTTCCTCCCACTCCATTTTTAAAGGACCTGTCATAACTGCTACTTTCATTGTTCCTTCCATCTTTATAACCCTTCTTTCTGAATGTGATCATGTGATAAAATATTATAGTACGATTGCTGATAAACTAAATTTTATTAAGTTTTTATTAAATAATAAAATGCATTGTGGTTCCTATCCTTTTTGCCTGTTTTATTGATTATTACAGGTATTATAACAACTCATGTTTTGCATGTCAATAGAATAAATTAAAATAAATTAGTTAAATAAATACATTTTCGATTGTTTTTAAGTGTATTTACTAAATTATATTTAGCATCAGTATTAATCTTATATTGATACTATTTTTTGTACACAAAAAGAACAGCCTCTTTCGATACTGTCCGAAGCTGTGCCTGTTCTATCACAGGGCAATGATTACTGTAAATGTGCTGCCCTTTTCTACCTGGCTTGTTAAAGTAATATTCCCCCAGGCGATCCATTATCCGCTGTTTTAAAATTGTAAAAGACCGCTTTATGTTACAATCTTTTAACACTTTCCCGCACAACCAGATTGGTGCCGACTTCAATTTTCAGGGATTGTTCTCTTGCTTTTTCCATCTTGGATATAAGGAGATCTACCGCTGCAGGTCCAAAAATATTCTTAGGGACATTAATTGTGGTGAGTCCCGGTTTTACCACTTCGCTGATAGGTCTGTCATCAAATCCAACGATGGAAATATCCTCCGGCACGCTGAGTCCGGATTCCTGGATACCATGAATAGCACTGCAGCCAATTAGATCATTCTCTGCAAAAAATGCAGTGGGATACTTTGAATTGCTTTGTAAATAATTTTTTATCCCCTGCTTTACTTCATTTTCTGAGTATCCCAAATCCACAACGTATTCTTTGTTAAATGTCACCCCGAGTCGCTTTAACTGATTTTTATATACCATATACCGTTCATCAAAACTGTTGATTCTCACCTTGCTGCGAAGATAACCAATCTCTCTGTGCCCCATTTCATACAGATGGGAAAGTGCCTTGCTTGTACCCTGGGTATTGTTGATTGCAACGGCATCGACATCATTTTCCTGGAAAGAATTATCCAATACCACAAACGGCAGACCGGAATCTTTAAAAACAGCAAGGTCTTCATACTGCATTTCTACAGCAAATAGAATCAGTCCCTTGCAATTTGCAGCCCCCAGCAGATTTTTCTGTTCTTCCAGGGTCATTTTTTTATCCAGATAAATAAAATTTAAGTGATAGCCATATTTGCTGACACTGTAGTTAATGCCTTCCAAAATGCAGGTAAAAAAGGGAGATTCATTGACGATATTTCCCCTTCTTTTATATACTGCAAATCCAATGCTCCCATTATTTGCCACGTTCTCTTTTAACATGTATTCACAGCCAAGTTCTTTAATTTTATGAATGATTTCCAGACGCCTTTGATCGCCCACACCCGGTTTATTATTCAGTACCAGAGAAACCGTCGCCGTAGATACCCCGATCATCTCAGCAATGTCTTTTGCTCTTAATGCCATAGTCCACCTCTATTACGATATAGTTTACATACAAATATAATTTAGTTAATATTACTAAATTTTTTACTAAATTGCAATAGAGAATATGAGACATCAGCGTTTTAATGCATAAGCAAACAATCCAAGCCCAACTAAAGTGATGCCAACGGACAACCCAACAGTTTTCATAATTTTGCGATATTTTCATCCGCCATCACCACCTCTCCATAACAGATTTATCAGATTTTAGCTGAGAATCCAATCCACCGGAAGTAGAATTTAAGTGGAATCTGCTAATTTTCCACCATAATTTCAACTTTCACCAAATATTCGTCCTCATCCTGCATTGCCATTTCATTAAGAGGATATTCCTCATAGGCATTCCCTGTTATCTTCCTGTTTGTTTTATCCAGATAGGAAAACAATCGCTGGTAAACGCAATGAGATTGCCCGTATCTGCATCTGCCATATGCCGTCGCATAGGAACCTGCCGGTTTGTATCCATTTGTACCGTGTTTGGCTTTCAGATAATATTGGTATACCGGATCAATCAAACTCTTCAGCAGATTCTCTCGCGCAATCACGACACCCATGGGACAACCCAGATCCATTCCCTGTTCCGCTGCGTAGTTGTAAAAAGATATGGTATTCTCATCCTCTGTCTGCCCCGTTTCAGAAGGCGGTCCCAGAAAAACAGGTTCCCGTTTCTTTTTCACAATCTTAATCTCATCCACATCTGTGGTCAGCGCTTCATTTGCCATGTCGGTATATAACTTCATAATTTCCTGCAGCCGGCAAAGTTTTGTGATCTCCGTCTGAATTTTTTCTTCCTGAGTCTGAAACAGGTTAATCATCTGTTCCGGTGTTCTGCTGCTGGCATACTGTTTAATCTCTTCTATCCCAATTCCCAGTTCCCGAAGTGAAGCGATCAGATACGCCGATCCCAGCTGGCGGCGCGTATAATAGCGGTAATCGTTGGCTCCCCGGTGTTCCGGAACCAGAAGTCCAATCTTATCGTAAAAAATCAGATTTGCCCGTTTTATCCCGGTGAGTTTTGCAAATTCACTAATTGCCATGTATGGTTTGTTTTTTATTTTAATCTCCTCCTTGCAGGTCGCAGACCCCTCCTCTGGAAAATCCCGGAAGCTTAAATTAATGTCCAATGGAAATCTTGAGGGTGTAGTTTTGTAAAATTCTTGTAAATTCTAAAAAAATGCTTGACTATAAAGTTACTTTATAGTTTATAGTACCATTTAGTGGAAAAAGAAGCAACTAAATTATTACATGATGGACGGAGGTATTTATGACTTTATTAAAATCTTTTTTTCGTAACAACAAAGGAAAATCAGCTCTTTTGCTGCTTCTTCTTTTAGGGCAGGTGGCGGGGACCCTGTATATCCCCTTTTTAATAGCAGGTATCGTAGATAAAGGCATTATGAAAGAAGATATGAACACCATTCTTTTGATCGGGGTACAGATGCTGGTCACAGCACTTTTAACCACGATAGTTTCCGTACTGGGCAGTTTTTATTCCGCAGATCTGGCGGCCGCTTTTGGCAGGGATATGAGAAATGCAGTCTTCTGCAAAAGCCAGGAACTGTCTCTTCGGGAATTCGACAGCATCGGTGTCTCATCTATGATCACACGTACCACATCGGACATATTCGTGCTGCAGCAAAGCCTTGGTATGGTCTTCCAGCTAATAGTTCCAGCTCCGCTGATGGTAATTGCGTCTATCCTGATGACTGCCAGTGTAAATTTGCCGCTAACCTTGATCCCGGTATTCTGCATTCTATTATTTTTATTGCTTGCATGGATTATCCTAAAAAAATCCGGTCCCCTTTCTGCTCAGATACAGCGGCGGATGGACCATATCAATCAGGTTGTAAGGGAATCCATTACCGGAGTCCGTGTTATACGGGCATTTGACAACGGAACTTATGAGCAGCACCGCTGTGATAAAGCTTTTTCAGGATATGCAGATAATATGATTAAACTTAATAAACTTTTTGCCTTCCTGAATCCCACCGTATGGCTGGTTATGGGGCTTTCTATGGCTGCAATCGTCTGGTTCGGAGGCTTGATGTCAATGGAGGGAACCATGCAGATTGGAGAAATCACCGCAGTGACTGAGTATACGATTATGACACTGGCGTATCTGATTATGGCAGCATTGTCCTGCGTGACTCTGCCTAAAATGAAGTCCTGTCTGGACCGGCTGGAAGAAATTCTTCATATGACGCCTGAAATAAAAGATACCCAGACGCAAAGCAGTATGACTGTTGGGAATAAGCCGGCTGTTCAGTTTGACCATGTAACATTTTCATATAATGGTGCAGAAGAACCGGTTCTGCAAAACCTTTCTTTTTCCTGCTATGCCGGAAAGACTACTGCAATCATCGGAGGAACCGGTTCAGGAAAGAGCACAATTGCCAATCTTCTGCTTCGCCTGCATGATATCAATTCCGGAAAAATAAGTCTAAACGGAACGGATATCCGTACACTGTCCCAGGAAAAACTACGGGATAATATCGGATATGTACCACAAAAAGCTTTTTTATTCAGCGGCACAATTGCAGACAATCTGCGCATGGGATGTAAAACAGCCACCATGACACAGATGAAACAAGCGCTTCGCATTTCCCAGGCAGAACACTTTGTAGACGGACTTCACCTTGGTTTGAATGCTCCGGTATCCCAAAGCGGTTCTAATTTTTCGGGCGGACAGAAGCAAAGGCTGTCCATAGCCCGGGCGCTGATTAAGGAAGCTCCTGTGCTGGTGTTCGATGACAGCTTTTCCGCTCTTGATTTTAAAACAGATGCTGCTCTGAGAAGAGCCTTAAAAAAGGAAACACCACAGACTGCCAAGATTATAATTGCCCAGAGAATCAGCACAATTATGGATGCTGACCAGATTATCGTACTGGATGAAGGCAAAATCGCAGGAATCGGAAAACATCCGGCATTAATGAAAAATTGCCAGGTATATCAGGCAATTGCCAAAAGCCAATTATCATCAGAGGAGGTTACTGCAATATGAAACAAATGAAACAAAACAAACTCACAAAAAAGAAACCTATTGTGGGCGTAGAGGTTTCCGATATCCCACAAAATACAAAAGTCACCGTAAAGCGCCTGCTAAAACGACTGTCTGATCAAAAAGGTAAATTATTTTTAGTTCTGCTTACCGCCTTATTGAGCAGTGCAGCATATGCATTAATGCCTTTAATGGTAGGTACCGGAATCGACAACCTCTTAACGGCGCTAAAACAATATGAAAAGGGAACCGATCTCCTGGCACTGTTAAGCGATGCTCTTTTGATTCCGGTTCTGCTGATTGTTGCCGCTGCCCTGGCAACCTGGCTGCTATCCTATATACAGCAATATATTATCGCCAGCGTAGGTGAAAAATTCACCCTGTCTCTGCGGCAGGACATAAGTGCAAAAATCACAAAACTACCGCTGCGCTATTTTGATTCCCATAAAACCGGGGATATTATGAGCCGCATTACCAATGATCTGGAGAAAGTCTCTGAGGTTCTGCAGGTAGGATTGATGCAGTTTATATCATCCGTCTTTACGATTCTGCTTACTGCAGCAGCAATGCTGCTATTGAGTCCCGGATTATCCCTCCTGGTACTGGTTTCCGTGACTATAAGCACAGTGGCAACTAAATTTGTCTCTGATCTGAGTCAGCGCTATTTTGCCCAAAACCAGGCGGTGGTCGGTGAACTAAATGGAAAAGTAGAAGAACTTTATACCGGCAACCGTATTATTAAAGTGTTTAACCAGCAGCCTCAAGCGATTGATGCTGTTCTGGATCTGAGTGAACAACAGTTTGAGGCCAACCGGAAAGCGCAGTTTGCCAATTTCGCCATTTATCCGGCAATCCGTATTATCAATCAACTGGGGTTCGTGGCAACCGCCCTGATGGGTGGCTATCTGGTTCTACAGGGGCAGATTTCCCTTGGTATTATTCAGGCTTTTCTACAGTATGAAAACCAGATCGCAGAACCTGTTACCCAGGCATCCTATGTGATTACCTCTCTTCAGGCTGCAATTGCCGGAGCTGAGCGGGTATTTATACTTCTGGACGAAGAGGAAGAAACAGCAGATACAGCTGGCGAAAATTTACCAATCCCCAATGGCCATGTGAGCTTCCGGCATGTGCAATTCGGATACTCAGAAGACAAAATATTAATGAACAATCTGAATCTGGAAGTACATCCAAATGAAATGATTGCCATTGTTGGTCCTACCGGGGGAGGAAAGACAACGCTTATTAATCTGTTAATGCGTTTTTATGATCTGAATGGCGGAAGCATCTCTATTGACGGCGTAAATATTACAGCAATGCCACGAGGTGAACTGCGCCGGCGAATCGGAATGGTTCTCCAGGATACCTGGCTGTTTGAAGGTACCATTGCAGAAAATATAGCTTATGGAAAAATGGATGCTTCCCCTGAGGAAATCCAAAGAGCCGCCTGTGCTGCCCGCTGTGACCATTTTATCCGAACACTTCCAGAGGGTTATAACACCATCATATCCAGTGAGGCCTCAAATATCTCCCAGGGGCAGATGCAGCTTTTAACTATCGCCCGTGCGATGCTGACAAACCCATCCTTTATGATTTTAGATGAAGCGACTTCAAGTGTAGATACCAGAACGGAAGTGGAGATCCAGAAAGCAATGGCAGACCTGATGAAAAATAAAACCAGCTTTGTCATCGCCCACCGCCTTTCCACGATCAAAAATGCAGATTTAATCCTGGTAGTAAAAGATGGGGATATTATAGAACGCGGCACCCATAATGACCTGATTATGCAGGAGGGCTTTTATGCTTCTCTTTATAACAGTCAGTTTGAGGCATCGGCGTAGAAAGAATTTGAAAATGCTTTCTTGCGCCGGTTGTTCTACAAGTGCATGCTTTACAGGAAATTTATGAAATTAAAAGGTGTAAATGAAGGTTTTAAGCCTGCATTTACACCTTTTTAAAGTTATTTCAAAAAACTCTGACAATCCAGCGTATAGTTTATATTATTATCCTAAGATTCATTATACATTTTCATTCACAATGTTGCGAAATCATTGAGAATTACTAACCCAAAACAAACTTCTTTACCTTTTTTGGATCTGCCTTTGGATTAAACCGCACGATCTGCTCAGAAATTTTCCACAAAGCAGCTTCCCCGTCTATATGCCCTGCTTCTTCTAGTATGTCTTTAGCAAAAAAGTCTTCCATAAGGCAGAATACAGTGGAAGACCAGCCATACTCCTCTCCTTTTTCCGAACGTTTCCTCTTCTGCCCGCACATGGTGATGTACATTTTCATCTGCAGTTCCGTTAATCCCCGTTCAAAAGCCGCTTTATTTTCTTTGGAAAATCCCCCTGCCGATTTCAGAAGATGCAGCGGCATTGTTCTCTCCTCTTTTAATATTTCATAAATTAATTTCGCCGGCTGGCTGATTTTTCCTTCTGCATAGGATTCTTCAAGACTTTTCTTATCACGGCGTGCTGCATAAAAATATGGAAACCAGTCTTTTGTAATATAGCCGCTCTTCTTAAAAAACAGCTTGCCATAGGCGATATCATCCCGCTCGTTCAGGACCCGCATCCGCCATTCCCATGGATCCGTATCTGGTTTTTCCGTATGCCACTCTATTTCATCACCAAAATAATTGCACAGGGAAAAGACATGTTCATCGTTTGGTCCCCCCATACTCATTCCAGTCATGAAAAGTGATTTTATAAAATCGTCATAGCATCTGATAGTCTTGATCTCGTTCATTGCTTTTATTTCTGTCACTGTCTCCGATTCCCCTCTTTCTTTTTCCGGAACTTCCTTTAGATGCTCCGGAAAGTATTTTATTAATTATAGCATAGGAAACAGGACAACTGTATGTCATGTTGTAATTATTTTGCCTCACATTTAGTTGTCTAAGAACAATTGATTACATTAAATTGTTATCCATTTACATCCCCGGAGTATAAATCACCTCATTTCCATTCTGTTTAATCAAAACAGAATGCCCCGGTATACTTATATTTTCAAATTGATATTCCTCATCTGTATAATTAGCCACTGCCTGTAATTGTTCACCATATTTCGTCATTTGCACCATTCTATTTTCAGTAAGATATGCGAAGTCTGTCATTTCTTGCTGTACAGCTTCTTTACTAAACCCGGACCAGACTGCTGTGTGCTCTGTAATTGGTGCCTTATATTTTTCCCACTCTGTACTGTCCAGATGATAAAGAGGCGGAACATTATATAAAACCTCCCGTAGCATACGGTCTGCCACCTTATCTATTATCTTAAATGTAGACCAGTCCCAATGATAGGTAGTAATTACAGAATCGTTGTAAACTAATTTATACAGCGGTACATCGTATCCGGGATTGAGGAATATCTGCGCGTATTGCTCTTTCACGGGTACTTGCTTCGTAAACCGTTCTGCCGCTCCGCCTTTTGGATTATAATATTTGCCTATATAGTATTCGCTGTCTTTGTTACTCTTCATATCTTCATCCATCCAGGAAAAGCTCTGCAGCTCTATTCCATGGGCGAAAGCTATGGTGGAAGCGGCAAAGTCGTTTCCTCCTTCGGAGCCGATTACTTTCCTGCTGTCTCGTATCAATGCCATTCGATCCAGTCTCGCCTGCAGATCTTCCTGCTGGGTTGTGATATGTTCTGGTGTATAGTCATCGTATATTTCTCCTGTGGCATCACAATCAATAAACCAGGAGTTAAATGCCACTCCATTGCCTTCGATTGCAGCCAAACGATTTTTTACGGCTGGCAACGACAATGTAGGATTCAGTTTACGACCTATATCTTGAAAACCGGTGATTTTTTCACCGTTCTTATCTTCAATCACTGCATTTTCATAGAGAGATGTGTCCGGAAATTCAGCGGTAATCCACTGTTCCTCTCCAGGTTTGTGAATCGAATGGTATGAATCATAAGGTCCTATTAAATATCCCTGAGAAACTGCTGTCTCTGCCAGCTCCGGTTTGGCAAATGCCTGTTCCCAGCTGTTTAACCCGATCCAGGCGCGATCTACCCCGCTTTCTTTCAACTCCTTTACAAGATCTACCGTTTCCTGATTCATCCATGTATCCGCCTCTGAAAAAACTTCAGGCAGATTAACTGCTAAAGCATGTTTATTAAATTGCAGCTTCTCCGACTCTTTCATGTTGTCCAATCCTTTTTCAATGCATTTCTGCATAAATGTGTCCTGGTCCCTCAAGATATCTTCCCGGTAAAAATCATCTCTTTTCAGGAGTTCACTCAACGCCCGGCATAGAATGTCCTTTTGGTATTCACCAACATAATCCTGGGTGGCTATTTCTGCTAAAGCATTGACAGCTTCCTCACCAGAATCTAATTGGGCAATGCTCCATTTCAGATACTCCATTACACTACTGTCCATTGCTCTGAGAAATGCCTGCCAGTCCACATTCTCCGGGGAAATTATAAGTTCACCCCAAAGGTAAATATGAGGTGCGCCATAGAGCTTTTGAATATCTGGATTATTAGCTTCTTTTTCTTTTAGCGTTACAAATTCCCCCTTCTCCATCACATAACTGCGATAGATTTTAGCAGCTGCTACCGGGTCATTATCCGTAAGATAAAACCGGAAGCGCTGTTCCTTTTGGGGATCAATTTTTGGAAACTCATGATTCAGGGTAAAGATATTCTCTTTTGTTTCTGAAAATATAAGATTACTGCGGTATGGATTTTCCAACACCGTAACTATGGCATGATCTCCCTGTGCTGCTGACCAAAACGGCATGGATAGCTGTTCCATCACAGCAAAAGTTTTTCCTTTCAGATAGCCGTTCCAGACAGGATCATCCTTTGGCACCCGTTTTCCTTCCCCCAATGGCAGATAATACTGATCTCCGGTTATAACCGGCCAGTTGAATTCATGATCCGTTTCTCCTTCAGAGCTTATTATAACCTGCAGATAATCTTGTTCCTGAGTTATGGTTACCGCTATTTTCTCCTCCGGATAATACCAGCTGGAAACACCGTCATCCTGTGTGAAATTTTCCACCAGACGCTTCTCACCGGGCTGGGAAATCATTACAGATTCCCCGCCGTTTTGGAACTTCAAAGCAAAAGTTTCCGGGTTCACCTCATACGCTGCCAGTTTTTTATTCATATTCTGGTAGATGTTCTCTTTATCACCCGTGCCTTCAGACTGTATTTTCTCCTTGGTTTCTTCGGTTGAAATTTTGGAAGCACATCCTGTTAAAATCCCCAGAACAACTCCTATTCCAACGCATAGTTTCAAAACACTTCTTTTATACATTTGTTAAACCTCCTGTTTATTTATCCATTCATACCATAGCGGATTCATGTGACAGGCATTTGACAAAACGAATAAATGTGAATAAAAAACCCTAATGATCTGTTGTTTGCTATTTGTAGTTTGCTGCTAATCTATCTTCTATCCTCTAAATTCAATCCAACCAATTGTCATATCCGGTTTTACCAGATCCAAACGCAGCTCATAGCAGCCGGGCTCCAGTTCTACCTTGATCAGCTTCTGTATAATTTTATTCCCATCGGTGCCATTGAGCTGTACGGTAGTCATAACTTCTCCATTTAAGATCATATTTACGGTTGCCTGTGCCTGATTTGTTCCCTGAGAAGAGAGTTCTCCCACAATGCTGAATATTCCAGCATTTTCTACTTTCAGGCATACCGTTTCCCCAAATGCCGGTGTGATCTTTGGAAGTTCAGACAGTATGTAACAGGTTTTTCCTTCTGAGTAGTCTTTATCCGGGCATCCTCTTGCAGCAAATTTCTGGATTCTGGCAGCTTCTTCTGGTTTTCTGTCAAAAGCCGGTACCTGCATCAGAAATTTGCATATATTTTTGGCACAGCGCTGCAGTTCGCCAACCGTAAGACTTCCTTTTTCCAAAAACTCCAATGTATTGTCGTTCATGGCATTTACTTCGGCACCATTATTGTTTACAACCATATAAATATCATTTTGGGCGCGGACCATGAATGCAGTATTTTTTCTGTCAGCCGGACCACCTTCTGCGGTATCATTCATCATAGCCCACCAGTCGGTCATGACTATTCCCTGGTAACCCCACTCGCCCCGTAATATAGTGGTATTCAGATCATGATTTGATGCGGACCAGTGTCCGTTTACCGGATTGTAAGAAGTCATAATAGAGGTAGCATTGCCTTCTTTCACCGCTATTTCAAAGGCTTTCAGATATATTTCACGCAATGCCCGCTCTGAAATGATGGAGTCTACGTGAAAACGGGCTTTTTCCTGGTTATTGCCTGCAAAATGCTTTACTGTTCCTGCGCATCCGGATTTTCGGATTCCTTTTACCGCCGCACTGGCAAAGCATCCGGTCAGATATGGATCTTCTGAATAATATTCAAAGTTTCGTCCATTTAAGGGATTGCGGTGTATATTTACACCTGGTCCCAGGAGGGTATCAATTTCATTATTCCGTAATTCTTTTCCTTCTAATGCATAGAGTTCTTCCATCATTGGAATATTCCAGGATGAAGACAGCAATGTCCCAATAGGCATCTGCGTTGCTTTCAGACCACTTTCCATACGGATTCCAGAAGGACCGTCAGCAGCACATGCAATGGGAATACCATATGCTACCAGAGCATCACTCACACCGCCAAAAGCTGCAGCAGTTCCAGGCGTTACTTTGGGGCTGCTCATCCCTTCACCGCGTACAATAGCTGCCAGTTCTTCTGTATTCAGCTGGGCAATAAATGCATTCATCTCTGCTTTTCCCTTTGCTACGTCTTGAAGCTTTATTCCTCTATCACCGGTCTGCGGCATTGTTTCCGGCAGACGCCCGGTTATTCTGTTTTGCAGGGAAATGGTCTGCAGCGGAGTTTCTTCCTGCTGAATCTCGTAGGTTCCATCACTGTTTGTTTTGCCCGGCTTCATCCTTTGAAATGCCCTGACGGGTGCCATTGCCTCTTCCAACGTTTCGATCACAGTCAGATGGTCTACGATGTATGCACCATTTTGGTCAATATCTGCTTTTGTCAGGCTGCGTACACTGTTTCCCACAAAGATTTCATAAGCACCCGCTTCCAGTACATAACAGGACTTATTTCCGGTTATACCGCTGTCATCATAAGAAGCCATAGCCGCAGCGGGGAAACTGATATAAAGCGTTTCTTCTTCCTTTGGCTGCAGGTTTGCAGTTTTAGCAAATGCACGCAGTTCTTTTACCGGTTTTCCCAGCACACCCTGAGGTTCGCCGCTGTAGACCTGAACGACTTCTTTTCCTGCACAGGCGCCGGTATTTTTAACCCTTACCGCCAGTTTTATCCGGGTATCTGCACCACTGCCTGCAGACTTTGCTTCTAATATTTCAATTTCAAAATCAGTGTAGGATAGTCCAAAACCAAAAGGATACTGCACTTTTTCCGGTGCGAAAGTTTCGAAATAGCGGTATCCTACATAGATATCTTCCTGATAAAAATTCTGGTCTCCACCACCAAAATTACTGGTAGATGGATAGTCTTCCAGCTTAAAAGCAATGGTGTCAGGCAGTTTTCCGCTGGGATTTATATCACCCGATAAAACATCTGCAACAGCAAGGCCGCCGACCATGCCGCCCTGCCAGATATACATGATTGCCTTGATATGATCCTGGTAAACAGAGTCTTCTGCCCAGCTCATATCAATAATATTTGCAACGTTCAGCAAAACTGCCACTTGCTCAAAATGATGTGTCAGCACTTCGAGGTTTGATTTTTCCTCCCGGGTCAGGCGGTAGCCGCCTTCTGCATCCGCATTATCCTGATCTTCTCCTGCAGTACGTCCTATGATAAACAGTGCTTTATCTGATTTTTTCCTGGCGTTTTTTACCAGCTCATCTGTGAGCTGCATTTCCTTTTGATGCCATGGTTCGGCCGCCCATCCGCCGCCACCATCATCAGCAGGGTTTGCAGCTACCCACTCTTCATATTGTCTGACCAGTTCCTCATTTAGTTTTATTTTCCTGTTCTGGCGGAGTCCATCTATAATATTGCAGACATATTCTACATTTACTGCACCACCTGAACCTGTACCGCTTCTATAATAATCAAATTGACACCTTCCAAAAACAGAAACTGCCTCATTTTCCAAAACGGGCAGCATATTATTTTCATTTTTCAGCAGGACCGCTCCTTCTGCGGCTGCATTTCTGCTGTATTGTGCCAGTTCCGGCAAGGGGACTCCTATTGTACTTTTACTCATATTGATACCTCCGGGTTATTTTTGTAACAGTTCTGACAGCATGAACTGTTACTTACTTTTTACATTTTTCTGAAATCAGTATATCGTATTTTTTTGTTATATGATATAATAATTCCATTCAAAAATAGCAGTATTTTGTCTTAAGCTCCTAAACATATTTAAAACCATTTTTGAAATGTTCAGCACCAAATGTTCAAATATTGGCTTTCATTTTCAAATTAAGAGAAATGTTTGAAAGAAAATTATAGAAAGGCTGCCATGGTGTGATTCTTTCAAACTGCTTTAATATGGCAGCGTGTTGCAGATATGCCTGCAATATGCAGAGGGTTTCAATATGATTCATTACTGGAAAGAAGAAAATGTATATATAGATGGGGTTCCATGCCTGTTTTTGTGTCACCTGGAGAAACGAAATCAAGCCGGAATGGTATATCCGGCACATTACCATGATTATATTGAATTGCTCTATGGAATATCGGGTACATTTAAAGTGTACTTAAACGGCTTTTATCATACCTTTACCGGAGGTGATCTGGTATTAATAAACTCTCATGAGGTTCATCAGATTGATTCCCTGTCTGAAGACGGAGGACAGTATATTGTTGTGCGGTTCATGCCTGATTTCATATATAACAGGATGTCTCAAAACCACTTTGAACTGGAGTACATCCTGCCGTTTATTACAGAAGATGCAAGACACGAAAAGGTAATTTCCTATTCCGAAATCCAGGACACCATGCTTCCTGACCTGTTTCATAATATTATGACAGAAAATCATGTCAGAGACTACGGTTATGAGCTTGCCATTAAGAACCATATAGGCAGTATTTTCTTATGGATACTGCGTTATTGGCACCGATCGGGAGAGCATCCGGAAAATTACAGACAGAGATGCTAAATCCAGTCTTTCATTATCTGTCGGTTAATTACGAAAAACCAGTCAGAGCTTCTGAAATGGCAGAGCTTTGCAATCTCAGTCCCAGTTATTTTTCAAGGTCCTTTAACCGGCTTATGGGAATGAGTTTTAATGAATACCTGAACTACATCCGTGTAAGTGAAGCAGAAAAATTGTTGATTTCCACTCCTCTGAGTATTACCGAAATAGCAGTAACCGTTGGATTTAGTACCTCAAGTTATTTTATTAAAATATTTAAGGTATATAAGAATCTCTCTCCGAAGCAATTTCGCAAGACTTTGCTGAAGTAAGGAAATTTCAATGTCGTATTGGTGTTCCAAAAAGCAGAGGGATGCATTAATTATTATAAGTTATATCATACTATCATATTTAATATTATTTTATGCCTGACTCCGCCCAGAATCATCTCTTTGATATTGTAGAGAATACATTGATGATTTCTCGGGGGGAGCCAGGCTTCTGGTATTAAAACAGTATTTAATACTTCATATCTTTTCATATCTTTTATCTTCTAACCTGCATTATTTTGTGCAAACTGGCTATTATACAATTTTTCATATAATCCTTTTTTACGGATTAATTCTTCATGTGTTCCAACTTCCTTGATATCACCCTCCTGCATATACAAGATCATATCTGCATCGCGGATCGTGGAAAGCCGATGGGCGATCACAAAACTGGTTCTGTTCTGCATAAGCCTTGCCATGGCTTTCTGAATCAATACCTCGGTTCTGGTATCAACGGAACTGGTAGCCTCATCCAGTATCATAATCGGTGAATCGGATAAAATTGCACGGGCAATGGTCAACAGCTGTCGCTCTCCCTGGGCAAGGTTTGCTGCTCCTTCAGCCAGAACCATCTGAAATCCACCCGGAAGTGCTTTTATAAAATGATCTGCATGAGCCGCCTTAGCCGCATCCATAACTTCCTGATCGGTAGCATCCAGCCTTCCATAACGGATATTTTCCATAACTGTCCCCTGGAAAAGCCAGGTGTCCTGCAAAACCATACCGAAAATACTCCGAAGAGGTTCCCGCCCCATTTTTTGAATATCAACGCCATCGATCAAAATATTGCCGCTGTTCACATCATAGAACCGAAGCAGCAGGTTAACCAGCGTCGTTTTGCCGGCTCCGGTAGGTCCAACGATTGCAACCTTGCTTCCAGGCCTCACTTCCAGCGAAACATCTTTGATCAACGTTTTATGGGGAAGATATCCAAAACTTACATGGCTGAACGTAACTTCGCCCTTAATATCATCCGGAAAAACCGGATTTTCCACTTCCGCTATCTCTTCTTTTTCGTCTAAAAATTCAAATACACGGTTCGCAGCAGCAGCCGTAGACTGCAGAATATTCGTAATCTGTACCGTCTGGGTTATGGGCTGGGAAAATTGCCGTAAATATTGAATAAATGACTGTATCATACCTATGGTCAAAGCTCCCTTAATGCACAAAAAACCACTGATTACGGCTACCAGTACATAACCCAGATTCGTCATTGCCTGGGTAATCGGCTGCAGAAGGCTGGACAAAAACTGTGCTTTCCAGCCAACCGCATAAAGCGTCTCATTTGTATCTTCAAAATCCTTGATAATATCCGGCTCTTTCCCATAAGCACTGATTACCGTGTGTCCGGTATACATTTCTTCAACATATCCATTTAATTTCCCTACGGTTCCCTGTTGCTCTTGGAATAAATACTGGGATTTTTGTGCTATTTTCATAGAAATAATCAATGCCAGCGGAACCGTTATAATTCCGATCAGGGTCAAGGCGGGACTGACTACCAGCATCATAATCAAAATAAAAACGGCAGTGGAAATCGAGGTCAATATCTGGTCAATAGACTGTTGAAGCGAAGTGGAAACCGTGTCGATATCATTGGTTACCCGGCTCAATATATCCCCGTATGGGTTGGTATCAAAGTAATTTAGTGGAAGCTGTTTTAATTTGCCGTCTACTTTATTTCTGAGGTCAAATATTGTTTTCTCTGACACCCCTACAATGATAAAAGTGCTCAGATATTTGAATATACAATACAGTAAATAGATCACACTAAGCACAATCAAAATCGTTATAAATTTTCTGATACCGGCAGAAACAGGCATGCCATCTATTACGATACCGGCTAATGCATCCGTTGCTTTTCCCAGGATAAAGGGGCCAAGGCTGTTGAAAACAGAAGCCACTATAATAAACACAATTGCACAATAAAGCCCTTTTCGGTAAGGCTTCATAAATGAAAACAGTCTCCTGAAAATCTTCATGATATTAATCGTCTTCACCTGTTCCTGTTCACTCATGCGCCTGCCTCCTCTTCACTTAACTGGGAATGGACAATCTCCTTATACACTTCACACGATGACAGCAATTCTTTATGGGTCCCCATACCCACAAGGTATCCGTCTTCCAAAACCAAAATGCGGTCTGCGTTCATAATCGTGCTGATTCTCTGGGCTACAATAATAACTGCTGCATCTTTGGTCTCATCTTCCAAGGCATGGCGCAGAGCCAGATCTGTCTTGAAATCCAGTGCAGAAAAACTGTCATCAAAAATATAAATTTCCGGTTTTCTGACAATTGCCCTTGCAATTGCCAGCCTCTGCCGCTGTCCACCGGAAACATTGCTGCCGCCCTGGGTTATTTCTGTTTCAAATCCTTCTTCTTTCGCCGTAATAAATTCATACGCCTGGGCGATTTTCGCCGCACCCTCAATCCTGTCTTCTGAGGCAAATTCATCACCAAACTGGATATTACTCTCTATCGTTCCCTTAAACAGGAAGGATTTCTGGGGAACATAACCGATTTTTCTGCGTAACTCCTTTATATCATAGTCCTTTACATCCATTCCATTGACCAGTATCCTGCCTTCCTGTGCATCATAAAAACGCAGAATCAAATTGATCAGAGATGATTTTCCACTTCCAGTAGAACCGATAATCGCCGTAGTTTCCCCTGGTCTCGATTCGAAAGTTATATCATGGATAACCGGCTCTTCAGACTCCGGATATGAAAAAGTAACATGTTCAAATGATAAAAACCCTTTCTTATCCCCCATCCCTTCTTTTGGATTTTCTGTAACAATCGTAGCTTCTGTGTCCAGTACCTCATTCACTCTGGATGCAGAGACAGACGCCCTTGGATACATAACGAAGATCAGAGCCAGCATCATAACGGACATCATAATCTGCATAACATATTGGATCACCGCAATTACATCACCGGTTAAAAGAGGGGTTCCATTCACCCTGGTAATCTGATATCCGCCAAATGCCAGCAGTGCTACATTGGTGCCATAGAGCACAAGGCTGAGCACAGGAGTCAGCGTCCCCATAATTCGCTGCATGCGCATAGAATTTTTCATAAAACTTTCATTTACATCATAAAACCGGCTGGCCTCATGCCCCGTGGTGCCAAATGCCCGGATAACCCGGATACCTGTGAGTTTTTCCCTCATAACCAGATTGATTTGATCAATTTTCGACTGCATAATCTTGGACAGGGGGATTGACCGCAGTGCAATCACAAGTACTGCTGCTATCATAACCGGCATAGAAATAAACAACACCATAGACATGGAAGGACTTTTTAAATATGCCAGAATGACGCCTCCCACACACATAACCGGTGCCATCAGTACAATACGCAGAAACATATTCATAAAATTTTGTACCTGGGTAATATCATTATTCGTCCTGGTAATGAGGGATGACGTGGAAAACCGATCAAACTCAGCCCGGGAAAAATACTGTACTTTGGTAAATACCTCACTTCTCATTCTCCTGCCAATGCCCATAGATACACGAGCCGAAAAGAAACCCGTTGCAATATTGCAAAAAGCTCCCAGGATTGTGAGAATGAGCATAGCACCCCCGGTTCGGATAATAAATGCTGCATCACCATTTGGAATTCCTTTGTTAATAATATTCGACAGATAAGCAGGCAATCCCAGATTACACAGTACCCCGCCAATCACCGTCAGCGCAATAAAAAAAACCGCCGCTTTAAACTTGCCCAACTCTTTAAATACCTTTTTCATAGGCATGGTTCTCCTTCTACAAAAATCTAAAGTATGTTTCCTAAAGATTATCTTTTCTTACTTGTAGTATTGCTAAAATTGTAAAAATTATCTATTCAAGTTATAATTCGAAAATATTATTTTGATATTTGCAATCTTATATTGTATAATATTAAAAACGTAATACATAGTCACTGTTTAAATATAAAATTCTCATTTCCTCTAAAGTTATCTGTTTTTCTATCGTACATGTTCCGTACCCAATCCCTTTAGTGCAGAATCCATCATATTTCTATGTGTCTGTGTATTTCCCAAATGAAAAGGAGGTCAACATGACGCAAGAAAAAGACTTATTTATTAACCAGTATCTGGAAGACCCTGAACATTTTGCAGATATCTATAATGGAACGGTATTTCAAGGTAAACAAATTATCAATCCGGATCACCTTTCCTCTGCGGACGGAGATCTGTCCATTCTTATTCCGGACAAAACCGGGAGAAAAAAAGCAGTCAGACGCTATCGTGATGTAGTAAAGAAAACACACTTCGGAGTACAGTTTGCCATTTTGGCATGTGAAAACCAGACAGATGTAAATTATGCCATGGTAATACGTTCCATGCTGTACGACGCCTTAAATTATACCAGGCAGGTACAGGACATAAAATCCGCTGGCGATGGCAGGCATTACAAAAATTCCGGTGAATTTTTATCTGGTATGTGTAAAACAGATAAGCTGGTTCCCGTTGTAACTTTGGTTGTTTATTTTGGAAAACAGCCATGGGATGCCGGCAATTGCCTTCACGATCTCCTATCCTTTGCTCCGGAAATGAATGAACTGAAAGCAATGATACCCAATTATACAATCAATGTCCTGGATGCCAGAAGAATAGATCAGTTAGATCATTATCATACAGGATTAAGAGAAATCTTCGGTGCATTGAAATATGCAGAAGACAAACTTGGCATAACACGCCATATCATAGAAAATCAGGAACGGTTCAGCCAGCTTGATCTTCAGACTTTTGAGCTGATCCATCTGCTGCTGGGTGAATCAGACAGACTGGATACTTTAAAAAATATAGCAGTAACAGACAAGAAAGGGGTTTTTAATATGTGTAAAGCTTTTGATGATATCAGAGAAGAAGGTATACTGAAAGGAGAAAATAGATTTGCTGCTCTTTCCCGCTATTTACTACAGGAAAACAGAATTAAAGACTTAATGCAGGCTACCACAGATCTGGCGGAGAGAAATAGATTGTATCAGCAGTATCATTTATTTTGATTGACAGTTCAATATCATTATATGACTGTATTATGGAAGGCAGTTATAATTTGTACTTCCGGCATTCGTTTACCATCAAGTAAAATGACTTCAAGAAATATATTCTTGAATATATATCCTTGAAGTCATTTTGATCAACTTGAATTATTTTATTTTAACATTACCTGACTGCCCTTTACCACTGAAAACTTTCTTATAATTCTTTACTTTCTTATTAGGCACATCAATAACCGCTTTTGTAGAAATTCCTTTCAGGCACTGGCTCCCTGCTTTATTTAATTTGGAAGATTTTATTTTTATGGTCTTTAGGAGCTTATTTCCATAAAAAGTTTTCTTTCCGATGGTTCTCAACCCGCTGCCAATGGTGATACTGGTAAGTTTCGTGCATTTATAGAATGCCCCATCTCCTATTGATTCAACGTATTTCCCAACAGATGCTGCTTTTAGCCTGTTATTTCCCTTGAAAGCATTTTTGCCGATGGAAGTTACCATAAAGGTATAACCATTTAATTTAACTGTATCCGGTATTTTTACAGATGACAGTGTTCTTCTGGATGGTTTTACCAGCATTACTGTTCTACTGCCTGCAGTTGATTTTGTTACTTTATATATCAGACTTCCTACTTTGTGGGAGGAATTCTTAACCGGTAATGCCGGCTTCACTACTAAACTTTGAATAGATTCCTTTACTGCTTTTACCGCTTGATCTACCGTTGCCTGCAGTTCCTTTACCGGCTTCGCATCCGCCAGTGCTCTTGCTACCGTAAGGGCATTATCAAGAACATGCAAAGAAGCTTCTGTGTATTTACTGCGGTACACCTCTGATGCCAGCTTAATCGCCGAATGCAGTTGTGATAAATCTGCATAAACAGTTTTTTCTTCCTCCTGTATTTCTTTCAATCCGCATATTCCAGCTAAAAGATTTTTAACTGCTTCATTAATTGCACTCTGATCGGTCAAATCCACTTGTTCTGCTTCTATAATGGCTTTCCATACTTTGTCATAGGATTCTTTTGTGTATCTGGATCTATCCAAAGATTTCGCAGCCTTTATCGCTTCCATTAGTACTTCTGTATTTACCGGCTGATATTCCAACAGTGTGTGCTGAGCATCTTCAAGCGCTGCATATGCTTCTTCTAATTCCATTTCTCCTACATCAGCGGCTTCTTTCTCTAACAACTCCTGTAGTTCCTCCAGAAGCAATTTTACAGGTGCATAAATCTCCTGTGGGTACTGCCCTTCCATTTTTCTGCACAGTTCAGCCAATACTTTAATTTCCGAAACTCTTAATATCTCTGCCCGTTTTGTAAGACCTTTCACGGCATTTAGAAGTTCTGCTGCCGCTGCATCGACATCTGCCTGCATAGCTGCCGGATTAGCACTTATTATTCTTGCATTTTCCAGAGCCGTAAAGTATGTTGCCCAACTGCTGGCTGTTGTATTTCCCTGCTGATATTCCAGAGCTGCATTTTCTGCTGCTTGTATTGCTTCCTTTAAAACCTGTTTATCTGCAGTGATCTGTTCTGCTTCTGCAATTATGGTCTCATTCGGCATAACATTTATTACCGCATAACTGACAGTAACACCATTTACGGTTTTCTGCTGTGCTTCCATTTTTGTTCCTTTATAATTTATATAAGGATAACTTCCATAAAATCTTGCTTCCCAGCTTAAAGATCCATCTGCATGATTTGTCAAGGTGGTTTTGGTATGACCATCGTGCCTAACGTCCAGCATGTGGTCTCCCATACGGATATCGGTAACATCTACATAATTCATATCTTCTGCAAGATGGGAAGCAGTGACTACCTGATTTTTACCGGCATCTGGTTCAATACCCATAATCCCTTCTATGGTCTGAGAGACAAAAGTAAAGGAAATTTCAGGATAATCTCCGTTTGTTCCCTGTATGGGGCGTTCATGAGGATTGTCCTTTATGCCTGCAATGTATTTCATCCATTTCCACGCCTCTTCGTTTCGGTTATACGGAAAATATGTATCCGGGATATACGTGTAAGCTTCAATATTTTTAGGGGCGTCGGGAGCATTTTTATCTCCGATTCCTTTCCCCAGTTTTTGGGAAATATAATCCAGATATGCATCATTCCTCTTACCCGGTTCCGTTATCAGCTTCATAGGCATAAACCAGCTGTTTTCTTTCCCGAAATCATACAATTTTGTTCCATCCTGAGTGATGACTCTGGCATAATTTCCTTCCGGATTATCCGGATTTGCACTCCATTCCTTATTAAAATAGTCTTTCAGCTTCTGTGCTTTCTCAAACCATGCCGCCGCTTCAGCGACCTGTCCCCTGGCATCTAATATTCCTGCATAAGCCAGAGTTGCCTGATACTGAGCACCAATTGCATCTCCTGCTTCCACGGGATGCTCACCACGTTCATTATAAGTACAGGACCCGCTCCAGATACTGCCATACCCCTCAGCAACACCATTTGGATTCTGATCGTCATGAAGAGCAATGTACTTCGTCATAACATTTGTATAAAACTGGAACATATCTTCATCTTGGATATAACGTTCATCCCCTGTCCACAAATACTGCTCATATGCTTTTTCTACCAGTTCAAACTGTGCCGGAACCTCTCTTACAAAGTTTGTGTCTGACCTGTAATCGATGGTATAGGGGCTTCCGTCAAAATTAAAAGCCCAAAGGGTATAATATTTTCTTGCCTCGGTAGCACCCTGGGCAAAGGTCTTAAACATATTGAAGTTTTCATTCCGAAGACCCGCCAACTGTCCCCCGGTAGCCTGATGGCAAAAATCTCTGCCATAATAAGCCGTTCTGTCATAGTAACCTGCCCAGTAAGAAGGATCGTAATCCACCGGCCCGCTTCCCGGTTTGTCGGATGCTTTGTTAATCAGACCGCTTTGTCCTGTCATTACAAACTGGTCTACTTTATGGCTTGCCCAATAAAAATTATCTTCCAGAAACTTGTTATCCGATTTCAATATAGCCTTTTGTTCTTTTTCTGTTACAAACAGGGTCCACTCCTTTGTTTCACCTGCCGGGTTGCTTACTGTAATAATAACTGGCTGTCTTGCGTCTATGATGTCTCCTGCCTGAATGCTGCCCTGTGTTCTGGGCGTAAATTCCGCCTCCTTCACGGTTAGGGCTGACAGATCTGTACCATAAGGTACCTTTATGGAAATGGTATGTTTCTCACTATCCAACTGGGTTTTATTGACCTGTTCTGCTAAGGAAAATTCGGTTACATTGCATTCTGCATAGTTTAGCCCTTTTTCGTTCAGCGTAAGCCTGGCATCAGCTATGTCCGTCCAGTCATTGGTATTCTTCCCATCCGGTGTTAATACAGCAATTTTCATCTTCTGTACCGTATCTCCCAGTGCTAAATCTATCACTTCCGGCTTCGCATTGGTTCCCATTACCGTACTTTCAAATGCAGGAATGGTATTGTCATCCAGGAACACCTGGAACTGTACCCTTCCAAGATTTGTATTGGTAACTCTTAAATCATCTATACCCACTACAGCGTGAAAAAAGTCATATTTACCATCCAGATGATACACCAATTCTGCCGGCGCATGCGCACCAAGACCTTTCTTATACTCCACACCGTCCAGTTTCAGCGTTCCTGAGTTATTTACTGTTTTGTCAATACCAAGTGACCCATATCCAACCTTGACCGACGCCGGTGTCACATCCGACAGATAATCAAAGCTTTCCTCTTTCGCAGAATCCAGATCCGTTCCTGCCGGAACAATTGATACGGCTTCGTCTGCTGATAAACTTAAGATTAGATTTCCTTCATTAACAGGAACATTCTTCTCCTTCTGCTGCATATCGCTTAAGTTTATCCGGTATATATCCACTGCTGAAATATCCTCATACCCCGGAGGAAGTTTCCAGCTTCTGTCGGTATATCCGGTTTTGCTGTAAGCAAATAATTCCGGGTAACGGTCTTCATTCCACTGTGCCGGCATAAAAATATCATTATTATCCCTGAGTACGGCGTCTTTTTGTGTGATATGCAGGGAGTTATCAGCTTCTTGCCAGCTGGTTACCTCATTCGAAAGTGTTGCTGTCTTGCTTGCAGAATCATAAGTCAGACGTTCCAACCGATTTAAAAAATAGAAAGGTACCGTTTTTAATGCAAAATCTTGCATAAACCCTTTTAAAGTTGTCTTATCTGCCTTAATAATTCCCTCAGCGGCCATATTTTCTCCAAATACTGCAAGTCCGCGGTCTCCGCCACAATACAGCGAAGCAGGTATTTGTAAATATTCCGTATTACTAAGTGAAGAAAAATGCCATGCCATTGGCTGAAGTCCAATAAACTTGTCTTTTCGATAACTGCTGACGAATTCACTGGTTACATCGACACCTTTCTCTCTCCAGTAAGCAAATATTTTTCTCTGGGTCTCTTCCTCTACTGCTGAAGTATATCCGTATTTTGCCTCATGATACGGACTGATTGATTCGTTGGTATAACCGGGAATCACGGTATGAAAAGCATCGATATGTATGGTTCCCGCTTCTCTTAGCGGAGGCAGAAGGTCAAATAATTCATCGATTCTCCTTTGCGTAAGCCCGGCATTCCATTCTGCCGTATAACTGATGGGATACCCCCATACATAAGTCTTTAAGGTTCCATCTGCATTTTTGGCAATTACATCCTTTTCCAGATATTCATTCCAGAGCGGACTTTGATCTGACGCATCCAGCATGTTAATGTGAAGACTTACCGTTGTATTGTATTTTTTTGCTTCTTCCATGAGCCAGATCAGGCTGTCTTCTGCACTTGCATCTTCCCCACGTTTTAACTTTTCATTCACTTTTGCAAAAGAAGGATATCCAGAATCGTGGCCTTCATACTGCCATCCTACCAAATAGATGATTTTCGGTATATCTCTGGTCATGTTATCAATATTTTTAATGATATCAAGTGCTTCATCCAAATTTACTTTGATACTTCCATTCTGTCCTAAAAACATCTTCATAACCATTGATTGATGATAGTCCCTGTAAAAGGGCCGAACAGTAATATTGACTTTATCTTTTATTATCTGTCCGCCAGCTTCAACCTGTGCCGTTATTTCAGCCACCCCTCCGTTCAGGGGCGTTACCGTACCATCCTCACTTACCTCTGCAACCGTTACATTACCGCTCTTGTATAAGCTTTTGGCAGTATACGTTACCTTTGTGCCTTCCGATAATTCAGTGAGTTTTCCTTCTTTGTCATATGCCTTTAAGCTGAGCTTTGCTTTATCATCCCTGCTTTTTAATGGATTCAACTCTTTTTTATCTGATGTAACTTCAATTTTACTGAGTAATTCTTCGGTTTGCCTGGTAAAGAAAATGGTATATACTTTTTCCCGTGTTCCATCCGTTACTTTTATAACTGCATTTCCAGGAATGCTCTCTGCCTGCAGGATTTCAACGGTTAACCCTTCTGCAGCTTTTGCATCAACAACCGGGATATCGGAATCCCCGTTCAATTTTATTTCATACTGTGTATTCGATGGTGTAAAGCCTTCCAGAGCTTTTCCATCCAGGGTTATATCATACGCTTCCACCGCGGTTTCTGATTGTGTTCTGTCCAGTCTGGCATCTCCCCAGTTCACCAGAATTTCTTCCGTGGAATGACTGGTAATACAAAGCTCCAGTGATACAATTCCTATAACCGGTCCCCCTATCGACTGGTTTTGGTTAACTTCATTTAAAATTCCTTCTGTAATCGTGTCTTTTCCACCCGATTCATTATATCCATAGACAGTATAGGCAGCTTCACCCGATGCAGATGCCTCATCAAAACCGATATCTGCCCGAAAGTACTCATACGCATCTCCCAAATCATATGTTACAGATGCATTCGCTTTCATACCAAGCCCTTTGCTATACGACTTTCCTCCAACCGTAATTGCCTGGCCCAAAAAGCTGGTATCCTTCGCGGTTTCATTTCCTGTAAAAGATGTTTTTGTAAGATCACTTAAATATACGCCGTCATATGGGGGATTTTCTGTACCGGCTGATTTCGTAAGCCGTGCAAATGCCCAGTTCACAGCATCGCTCTGATTCGTTGGATTAGTTCCGCCCATTCCGGTTTCTCCGGCATCAGATACCCATAATTTTAAATACTGGTAATCCTTAACAGATACCTGCACTTCACTGGGAACAAAATAGGGTCTGTCACTTCCCTGATCGGATGAATATACAATACCACTGTCCCAAAGTTCTTCGTATTGGGTGGAATCATCTGTGGTTTTGCTTCCCAGCAATTTGAACTCTACAGAAGACGGCCTGTTTTTATTGGTCAGTGCATAAACTTCAAATCCAGGTGTCACCGTAAACTTTTCATATTCTCCGTTCAGGGCATATACAATCTCAGAAGCTGCCGATGTGCCGATTCCCTTGTCCACTTTTGTCGTATTCTCAAGGGAAATAAGGGTATTATAGTCATACATCTTGGCATTTACATCATATGAAATATACATATCTACATTATTTCCGTCAAAGCGGTAATCTTTTTTTGGTTTCTTTGCATTGGCTGGTACCTGATCCTTATCCCCATACATCGGAGTTGTGTCTGTACGTATGCCCGCATATGCCCATTCCCAATCCAGGTCGCTTAAAAAAACTTCTTCTCCTGGGGTATTCATTTCAGGCTCCTGCCCCTCTGCCAAAACTGGCATCGGAATCGCAGTCAAAAATATAACTGAAGCCATGATCCCCGCCAATACTGCATGTTTTCTTTTTCTTTCTCCCATACCGATCTCCTTTTGGATACCCTCAGACCATAAGCAGATTAATATGGTCTGAGAGTGTCTCGTATTTCAAACTAAAAACAACTCCGCTTCCTGTTTCTATTTTACTGATTTTTCACTGAAACTTTACTGATTTTCTACTAATAAATTTTAACAGTTTTAGGCTGACCCTTACCTGCAAAAACCTTTTTATAAGCTCTCACCTTTTTGCCAGGCACATCTATCACTGCATTTTTATGAATTCCTTTCAGGCACTGACTGTCTGCTTTCCTTAAATTTAAAGATTTGACAACGATAATCTTTAATCCTTTATCACCATAAAATGCCTTTTTACCAATTGTCTTCAATCCACTGCCAATTGTAATCCCTGAAAGTCTTGTACATTTATAAAATGCACTGCTTCCAATGGTTTCTACATATTTTCCAATTGTAACTTTCTTTAATTTCGTATTGCCTTTGAATGCTTTGCTGTTGACCGCCGTTACTTTAAAAGTGAAACCGTTTATTTTCACCGTATCCGGAACCTTAATTGCAGTGAAAGTCTTTTTAGCCGGTTTCAGAACTGTAACCGTTCCATTTTTTGCTGCTGATTTTGTTATGCAGTATACCAGATTTCCCATAGTATGGGTCGTCTTCTTAGCGGGTATAACCGGCTTTTTCACAAGGCTCTGTATAGAATCCTTCATCGCTCTTACTGCAGAATCCACTACTGGCTGCAATTCTTTTACAGGTTTTGCCTCAGCCAGGGATTTCGCAACAGCCAGTGTGTTATCCAGGGATTTCAGGGAAAACTCCGTATACTGGCTTCGGTTTATTGCTGCCGCCTCTTTCATAATTGCATTTAACGCTATAAGATCTGCATATTCTGTTTTGATCTCCGGTTTCTTTTCCTGCAGGGTACAAATAGCATTCATCAGGTCCGTTACTGCCTGATTAATCGCCTTTTGATCTGAGAGATCTGTTTTATCCGCTTTGCTTAGTGCATCCATCACTCTTTTGTATGATTCCTCTGTATATCTTGACGGATCCAGTTCTTTTGCAGCCTTACGGGTTTCTTCCAGAACGGTTGTATTCACTGGTTTATACTGAAGAAGTTCTTTCTGAGCCAACTCTAATGATGTATAGGCTTCTGCCACCTCTGTTTCTCCGGTCTCCGTTTCGTCTTGCTGCAATAACTTCTCCATTTGCCCAAGCAATGTTTTCATTGGCTGGTAAATATCAGCCGGATACTGTTTTTCCATCTTTTCGCAAAGCTCCGCTAAAGCACGAAGATCATATATCTTTGCCAATTCTGCCCGCTTTACTATGCCTGATATAGCAGTCAAAAGCCGATCTGCCGCTGTATTCACAACTTCCTGTTCTGCATTTGGATCACGGTGCACAGCTCTTGCAGCTTCCAGCGCTTCTTCATAGTTACTCCAGCTTGCGGCAGTTGTATTGTCCGCCGAATATTCTATTTCCGCTTCCGCTGCTTTAGCCAGCGCTTCTTTTAGAGAAGTTTTATCAGAAACGTCTTTTACATACTGGATCCGGGCATTTGCCCAGTTCACTGAATCACTCTGGTTTGTGGCATTCGTACCACCGCTTCCTGTCTCCGATGCATCAGATACCCATAACTTCATGTACTTATATCCACTGATACCTACTTCAATATCCTGCGGCACAAAATAAGGTCTGGCACTGCCTCCCTTGTCAGCAGTATAGGCAAGGCTGCTCACATACAGCTCTTCATAGTTTTCTGATTTGTCTGTGGTTTTACTGCCCAAAACTTTAAACTGAACTGATGATGGACGTGTTTTATTAGTTAATACACAGGCATCAAACCCAATCGTGGAACGGAATATTTCACTATTATCCGGAAGCTCGTACACAATTTCGGAACAGGCAGCCGTACCGATTCCTTTTTCAATCGCTTTTGTAGACTCACTGGCTGCAATGGTATTCCAATCATAAATGCCTTCCTGGGCGCTATAGCTCAAATGCATAACTGTTGTGGGTGACCAGGATGCACTTCCATCATATCTCCGGTCTTTCTGAGGCATATTATACTTTCCCTGTACCTTGTCTTCATCTCCAAACATAGGCGTAGTATCTGACCTGGTTCCCGCATATGCCCATTTCCAGTCCAGATCACTGAGATAAAAACTGTCACCTTCTTCCTTGGGTTCTTCAATTACATATGTAAATACCGATACGGTACTGTCTCTATATCCTTCCTTTACCGCAATTGCTTTTATAGTCATAGAAGCATCCATTTTAATTGGTGCTTCATACCGGAGGGACTCTTTTGTGGGCAGCGATCCATCCGTGGTATAATAAATATCTGCACCCACTGTAGCTGTGGACAGCACCACTTCCTGTTCTCCATAATAAGAACCCTCTTTCAGAGATGAAACAGGTGCCTGTACCTGCTTTTCCACCTCTGCTCCATCTTCCCCAATTTTATATTCAAAAATCCTAACCGGCCCATCAATCATTCCATCTTTATAAGAAATAGCTGTTACCTTTGTATCTTCCGTTATAAGCAGTGGAATGTCTTGCCGGTAGTAAGCCGTATACAGCCTGGGGGTTCTGCCGCTTATAGTATACTTCACCACAGCCCCCGGAGTCTCTGTTTCTAACTTCACTTCAAACGGTTCTTTATAGGTACCGGGTTTAACACTGGCTGTAGCCGGTGCTGTCCGGTTTTCCTTGGAATCTCCGATAATAAAATTAAACCATCCGTAATTAGAAGCGGTAAGTCCGTCTGCCGATGCCATTACTTTTAAGTTCGTGCTCTTATCCAGAATCATTGGTCCGGTATATTTCTGTGATCCGGTACCTGGGTTTTTACCATCTGTGGTATAGTAGATTTCTGCATTTGGTGTCCTGGTTTTTAATTCTACTGTAACAGGCTCCTGATAAATCCCACCCATACCTGCTGTTCCATTTACTTCCACATACGGTGTCAGTACTCTTTTTGTCTGATCCGTAAACCGGTAAGTAAAAGTACGTACCTCACTAGCGGCATCTCCCTTACAGGCAATTGCCTTAACGGTCGTATCGCTGTTCAGAGTCAATGGCGATGAGGTATTATAGTGTATGGACGTTTTTGATTCCCCAGAGGGTTCTGTTCCATCAATGGTGAAATAAATCTCTGCATCCTGCGTATCCGATGTCAGGTAAACTGCCTGGGTTGAAGTATAGTGATCCGGCTGGGATATTGCACGTACCGGACTTACACCTGCATTTTTAATTTTATAGTCCAGGTGAATCACATCACTGGTAATCATGCCATCTTTCATCGCTGCCGCTTTTATTACCATGCTGTCCGATACAAGGATCGGGGCCGGATTTGTACTGTTTTCACTATAGTACAGGGATGTTTCATCCGGTTCACTGCCATCCGTAGTATAAAAAATATCTGCATCACTGGTATCTGTATGCAAAAATACCTTGATAGGTCCATCGTAAGTTCCGCTTTCTTTATCTGCTGTAATCGGCGCAATCTTCTTAAGGCTGCCCTGAACCTGCACGTTACACACTGCCTGAATATTCCCATCTAAAGTAGTTCCGGTAATAACTGCAGACCCTTCTGTCATTCCGGTCACTATAGCACTGTTAGAAACCTCCGCTATCTGAGGATTACTGCTTTCCCAGCGGATTCCTTTATCCGTGGCATCATATGGCTGTATGTGTGCATGGAGTTTTTTACGGTATCCTGCCTGTATTGTTATATCGTTTTCTTCAATGTTTAACTCTTCTGCCGGTTTATAAATTCTGGATACATCAGTCCCTGCAGGCACTACCGAATATCCTTTGCCCGCTCCTATTGATAATGTTATGCTGCCGGATGTAATATCCACATTTGTGAGTACCTGCTGTGTCAGACCTTCTTTTGTAATCTGATATACATCAGCATGGGTAACTTCTTTCCACCCTTTTGGAAATTCCCATGTCCGATCGGTATAACCGTTTTTACTGTACGCAATCACTTCCGGATAATCGTTATTCCAAAGTGCAGGGATAAAATAATTCGTTCCTTCTGCGAGTACCTTGTTATCTTCTTTAATTACAACTCCTTTTACTGTATTTTCTGAAGTTACTCCATCCGAAAACTGTACGCCTGATGCAGAAGCAGAAATACGGTCAAAACTGTTTAAATACTGCCAGGGCAGCGTAGTTGTGGCAAAATCTGCAAGCCATCCATCTGCACTTTTTCCCGGCTGCAGATTACCTTCCGGTGTATGGGAAGTACCAAATAGTTCAGATCCGCCGTCGCCCCCGGTATACAACGCTGCAGGTATGGACATATTCCAGTTTATATCTGCTTTTCTAAAATGCCATGCCATTGCCTGGAGACCTATAAAAGCCTCATTGCCGGATACATCGCTTGGACGATAGCTGTCCACAAATTCTGATGTTAAATCTAATCCCAGTGTCCTCCAGTACTGGAACATCTTGCGCATGCTTTCAATATCTGTGGAACGGCTGTATCCATACTTATCCTGAGCATACTGGCTCATAGGTTCGGCTGCTCCGAATCCTGTTGTGGACTGAGGTACTACGATATGAAAAGCATCGGAATGGATGGTATGCCCTTCAGCCAATGTGGGATAAGTTTCAATCAGACGTTCCATTCTGCGCTGCATGGTTTTAAGCTCCCAGTCACGGGTATAAGAAATAACACCGCCTTCTCCATATACCGTCTGACCGCCATCCTTTCTCCTTCCCAGAATATCCTTCGCATAATATTCATCATAGAGCGGGCTGTCCGTATATGTAGTGCTCATATTTAGATGGAAGCTCACCGTGGTATTGTATTTTTTTGCTTCCTGCATAAAATAGGCAAGGCTTTCTTTCGCTGTCATTCCCGGTATTTTCAGGTACTCGTCTACTTCGTCCCAGGATGGGTATCCGGTGTCGTGACCGTCTGACTGCCATCCAACCAGATATACAATCTTGGGAATCCCTCTGGTCATGTTATCATATTCTTTTATCACATCCAGAGCCTGTCCAAAATTCATGTTTACCGTATTATTTCTGGCCATCATATGTAAATCCATTTTCATAACCAGTGTTTTGCTGTAGTCAATCCAGAAAGGTGTAACCGCAAAGTTCACGTCCTTTGTCAGCGTTCTCTCTCCTGCCTTCACAGAAACTGTTACTTTTCCAGTACCGCCATTCCAGGCTTCTTCCATTCCTTCTTCTACATATTTCTCGTTTTTCAGCGGTGTAATAACCCCATTCTCATCTATGGACGCAATTTCCACGCCGCCGCTGGAACGAAGAGTCATGATGTCATATGTCACCTGTATACTGGGATCCTGTTCTGTAAATACTTCACCGGTTCCCATATTTGCCTTTACCGATATCTTACCAACCTGACCCCGGTTTTTTACCGGGTTTAAATTAGAATGGTCTATGGATACTTCAATACTTTCCAGCCCTTCATCCCGGAGTTTAAATTCAATCTTATACTCTGTTGTATTCTCTCCTTTTGATACTTTTATAACTGTAGTACCCGGAATTTTCTTTGCATCGGTCACTTCCACAACCGCCTCACTATCCTGGGCTGTTGCTTTTACAACCGGTACTTTTGACGTTCCTGCATTAAGGGCTACCTCATAATTCAAGATATTATCTGCAAATCCATCCAGTTCCCTGCCGTCTACAGTAATATTTGCAAGCAATGTACCGCTTGGCTCCCCGCGCAGAGCCATTGCATCTCCCCAGGCACCAAACACATCTCCTTCCTGGCCTTCTTCCCCCACCAGGCTAAGCTCAAGGGTCTGCACTTTTTCCACATTAATTTCCGTCATTACATCATGCCATCCCTGGTCGTCCAGATTAATAGACATGGTATGCCTGACAACGCCATCACATTTTATGACAAAGGTACCTTTGATATATGGATCACTCATCAAAGCATCAACTAAACCATAGCTGGTACGAAATTTTACATATTGTCCCTCCAGGTTATAGGTGACTGTAGAATCCGCTTTCATACCTATTCCTTTGCGGTATACGCTCCCCAGCATCTGAATTTCACTGCCTTGTGTATCTGCATCCCGGCTTATTTTATTACCGGTATTCCCGGCATAATCCAGATCACTGAGAAAATCTACATTCTGTATTACAAAATATACCTGATACGTAACGGATCCTCTCTCGTTAGACACTTTTATTTCCGCCAATCCCGGAACATGTTCTGCCTGAATGATTTCAATCTGGGTGCCTTCACCTGAAAATGCCGTTATCTCCGGTGCCATCATTTCTTCCAGGTGATCCATATCATTTGCTGCAACTTCCTGCACATAACGGAAAACTCCCGGATCAAATCCCTCTATTGTACTTTCGCCTGCTTTCAGGTCGGTAAGCAACAGACTTTCATCTATTTTGGCGTAAAGTTTCGTATCTGCCCAATTTGTCCAGCAGCTTGTATTACTGTCTCCTAATACAACAGTCTCCAGTTTCAATTCTTTCACACCAACTACATTGATATCATAGGCTTCCGGTACATAGTTATTTGCGGCAATCCCCATAACCTTACTCTCCCAGAGCAGTGTTCCGTCACCTCGGATTCTGAATTGGCACGGTGCTGTGTTTTTATTTCCTACTTTATCATTATCAATACCGGCTATGCCTGTAAAGCGGCTGTACTGCCCTTCCAGATCATAGACTACTTCAGAAGCAGCATGTGCACCAAGGCCGCGTTCATAAACTGTTCCATCACTAAAATTCAGAGAACCTTTATTCACATCCTTATCTTTTTGTACCGTCTTCCATCCCGAAACAGCACTCATCCAGTCAAGATCCGTCAGAAAGATATAGGGATTTTCTTCCGCTGCCGGACTGGCCGCATGATCGTCATTCTCAACTTCATTTTCCAAAATATAATCTTCCGTAACCAGTTCTGTCTCCTGCGCATGAACAGGAATTTGTATATTACTGAAGGCAACCGCAAATGCCATCGTGAATGCCATTATCCTGCGTAAACTTTTTCTCTTCATAGAATTCTCCCATCCTATTTAATTGCACTGTCCACCATACCTTTGATAAAGTATTTCTGCAGACAAAAATATAGAGTTACAATTGGTATAATACCCAGCAATGCTCCCGCTGCTGCTGCACCCATATTACTCTGGGTCTGAGTGAAAAAGCTGGCAACCGATAAGGTTACTGTCTTTAACTGGGGTGATTGCAGGAAATACAGACTGAACATATAATCATTCCAGCAGCTGACCCCTGTCATAATCACAACAGATGCAGTTACCGGTTTTAGCTGGGGTAAAATAATCAAAAAGAATATTTTCAAGCGGGGGCATCCGTCAATTGCCGCTGCTTCGTCTAAAGCTGTTGGTATGGAAATAACAAAATTAGTATAAAGAAAGATACTGGTTGGCAGAGAAAAGGTGATCAGGATCAGGATAATTCCCCAATAAGTACTGATCCCTCCGATTTTGCCCATCAGACTATACAGCGGAACTAACAGGCTCAATGCAGGCACCATCATCATACCAAGCATAAAGGTACGCATTCCCTTATTCAGTTTTGTCTGGTTCCTGGCAAGGGGATAAGCAGCCAGCGCACCTATAATCGTAATTCCGGTAATTGACCCGCCTGTTATTATGATATTAGACAAGATACTTCCCAGAATCTTCCCATAACTTATTGCTTCCTTAAAATTATCCAGATACAGATATCCCGGCAGCATCCATCTGGAGCTGGTATCAAAAGGGCTTTTCATTGCCACCCCGATCATAATATAAAATGGGATCAGGTGAAAAGCGCAGATAAGGACAGCCACAATGGTACTAATGCGAAATTTACTTTTTACTTTTTTCTCTTCCATCACATATCCACTTCCTTTCGGTTAAAATATTTCATAAAGAGAATACTGATCAGCATAATCAAAACAAAAGAGAAAATACCAATTGCAGACGAATAACCTGCATTCTGTCCTCTGAAATAAGTATAAGACACTAAAGTAGCAAGTGAATGGCTTGCAAATCCAGGGCCTCCGGCAGTTAACGCCTGAATAATATCAAACAGCTTCAGGCCACCAATCAGATTTAACATCACTGCACTGGTAATCGCCGGCGTCAGCAGCGGAAGGGTTATATAGCAAAATCTCTGCCGGAAACTTGCACCATCCAGCTTTGCAGCTTCATAATAAGATGTGGAAATTCCCTGAAGCCCTGCAAGATAAATGATCATAGCCACACCCACAAACTGAATGGAATTGATAAAAGTAATCCAGCCAACTGCAGTCTTCCCATTGGCAAGCCAGTCCTTTGCCTCCATTCCAAAAAGCATTACAAGATCATTTAGAGCACCTCCATCATACTGGAGAATGAAATAATACATATATCCCATAATTAACGGCGCTACCATTGCAGGTACATAGATGATTGCACGCGCCAGATTTTTCCCCCTAAAATTCCGGTTTAAAAATACCGCATATCCAAGTCCGATTATATTCTGCAGCAAGGTACTGCCGAATCCGTAGATTAAACTGTTAATCAGAGTTGACCGGATATGAGGGTCTTTGATTAAAGTAATATAGTTTGCCAAACCAATATTTTTTGAATTCTGAGAAAATCCATCCCAATTTGTAAATGAAATCTGAATACCTTTTAGTATGGGATAAATAACAAAGATTCCAAACAGCAATAGTGCAGGGATATAGTATATATTTATAATACTACGTTTCCATTTTTTCATATTTTTTATCATTCCTTTCGCTTCGCTCAGGCACAAACAAGTAATGAAAAGTGTTGTGTCCCTCCTGTTTTTGATTTAAAATGTTGTTATGGA
>JAGZJZ010000055.1 GCA_018365455.1 Clostridiales bacterium
TCTCAACATATTAAACACCCCTTTTTCTTTATTTTACCATAAAATGGGGATGCAAAACATTTGTTTTGTGCAACTTTTAATTTTCAAACACGCTCTAGGTACAAAATTGATAAAAATTCCGCTTGCGGCAGAGGCTGCAGGCGGTCTTTTTTTATATGAACGCATTATGAACGATTTATGAAGCCTAAGTTTATAAAAAATTTTATTGTGAAAAATGCGTAAAGGTGTTAATATAGTTAGTGATTATAAGAACACAGATGAAGGATATAGGTGAATAGAAATGAATCTTATACAAAAAGTATTAGGGACTCATAGTGAGAGAGAGGTTAAAATGATCAAACCTCTCGTAAAAAAAGTAGAAGCTTTGAGGCCGACCATGCAGGCTTTGTCTGATGAAGAACTAAGAGATAAGACGAAAGAATATAAAAAGAGACTGGCTGATGGAGAGACTTTGGACGACCTGCTCCCGGAAGCATTTGCCACGGTGAGAGAAGCGGGCAAACGTGTTCTGGACATGGAGCATTATCCGGTACAGATCATCGGTGGTATTATCCTGCACCAGGGACGTATTGCAGAAATGAAGACCGGTGAAGGTAAAACCTTGGTATCTACACTTCCGGCGTACCTGAATGCTCTGGAAGGCAAAGGCGTTCATATCGTAACGGTTAATGATTATCTGGCACATCGTGATGCTGAGTGGATGGGAAAAGTGCATGAGTTTTTAGGCCTGAAAGTAGGATGTGTATTAAACTCCATGGACAATGACGAGAGACGTGAAGCATACAATTGTGATATCACATATGTTACCAATAATGAATTAGGTTTCGATTATCTGCGTGATAACATGGTTATCTACAAGGAACAGCTGGTACAGAGAGATCTGCATTATGCCATCATCGATGAGGTCGATTCCGTGCTGATTGATGAAGCCAGGACACCCCTTATCATTTCCGGGCAGAGTGGAAAGTCCACGAAGCTGTATGAAGTCTGCGATATCCTTGCACGTCAGCTGGAACGTGGAGAAGCCAGCGGTGAAGTTACCAAGATGTCAGCTATTATGGGCGAAGAAATCACCGAGACCGGAGATTTCATTGTAAATGAAAAGGACAAGGTAGTGAACCTGACCGAAGATGGTGTAAAGAAAGTAGAAAAATTCTTTCAGATTGAAAACCTGGCTGATCCGGATAATCTGGAGATCCAGCATAATATCAACCTGGCACTGCGTGCCCACAATCTGATGTTCCGTGATCAGGATTACGTGGTAAAAGATGATGAGGTACTGATTGTAGATGAATTTACAGGACGTATCATGCCGGGCAGAAGATATTCCGACGGTCTGCATCAGGCAATTGAAGCAAAAGAACATGTGAAGGTAAAGAGAGAGAGCAAGACCCTTGCGACCATCACTTTCCAGAACTTTTTCAATAAATATGCAAAGAAATCCGGTATGACCGGTACTGCTTTAACTGAAGAAAAGGAGTTCCGTGATATCTATGGAATGGATGTTATCGAGATACCGACTAACAGACCGGTAGCACGTAAGGATGCTGACGATGCTGTGTACATGACCAAAAAGGAAAAATTCCATGCAGTTGTGGATTCTATTGAAGAAGCCCATGCAAAGGGACAACCTGTACTGGTTGGTACGATTACCATCGAGACGTCTGAATTGATCAGCGGTATGCTGAAAAAGCGCGGAATCCAGCATAAAGTCCTGAATGCAAAATTCCATGAATTAGAGGCTGAGATCGTTGCTGAGGCTGGTGTGCATGGTGCAGTTACCATTGCAACCAATATGGCAGGCCGTGGTACGGATATTAAACTGGATGATGATTCCAAAGCAGCAGGCGGTTTGAAGATTATCGGTACCGAACGTCACGAGTCCAGACGTATTGATAACCAGCTGCGCGGACGTTCCGGTCGTCAGGGAGACCCAGGTGAATCCAGATTCTTTATTTCTCTGGAAGATGATCTGATGCGTCTGTTTGGTTCAGAGCGTCTTATGGGTATATTTAAATCCCTGGGTGTATCTGAAAATGAGCAGATCGAACACAAGATGCTTTCTTCTGCAATTGAAAAAGCACAGAAGAAGATCGAGAGCAACAACTATGGAATCCGTAAGAACCTGTTAGAATATGACCAGGTAAATAATGAGCAGCGTGAAATTATTTACAAGGAGAGAAGAAGAGTTCTGGATGGAGAGAGCATGCGGGATTCCATATACAAGATGATTACCGATATTGTGGACAATACCGTTGATATGTGTATTGCGGATGATGCGGATAATGAAGAATGGGATTTAAATGAATTGAATTCCCTGTTGAATCCGATTATTCCTCTGCAGCCAGTTACAAAAGAGGATATTAAGAAAATAAAGAAGAACCAGCTGAAGCAGAATCTGAAGGAAAAAGCGGTGAAGCTGTACGAGACAAAGGAAGCAGAATTCCCGGAACCGGAACAGCTGCGTGAACTGGAACGTGTAATTCTTCTGAAAGTAATCGACCGCAAGTGGATGGATCATATCGATGATATGGATCAGCTGCGTCAGGGTATCGGACTCCAGGCATATGGCCAGAAAGACCCGCTGGTTGAATACAAAATGAGCGGATACGAGATGTTCGACACCATGTCCGCAGGAATCCAGGAAGATACACTCCGGCTGTTATACCATGTCCGCATTGAGCAGAAGGTAGAACGTGAAGAAGTAGCTAAGGTAACCGGAACCAACAAAGATGACTCTGAAGTGAAAGGTCCGGTAAGACGTACTTCTGAAAAAGTATATCCGAACGATCCGTGTCCATGCGGAAGCGGCAGAAAATATAAACAGTGCTGCGGCAGAAAAGCATAAATCAAATAGAACAAAAAGGGTCGTTTGTATAAAACGGCCTTTTTGTAAATAAATCAAATAATTATTGAGAGAAGGTGAAGCTGTGGTAGAATTAGATCAATTTAAATATACGTTAGGCACGTATGCAAAACCATTAGTGGAAGTGAGGGATTCACTTTGACCTGGCTAACAAGGAAAAGCGGATTCAGGAATTAGAGCGTAAGATGGAAGAACCTGACTTTTGGGATCAGCCCGAAAAGTCACAGGAATATATGAAAACGCTCAGCAGTTTAAAGGATGATATTGAAATATTCCGAAAACTGAATGATCAGTATGAAGAAATAGAAACCCTTCTGGAAATGGCATATGAGGAAAATGATGCCTCACTGATTCCGGAAATAGAAGAAACACTGAATGATTTTACGACATCTCTGGAAAATATCCGGATCAAGACCTTACTGGCGGGTGAGTATGACAGAGATCATGCAATAATGACACTCCATGCAGGAGCAGGCGGCACCGAGTCCTGTGACTGGGCAAGTATGCTCTACCGCATGTACTGCCGATGGGCAGACCGGAAAGGATTCCAGGTAGAAGTACTGGATTATCTGGACGGAGAAGAAGCCGGCATCAAATCGGTAACATTTGAAGTAAAAGGTGAAAATGCATTTGGCTATCTCAAGTCAGAAAAGGGTGTGCACAGGCTGGTGCGTATTTCTCCCTTCAATGCGGCGGGCAAACGCCAGACCTCTTTTGTATCCTGTGATGTTATGCCGGATATTGAAGAAGATATTGATATTGAGATCCGGGATGAGGATTTAAGGATTGACACGTACCGCTCCAGCGGTGCGGGAGGCCAGCATATTAACAAAACTTCTTCCGCCATCCGTATTACCCATCTTCCCACCAATATCGTGGTACAGTGTCAGAATGAACGTTCTCAGCACATGAATAAGGATAAGGCAATGCAGATGTTGAAAGCAAAGCTGTATCTGTTAAAGCAACAGGAAAATGCGGAAAAAGTATCCGATATCCGTGGTGAAATAAAGGAAATCGGCTGGGGCAGCCAGATCCGTTCCTATGTTATGCAGCCATATACCATGGTCAAGGACCACCGAACAAATGCGGAATCCGGTAATGTGGACAGCGTAATGGACGGAAGTATTGATATCTTTATCAACGCTTATCTGAAGTGGCTGGCTCTGGGCACAAAAGAATCAGAAAATGAATAACAGATTGTGGATAAGCGGAGGGAATACCTCCGCTTGTGTGCAAATAACAGAAGATTAATAACAGGAGGACAATATATGGGAATTATAAAAGCAGCAACAGGTGCAATTGGAAGTTCATTAGCAGATCAGTGGCTGGAAGTAATTGAGCCGGAAGATATGGGAGACCAGACGCTTCTGACCCGCGGTGTGAAGATGCGCACAGGCTCCAATACCAAAAGCAGTTCCGATACCATTTCAAATGGTTCTGTAATCCATGTGTATGACAATCAGTTCATGCTTCTGGTGGATGGCGGCAGAATCATTGATTACACGGCTGAGCCGGGTTACTATACCGTTAATAATTCTTCCATGCCTTCTTTATTTAACGGGGAGCTGGAAGATGCGGTAAGAGAGACCTTTTCCCGGTTTAAATTCGGAGGTGTGACCCCAACTGCCCAAAAGGTATATTATATCAATCTGCAGGAGATCAGGGGAATCCGTTTTGGCACCAGGAATCCGATTAACTATTTTGACAATTTTTATAACGCAGAGCTCTTCTTAAGAGCACATGGAACCTATTCTATCAAAATTACAGATCCCCTCCTGTTTTATGCAGAAGCTGTGCCCAGAAACAGCGGACAGGTAGAAGTCGGTGAGATTAACGAGCAGTATCTTTCTGAATTCTTAGAAGCCCTTCAGACATCCATTAACCAGATGTCGGCGGATGGTACCCGTATTTCTTTTGTTTCATCAAAAGCTAGGGAACTGGGCAAATATATGGCGCAGACCCTGGATGAGGACTGGCGGCAGATGCGTGGATTGGAGATTCAGTCGGTAGGGATTGCGAGTATTTCCTATGATGAGGAATCCCAGAAATTAATTAATATGAGAAACCAGGGAGCAATGCTTGGAGATCCGTCTATTCGGGAAGGATATGTCCAGAGAGCCATTGCCCACGGCCTGGAAGCAGCCGGGTCAAACCCCAACGGCAGTATGGCTGGATTTATGGGAATGGGCATGGGAATGCAGAATGCAGGTAACTTTATGGGAACTGCTTCCGCGAATAATATGCAGCAGATGCAGATGAACCAGGAAGCGAGAAACGCAGCAAAAGCAGCCTCAGGTGCAGGAAACGCCCCGGGTGCAGGCAATGCAGGTAACCAGGGAGATATCCAGGCATCGGCAGACGGTGCTGGTGGCTGGAATTGTCAGTGCGGAACTTCCAACAGCGGAAAATTCTGCTCCAATTGCGGGAAGGCAAAGCCAGAACAGACACAGGGCTGGGTATGCAGCTGCGGAGCTTCCAATACAGGGAAATTTTGTTCAAACTGCGGGAATGCAAGACCGGTTTCGGCAGACTGGACATGCGCCTGCGGAGTTAAAAATACTGGGAAGTTCTGTTCGGAATGCGGAAACCCGCGCCCATAATCAGGAGGTGATACATGTCAGTTGTCAGTTACAAATGTCCAAACTGCGGTGGGGATCTTCGATTTGATCCCAAATCCCAAAAGTACAAATGTGAATATTGCCTTTCTGAATTTACGGAAGAGGTTCTGGGTGAACAGGAAGAAAAAGGATCAGACGGGCATTCCAGGCAGCAGGAGCAGGCGGAACAGGAGAGCCGGGACGGGCTTATATATTCCTGTCCCAGCTGCGGCGCCCAGATCATAACGGATGAAACAACAGCCGCCACGTTCTGTTACTATTGCCACAATCCCGTAGTTCTGGAAGGAAAACTCTCCGGTGATTATAAACCGGACCACATCATACCCTTTAAAGTGGATAAAAAAGAAGCGGTAAATCATTTCCTGGGGTATATGAAAAAGAAAAAGTTTGTCCCAAGGGCATTTTTCAGCAAGGATCAGATAGAGAAGATATCCGGCGTGTATTTCCCATTCTGGATGTTCGAATGCGATGTGATGGGGCATATGGATGCAGCGGCTACGAATGTTCGCATTTACCGCATTGGTGATACGGAATTTACGGAGACCAGATTCTACAATGTCCAGCGGGAAGGGAATCTGCATTTTGAGGAACTTACGAAGAACGCATTAAAAAAGGCAAACAGGAAGCTTGTTGAAGGGGTACAGCCATTTATGCTGAATGACCTGCAAAAGTTCTCTATGGGCTATTTATCCGGTTTTCAGGCGGAAAAAAGAGATATGGAGAAACGGGACTTTGAAGACGAGGTCCGAAAAGAGATCAGCGATTATGCCAAAAATATTCTAAAGGACAGCATAACCGGCTATACCACGGTAAAATCATCGAACCTTGCCCTGGATACTCCGTCTGAACACTGGAAATATATTTTGCTGCCTGTCTGGGTGCTTACCTATAAAGGCAAAGATGATAAGATGTACTACTATGCCATGAATGGGCAGACAAAAAATATCTGCGGCGAGCTTCCCATTGACTATAAGAAGGTGGCGCTGATGTTTGCAGCCATTGCAATACCGGTATTCTTACTATTATTGTTAGGAGGATATTTCATATGGTAAAAGGGAAAAAGGTTCTGCTGTGGCTATGCCTGTTATTTCTGCTTCTGATGACAACTGGAATAGGGTCATTTGCTTCAACCGGCAGTCAGGTATTTGATGAAGCCGGGCTTCTAAACCCGGATCAGGCTGCAGATTTGGCGCAGAGGGCAGATACAATGCGGGAAACATATAAAATGAATTTTGTGGTAGTAACTACAAATGATGCCCAGGGAAAATCGGCAAGAGAATATGCAGATGATTTCTACATGGATCATGGATTCTATGACGATGGAGAAGCCAAAGGCGGAGCCACATTTTTAATCGATATGGATAACCGGGAAATTTATATTTCAACGGCACATGATATGATCTATTATATGACAGATGACCGGGTAGAAAGTGTCCTGGATACAGCCTATCCCTATATCAAAGCCGGGGAATACTATAAATGCCTGAACAGTATGATGGCTGCAACGCAGAATTTTGTGGATCAAGGGGTTCCTTCTGATCAGTACACCTTGAATGAGGAAACCGGAGAGATTACAAAATATCGCAGTCTGCGCCCTATTGACTGGGCGATTGCAGCAGGAGCAGCGCTGCTTTTAGGAGGTGCGGTCTGCGGATTTACGGTGGGTAAATACAAACTGAAATGGGGAAGTTATACCTATCCTTACAAACAAAAGGGCAGACTGAATTTAACGAACCAGTCAGATCATTTTACCAATCAGGTAGTTACCCAGAGACATATTCCAAAGAATGATGACTCTGGAGGATCCGGCGGCGGGGGCGGAAGTATGTCATCTACCCACACCTCAAGCGGAGGCGGAACCTTTGGCGGAGGCGGCAGAGGATTTTAAGAACGCTCCGTATCAAAATCAGATAAGAAGAGACTATTGCAGCAGGGAAGGTTCGATGCAGATGCATGAATTTCCACAATTGCAATAGTCTCTTTTTTCTGGCTTATGTAATAGTCTTTTTCCGGCTGAAATCTATGGATCAGGAGCCGGTTGATTTGTATTTTCTCATGCCAAGATTCCATACAAAGAGGCAGGGAATCAGAAAAAGTAAGGTTAATACCGGCAGAAAGCAGTAATACGCGGGTATATTCTGACGGATGAGATAGAGAAACGGATAGTACTGGAAAAGAGCAAAAGGTACAAGATAGGTGCAGATGGTAAGCACTGTTTTCCCGTAGACGGCTGCGGGATATTTTCCGTATTCTCTGGCACCGTCGGTAAAGATATTCATGAATTCAAGCCCTTCCAGTGTAAAAAAGCAAAGTCCGGCATAGAGGATAAATAATCCGGCAAAGGTTGCAACACCGCCCAAAATCATCAGAATCAGCGTAAGCACCCTCAGAAATGTCCAGTGAAGGTCAATATTGGAAATGCCATAGATCAGCATGACAACCGCCTGGAGAAGCCGTCCGATGCGTGTTAATTCTATTTTACTGGCAAGCACCTGGAAGATGGTGCCTCCCGGACGAACCAGGATGCGGTCGAATTCCCCGTTTCCAATCATAGAGGCGAAGGTGTCAAATCCCCGGAAGAAACATTCAGCTATGGTAAATGACATCAGCACAATGGCAAAGCACAAGAGGACTTCACTGTATGAGTAGCCGTTGATCTGGTGGAAGCGCTGCAGCATAAAATATACCCCCAGGAAGACATTGAAGGAAACCAGAAATTGTCCCACTACAGTAAGCAGAAAGGATACTTTATATTCCATCATGCTGCGCAGGTGTATGGATAGATAATGCATATATAGTTTCATATAAATTCTCCTTTCAACCGCCCTGAACAACCACTTGCTTCAAAGCTCTGTGCATCAGAAGTTTGCCGGATGCGGTCAGCAGGATCAGCCAGAATATCTGCAAAGCAAGCGCTCTGTACAGAGAACTTCCGGCAATGTCACCGCTGTAAATACGCAGAGGGGCATTCTGTATGGAAGCAAAGGGCAGCAGCTCTACAATGCAGGAAATCTGATCCGGCAAAAAAGGCAGAGGGATAACTGCTCCGGAGAGAAACTCCGCCAGGGAAGTGGTAATCATCCGAATGCCCTGTGAAGATATGGTATAAAATGATAATGTATATATGACCATGGAAAGGGAAACCACGACCCCCAGTCCAAGTGCCATAGAAAACAGGAACAGCAGTGCCGTTACCGGATCCGGCGGCAGTGTGATGCCATAGGGCGCCGGAAGGAGAAACGCCAGAATCAGCACGGGGAAGCAGCGCAGGACGGCTTTGGAAAGCCTGGATGCCAGATTCTTCATAAACCACATGGTGTACAGGTCCGCAGGACGGCACAGTTCATAAGAAACGTTGCCATTGGTAATGGAATCAAATATATCATTGTCCCAGAACCAGAACATATAAAGGGCTAAGAAAGCCTGCTGCAGCCATACATAGGACGTCAGTGCACGAAAAGACATGGGGAAGGCATTGGCATCTGCCTGATAAAATGCCTGAAATAAAAGTATTTCCATGGCGCCCCAGATAAACTGCGTGGATACTCCGGCTAAAGCTGCGGTACGGTACTGAAGCCCGGTAATAAAGCGCATGCGAAAAAAAGAGAGGTATTGTTTCATGGCTGCCTCCTATATCTCATACTGCCGGTAGATGCGGGCAACAAGTTCATCCAGGCTTTCATTTTCCATGGCCATGTCCTTGAATTCCTTAAGGGAGCCATCCATGAGAAGACGTCCTTTGCCGATGAGCATAATACGGTTTGTAAGTGCTTCAATATCCTGCATATCATGGGTGGTCAAAATAATAGTTGTGTTGTGTTTTTTATTCAGATCCAGAATAAATTTACGAACGGCTATCTTGGAAACGGCATCCAGTCCGATGGTTGGCTCGTCTAAAAACAAGATTTTGGGATTATGTAAAAGAGAGGCAGCTATTTCACAACGCATTCGCTGACCCAGAGAGAGTTGTCTGGCAGGCGTTTTGATAATATCCTCTAAGTTCAGAAGGAAAGTCAGTTCCTCCTTCATCATTTGGTAATCTTTTTCCGGTATCCGGTAGATATCCTTCAGCAATTCAAAGGAATCAATGACGGGAACGTCCCACCAAAGCTGAGAGCGCTGCCCGAAGACAACACCAATTTCTTTCACATGGGCTTTTCGCTCCTGAAAAGGGACTCGTCCGTTAATCAGACAGGTTCCGCTGTCCGGAGTCAGGATTCCGCTTAAAACTTTAATGGTGCTGCTCTTGCCGGCACCATTGGGGCCAATATAGCCCACCATTTCACCATCTGGGATTGTAAAAGAGATATCATTCAGAGCTTTGATTTCACGGTATTGCCGGTGAAATAAAGCATTCAGGGCAGACTTAAGCCCTGCATTTCGGTTTGCGACCCGAAAGGTCTTGCATAAGTGTTCCACTTGAATCATGGTAACCTCCTGGTAGTAATATTTTGGAAACAACAGTTAATATGTTACTTCAAATATCTTGCCAAGCGACAGAGTCTGGGAAACAGACCCATTTCCCCTTGGATTTTGCCAAGGGAACCCGTTGTGGTAAATATTTACTTTTAAGAAAAAGCAGACGTGAGCGGCTGCTTTTTAGTAGAAAGGATATTTATTTTAGCACTATACAGGAGGGAAGTCAAGTGAGAAAGAGGGGAAATAGATCCCCGTTCATCTCAGCAGTTGTGGAGGAAACCGTATCGCCCGAAGCCGTTTCCTCCGTGCCGTCAATTGTTTTGGAACCGTTCAGATCGGGAGCTTCTTCTGTGCCGCCGTTCATGCCGCCTCCAGGGCCGCCGCCATTACCGTCAGGACCGCCTCCGTTGCCGCCGCCAAAGGCTGAGATCGTAACGGAAACAACGGTATCCCCATCCATAACCAACGTTAGAATCGATCCTTCCGTGATATCTTCCACCGTTGCATCACTGCTCTGCCCCATACTGTCTTTGGCGATCTTCGTATCATCATCAATGGTAATTTCCTTTTCTTCGCCGGTCAGCGTTAAACCGCCGGGACCCATTCCGCCACCGGAAGGAGGAGTGCCGTCGTTGTCCCCGGAAGGAGGAGTGGCTGAAGTCCCGGCATTATCATCGGAAGCTGAAGCAGCGGCATCCTCATCCGAAGCGGCGGTTTCATCACTATCTCCTGTTTGCAGGGTATCACTGCCGTCTGGAGCGGATGGTTTTTTCCCATTTTCCGGTGGTGTGAAGTCTCCGTCAGGTCTGGGTGCCCGTTCTCCCAGTGCAAGTGTTATGGTATTCCCATCTATGGCGGTAACCTGACCGGTTATGGCATTGTCATCTTGTGTATTTTCGCTCTGGGTGCTGTCAGAGGTTTTGTCATCGGATTCCACGCTGGATGAACTGCTGGTGGAACTATTCTGGGTACTGCCGGAAGAAGTCTGGCAGCCTCCTAACAGGGTACAGGAAACGGTAACGCATAATAACAGGGTAATTAATTTATTTTTCATACAATCATCCTTTCTGGTATCTGCAGGTGAACAGGTACGAATTCTTTCGTTGTAATCATACAATCCAATGCTGAAATTAACCTGAAGAAAAGTATGAAGAATCTGTGATGGAATACGGTTCCATGGGAGGTAAATTAGAAAAAACTATTGCACTTCTAATCTAAATATGTTAGTATCTTCCTTGTGAATACAAATGTATTTGTGAAGCAAACACGAGGAGGTTCCAATGTCGGAAAAAAGTCAGTATTTTGTTGTTAAGCAGAAGGCGGTTCCGGAAGTGTTATTAAAAGTAGTGGAAGCGAAGCGGTTATTAGAGTCGGAACGAGTGGAAACGGTTCAGGAGGCCACAGACCGGGTAGGCATTAGCAGAAGTTCGTTCTATAAATATAAAGATGATATATTTCCATTTCACGATAATGCCAAAGGAAAGACCATTACCTTTGTAATACAGATGGATGATGAGCCTGGGCTTCTTTCAGATGTATTGAAAGTAGTTGCCCAGTTCGGCGCCAACATTCTTACAATCCATCAGAGTATCCCAATCAACGGAGTGGCATCGCTTACTTTAAGCGTAGATATCTTACCCACCACAGATGATGTATCCAAGATGGTAGAAGAGATAGAAAATAAAATAGGTGTGCACTATTTGAAAATATTAGGCAGAGAGTAGACGAAACGTAACAGTGTTTTCGTACGGCCGGCGCAGTAAATGCGCAGACCAGTCTGAACTGTTACTACGAAACATACATATAAATTAGTTTGCGTGCATCATAGAGAATGCAGATAGGAGGAAAAAATGATTCAGATTGCAGTGTTAGGTTACGGTACCGTAGGTTCAGGTGTAGTGGAGGTAATTAACACCAACCACAGCAGCATCAATAAAAAAGCCGGGGAAGAGATTAATATTAAATATGTATTGGATTTAAGGGATTTTCCGGGAGATCCGATTCAAGATAAAATCGTACATGATTACGAGGTAGTGGTGAACGACCCTGAAATCAATATTATTGTTGAGGTAATGGGTGGCGTAGAACCGGCGTATACATTTGTAAAGCGGGCATTATTAAGCGGCAAAAGTGTGTGTACATCCAATAAGGAATTAGTGGCAAAACATGGTGCAGAACTTTTGGATATTGCAAGAGAACGAAATATCAACTTCTTGTTTGAAGCCAGCTGCGGCGGAGGTATTCCCATTATCCGTCCGTTAAATTCTTCTCTTACGGCAGATGAGATTGATGAAATCACCGGTATTTTAAATGGAACTACCAACTTCATTATGACAAAAATGATTGAAGAGGGTTCTGAATTTGAAGATGTTTTAAAAGAGGCCCAGGAAATGGGGTATGCGGAGCGCAATCCGGAAGCAGACGTGGAAGGCCATGATGCCTGCCGTAAGATCGCTATATTATCTTCCCTTGCATTTGGCAAACAGGTTGATTTTGAAGATATCTATACAGAAGGGATCACAAAAATCACAGCGACGGATATCAAATATGCAAAAGCCCTTGGCAAGACCATTAAATTACTGGCATTCAGTAAAAAAGTGGGAGAGAGCTTTTATGCCATGGTGGCTCCGGTACTGCTGGGACCAACAGACCCGCTGTTCAGTGTAAACGGTGTATTTAATGCAATATTTGTACACGGAAATGTATTGGGAGATGCAATGTTCTATGGAAGCGGTGCCGGGAAACTGCCTACGGCAAGTGCAGTGGTATCTGACGTAGTAGATGCAGCAAAGCATTTACACAGAAGCATTATGTCGTTCTGGAGCAGTCATAAGCTGGAACTGACAGACATCAGCAATTCCCAGAGAAAATTCTTTGTACGTGTAAAAGGAAACCAGCAGGATGATCTTGCCCGGATTGAAGAAATCTTTGGAACCGTGAAACCAGTAACAGTTCCCGGAGTGGAAGGTGAATTTGGATTTACTACAGAGATCCTGTCCGAAGCAGAATACAGCGCAAAGGCAGCGAAACTTGGAACAGTAATTAACAGAATCAGAATGAGATAAGCTTACAGCGCTGCATTTAAGGGCAAATGACCGGGAATATCCTCCCAGAGGGTATGAATGTCATACGCCAAAGGTGCAGGGCTGTATTGCTGTTTTCCATTAAATAAAAAGATGAAACATAATAAGTTGAAAGAAATAGAAAATGCAGAGAGGAAGCCGCAATGAAACTTTCAACTAATCCAGTGCGGCGCTGCTGCAGCAGGGCTGCAGTAGCATAGGTGATACAATGAAATATATAGTAGTTTTAGGCGATGGAATGGCAGATGAACCAATCGAACAGTTAGGCGGCAAGACACCGCTTGAATATGCAAAAACTCCAGTGATGGATGCTCTGGCGAAAGTATCAGAGATCGGCATGGTCCATACAATTCCCCAGGGAATGAGCCCTGGAAGTGATACGGCGAATCTCTCCGTAATGGGATACGATCCAAAAGAATACTATACCGGAAGATCCCCGCTGGAAGCTCTCAGTATCGGGGTACCCATGCAGGCAACGGATGTAGCCCTCCGTTGTAATCTGGTAACCCTTTCCGAAGAGGAGCATTATGAAGAAAAAACAATTATTGATCACAGTTCCGGTGAAATCAGTACGGAAGATTCAGCCATTTTATTAAATGCAGTGATTCAGGAGCTGGAAAATGATATTTATAAATTCTATGTGGGTACCAGTTACCGCCACTGCCTGATCTGGAACCAGGGGAAAGTAGTCTCACTTACGCCGCCCCACGACATTCTGGGTCAGGTAATCGGAAAGTATCTGCCGGAAGACAGCGTACTGGCGCAAATGCAGAAGAAGAGTTACGACATTTTGGTGAACCACCCCATTAACATCGAGCGGAAGAAACAGGGAAAGAATCCTGCCAACAGCTGCTGGTTCTGGGGTGCAGGAACCAAACCTGCACTGTCTTCCTTTGAAGAGAGATTCCATAAAAAGGGTGTTATGATCTCCGCAGTGGATCTGCTCAAGGGAATTGCAGTGGGAGCCGGGATGGATAATATTACGGTGGAAGGTGCCAATGGCGGACTTCATACCAACTATGAGGGCAAGGCACAGGCTGCAGCAGATGCACTGTTAAAAGACGGTTACGACTTTGTATATATACATGTTGAGGCACCGGATGAGATGGGTCATCAGGGAAGTGTAGAAAAAAAGGTTCAGGCTATTGAATTTTTAGATGAACGTGTGATAAAATACGTAAAGGAACAAATGGATGCAGCTGGTGCAGATTACCGTATGCTGGTGCTTCCTGACCATCCTACGCCAATCTGCGTTCGTACACATACCTCCGATCCTGTGCCGTACCTGCTGTATGACAGTACTGCACCGTGTCAGGAGACATGGAATTATAATGAAGCAGAAGCAAAGGATAGTGGAAACGACATTGCCAAAGGGCACCTGATGATGGAATATTTGTTCTCTAAATAAAGCGAATTAGCCTATCCGGTAATTTTATATTATCCTGGAAGGCTGGGGCTGTATGAAAATAACAAGCCTTAAAGTAAATGAAGACGCAGGAGAAAAATATGTTAGTAGTGAAAAAATTTGGCGGTACTTCTGTAGGCAGCAAAGAACGAATTTTCAATGTTGCAAGAAGATGTATGGAAGAACATCAAAAAGGAAATGACGTGGTAGTCGTTCTTTCCGCTATGGGTAAGACAACGGATGAATTGCTTGCCAAGGCGAAAGACATTAATCCAAGAGCTTCAAAAAGAGAAATGGATATGCTTCTTACCGTAGGTGAACAGACTTCTGTTTCCCTTATGGCTATGGCGATGGACGCTTTAGGCGTTCCGGCAATTTCTTTAAATGCATTCCAGATTGGAATGAAGACCACATCTGCTTATGGAAATGCCAGGCTTAAGAACATTGATACGGAACGTATCAGACATGAATTGGAAAGCCGCAAGATTGTTATCGTAACAGGTTTTCAGGGAATCAATAAATATGATGATTATACCACTCTGGGACGCGGCGGATCAGATACCACGGCTGTAGCACTGGCAGCTGTGCTGCACGCAGATACCTGTGAGATTTATACGGATGTAGATGGTGTATACACAGCAGATCCCCGTATTGTGAAAGATGCCAGAAAGATGAAAGAAATTACATATGACGAAATGTTAGACCTGGCAACACTGGGCGCAGGTGTACTTCATAACCGTTCCGTAGAAATGGCAAAAAAATATGGAGTAACCCTGGTAGTGCGTTCAAGCTTAAATGATTCAGAAGGAACTGTGGTTAAGGAGGAAGTTAGCGTGGAAAGAATGTTGGTAAGCGGTGTTGCTTTGGATAAAAATGCTGCAAGAATTTCAGTAATGGGGTTAAAGGACGAACCGGGTATCGCTTTTAAATTATTTGATACATTGGCAAAGAAACATATTAACGTAGATATTATTCTGCAGTCTATCGGACGTGAGGGAACAAAGGATATCAGCTTCACGGTAGATGAAGATGAAGCAGATGAGACAATCAGAATTCTCACAGACAATAAAAACCGTATTACTGCAAAAGAAATTACCTGTCAGAAAGAAGTTGCGAAGATGTCTATTGTAGGTGCCGGCATGATGTCAAATCCGGGAGTTGCAGCAAAGATGTTCGAAGCACTGTATAATGCCAGAGTTAATATTAACATGATATCAACTTCAGAAATCCGGGTTACCGTACTGGTAGATCAGGAGGATGGGGAAAAAGCACTCCGTGCCTGCCATGAAGCATTTGGGTTGTCTGAGATTTAATGAACAGCTTACTGTATAGACCACGATAAGTAAAGAGCACAATAAAAAAGAGCAGAAATCTGCTCTTTTTTTGTACTTTCAGACTTTAATGCATCTCTGCCGGAGGAAGTTCACCCCGCAGATCCATATAAAATAAGGTGAGTGTAGTATTCATATAAGGCCCGATCCAAAGCATCCCGATATAACAGGAAAGAACGCTGAGCAGGATAAGCCCGAAAAAGCTGATGACCAGATAAAAGAGCCGGCCTTTGTTACCCCGCATCATCGCCTTGCTTTCCCGCAGGGCATCCATTACTTTCATGTGGGGGTCATCAATATATAAAAATACTGCCTGGGAATAGGTCAGCATTAAAAGGATCGAAACCACCACTCCGATAATTTCAAACAGGATCAGCAGCAGGTCCAGGAGCAGAAGATCCACAGCCTTGCTTAATGCCCCCAGTATGATGGCCGGAAGGAAACATGCCAGAACCATGAGAAATAACAGGATAATAATGCCAATCACATGATCCGGGTAATTCCGGAAACCATACAGGATATCCCCGATTTTATATTCATTATTTCTGCAGAAATTCAAAAACAGTCTGGATATTCCGGCAGAAAGAACGCCTAAAAGGATGGAAACGATAAACTCACAGAGGGAACTGACAACCAATCCGAATGTTGTTATCGTTCTAAAAAAAGTAAAAGTACTGAAAAAAGTAATTATAAAAGTAATCACAAAGAAAATGATCACGGCACCCATTGGTATGGAATAATTACCAAGGAGCTTTCCTTTTGCTATACTTTTTAGTTCGGAAGATGAACGTTTCATTTTGTATACTCCTATCTGAAAATATTTGTCAAATCTCAGCGAACAGGTGCTGAAAAATTTTGCAACTTTTTTGGTCCTATGTTATACTGGAACAGCAAAACTTAACTTTACAAAGTTCAGAGCATTTTCCTAAACGCTCTAGACCGGAGGTGCTGCCTTGAAAAAGGAAAGCGAAAGAAAAAGCTTATATAAAATCGGCTGGATATTTCTCATACTGGGAAGTATTCTTTATATCCTGGTTAAAGTATCACACATATCGGCGGCATCCTTTTTGCTGCCCTGCCTGGTACATAAATATACAGGGCTTTACTGTCCCGGATGCGGCGGGACCCGCGCGTTTACGTTCTTAATGGATGGCCATTTTCTGAAATCGCTGTATTACCATCCGGTAGTCCTGTATGGTGCCGCACTATACCTTTGGTTCATGATTTCCAATACCATAGAACTCCTTTCGAGAGGACGGTTCAAAGTGGGTATGTATTACCGGGACCGGTATATTCATTTTGCAGTCATCATAATTATACTTAATTTTATTGTAAAAAATGCTGTTCTCATCATTTGGAAATATCCAATGATACCATGAGTCCGGGATGTTTAAACAGCATCATCCGGGACCGGGATGTTAGATTTGGGATTATCTCTGATCTTTGGCATATTGTCGTTGCCGTTTCCGCCTCCACCGTTAAAATATTTATTAAAATAGTCTTCCAGGTCTTGTGAATTCTGGTCTGGCTGTTGGGACTGTCCGCCGGAAGAACCATCATTTCCATAATAATACTCTAAATAATCCTGATACAATTTTTGTGTGCTGCCCAAATAAGTGTCGCTCACCAAAACCGCAATAATCATAACAAAGCTGATGCAGATTCCGGCAATGGATATTCCAAGACCCGTTTTACTGCGGGAATCCATTTTGGAAGAACTGCCTTTTGACAGGAGGGCTAAAATAATGCCTACCGCGCCTACCGGAATAGAAATATACAGGCAGCAGGATGATACAAGGGATACAATTCCAAGAATCATAGCTGCGGTTGAAAATGAATTTGATTCGGGACCTGGACCGTAATTGCCGGGAGGAGGGTTCTGCCCGTAATTATTTGGCGGGGTACCGTAATTATTAGGGGGAGTCCCCTGATGATTGTAATTTTCGTAATCCATAATAAACGCTCCTTCGCATTTGATATTCTGTATTATAATAACATATCAAAAATTGAAACACAAGAAATTCCTTGCCCGCTTCCGGGTTTTGAAGTATAATAGCCAAAGAATAAAAAACAATTGGGAATTATACCAATACAGATAGCTAAGGAGACAAATATGGACATTAACAAAAGTTTGGCCAGAGAGCTGACCGTAGATTTATGGCAGGTGGAAGCTGCCGTAAAATTAATAGATGAAGGAAACACCATTCCTTTTATTTCAAGGTATCGTAAGGAAGTAACCGGATCTTTAAATGATGAAGTACTTCGTAAGCTGTTTGAACGGCTGACATACCTGCGGAATCTGGAAGAGAAAAAACAGCAGGTATTATCCAGCATCCAGGAGCAGGGAAAGCTGACGGAAGAATTAAAGAAGCAGATCCTTGCGGCAGAAACCCTGGTAGTGGTAGATGACCTGTACCGCCCGTATCGTCCCAAGAGAAGGACAAGAGCTACTATTGCCAAAGAAAAAGGCTTGGAACCGCTGGCTAATATTATCACTCTGCAGATGACCACAAAGCCTCTGGAAGAAGAAGCAAAGGCATTTATATCGGAGGAGAAGGAAGTACTGACTGCGGCAGATGCCATTGCAGGGGCAAAGGATATTATCGCAGAAAATATTTCCGATGAAGCGGACTATCGTATTTACATAAGAAATATCACAGAAAAAGAAGGAAGAATTATATCAGCGGCGAAAGATGAAAAGGCAGAATCTGTTTATGAGATGTACTATAATTATGAAGAAGCCATCTGTAAAGTAGCAGGGCACAGAACCCTTGCATTAAACCGCGGGGAAAAGGAAAAGTTCCTGAATGTGAAAATCGAAGCTCCCGAGGAACGCATTTTGCAGTATCTGGAGAAAAAAGTAATTATTAAAGAAAATCCGGTGACGGTACCGGTATTAAAAGAAGTGGCGGAAGACAGCTACAAACGTCTGATTGGACCGGCGATCGAACGTGAGATCAGAAATGCCATGACCGAAAAAGCGGAGGACGGAGCCATCAGCGTATTTGGCAAGAATCTGGAACAGCTGCTTATGCAGCCGCCAATTGCCGGACAGACAGTCCTTGGATGGGATCCCGCATTTCGTACCGGCTGCAAGCTGGCAGTCGTAGATCCTACCGGAAAAGTGCTGGATACCACGGTTATCTATCCTACGGCTCCCACTTCTGATGCGAAAATAAAAGCTGCAAAAGATACCCTGAAAAAAATGATTAAGAAATACGGAATCACCTTATTTTCAGTGGGAAATGGAACTGCTTCCCGTGAATCAGAGATGATCATCGTTGAATTATTCAAAGAAATCGACGAACAGGTGCAGTATGTAATCGTAAATGAGGCAGGAGCTTCCGTTTATTCTGCAAGCAAGCTGGCTACCGAAGAATTCCCGAACTTTGACGTGGGACAGCGAAGTGCGGCATCCATCGCCAGAAGAATCCAGGACCCCCTTGCAGAACTGGTTAAAATTGATCCAAAGTCAATCGGTGTGGGACAGTACCAGCATGATATGAATCAGAAAAAATTAAGCGAAGCGCTGGGCGGCGTAGTAGAAGACAGCGTTAATAAAGTAGGGGTGGATCTGAATACCGCTTCTGCATCCCTCTTAGAATATGTTTCCGGCGTATCTAAAGTAATCGCAAAAAATATCGTTGCTTACCGGGAGGAAAACGGCAGATTCGCAAACCGCAGACAGCTGTTAAAAGTTGGAAAATTAGGCCCGAAAGCATTTGAGCAGTGTGCCGGTTTTATGAGAATACCCGGGGGTGAGAATCCACTGGATGCCACCAGCGTTCATCCGGAGAGTTACGATGCAGCGAAAAAGCTTCTTGAGACCTTAGGATATAGTGTGGAAGATATTACGGCAGGCAGACTGGAAGGTTTATCAAAGAAGGTCTGGGATTACAAAAAGCTTGCGTCAGAACTGGAAGTAGGGGAGATTACCTTACGGGATATTGTAAAAGAACTGGAAAAACCGGGACGTGATCCCCGTGATGAAATGCCAAAACCAATTCTGAGAAGTGACGTACTGGATATGAAAGACCTCACCCCGGGAATGGCACTGAAAGGTACCGTCAGAAATGTGATTGACTTCGGGGCTTTTGTGGATATCGGCGTACACCAGGACGGACTGGTGCATATCTCTCAGATGAGCGACAAGAAATTTGTAAAACATCCGCTGGATGTGGTAAGCGTTGGGGACATCGTTGAGGTAAAAGTATTAAGCGTGGATCTGCCGAAGAAACGGATTTCCCTGACTATGAAAATTTAAATGTGATCCAGACAATGGAATCAGCAGGGAATGTATGGAAACTGCTATTATTATTTAAAATTAAAAATGCAAAAATGATATAAGAAAAAACAGACAAGTACTGTCCAGGTGTATGGGAATCCATATGTATGGATCAGTATTGTCTGTTTTTTCTATTGCATATCCGGGAAAGGGCAAAGAACATAGCACATAGCACATCTAATCAGCATCTTCTGGCTGAAACAGATTTTTGCAGAGTCCAATAAAATGCTTTGCGGAACTTGTTAAGAATTTATTTTTATGATAAATTATATGGAATTTACGCAGAAAAGACAACCCGTCTACTTTAATCTTACAAATGGCATCCCGATACTGAGGGGCGTCATCTACGAATTGTGAAGGTACAATGGTAACGCCCAGATCATTGGCTGCCGCGTGAATCAGTGCCAGGGTGCTGGTACTTTCCCAAACCGGATGGATAACCAGGTTTTTAAGAAGCAGGCTGCTGTCTACGATTTCCCTGGTACCGCTGTTCTTTTCCCGCAAGAGAAGCGGCTGACTGGCAAACTCCTCCAGGGTAGCAAGCGGTTTTTGCGCAAGAGGATTGTGTTTACTGCCAATAATACATAATTCATCTTCGCAAAGGCATTCCCCGCAGATACTGTCCGAATGGATTGGACCTTCCACAAGGCTGAAATCCAGTTCGTTTTGCAGGATCTTTTCTTCCAGGATATCGGAGCTGTTGATCAGGATCTCTGTTTTCATGTGAGGGTATTTTTCCCGGAAATCATTTACCAGCCCCGGCATGTAGTGCGTGCCAAGGGTCATGCTTGCACCGATGCGCAAAGTCCCGATATTATCACAGTCCCGCATCTCCGTTTCCAGCGAGTCGAAGAGAGATACAATATGTGTGGCATAGCTATAGGCTTTTCTGCCCGCATCTGTGATATACATTTTTCTGGAAATCCGTTCAAATAAGGGGACACCATAATAATCTTCCAGCTCCCGGACAGCCAGGCTGACGGCGGGCTGGGAAAGAAAAAGCTTTTGTGCCGCCGCAGTTACGCCTTCGCAGTCGCAGACCGCAACCAGGATACGCATGTGTTTCAGTGTCATGGAAAAGCTCCTTTCTTACATTGTCTTCGCAATCTCATACAGCTTGGGATAAACTTCATACAAAAAGTCCTGATAAGGGCAGTAATCTTTTATTTCGTTATAAAACGGACGGTAGCGTTTACAGCCGCATCCGCAGATAGATTTCACCTTACAGGTTTCGCATAAGGGAGAAGCCTCCGTTTCACAGGCTAAAAATTTCCGGGTGGCGGAACTGTTTTTAATCTGTTCCAAGTCATCCGTTCGAATATTGCCGCTTTTGTATTCATCCAGTACATAAAAATCACAGGGATAGACACTGCCATCCGCTTCCACAACAAACTGAGGTGTGCAATAGCCCATTAACCCGCATTGCTCTGCGGGACGACCGCGAAGCATCCATACCAGATTGTCAAACTGGCGGACACTGATATAGCGACCATTTTTCAACTGTTCATACCACAGCCCAAAGAAGCGTTTCATAAATTCTGCATAACTCCGGGGATCCAGATCATGAGGTGCGGTGAGGTCTGAATCAAGTGGGCGCAGGCAGGGAATCAGCTGGACAAATTTAAAATCCTGTTTCAGATAGAACTGGAACAAAGTCTGGGGCTTTTTCGCAGTCTGTTTTGTAATAACGGACAGAATATTAAAATCCACACCGAACCTGCGAAAAAGCTTTAAGGTGTGGTGGACCCGATCATAGGTGCCCTTGCGGTCACTTCCAAGGCGCTGGTAGTCGTGAAGTTCACGGGGGCCGTCCAGAGACAAACCCACCAGAAAATGATATTTCACAAATAACCGGCACCAGTCTTCATCAATTACCATGCCGTTGGTCTGAATGGAGTAAGAAAGCTTTACGCCCGCTGGCACCAGTTTTTCTGCCCGCTCCGTAAAATATGTAAAATAAGAAAGCCCCGCCATGGTAGGTTCTCCCCCTTGGAATGTAAAGCTGACAGACGCCGGGGACTTGATACTGGCAAAGGTTTTGGAAAGCAGGCAGTCCACGGTATCTTCTGCCATAATACCGTAGGAAGCCGTTTCCCGGTGGCTGGCGACATCATAATAAAAACAATAGCGGCAGCGCATATTGCAAAGTGACGAGGCTGGTTTTATAAGCATGGAAAAGTAATTCATGGGTATCTCCTTAAACGTTCTAAGATGCGGACAAACCGGATCTTGTGCATTTATTATAAAACGTCACAGAAAAAAAAGCAATCGGACAGTATGGACAAATCATCAGTGGATGCTTTACAATAGGTCACATAGAAGTTACGGAGGAGGGGTGTAAATGAAAAAAAATTGGAAAGAGCAGATCCTGGGCAAGACGATTAAAGCCCGCCTTATCCGCTATAACTTATGTGTTGTCAGTACCATTGCCCTGTTTTCCTGTATCTGCAGTTATATCATATCCAGCAGAAACGCCAGAGAGATAGCTGTGACTGCACTGGAACATGAAGTAGAAGGACTTTCTGGACTTTTTGGCATGGGCTATGAAGAAATGATGAATATTGTTCTGAACTGTGCGGAGCGCAGCACCGTGAATCTTGGAAAGCTGGATCTTGATGCATCTGCCGGGAACCGGAAGGAAGCCATTAATTACACCAGGACAATCAGCGATTACTGCGCCATATCCGGTTATGGGGAATATATCGCAAAACTAATGGTGTTAAACGAACAGGATGGGTTTGTACAGGCTGGATATGAGCCGGGGAGCAGCAACGATCCCCAGGCACTTAGACAGGCAGAATGGTTTGACGGGGAGCTGGCAAAGTCTACGGAGTTGTATGCCCTGGATGTGGTGGAATCCCCTTTTTGGGGTGGTAAAAATGAAAAACTACTGCCCCTTTTAAGAAAGGTGAACAGTATGTCATCCTATAGCGGTGAAGGCTGGGTGTTCCTGGGCATCTCTGCAAAGTTATTTCAGGATGCTTTAAAAGAAACCCAGCATGAGAACCGAATAGCCGTAGTCACCTGGACAGGAAATCCGGTGGCCGGGGTAAATGAGAAACGTGACGGAGAGGACGAGGCATTTATACGGATGCTGCTGGAGCGGGAAGCCGGGAGAGATACTCTGCGTATGAAGATAGATGGGTCAAAATGCATGGTTTCCTATGTGCGAAATCCCAAAAGCGGCATTCTGGTCTATGAGATACTTCCAATGAGCAGGATTGTAAATAACCGGTTTATGATCATACTCATTGTCCTGCTGATCTTTACCTCCTGCATCAGTATTGGTATGGTGCTTTCGGCTTTCTTTACCAAACGGATTAACGAACCGATACATAAGCTGGTGTCCCATATCGGGCTGCTGTCCAGGGGAGAGTTCACGGTGAATCCCCAGATTGAAAGTGAGGACGAGATCGGTACCATTGGGAAAGGTGTCAACCACATGGCAGCCAAAATAGATGAACTGGTGGATATGAGGGTAGCAAGTGAAAAAGAGAAGAAAAATCTGGAGATCAAAATGCTGCAGGCACAGATTAATCCACACTTTCTATACAATACGCTGGATTCCATCAGATGGATTGCAATCATCCAGAAGAACAACGGCATTGTGAAAGTAGTGACCTCCCTGTCATCGCTGCTTAAAAATATGGCAAAAGGATTTAACGAAAAGGTGACGTTAAAGCAGGAGCTGGACTTTCTTGCTGACTATATCGTAATTGAGAAAATACGCTATGTAGAGCTGTTCGATGTGGAAATCCATGTGGAACCCGAAGAACTGTATCAGGCGAAAATTATAAAACTGACACTGCAGCCCCTGGTGGAAAATGCCATATTCTCAGGAATAGAGCCCAGCGGAAGAAACGGTGTGGTAGAGATACATGCAAGAAAGTCAGACGGTGATCTGTGCATTACCGTAAGGGATAATGGAATCGGCATGGACAAAGAGAAGGCAAAGCAGTTGTTACAAGACACCGAGAAGGTAAAGAGCAGTTCCATGAGCGGGATCGGACTGCCAAATGTAGACAGGAGAATAAAACTGGTATATGGGGAAGCCTATGGGCTTTCTATACAAAGTGAGCCGGGGCAATATACCCAGATTACGGTGAGACTGCCATTAGAAATGTAAGAGGGAGATAAAATATGTACCGTGTGATGATAGTAGATGATGAGCCGCTGATCCTGGCAGGGGTTACATCCTTAATTGAATGGGAAGATTATAACTGTACCATTGTGGCAAAAGCCACAAATGGACAGAATGCCTTTGAGCTGATTACAGACATAAAGCCGGATATCATAATAACCGATATCAAAATGCCGGCAATGGATGGAATCGAATTGATGAAAAGATGCCGGGAATCAAAAAGCCAGGCGGCATTTATTATATTAACAAACCTGGAAGAGTTCAGTCTGGCGAAGCAGGCAGTGAAATATGGAGCAACGGATTATCTGGTTAAAATAGAGCTGACCGAAGAGACGCTGGCGGAAAGTTTAAAACGTGCCATCCGGGAATGTGAAAAAAACAGATCAGCAGGGTCCCGGCAGGAAAATACGGGAGAGGATGCCAGACATCCCAAGCAGAGCAGTGAGAGCCTCTTTCGGAAATTGTTGCTGGAAGAGCCTGTCGGGGAAAAAAATGAGGAGTACCAATCGCTCCAGGCGGATTATAAGGCTCCGGTGATGGTGTTGCTGCGCATGAATAATACAAGTTCATATTTCCAGGCGTCATTATCGGAAAAGGACCGTAAAAAAGCAATGTCTTATACAGAGAATATTCTAAAGGAGATGGTGAAGCGGTTCTTTCCGGTCTGGGGGATTCTGGAATGGGAAGAGACCGGGTTTTTAATCATTGTACCAGACGGGGATGATACCCAGACCAATCATAAGATTGCCCAGATGTGCCAGAAGATGATATCAGTAGTGGAGGATTACTTTGGGATGCAGACGGTGGCAGCGGTTACGGCAGCGGCAGAAGATATCTACAGGCTTTCGGAATTTCTGCCCCAGCTGGAAAGCTGCATGGATGCATACTACTACCAAATGGAATCCTCCGTCGTATTTTACAGTGAAGATTTTCAGAAGTACCAGGAACAAAACCGGGACTTTGACATCAGCTTCCTGAAAAAGGATATGACCCTAGCACTGGGACAGAATGACAGTACCAGGGTCAGGGAGATTATCAGCCAGCTGACCAGTCTGTTCCGGGAATATACCCCTGCCAGAAAACAGGCGGTCAATGCCTGCATCAACCTATATACCTTTGTCGTGCCCTTTTATGAGGGAGCAGGAGACATTCCGGGCGGAAAGTTTCCCGACACCATGCAGATGGTAGAAAAGCTGAAACGTATCGGGTGCCTCCATGACATTCTCATGTGGCTGCAAACCTTTGGGGATAAAATCTGCCAGGTTATGGAGGGGCGGTCCACTGGCAAGTCAGAACGTGTCATCGAAGGGGTCCGCCAGTATGTAATGGAACATTATCAGGAGAAACTCACACTTGCCATGGCAGCAGAAGCCACAGGAATCAGCCAGGGTTATCTAAGCAGTATCTTTAAGAAGCAGACCGGGAGAAATTTTACGGACTACGTAGCATGGATCAAAGCAGAAAAGGCAAAAGACCTGATTCAGGAACACCAATATATGATGTATGAAATATCAGATATGCTGGGATTTGAAAATCCATATTATTTCAGCAAGGTTTTTAAAAAAGTGACCGGAATGACACCAAAGGAATATGAAAATAGTGCAAGGATATGAAGAAAGTAATATTTTTTTACGGAAACAGTGTAAGATAGTAATAGAAATATAGGGATCCTCCATTTCATCCGGGACATGTATTTGGTATATTAGTTTCAAGGATAAAGCAGTGATCCGGAACGCACAGTTAACAGAATGAAATTTTCAAACACGTTCTAAGAAAGGGAGGTTTCTATTATGAGATTCAAAAAGGCGGCAGCAGTACTTCTGGCATCAGCAATGGCGGTAACTTCATTTACCGGATGCGGCAATCAGGCAGCGGATACATCCGATGGAAAAGCAGCAAATGAAAAAACAGCAACCGAAAATGCAAAAGAGGGAAAAAAGAAAAAGTTAACGGTTACGACCTGGGATAACGATATATCCCCCCAATTCCGCGTTGCAGTGGAAACATTTCAGGAGAAATACCCGGATGTGGAAGTAGAGATCATCGATACTGCAGCAAATGAATATAACAACAAGCTGACCGTAATGCTGGCGAGCGGGGATGCAGACCCGGATGTAATCTTTGTAAAAGATATGGGCTCCCAGTTATCCATGCAGGCTAAGGGACAAATTCTAAATCTGGATGAATACATAAAAAAAGACAATCTGGATATGTCCATCTATAATAACACAGCGGAAAAACTCCAGATTGATGGCAGTTATTACACACTTCCGTACCGTTCAGACTGGTATGTATTGTTTTATAATAAAGATCTCTTTGACAAGGCAGGAGTTCCCTATCCCTCCAATGATATGACCTGGGAGGAATACGAAGAACTGGCGCGCAAGATGACAAATGGAGAAGGCAGTGAGAAAGTATTCGGAACCCATAACCATATCTGGATGGGGCTGGTATGTAACTGGGCAATTCAGGATGGGAAACATACGCTGGTTGCAGATGACTATTCATTCTTAAAGCCATATTACGAGCAGGCTATCCGCATGCAGGATGAGGGAATCATTCAGAACTATGCCACATTAAAGACCGGCAACCTGCACTATACCAGTGTATTCCAGCAGCAGCAGTGTGCTATGATGCCGATGGGCACCTGGTTTATTGCCAACATGATTCAGGCACAGAAATCCGGAGAGACCGATTTTAACTGGGGATTTGCCACGATACCCCATCCAAAAGACGTAGAAGCAGGGAATTCTGTTGGCGCCGTTACCCCCATTGCAATCAATGCAAAAACCGATGAACCGGATCTGGCGTGGGAATTTGTAAAATGTGCCACAAGTGAAGAGACAGCGGAAAAACTGGCGGAAAATGGTATGCTTACGGCTGTGCAAAATGATACAATCATGGATAAGCTGGTTACCACCGAAGGATTCCCAAAAGAATGCAAAGATGCACTCCTGTTAAAAGGCATGGTATTTGACCGTCCCCTGGATAAAAATATCGAAGCAATCCGAAAAGCGATCGAAGAAGAACATGACCTGATTATGATCGGAGAGCAGGATGTGGATACCGGGCTGGCACATATGGCAGAGCGTGTAAAAGAAGTAAAAGAAAATAATAAATAGGCTAATAACAACCAAATATGGAAAGGGCATCTGAAAGAGGGGAAATCCCCCATTTTCAGAGAGCCCTTATATTTTGAAACTTTTTTGGGAAAAAGGGGGAAAACAGATGCATTTATCCATGAAACAAAAGCGAAAAATCAAGAATAATCTGGTAGGATATTCTTTTATTTTACCAAATTTTATAGGCTATTTTATATTCATTTTCATACCGGTATGCTTCTCCTTTATACTGAGTGTAATGGAATGGGACGGTTCGGCTTCTCCGATGAAATTTGTGGGATTAGAGAATTTCTCCAAACTTTTATCGGACAGCACCTTTATGATATCACTGAAAAACACGCTGCTTTATGCCATAGGAACGGTACCGTTAACCGTGGCGGCTGCCCTTTTAATCGCAGTGCTTTTAAACAGCAAAATAAAAGGGATTGTAGTTTTCAGAACCGCATTTTTCTTTCCCTATATCGCATCTTTAGTTGCGGTTGGAGCGGTATGGAATATGCTTTTTCAACCGGATTTCGGTCCAATCAATGAAGTGCTAAAAGTAATCGGAATCAGCAATCCGCCAAGATGGGTGGCATCTACCGTATGGGCATTGCCGGCAATTATCATTGTAAGTATCTGGAAATACATGGGCTATTACATGATCGTTTATCTGGCTGCACTCCAGGGAATATCAAAAGAGATGTACGAGGCAGCCAGCCTGGACGGAGCGACGGGATGGAAAAAGCTTCGTTACATAACCATACCAATGCTGAAGCCTACCACATTTTTTGTAGTAATGATGCTGACAATCCAGTGCTTTAAAGTATTTGATTTAATCTACGTCATGACACAGGGAGGACCGGGAAGGTCCACGAATGTGCTGGTAAACCACATCTACAATGCAGCATTTGTAGAATTTAAGTTCGGCTATGCCAGTTCCAGTGCAATTGTGCTGTTCGCCATCGTCTTGATTGTAACGCTGGTTCAGTTCAGAGGTGAAAAGAAATTCACCAGCTATATGTAGGGGGGAAAATAGGATGGAGAAACAGAGTAATAAGAAAAAAATAGCAGTTTATGCAGGTCTGATCCTGTTGGCAGTGATTATGATTATTCCTTTTTACTGGATGCTGATCTCTTCCGTAAAGCTGAATAAAGACGTATTCAGCATTCCCATGAAGTGGATTCCCGATAGCTTCCAATGGGAAAACTACCGGCAGATCTGGGACAAAATCCCGCTGCTGACCTTCTTTAAAAATTCCATCAAGCTGACGGTAATTACTACGGTGATTCAGCTGGCAACCAGTTGCTTTGCGGCATATGGATTTGCAAAGATGGATTTTAAGGGAAGAGATGTATTATTCCTGATTTATGTGACCACAATAGCCGTTCCCTGGCAGGTATATATGGTTCCACAGTTCACCTTGATGTCAAAAATGGGGCTGAATAACACACATGCAGGCTTAATTATGCTCCAGGCATTTTCAGCATTCGGCGTATTTCTTATGCGCCAGTTTTATATGAGTATTCCAAGGGAATTATCCGAGGCAGCCAGAATTGACGGGCTGGGAGAGTACCGGATATTTGCCAGAATCTGTCTGCCCCTGGCAAAGCCGGGTATCGCAACACTGGTTATCTTTACCTTTGTAAACGTATGGAACGACTTTATGGGACCGCTGATCTATCTGAACAGTACCGAACTTAAAACCATCCAGCTGGGTATCCGCATGTTCATTTCCCAGTATGCGGCAGATTATGCCTTGATTATGGCGGCATCCGTCTGCGCACTGATTCCGGTAGTGATTATCTTTATATTTTGCCAGAAATTCTTTGTGGAAGGCGTGGCGGCAAGCGGTATCAAAGGTTAGATAATAGGATAACAAAGCAGACAAAGCAAGGAAATAAAGTAAGGCAGACAAAGAGGAGGAGGGGCAATCATGGCACAGACAATAGATTCGTTACAAAAGTATAATAGCGTAACAAAGGAGCAGCTTAGTACTGCAGTAGAACATGCAGTATCAGTTATAAAAGGGAACCTGAAAGATTTTACCCATCATTTTCAGTCACCCAATACCTTTCACGGGTTTTACGAACAGACCGAAAATGTAGAGTGGACCACCGGTTTCTGGACCGGAGAAATCTGGCTGGCTTACGAATTCACCAGAGATCCGGCGTTTAAAGAAGCAGCAGAAATACAGGTCAAAAGCTTTCGAAACAGAATCGAGAAGAAGATCGATGTAAATTATCATGACATGGGATTCTTATACAGTCTGTCCTGTGTGGCAGCGGATAAAATATGCGGAAATGAAGAAGGAAAGAAGGCGGCGCTCTTAGCCGCAGACCACCTGGCGGCACGCTACCGTGAAAAAGGAGAATTTCTCCAGGCGTGGGGAAATGTAGGCGACCGGGACAACTACAGACTGATCATAGACTGCCTTCTAAATCTGCCGCTGCTATACTGGGCAACCGAAGTATCCGGAGAGGAACACTATGCAAAAAAGGCAGAAAAGCATATGCAGACGGCTATGAAATGTATATTGCGGGAGGATCATTCCACCTACCATACTTACTTCATTAATCCGGAAACAGGGGAGCCGGCATATGGAGTAACCCATCAGGGAAACCGGCATAATTCCGCGTGGGCAAGGGGGCAGGCGTGGGGAATTTATGGGGTGGCGTTAAGCTGCCGCTACCGCAAAAAAGATTCCTTTATAGAGATATTTAGAAATGTCACAGACTATTTCCTGGAGCATCTCCCGAAGGATCTGATTCCATACTGGGATTTTGATTTCGATACGGGAAGCCCGGAGCCCAGAGACTCATCAGCGGCGGCAATTGCTGTCTGCGGCATTTATGAAATGGCGGAATATCTGGATAAGGAAGAAGCAGAAAAATACTGCATGGCGGCAGATAAAATATTGTGTGCACTCATCGAAAGATGCAGCGTAACCAGTATCCGCCAGTCCAATGGTCTGCTGCTTCACGGAACCTATGCCCGAAGCTCCGAGGAAAATACCTGTAAAAACAGAGGGGTAGATGAATGCAATACCTGGGGGGACTATTTTTATCTGGAAGCACTCAGAAGAAAGAGCGGAAACTGGAATCCCTACTGGTAAGAATGCAGGGGTTAAGGACAACTATACATGAAAGGGAAGAACCATGAATCTAATTTATATATTTGCGGACCAGTGGCGGTCCCAAGCAGCGGGATTCCAAAATGAAGACGCTGTATATACGCCTCATATCGATGAATTTGCAAAAGAAAGTCTGGTATTCTCCAATGCGGTCAGCACCTTTCCCCTATGTTCGCCCCACAGGGCATCCCTGATGACCGGGAAATATCCATTCTGTACCGGAATGTGGACGAACTGCAAAACAGGGCTGAGCGAGGTGCTCATGTTAAAGCCGCAGGAAAATTGTATTGGAAATGTTTTAAAAGAAGCAGGCTATCAGACCGGTTATATTGGAAAATGGCATTTGGACGCATCCGAAATGAATTTTTCGACACATCCGGCTTCCGGGGCAAAGGACTGGGATGCATATACGCCGTCGGGAGAACGCAGGCAGGGATTTGATTTCTGGCTGTCCTATGGAGCAGATGACCACCATCTGGATCCCCATTATTGGAATGACAGCGGACAGATGATAAGACCTGGAAAATGGTCACCGGAATTTGAAACGGATCAGGCGCTATCCTATCTCCAGCGGCATTCCGGACAGGATCAGCCATTCGCATTGTTTATCTCCTATAATCCGCCGCATCTGCCCTACGAACTGGTACCGGAGAAATATCTCAAGGGGTATCGGAACATGCCCGTAACGTTCCGGGAAAATGTACCGGCAGAAAAGCGTACCAGAGAGCTTGCCAATATTACCAGGCAGTACTACGCAGCAGTCACGGGAATCGATGATCAGTTTGGAAGAATACTGGCATTTCTCAAAGAAAATAATCTGGAAGAGAATACATTGCTGGTATTATCTGCGGACCACGGAGAGATGCTGGGTTCCCATGGCAGAATGAGCAAGAATATCTGGTATGAAGAAGCCGTCAGCATACCGCTGCTGATGCGGCAAAAAGGCAGCATCCCTCAGGGAGAATATCCGGAAATATTCGCAAGCCCGGATCATATGCCCACGCTGCTGGGGCTCCTGGATCTGGAAGTACCGGAAACCTGCCAGGGCTATAATCATGCAAAGAACATCCGGGGACAGCTGGCAGGGGCACCTGAGCAGGCATTTTTATGTTCCTATCCGGGAATGCCTGAGCTGGTGTGTGCTTTTGAAAAAGCGGGAATCAACCATAAATGCTATGGATGGAGGGGAATTCGGACAAAACGCCACACCTATGTGCGAAACAATGGATATATGCCGGGAGATACAAGAGAAGCGTTTTTATATGACAATGAAAAAGACCCCTATCAAATGCATCCTCTTTCAGAAGAAGACACAGAAAAAGAGCTGCTGGAATATTTTCAGGAACAGCTAAGACGCTATTTAAATATGACAAAAGACCCGTTTTTGTGGTAAAGTAAAGAGAAGAACGGCAACAGATAGGAATCCAAAAAGTTGAGACAAAAAGCAAAGGAGTGAGGATTATGAAACATAAAAAAGTAATTTTAATTATGACAGATACCCAAAGGACCGATATGCTGGGATGTTATGGCAATCCTGCCATGCATACGCCTAATTTAGACAGTCTGGCGGCAGAAGGGGTACAGTTTGAAAAAGCATATACCACCCAGCCCGTATGCCAGCCTGCGCGTTCAGCTATATTCACCGGAAGCTATCCTCACTCCTGCGCAGGATGGTCCAATTGTATGGGTTTGTCGGACAATGTCCAGAATATCGGGAAACGCCTGACAGATCAGGGAATTCACAGCGCATATATAGGAAAGTGGCATTTGGACGGAGGCGATTATTTCGGGCTTGGAGTATGCCCGGACGGATGGGATGAAGCGTATTGGTATGATATGCGCTGCTATTTAGAAGAACTTACAGAAGAGGAACGATATCTTTCCAGGCAGGTGGAAAGTATTGAAAAGTACAATATCAGAGAAGAATTTACATATGGGCACCGCTGCTCAGACAGGGCTATTGATTTCCTGAAGAATCATCAGGACGAGGATTATTTCCTGGTGGTATCTTATGATGAGCCTCACGGACCACATTTGTGTCCAAAAAAATATACGGACCTGTATCAGGATTACGAGATACCAAAGAAAAAGAATATGTCAGACACCCTGGAGAATAAACCCGCCCATCACAGAATATGGGCGGGAGATGATTACGGCAGAGCTGCAAAAGAGGATTTCCATCTCTGCCCCAAAGAATTTCTGGGATGTAATACATTTGTAGATTTTGAAATCGGGCGTGTGCTGGATGCTGTCAAAGAATTTGCAGATGACAGTGTTATTATTTACACGTCCGACCATGGGGATATGATGTACAGCCACTCCCTTACGGGAAAGGGACCTGCCATGTACGAAGAAATTACCCATATCCCCCTGCTGATAAAAGGATTTGGCAAAGGAAAAAACCACAATCCCGTCTCACACATTAATCTGGCACCCACCATATTTGACATTCTGGGTGTTCCAAAAACAAAAATGTTTGAGGGCAACAGCATTTTACCGGAATTAACGGACAAAAGCACACGCGTCAATGATTATATCTTCATGGAGTTTGGCAGATACGAGGTGGATCATGACGGATTCGGCGGCTATCAGCCGGTGCGCGCAGCTTTTGACGGACGATATAAGCTTGTGATAAATCTTATGGATACGGATGAGTTCTACGATCTGGAACTGGATCCGGAGGAGATGAATAATGAAATCCATAATCCTGAATATGATAACGATAAAAAGCGGCTGCACAAAGCCATTCTGGATCAGATGTATGAGACCAGAGACCCTTTCCGGGGGTATTACTGGGAGAACCGGCACTGGAACCCGGACACCACATACCAGACTTGGGACAGCAGGAAAATGACAAGGCAGCGTGAGAACGAAGAATACGAGCCGCGCCAGCTGGATTATGGTACCGGGCTGCCCATTCGGGAGGCAGTGCGGGTCAAAGGGGAGTCGGATGCGAAGTTTGCAGATTAATAGTAATAATATCAATCCTTTATTTTCTGTTCAAAAATGCAGAGTGTGATCAGGGTCAGAAAAAACAACATTATCATCAATAGACTCATTTGAATGCACCTCCCATTCTTCCAGTTTTATCGTTTTAAGGTCATTCTTTGTAACGGTATCCAATCCATCAGGGTGGCTGGATGCATATATTTTCAGCTTTTTATATGTTTCGGAATACAAAACATCAACCCCTTTCTCTTTACTTTGCCTGTTTCTTATAATATAATTATATTTATAAATTTCGAACTTATATATAGGAATAAAGCCAAAATATATAAGTATATGGACGGTAAATCAAATTTGTATAAGAATCACCTCACGAGTTAGACGAGGTTATATTAGAATGATATAAAAGAACGCTCATAGAAGAATGATAGAGAATGGTGACATATATGCGGATCAAAATAAAAGAAAATCAACTGGAGACAATTGAGGGAATCAGACCAGAATATCCTTATGTGTTACATCACGTAAATTTAAGTGAAACAAAGGTTCCATGGCATTGGCATGAAGAGTTTGAATTTGTATATGTGATAAGCGGAAGCATAAAACTGAATACAACCGGTAAAAGCAATATCTTTCGTAAAAATGAAGCATTTTTTATAAATTCAAATGTCTTATGCATGCTGGAGAATGAGAGTAATGGACAGCCGGGGATTCTGGATTCCCATTTATTTCATGCGGTTTTTCTCAGCGGACATTTTAAAAGTATATTTGAAACAAAGTATGTAGAACCCGTGCTTCAGAACAAAAAACTGGAGATCTTAGCAATCCGGGGGGAAAATACCAGGCAGCAGGAAATTTTGGCGAAACTAAGAAAAGTGTCCTGCCTGCAGAAAAAAGAAAATACGGAATTTCAAACAAGAAATCTATTCTCAGAAATATGGATTCTGTTACTGGATGAAATAAAAAATCAGGAACGCACAGATCTGCCTGTGAAACAATACAGCCAGGAGAGACTGCAGTCCATGATGTCTTTTATACAGCAAAATTACCAGAACAAAATAACATTGGAGGACATCGCCTTAGCCGCCTCAGTGAGCAAAAGGGAATGCCTGCGCTGCTTCCAGACCAGCATTCACAAAACGCCGTTTTCCTATTTGATGGATTATCGGATTGAAATGGCAGAAAAGCTCTTGAAAACCACCGATCTGTCCGTTGTTGAGATTGCACTGCAGACAGGGTTTTCAAATGGAGCTTATTTTGGAATGATTTTCAAAAAAGATTCCGGTATAACGCCAGGCGAGTATCGGAAAAAATATGGAAAAATGGCTGAATAGCAATCATTTATTTATTCTCATAATATGGTAAAGGTCGTCTATAAGAACATGTAATCGGGACTTCAGGTAGGGAGCCCTGATTAAACAGGTTAAAAAGCACTTGATTCTTGCTGGTTTATGAGTTATAATGAATGCAACTTAACAAGGAAATTCTTCGGGGCAGGGTGTAATTCCCTACCGGCGGTATAGTCCGCGACCCACTGTGAAATGTGGCTGAATTGGTGAGATTCCAATACCGACAGTAAAGTCTGGATGAGAGAAGAAAAATGCGTATTTTTTATAGTCAGATGAATAGATGCGCGAAGACCCCGAATACACACGTATTCGGCTTTTTTATTTTCTACCGGAATTTTCCTTTCAAATTTAATTTAAATGAAAAAGGAGAGATGAACAATGAGTTCTAACACAAATGTGGTGGGAAGGCCTGCCAGCAGAACAAATTTAAAGACAATGGTACAGATCGGTATGCTGGGAGCGATTTCCGTCGTTCTTATGATGTTTGAGATACCCCTGTGGTTTGCTCCAAGCTTTTACCAGATTGATTTAAGCGAGGTGCCTGTAATGATCGGGGCATTTGCATTGGGTCCATTAGCAGGTGCGGTAATCGAGCTGGTGAAGATTTTACTCCACTTTATAATGAAAGGCAGCAGTACTGCCGGAGTTGGAGACTTGGCAAACTTTTTAATTGGCTGTGCATTGATTGTTCCGGCAGGACTGGTCTATAAAAAAGTACGTTCCAGAAAGGGAGCCCTGATCGGAATGATTCTTGGAATTATAACCATGGCGGTTATTGGAAGTCTGATGAATGCATTTGTCCTTCTTCCGGCATATGCAAAAGCATTCGGTATGCCGATTGATGCACTTGTTGGAATGGGAAGTGCGCTGAATCCTGCGATCGACAGTATTACGACCTTTGCATTATTTATGGTAGTTCCATTTAACTTATTAAAAGGGGTTGTGGTTTCTGTAATAACATTTTTATTATATCGATACATCAGCCCAATCTTTAAGAAAAATTAGATTATTTTCAGACAGGTACTATTTTCTAAAATCTTGTATAAAAGCAGCAGAGAGTGAAATTCTATGAGAAAAGATTTCATTCTCTGTTTTTTTCTGCTATAATAGAGTGAAAAGATTTGAAAATAGAAAAGTTTATGGAGGACAATCATGAGCAGGATCAGGCACATTGATAAATTAACAGACAGCAGGCATCTGAATATGTATGAGCTGGAAGCCAGAAACCGTCTGGACAATCCGGTTGATTATTTTGTGGCATCCAGAGCAAAAGAGATAGATGATTTAAAGATAAGCACCCACAATCTTCAGCCAGATGGTGTGATCATATACAGTCTTTACGGTGATAAGCAGGATAAAGTAATCCTGATACGCCAGTACCGCTATGCGATTGACGGATATATTTATGAATTCCCGGCGGGTCTTGTGGATCCCGGTGAAGATTACAGGACCGCTGGTGCAAGGGAATTAAAAGAAGAAACAGGTCTGGATTTTCACCCGGTAAAGGTGGACGAAATGTATGAGAAGCCATATTTTACGACCATAGGAATGACAGATGAATGCTGCGCCTCCGTTTATGGATATGCAACCGGTGAAGTCAGCAAAGATGGTTTAGAGGATAACGAAGACATCGAAGTAGTTATTGCGGACAGGGACGAAGTAAGAAGAATTTTAAAAGAAGAACGAGTGGCGATTATGTGTGCATATATGCTGATGCATTTCTTAAAAGATCAGGACGATCCGTTTGCCTTTTTAAAATAAATATGATAAACTGATTCATACAAAAAGCAGGAGGCGGGCGTTTATGGAAGTGAAATTTGATGTGAAAATGACGCAGAAAATCATGTATAATTTCTTGCTCAGTCATACGTACAAAAGCTTCAGTGGAGTAGTGGGTGTGCTATTTGGCGCAGTGGCGCTGGTTGTGTTTGCCATGACATTTGGGAAGGTGGAATCCTGGCAGAGTATCCTGTATCTGGTATTTGGTGTATGGTTTATACTCTATCTGCCAATTACACTATATTTAAGATCTGTCAAGCAGGTGAAGTTAAATCCTGTTTTTAAAAAGCCCATAACCTATCTTTTAAATGACGAAGGAATTCAAACAATACAGGGTGATCAAAGCGCAGAACTGAAGTGGGAAGATCTGGTCAAAGTGACAGAAACGAAGTTAAGTCTGCTGGTATACACCGGAAAGCGGTATTCCTTTGTATTTCCAAAAGAATCCGTTGGGGAACAGTACGACGAATTACTGGGACTGATTCAGGGACATGTAGACGCCGGAAAAATAAAGATAAAAAGCGGATTGAAATAAGAATAAAGATAAAAAGCAGGTTGAAATAAGATGATTATAGAAACATGGAGTGAAAACGAGACTTTCCAGGTAGGAAAGACTCTCGGAGATAAAGCAGAGAAAGGCCAGATTTATACGCTCACAGGAGATCTGGGAGTGGGCAAGACCGTATTTACCAAGGGGCTGGCAGAAGGTCTGGGGATTACAGAGCCAATCAGCAGTCCCACCTTCACAATCGTGCAGATCTATGAAAGCGGAAAACTGCCGCTCTATCACTTTGACGTCTACCGGATTGGAGATGTGGAAGAGATGGAAGAAATCGGGTACGAAGATTATTTTTACGGAGAAGGAGTCTGCCTCATAGAGTGGGCGAATCTCATCGGTGAAATCCTGCCGGAAGGCATTATACCGGTGACAATCGAAAAAGATTTGGAAAAAGGGTTTGATTACCGCCGCATAACCATAGGATAAACAAAAGTTGAAGGATAGCAGTATTGCAGAAAGAATCTGCAATCTGCAATGGTATAAATATGAAAATATTAGCGATAGACAGTTCAGGATTAGTTGCTTCCGTAGCAATTATAGAAGATGATAATATGCTGGCAGAGTATACGGTTAATTATAAGAAAACACATTCACAGACCTTGCTGCCCATGCTGGATGAAATAGGAAAGATGATTGATCTGGATCTGGAATCCATTGATGCAATTGCAGTTGCAGCAGGTCCTGGTTCCTTTACAGGCCTTAGAATTGGTTCTGCTACGGCAAAGGGATTAGGGCTGGCACTTAAGAAACCGTTGGTTTCCATTCCTACCGTAGATGGACTTGCATTTAATCTCTATGGCACAGATAAATTGATCTGTCCATTGATGGATGCCAGAAGAAACCAGGTGTATACAGGGATTTATGAGTTTCAGGGCAGAGAGTTCCGGGTTGTGGAAAAGCAAATGGCAGTCTCAGTCGGGGAAATTGTTGAGAAATTAAATCATTATGGCAGGGAAGTCATCTTGTTAGGAGATGGTGTTCCTGTCTATGCAGAGCAAATTAAGGATATGATAACGGTACCTTACTCCTTTGCACCGGCACATATGAACAAACAGCGCAGTGCGGCAGTAGGGACCCTTGCCAAAGCATATATAGAGGCTGGAAAGCTGGAGAATGCGGCGGACCACCAGCCCGATTACCTGCGTCTTTCCCAGGCGGAAAGAGAGCGGGCACAGCAGGAAGAAGCGGCAAAAGAAAAATGATTGAGATACGATTCATGAAGCAGGAAGATCTGGATGCCGTTGCCCGGATCGAACAGGAAACATTCTCACAGCCTTGGTCCAAAGAAGGTTTTGCATCCTCCCTTGCCAGGGAAGATACGCTCTATTTAAGTGCATTTTCAGACGGAGAACTGGCAGGCTATTGTGGTCTGCTCCAGGTTCTGGATGAAGGTGAAATTACAAATGTTGCAGTTAGAAAATGCTTTCGCGGACAGAAAATAGCCTCCCTGCTAATGGAAGAATTGTTAAAAAAAGGAAGCTTAAGGGGGATCACCTTTTTTGTTCTGGAGGTACGCAAGAGTAACTGTGCAGCAATCCGTCTATATGAAAAAAACGGATTTACAAAAGCCGGAATCCGCAAAAATTTTTATGAAAAGCCAATAGAAGATGCAGTCATCATGAGTAAGCAGTGATGGTTGCTCTTTTTTTGGAAAATCATACAGCAATTCCCACTATCATTGATGTATATTTTTCGTTATAATGACTTATATAAAGTAACTACTGTATTTTAGTGCAGCAGGTTACAACGCTATTTCAGGATATATGATATACAATGATTAACGTAGGAAAAGGGGAGGAAAAAAGCATGAGACAAGCAAAAAAAATCTACTGCAATATGTGCGGAAAGGAATTTCACCTGGAGAACGAGATTGTGAAGGAAGGAATTCTGTCGCTAGAGAAGTGCTGGGGATATTTTTCTGAAAAAGATGGTGAAATCCACGAGCTTGATCTATGTGAAGCGTGTTATGATAAGCTCATAAAACAGTTTAAAATCCCCGTTACCGTGAAGAAACAAAAAGAATTTGTGTAAAGTTGCGCTTTTATCAAGGGGTTACATCTTGTTCCCGGCTTCCATCTGTGTTAAAATATACAATCAGATATTAAAATTTGACTTGGCTGTTTAAAATTAGGAAAACTGATAAAGGGCCATATTTTAAAATAGATTTGAAAAAGAAGGGAAATACAGATGTTAGATATATGTTTATTAGGAACCGGAGGGATGATGCCGCTGCCCCGCAGATGGCTGACAGCCTTGATGGCAAGGTATAACGGGAGCAGTATTTTAATTGACTGCGGCGAAGGAACCCAGATCGCAATTAAGGAAAAAGGGTGGAGCTTCAAACCCATTGACGTGATTTGCTTCACCCATTTTCATGGAGATCATATAAGCGGTCTGCCGGGATTACTCCTGACCATGGGGAATGCGGAAAGAAATGAGCCTTTAACGTTAATCGGTCCCAAGGGACTGGAGAGAGTGGTAAACGCATTGCGCGTCATTGCGCCGGAACTGCCGTTTGAACTGCAGTTTTTGGAAATCACCAATCCGGAAGAAACATTTGAAATGAATGGATATCGTATCCGGGCTTTCCGGGTGAATCATAATGTTGTCTGCTATGGCTATTCGATTGAAATAGACAGGGCAGGCCGTTTTGACGTTACCAGGGCAAAAGAACAGGAGATTCCAATGCCTTGCTGGAGCCGTCTGCAAAAAGGAGAAACCATTGAAGCGGAGGGCAAAATATATACACCGGATATGGTTCTTGGTGCCCCCAGAAAAGGGATAAAATTAACTTATTGTACAGATACCAGGCCTGTAAAAGCAATTTCGGAAAATGCAGCAGGCTCTGATTTATTTATCTGTGAAGGCATGTATGGAGAACCCGGTAAAGAACAAAAAGCAGTGGAACACAAACATATGACATTCACAGAAGCGGCAAAACTTGCAAAAGAAGCAGAAGTAAAAGAATTGTGGTTAACTCATTACAGCCCGTCACTGATTCATCCGGAAGAATTTATGGGGGATGTACAGAAAATATTTCCCAACGCTTATCCGGGTAAAGACTGCAAATCGGTGGAACTGGATTTTGATGAAGAATAGCCCGAAAAGCAGAAATCTTATTGCGTATTTGAAATATGCTCTATGTGCATAAGCAGACAGGCTTGCAACATGCACTGGAAAAGGCTGAAAGAAAATGAGAATTCGAAAGGAAGCCACGCTGTTATTCTTTCCGCCTGTTTTGTGGCAGTATTGCGGATAGATCTGCAATCGGTAATGGTAGAACAATGGAAAAAAAAGATGTATTCATATTGGCGATAGAGAGTTCCTGTGATGAAACAGCTGCATCTGTAGTAAAAAACGGAAGAGAAGTATTATCCAATATCATCTCATCCCAAATAGAATTGCACAAACTCTATGGAGGAGTGGTACCGGAAATAGCTTCCAGGAAACATATTGAAAAAATAAATCAGGTTATTGAAGAGGCGCTGGAAGAAGCGGGTATGACCCTGGATGATATGGATGCCATAGGCGTCACCTATGGTCCGGGACTTGTAGGTGCTCTTTTGGTAGGTGTGGCTGAGGCTAAGGCAATAAGCTATGCAAAAAAACTGCCTCTCATTGGGGTGCATCATATAGAAGGACATATTTCAGCAAACTATATCGAGAATCTCGATTTGGAACCGCCGTTTATCTGTCTGGTTGTATCTGGAGGACATACACATCTGGTGGTAGTCAAAGACTATGGAAAATATGAGATTATCGGAAGAACAAGGGACGATGCCGCAGGAGAAGCCTTCGACAAGGTGGCTAGGGCAATCGGACTGGGATACCCGGGAGGCCCTAAAATTGACAAACTGTCTAAAGAAGGAAATCCGGACGCAATTAAATTTCCAAAAGCGCATGTGGCTGACGCACCCTATGATTTTAGTTTCAGCGGCTTAAAATCGGCAGTGCTTAACTATCTAAACGGATGTAAAATGAAGAACGAAACGATCGTAGAAGCAGATGTAGCTGCTTCCTTTCAAAAAGCAGTAACGGAAGTTCTGGTCGAACATGCCATGATGGCAGTGAAAGAATACGGGTATGACAAATTCGCGATTGCAGGCGGTGTCGCTTCTAATTCCACACTTAGAAGTGCCATGGAAGTGGCATGCAGGGAAAATGGCGTTCAATTCTATCATCCTTCACCGATTTTCTGTACGGATAATGCGGCGATGATCGGGGTAGCGGCATATTACGAGTTTATCCAGGGAACCAGGCATGGATTAGATCTGAATGCAGTTCCCAATCTAAAACTGGGAGAGCGGTAATGGACAAGGAAAAAAATGTTGCCATCGTGCTATGTGCAGGGCGTGGCACAAGAATGAACAGTGAAATACAAAAACAGTATCTGCTTATTAAAGGGAAGCCGGTGGTATATTATTCATTATATGCTTTTGAAATGTGTCCCTTTATGGATGAAATCGTATTGGTTACGGGAAAAGACGAAATAGAATACTGCCGGCAGGAAATCGTAGAAAAATATGGGCTGAAAAAAGTAAAGTCCATCGTGGCAGGCGGGAAAGAGCGCTATCATTCTGTTTTTGAGGGCTTAAAAGCAATTAAAAACAGTGATTATGTGTATATACATGATGGCGCAAGACCTTTTATTGACCAGGAACTGCTGCAGCGCGCCTGTGATTCTGTTCATATACATAAAGCATGTGTAGTCGGCATGCCCGTAAAAGATACGATTAAAATCATCAGTCCGGATGGATTTGCCCAACACACACCTGACCGCTCAACACTGTGGATGGTTCAGACCCCCCAGGTATTCCAATACCAGATGGTATGGGAAGCTTATGAAAATATAATGCGAAATCCCGGAGTCCAGGTGACGGATGATGCTATGGTCGTGGAGAAAATGGGGAAGGCAAAGATAAAACTGGTAGAAGGCTCCTACAAAAATATAAAAATAACTACCCCCGAAGATTTGGAAATTGCCGAAATATTTTGTAAAGATAAGATGTGATTTCGTATGAACCGAAATATTCTTTGTATATTTTTCGAATATTGGGAAATAATTCTTTCGAATGTATTTAGTACAGAAGAATGAGAAGCATGAAAGATATAAATAAAATATCTCCCTGATTCCATTGATCCATCCGGCTATCACTTTAGTAATCAGCAGGAAAGACCGCTTGAGCGTGTTTGAAAATGGTGGGCAGGAAGGTCAAAATGTGCCTAAAATACTAAGTTTTTGAAACAAATGAAAAAATTTCAAAAAATTTTGAAATAGTTATTGACAGAATTTAGCTTTATATGGTAGAATACTTCTTGCACTGAGGTGTGCAAACAACTGGAGAGGTATCGAAGTGGTCATAACGAGGCGGTCTTGAAAACCGTTTGTCCGCAAGGGCGCGTGGGTTCGAATCCCACCCTCTCCGCTGAAAACATGCAAATGTTTTCTACAAAATTTAAGCAATAGTCGATTCAGCCAGGAGAAGTACCCAAGCGGCTGAAGGGGCTCCCCTGGAAAGGGAGTAGGTCGTTAATAGCGGCGCGAGGGTTCAAATCCCTCCTTCTCCGTTGTCAGTGAAAAGCTTACAAAAAACTTTAAAAAAGTTGTTGACAAGCTTTAACAAATATGGTAATATTTAAAAGCTGACTTACAGAAACAAAATAAGACAAAGTTAGACAGAACCTTGATAATTGAACAGTGAAACAACCTTGAAAGATTCTATTAAAGAGATTTCAAAATTAAGAACCGACACATTTATGTGTCAACCTTAAAACAGTAATAAAGGGATAAAATTAGCTAGTAGTTGATTTTTGAACTAAGATCAAAACTTTATTTGAG
>JAGZJZ010000056.1 GCA_018365455.1 Clostridiales bacterium
TGCCGCCAAAAAGCGCTTCGGGAAGGTTAGAAAATGCCAGTTCTGCGTTGAGCCTTCCAAACCCCTCTCCTGGTCCGCCCCCTTCTCTTTCCGTACACTGCCTCTGTATACAAAGCGTCTTACTAAGCAAAACCCAAATATAATGCATTTAATAAATAGTAGTAAGTCCTACAACGCACATTTTCACTCTACACATCAAACAATGAGATCTGCGTATACTGTGGCTGATTCATTTTTTCTTTCATTAATTTTGAATAACTGCCGGACAGCCCATATTTTTCTTTTAATTCATTTACCATCTGGTAAAGCTGATTTTTGTATGTCTTTGGCGCTCCTCCTGTTCGATACAGGGCTTGCAGCGGCTCATACAGATCAGGAAATTCCTTAGAAATAAAGTCAAAAAAGACATTCCGCGTCTTTCCCCGAAGGTACAGCGTTCCCGGAAGCACATAACCCAACTGACTCTCTTTTGCCATCTGGTAAAGGGCATCCACATTTTGACGGCTGTCTGTGAGATATGGAATTATAGGCATAAAATGCAGTCCTGTGGATGCATTGGTTTTCGAAAATTCCTTCAGCATCTGAAACCTTTTTACGGATTCTGCCCCATTAGGTTCTATTTTCTTTCGTATTCCCTCATCCATACAGGTAATCGTTGCTGCAACATTAACATATGTGATCTCTGCCAGTTCTGCAATCAGGTCATAATCCCGGAGAATCAGGTCTGATTTTGTTGAAATAATACAGGGCGTTTTATATCGGATCAATAGTTTTAGAATTTCCGGCATCTGCTGATAAATGCACTCTGCCGGCTGGTAGCTGTCTGTTACCCCTCCAATATTTACGACTTCCCGCTTCCAGTTCGGGGAACTCAATTCCTTTTCTAACTGCTCTGCAATATTGGTTTTTACATATATTTCTTCAAAATAATCACCCGATCCCAGATATTGATTGGAATACATGGCATAGCAATATCTGCATTCATGTTCGCATCCACGATAGATATTCAGATCCCATCCATAGGGAATCTTCCGTTTTAATTTGTTGCAAGCAGATGCACAGGTAATTTCTTTGTAAACTGCCATACTCTACCTCCCAAAAAAGGCATATCAAAATTCAACAGAATCTGATATGCCTTTTGTAACTTTTACATTTGTTCCAGTTCTACGCGTACTGCTTTGATGAAATCCTGGCTGTTTAAAACAACCGGATTAGGCGTGCTGGTAATCAGCGCTAAATCCTTTGTCATCTTACCGTCTTCGATAGTCTTTACCGTGGCTTTTTCCAGTTTGTCAGCGAATTCCATCAATTCGTTATTACCATCCAGTTCACCACGTTTACGAAGTGCACCAGTCCATGCAAAGATGGTGGCAACGGAGTTTGTGGAAGTCTCTTCACCTTTTAAGTGCTTGTAATAATGTCTCTGAACGGTTCCATGCGCAGCTTCGTATTCAAAAAAGCCTTCCGGAGATACCAGTACGGAGGTCATCATTGCAAGGGAACCAAAAGCGGAGGAAACCATATCGCTCATTACATCACCGTCATAATTTTTGCAGGCCCAGATGTAACCGCCCTCAGACTTCATAACGCGGGCAACCGCATCATCAATCAGTGTATAGAAATAGGTAATACCTGCTTCTTCAAACTTTTTCGCATATTCCGCATCAAAGATTTCCTGGAAGATATCTTTAAATGTATGGTCATACTTCTTTGAAATTGTATCTTTGGTTGCAAACCAGAGATCCTGTTTGGTGTCAAGGGCATAATTAAAGCAGCTCTTAGCAAAACTTTCAATGGAATCATTTACATTGTGCATGCCCTGAAGGATGCCTGCCCCTGTGAAATCATGAATCAGCTCTCTGGATTCATTGCCGTCTTGATCTGTATAGACAAGCTCAGCCTTACCTGCTCCCGGTATCTTCATTTCCGTAGCTTTATATACGTCTCCGTAAGCATGTCTGGCAATTGTGATGGGCTTTTTCCAATTCTTTACACATGGCTCAATTCCTTTTACGATAATCGGGGTACGAAATACCGTTCCGTCTAAGATTGCACGGATGGTTCCATTAGGGCTTTTCCACATTTCTTTAAGATTGTATTCCGGCATTCTGGCAGCATTTGGCGTAATGGTTGCACATTTCACTGCTACGCCGTATTTCTTCGTTGCATACGCACTGTCAAATGTCACCTTATCATCTGTTTCATTGCGGTGTTCCAGTCCCAAATCATAATATTCAGTATTGAGTTCAATAAACGGATTCAGTAACTCATCCTTGATCATCTGCCAAAGAATTCTGGTCATTTCATCTCCATCCATCTCTACCAACGGTGTCTTCATCTGAATTTTGCTCATGCTTGTCCTCCATTTTCATCTAAAATGTTTTCTATCTTGTAATGATTCATGTTATGAATTGTATTCATAATATGCAGCGTAGCCAGTTCATCTGCTTTATCCGGATTTCGTTCACGGATCGCTTCCAATATCTGTCGGTGTTCATAAGTGGACTTCTCCGCCCTCTCCTCATGCTTCAGCGCCAGCTTGCGGGCTCTTTGCACATAGTGGTGGAAATCCGACAACAAATGTTCCAGCATCTTACTCTGGCAGGCTTCATATAAAGTTTCATGAAACTTGCTGTCTAACGAAAATAATTGCTCATAATGCTTTTGTTTCTCATGGAACTCCGCCAGCATTATGATTTCTTCCAAATGCTCCAGCTCTTTTGGAGTAATGGACTCTGCCGCCATTCTGGCACACAGCCCTTCCAGCCTTGCACGGATCATATAAATATCCTTCACATCTGCGGGAGTGATTCCGGTCACATAAGCACCTTTATTGGGTACGATCTTTACCAGGCCTTCCAGCTCCAGCTGCCTTAAGGCTTCCCGCACCGGAGTGCGGCTTACGCCCAGCTCAGCTCCAATGGCTGTTTCCCGCAGTTCTTCTTCCTGCCGGTATCTTCCATTTAAAATATCTTCCCGTATGGTGTGGAACACTCTTCCACGAAGCGAATATTTATCATTTACTTCTTTAAGCATTTCATGATTACTCAAAATGTTTCCTCCTGCCCTGCCTACTATACTAAAACAAAATTCAATTTTTTGCAACAGTCATCAATGACTTTTATCAGTTCATTGTCTGTAATTACTGTTACACGGCCGTCTTCGTACTCTTTATCCACCCAGGTTTTAACCATTTCCACAAGAGGTGTGTCCTTTGACAAGCGCTTTTCTTCCGGCAGACGGTAATATGTATTCATCCAATGTGCAATTCCAGCCAGTCCGGATGTATTGGAAACAGCAACCAGTACCGGGCGGTTCAGGAATTTTTCCGTATCAAATATATTGTAGATCTCTTCATTTTTTAACAGTCCGTCAGCGTGGATTCCGGCTCTTGTCACATTAAAATTCTGTCCTACAAACGGTGTCCTGGAAGGAATGTGGTAGCCGATCTCTCTCTGGTAGTAATCAGCCATTTCCGTAATAACAGTGGTATCCATACCGTCCAGAGTTCCCCGGAGCTGTGCATATTCAAAGACCATTGCTTCGATTGGTGTATTTCCGGTACGTTCCCCGATTCCAAACAGGGAACAGTTTACACCTGCAGCACCGTACAGCCATGCAGTTGTAGAGTTGCTCACCGCTTTATAAAAATCATTGTGACCATGCCACTCAATTAATTCAGAAGGCACGCCTGCATGTGTCATGATACCATAAATAATTCCCTGTACGGATCTTGGAATCACGGCACCGGAATAGTTCACGCCGTAGCCCATGGTATCACAGCAGCGTACTTTAATTGGAATCTGATACTCTTCCATCAGTTTCATTAATTCCAGACAGAAGGGAATTACATAACCATAAATATCGGCACGGGTAATATCCTCCAGATGACATCTTGGACTGACACCGGTCTCCAGGCATTCCTTGATAACGCTGAGATAATGTTCCATAGCCTGCTTTCTTGACATCTTCATTTTGTAGAAGATATGGTAATCCGAACAGCTCACCAGTATACCGGTTTCTTTCATTCCCAGATCTTTGACTAATTCAAAATCTTTTTTGCTGGCGCGGATCCAGCTGGTGACTTCCGGAAATTTATACCCTCGTTCCATACATTTATAGACAGCGTCCCTGTCCTTTTTGCTGTATAAGAAAAATTCGGATTGACGAATCTTACCGTTTGGTCCGCCCAGTTTGTGAAAATAATCGAATAATGTCACAATCTGTTCTGTGGTATAAGGTGCGCGGGACTGCTGCCCATCACGAAACGTAGTATCTGTAATCCAGATTTCCTCCGGCATGTGGTGGGGCACGATACGGTCATTGAAGGCAATCTTCGGCACTTCATCATAAGGAAACAGGTTACGAAATACATTTGGCGTTTCTACGTCAACTAAATGATACATATGCTCTTCTAACTGCAGCAAGTTTGTGTGGGAATCCATTTTAACGCGTCGATTATCCATGATTCAATCTCTCCTAAGGGTTTATTTTGTATCATTGTATACAATCATACACGTATTGTCAATAGGGAAAAGAATATTTTTTTTAAAACCCTATTCCTCTTTCGCCCACCCAAAGGCATACTTTACGGCTTTATCCCATCCTTTGATTTTTTTAAGCCGCTCTTCTTCAGGCATTCCAGGCTTAAAGACACGGTCTACCTGCCAGTTTTGGATAACGGATTCTTTGTTTGTCCAGTAATCCACCGCCAGTCCTGCCAGATATGCCGCACCCATGGCTGTGGTCTCCACGCAGTCCGGACGGTGTACCGGCGCCCCGATCATGTCCGACTGAAACTGCATCAGGAAATTATTGGCACTCGCTCCTCCATCCACTTTCAGCGCCCTCACTTCAATGCCGGAGTCCCCTTCCATCGCTTTTAAGACATCGTTTACCTGATAAGCCAGAGATTCCAGGGTTGCCCGGATGATGTGGTACTTATTGACTCCTCTTGTAATCCCCACAATGCTGCCTCTTGCATATTGATCCCAATAGGGGGCACCCAGTCCGGTAAAAGCCGGAACCACATAACATCCATTGGTATCGTCCACCTTTCCAGCCATGTATTCAGAGTCCGAAGCCGAATCGATGAGGTGCAGTTCGTCCCGCAACCATTGTATTGCGGCTCCAGCCACAAATATAGACCCTTCCAGGGCATAATTAACCGTTCCGTTTAGTCCCCAGGCTATGGTAGTAACCAGACCATTGCTGGAAAATACAGGCGTCTCTCCCGTATTCATCAGCATAAAGCATCCCGTTCCATAGGTATTTTTGGCTTCCCCTGCCGTAAAACAGGTCTGACCAAATAATGCTGCCTGCTGATCACCGGCTGCTCCCGCTATGGCTATCTCTCCGCCAAAATAAGATGCATCTGCCATTCCGTATACACTGCTGGAAGGTACGGGCTTTGGCAGCATATTAACCGGAATCTGAAGTTCCTCCAGAATCTCTTCATCCCATTCCAGATCTTTTATATTAAAGAGCATGGTCCTGGAGGCATTGGAATAATCCGTCACATGAACGAGGCCTTTCGTAAGCTTCCAGATTAGCCATGTCTCTACCGTGCCAAATAAAAGTTCTCCCCGTTCCGCTCTTTCTCTGGCACCCTCTACATTGTCCAGAATCCATTTGATCTTCGTAGCAGAAAAATATGCATCAATAATCAGACCTGTTTTTTTCCGGTAAACTTCTGTCAGCCCCTTTTCTTTTAAAGTATCACAGTATTCAGACGTTCTTCTGCACTGCCATACGATGGCATGATACACAGGCGATCCCGTTTTCTTGTCCCAGACGATAGCTGTCTCTCTCTGATTCGTGATACCTATCGCTGCAATATCCGCCGCAACAGCACCAATTTTAGACATTGCCTCCACCGCAACACCTAGCTGGGATGACCAGATTTCATCTGCATCGTGCTCCACCCAGCCCGGTTTTGGGAAATACTGTGTAAATTCCTTTTGTGCAACACTGCAGACCTCTCCTTTTTCATTGAATAAAATACAGCGGTTGCTTGTAGTCCCGGCATCCAGTGCCATAATATATTTTGCCATATCCATTACCTGCACATTTTAATAATCAAATGTCCCTTTCTGTTATCAATACCCGTTTGCTATATTTTAACATACCGATTCCGGTGATTCAAGCGCCATTGCCAGAAAGCAATTTTCAAACTCACTCCAGGAAACCGACGTCAATTACTAGTGCCTCCCGGTGTATTTACGGCACTACCATAATAACGAAAAAGGCAGCCCCTGCATCATTGATAATGCCTTGGCTGCACTTATTCCAGTCATCATTACACAGATATCATGTAATGTTGTCAGAAAGCAAATTTAATTTGTTATCCGTTAATTCAACAATTCCCCAACGTTTAACCGCCCCCAACCCTGTTGGTAGTGCGGGCGTCCAATATCATCGCAGGTCTCTTTCAGCTTCATTTTCACTTCCACATTTGTCATACCCGGAGAACTGCACAAAAGCAGTGCTACAGCCCCGGAAACGATAGGCGTAGCCATGGAAGTTCCGCTTTTGGTACAATAGTATCCATTTCCTGCCACCTTCATATTGCTGCAGGAAACTATTCTGGAGCCGGGCGCTACAACATCCGGCTTACAGACACATTCCCTTGTGGGTCCTCTGCCTGAATAGTACAACTTTTCGTTATTATAACTTCCCACCTTCATAAAATCGTCGGAAGATCCTACCGTAATTACTTTTTTACTATTTCCGGGCGCTGTAATAGACATTGGATCCGGCCCCATATTTCCGGCGGCAACCACTACTACAAGTCCTGCATCCCATGCCCGTTCCACGCTGTCCACCAACTTAAAATCTGCGTCATTTCCTTCCCCTTCCGTACCTACGGAAATGTTTAAGATTCGAATATTATACAGTTCTTTATTTTGAATGACCCAGTCAATTCCATCTAACACATCTCTTCTGTTTCCGCCGCCTTTACGATCCAATACCTTTAAGGACATGACGTGACATGCTGGCGCAATGCCTCTGTATCTGCCGCCGGACATTTTTCCATTCCCGGCAATAATTCCTATGACGTGGCTTCCATGGGAACAGTCGTCATACATAGACGCTCTGCCTCCCACGAAATCACGGAAACAACAAATTCTATCTCTATAATCCGGGTGCGGATAAACACCCGTATCTAATACCGCCACTCCAATCCCCTGGCCCAATATGCCTCTGCGGTGAACATTTTCTACATTTACTGACAATCTGGCACGATTCATTTCGCTTTACCCTTTTTTACCAGTATACGTAAAAATAAAAAGGTGGCTACTCTTCTTTCTTTTTCCGGTGAGTTACAAAGTACATCATGCCGGCTCCGAAAGCCACCATAAAGATAGAGATAAATTGTGATGTTGACAGCATTCCTACGTTCCCTCTCGGATCATTACGGAAAATTTCAACAATAAATCTCCCCACACCATATAGTATCAGATACATGCTGATGACTTTGCCGTCTTTTTTCTGCTTCCGGGCATACCAGATTAAAAATCCCGCTATCAGGAAATCCCCCAGGCTGGAGAAAATCTGGGTAGGAAGCAAAGATACCCCATTCGGAGCAAATTCTGAGTTATGGAATACAATTCCAATTGGACAGTCCGTTTCCCGTCCATAGCAGCAGCCCGCAAGCAGACAGCCGATCCTTCCAAATCCTTGTCCAATGGAAACAGAGGGTACAATCAGATCCATATACTGTAAAAAATTCAGCTTTTTAAATCTGCTGTAAACATAAAGAATGAGAATTCCCCCAATAATGCCTCCATATACCACAAATCCGTAAGCCAGGTCCGACCACATGTTTTTGGAATGGATGATACTGTTCCATTCTGTTATAATGAATAGAATCTTTGCCCCCAGCATTCCGCCTACAATGCAAAGCAATCCCATGTTAAATACAATATCCTTATCTAATCCATGCTTTTCTGCCCTTTTCATGCCAATCAGTATGGCAGCTAAAAATCCAATTCCGATCATTAAACCATAGCCGTGAATAGTGATTGGTCCGATTGAAAATAAATCCGGTCTCATTTGTTCTACCTCTCTTCTGTCTCAGTATAAATATTAAAATCCTGTAAATGTTCACTCCCTCCACAATTACAAGACTTGCATAATATGATAAGTATAACATAGGAATCACTTTTTTCCCATATCTTATTAAAAAACATTAGAATTGGAGATCATATGCCCAAAATAGAAATGCAAAACAAAATATACTCGAACGACTTCTATGATCTTGTCGTTGCTTATCAGGGTGCAGAAGAAAATCTTTCCAGAGACTTTCCCTTATTGGGGTCTCAGACGGTAGGCGGGGGCTATGCGATTTTACATGTGGATAAGACATTATTTCCAAGCAACATCCTCTCTACCGTAGGATACACCACCATTCCGAAACTGTATACTACATTGGACAGTACCAGTCTGGAGGTATCCGGTATCTTAAGGACACAAAATCAGCCTATTTTGAATCTAAAAGGAGAAAATATCCTGATGGGCTTTATCGATACCGGCATTGACTATACCCTGGACACCTTTCGAAAGTCTGACGGGTCAACAAGAATTCTCGGTATGTGGGATCAGACAGAACGAACCGATGATCCGCCGGATGAGCTATTCTATGGCAAAATATATACACGTGAGGATATTAATACCGCTCTTGCATCTGATAATCCCATAAGTATCGTTCCCGAAACCGATGAAAACGGACATGGTACCTTTGTTGCCGGTGTCGCCGCTGGCAGCGCAGACCCGGACCAGGATTTTGTAGGGGCCGCTCCTATGAGTGATATTGCTGTTGTGAAATTAAAACCCGCCAAACAGAATTTAAAGGACTTCTTTTTTGTAGCCGACGATGCACTGGCATTCCAGGAGTCGGACATTATGACAGCTGTCTACTATCTCTATAATCTGGCAATTGACAACAATCTGCCCCTTGTAATCTGCATTGCCCTGGGCAGCAATCAGGGTGACCATTCGGGAGCATCCTTCCTGGACAGTTTTGTATCCTATTATTCCAACTACACCGGTATCTTCTGTGTGGTAGCCGCAGGTAACGAGGCTGGTATGGGACATCACTTTTACGGTAAAATTGCCGGGGAAAACCAATTCCAGACAGCGGAAATTCTGGTTGACAAGGATACCAAGGGATTCTCCCTGGAAATATGGGCACAGGCGCCGGAGCTGTATTCGGTATCCGTCACCTCACCACTGGGTGAAACCATCCCCGCTGTTCCCGCCAGACTTGGTCAAAGCACGGTTGAACGTCTGGTTTTGGAAAAGACAGTCATTTATATTGATTATGAAATTGTGGAATTCACAACAGGGAGCCAGCTGATACTGGTAAGATTTGAAAACCCCACACCGGGCCTTTGGAATATCAGCGTAATAAATAATATTTTTATAAACGGTATCTTCCATATGTGGCTGCCTATAACAGGACTGATTCCGCCCGGAACCGTATTTTTAACTCCAAACCCGGATACTACGCTGACTTCCCCTTCAGCGGCGGATTCCGCAATAACCATCAGTACTTATAATGCCTACGACAACAGCCTTTTTATTAATTCCAGCCGGGGCTATACACGTACCGGAGACATCAAACCGGATATTGCCGCCCCTGGTGTCAATGTATACGGCCCCACCGGAACCGGAAGTTATTCTCCCAGAACCGGCTCCAGTCTGGCAGCTGCACTGGCAGCAGGTTCCGTCGCCCTCTTGATAAATTGGGGCCTGACCAGATATACGCCTCATGTCCTTAGTACCCAGGAAGTTAAAAATTTTCTGATCCGCGGTGCCGACCGGTCTGAGAACATGCTTTATCCCAATCGGGAATGGGGATATGGAACCTTGAATGTATACCGAATCTTCGAAATTTTAAGGTAAAAAAAATTTTTTTAAAATTGTGTAACCCAAACAAGCCTCCAGACATATCATGAAGTGTAATCAAAATTATCGGAGGAAGATAAATGAGTGATTTAGCAGCAACAAATTGTGGATGTGGATGTGAAGAAAGAGGATGTGGATGCAACAACGGATGTAGCAATGGATGTGGCGGCGGATTCGGCGGCAGCTCTTGCCTGTGGATCATTATCCTTCTTTTCTGCTGTGGCGGATGCGGCGGCGGATTCGGCGGCGGATGTGGAAACGGCTGTGGCGGCGGATGCGGCGACAACTCCTGTATCTTAATCATCTTATTACTGCTCTGCTGTGGCGGATGTGGATCTCTTTGCTAATTTCCACGAAAGCCCCCATTATGGGGGCTTTTTTCAATTGCAGGCAAACACCCACCCTTAGAAGCGCCACCCCACATTGGAGGAAATTTATTTCTAAAGCAGGAGGCGCAGCAGCCTGCGCCTGCCCGTATATTATTTTTTTAAATCTTCTTTTTTGCTAATTTTATCCGCCTTATCCTTATCTGTGTTTTCTCTATTTAATCCGTCAGCCTTTTTTACCTGCATACATTCATCATCCACTTCGTAAAATGCATTACCATCTATAACAATATGACGCGCCATTTTGTATCCTCCTTTATGAACTATACATATAATATATGAGAATTTGCTCCCATCTGTCATACTTCCCTGATTTTACACATATATTTTTTCAAAACACATTGGCAGGAAAATATGGAAGAATATGCTGCACCGCCTTTAACAGCCATCGACCAGATCGCAAACGGAAATCAACTCCAGATGTTAAAAGCAATCATACCATATGTAGAATTCAAGAATCAAAAATTTCTGGCGTTATATATTAAGGTCCTGGAACTTGGTAACATCCTTACATTTTACGAAGATTCCGATTCTCCTATGAAAGCGTGTTCTATGGAGAATACATCATTTTCTCCAAAAGATATGCTAAATGACATGCGAAAATATTGCAGTGGTTCCCAAAGAGAAATGCTGGATAATTGCCTGAATCTCCTGAATACCATGGAACTAATTGAGACCTATAAAGAAATGTTCAGCCAGAGCGACAATGGTGGTGACGGAGAAGGACAAAGCCAAAATCCCATGGATTTTGTTATGAACATGCTCTCTCCGGAGCAGCAGTCAATGTTTGAAACCTATAACACAATGTTTGATTCAGAAGGAAAGTGAGGATTTTATGAGTAGTAATGATTGGATGAATAACCCGGCACTGAAAGATATTGATAAATCGAAGCTGGAGATGTTTATGGCACTTGCAGACCAGTCTTCCGGAAAGTCTCCGAAAGAGCTGCTGCCATTTCTGCTGGCGACCGCATCCCGGACAAAGTCTCAGGGAAAGGGTTTTGCACCCGAGGAAGTTGACTTAATTATAGAGGTCATGAAACAGGGAAAGCCGAAAGAGGAAGTACAAAATATTGAAAAATTACGTAATATGATGAAGATGATGCGTTAGAACATATACATCACCCAGTATTGGCAGTGCATTTCCATAGTCTGAAATGAAAAGCTTAGAACATATTTTAAAAGGCTCTGGTGAGAGATCAGGAAACGGAGGCTTTATGGTCTTAGTGATAAAAAGTAACAAAAAGAAGCGGGCAGGGAATCTTTCATTTCCCTCCCGCTTCTAGTGTCTCCCGACGTAAATACGCCACTATATAGCACCCGCTGCGCCGTCGCTTCACAAACTTTTTATCATCACCCGCCGATTTGTACATACAGCCCGCAGGTCCTTGCTACCTGAGCCAGCATTTCCATATGCTCATTATCCGGCGGTACCAGATGCCCTAATGTATAATCACGTTCCAACCCCTCGTATTTATCCTGCCCCAGCCTGTGATACGGCAGCAGATGAAGCTGCTCAACTCCCGGGAGAGTTCTGGCAAACTGGGCGATCTGAAGTATCTCTTCCGGTGTATCGTTAAAAGTCGGGATAACCGGAACCCGGATTATCAATTTCTGGCCCTCTGCCGCTATTTTTCTGGCATTATCAAGAATCAATTCATTTGGCTGTCCGGTGAACAGTTTATGTTTGGCACTGTCCAAATGTTTAATATCCATTAGAAACAAATCCAGAAACGGCAGTATTTTCTCTTTGATGATTTCAAATTTTGCAAATCCGGTGGATTCCAGAGCTGTATTCATCCCATAGTACTGCGCTGCCTGAAATAAGGCAGATGCAAATTCAGGCTGGAGCAGTGACTCTCCTCCTGAAAGCGTAAGACCTCCCCCGGAACGCTTAAAGTGATAGGTGTCTTTACGAACCTCTTCCATTACTTCTTCCACGGTAACATCCCTGCCAATTACTTTTTCCCTGCCATCCTGCATCATAGTCTGAATCTGGAAGCTCTGGGATTCCGGATTGCAGCACCACTTGCAGCGAAGAGCACACCCTTTTAAGAATACAATTGTCCGTATTCCGGGACCGTCATGAATGGAATACTTCTGTATATCAAATATCCGTCCTGTCTGTTTTAAAAATTCTTTTTCCATATTAAAATCCCTGCATCGTTCTGTTAATAATATCATCCTGCAGCGCTCTGGACAAAGTCGTAAACAGGGCACTGTATCCGGCAACCCTCACCACCAGGTTTTTATAATTTTCCGGATGAGCCTGTGCGTCCAGCAGCGTTTCACGGCTTACTACGTTGAACTGCATATGCATTCCCTTCTGATCGAAAAACGCACGGATCAGTGAAGTAAACTTCTGAAGTCCCGCCATTCCGCTCAGGGCAGACGGATGGAATTTCTGGTTGAATAAAGTACCGTTAGATGCGATGAAATGATCCAGTCTGGCAACAGAATTGGCTGTTGCTGTTGGACCGCTGATGTCTTTTCCGGCAACCGGACCTACTCCGTCTGCTATAGGCGTCTGGGCAAGCCTTCCGTCAGGTGTTGCTCCTGTCTGGGCACCAAGCGGTACATTTGCCGAAACCGGATATAAACCTGCCTGGTACTGACCTCCTCGCGGATTTCTGTATTTTTCCAGCGGCTTTGTATAGGTATATGCCACGTCTCTGGCAAAAAGGTCAATGCTCTCTATATCATTGCCGTACTTTGGAAGTGCATCGATCATTGCTAAAAGTGCATCATATTTTTGCTTTTTGGCTGGTTCCGTGCCGGTCTGTCTCACGGTATCCGCAATGACACGGACCTCAGACGCACCGACTTTCTGGCCTGCATTCTGCAGTTCTTTTGCAATCTGTACGGTCAGCGCTTCTACTTTAGACTGGCTCAGCCCTTTGCCGAAGTTGTCATCCAAAGCCTGCTTATATTCAGTCAGCGTTAGCTTTTTATCTTCAAATACCAGCTTTTTCACAGCATATAATGCATCTGTTACATTTGCGATTCCAAATCCCTGGGGACCGGTAAAGTTATATACTGCCCCGCCTTCCTGCAAGGATTTACCTTTTTTAATACAATCATCAATCATACTGGACTGGTAGGGAAGCGGACATCTCTGTGCATGTGCCACATCAATGGAATTATCCGCATTGACCATTAATTCAATAAAGTACTCCATCTGCTGTTTGTACGCATCATAGAATTCCTCAAAACTCTTCATTTCCCTGATATCACGGGTTCTTACACCGACCTGCTCGCCGTCTTCCATTCCGCTTGTAAAGACCAGCTCAAGGGGTCTGCACATATTGAAAAACGCTGCATCGTGCCATCCATCGGTTTTACCATGAGCCTGAGGCTCTACACAGCCGATAATATTATAGGTACGGGCATCTGCAAGTGCTACTCCTCTGCTGACCATGGACGGAATGATCACTTCGTCATTGTAGTAAGCCGGAAGTCCGATACCGGTTCTGGTAAGTTTGGCTGCCTTAATCATCAGTTCATCGGGCGTCTTGTTCCAGACACGCACAGAAAGGGATGGTGCCGGTAAAAATACATGCATGGATGCCTCGATGCACATAAAAGACAAGTCGTTGGTAACATCGTTTCCTTCCTCGTCCTGGCCGCCTACAATCAGATTCTGGAACAGGCTGTAACCTGCAAAACCTTCTGCACTAGCTGCATCCCTGCATTTGTTCAGATCATTTAATTTTACCCAGATGCAGTCGATCAACTCCTGTGCAAATTCTCTCGTTATTTTGCCTGATTGCATATCCGCCTCATAATATGGATACATATACTGGTCAAATCGTCCGGGGGAAATAGAATGTCCGGAGGATTCAGTCTGCAGCAGCATCTGGACAAACCAGAACGACTGACACGCCTCATAAAAGGTCTCAGCCGGTTTTGCGGGTACTTTCGCACAGATTCTGGCGATTTCCAGCAATTCTAACTTTCTGCGGTTATCCTGGCACTTTGCTGCTTCTTCCAACGCCAAAAGCGCATATCGCTGTGCATAGTGAATTGCAGCTGTGCAACTGATTATTACAGATTCCAGGAATGCAGAACGGGTCTGATAATCACCGTCTGACACACTGCATTTATCCAGTTCCGCTTTGGCAAACGCAATAATGCCTTCGTATCCGATTGCCAGAACTTCTTCATATTTTACGGTAAAATGTCCGATCCCATTATAAAAATAGTTGCCCGGAGTAAAGATATTGTGCTTCATGGCAAGCAGTGTTTCTTCCGTCATATAAGAAGTAGCAAGGTCGCTTGTGGTTTTTCCCTTCCAATATAAATAAACTTCATGAAGTTTTTCTTTTGTTTCATTGGATATATAGAACGGATCCGCGCTTCTTTTTTCCACGGTATCAAATTCTTCTTCCAGCCAGGAAAAAGAATATTCCGGAAATACCTGACATCCCCGTGCTGTCTTTGTATTGCTGCCTACAATCAGTTCTTCCGGACGAATCGTAACAGGAAGTTCATGACAGATTTTTGCAAAAGCCTTTCCTCTTCTCAAAATCACAGGCTCTCCCTCTGTCTCTTTATAACTCTCTGTTAAAATGACAGCACGTTCCGGCTCAATTACCGGCATATGATCGTACAAGTCTTCGATTAATTTGGGAATTCTGGCACTTTTTTCTATTTCACCATCGTAAAAATTCTTCACGTTCACTTCTCCTTTATGTATCCGATTTGCAAAGCAAAAGCCCTGCACCTACGTTTACACATAGACGCAGGACTTTTTTATACGTATATTATACGCTACCCGTCCTTACAAGTCAATAAAACCTTGCATAAAAAAACATAAATCCAACAAATCCAACATCAATCTTTTTTTGCTGATTTCTCCGTATCTGCAATGATGCATTCCCTTAAAAGGATCAGCGCATTTACTACAGAGCTTTCTCTTACTTTATTACGTTCTCCTTTAAAATGGAACTCCCGCACCGTCACCTGGTTGTTATAAGAACAGGCAATATACACAAGTCCAACCGGCTTCTCATCCGTAGCACCTCCTGGTCCTGCTATGCCTGTAATGGAGACACAGACATCTGCACCGGTAATAAATGCTCCGTTTTTAGCCATCTCTTTCGCCGTTTTTTCGCTCACTGCTCCATTTTCTTTCAGCGTATTTTTCTTTACTTCCAAAAGCTTGCGTTTTGCACGGTTACAATAAGTTACCAGCCCCTGTTTAAATACATCTGATACACCAGGCACATTTGTAAGTCTGGCTGCCAGGAGTCCTCCTGTACAGGATTCTGCAGTCGTAAGAGTCAGTTCCTTTTCTTTTAAAAGACGGATGATGGTCTCTTCCAGTGTATCCTGCTCTTCTGTGGTGTAAATATGATTGCCGAAACGGCTGCGCAGTTCTTTTACAACCGGTTTAATTAATTTTTTTGCTTCCTTTTCATCGGAAGCCTTAGCGGTAATGCGAAGATGTACTTCTCCTGTCTTGGCATAAGTTGCAATTGTAGGATTCGTCTGCTTTTCGATCAGATCTGCTATCTCTGTTTCTACAAAACTTTCGCCTAAACCGCAGAGTTTCACCATGGTGGAACAGATGATCTCCGGCTGCAGTTTATTTAAATATGGAAATATATCATGGTTAAACATGGGGATCATTTCATTTGGAGGCCCCGGAAGCAGGATTACGGATTTCCCCTGTTTTTCCAGAATAAGCCCAGGCGCCGTTCCGTTCTTATTATCAATGACAATGGCACCTTCCGGTATCAGAGCCTGTTTCCAATTGTTGTCGGTAATGATCTTAAACTGGCTGTTTTTAAAATACTCCTGTATCCGTTCCTTGCTGTGCTTGTCTTCTACCAGTTTCATTTCCATAACCTTCGCTGCAACTTCTTTTGTCAGGTCATCCTGGGTAGGTCCCAGACCACCGCTTAAAATAACCACATCTGAACGGTTCATAGCCGTCTGAATGGCATCCGCAAGACGTTCTTCATTATCGCCCACTACTGTCTGATGATACATGGAAAGGCCCAGCAGTGCACACTTCTCCGCCAGAAAGGCTGCATTTGTATTTACAATGTTCCCAAGTAATATCTCCGTTCCAACGGAAATCAGTTCTACTACCATTTTTCATCCTCCAAAGTAATTTTACTTTTGCATACTCAATACGTTAATGTTCTTAGCAATATAATCAATCAAAGATATAATGGTCAGAACCAGTGCCAGTAAAACGAATAAATTTTCTAAAGTAACAAAAAAACCTCCCAGATCTGCTATTAACAGAATCGTCATGACCATCTGCGCTATTGTTTTTAATTTTCCCCACCAGCTTGCCGCAATTACAATTCCGTTATCGGATGCCACCAGACGGAATCCGCTGATGATAAATTCACGGCTGATAATAATGATGACGATCCAGTCAGCGAGGCGGTTGATCTGAACCAAGCATATCATTGCAGAACACACAAGGAGTTTATCCGCAAGGGGATCCATAAATTTTCCAAAGTTTGTTACCTGCTGGTTTTTTCTTGCCAGATACCCATCCAGACTGTCTGTGAGACTCGCAATAATAAAGATCGCAAGCGCGATATATTTACCGGAACCTCCCAGATCAGTTTTCATGAAAATTACAAAAAAAGGGATCAAAATAACTCTTAATATGGTCAAACTATTCGGCAAATTCATCTTCAATCTCTCCCATCAAATCATATTCCTGCGCACCTGTAATTTTTACCTTGACAAAATCTCCCGACATCAGCATCTCGCCTGTATTCACAAACAGATATCCGTCTATATTCGGTGCATCTGCATAAGTTCGGGCTACGTAAGCATTTTCATCCGCAACTTTCCCTTCTACCATAGCAATAACACTGCGTCCCACCATCTGCTGTGCCTTGTCAAAAGCGATGTCCTGCTGAAGTTCCATTAATTCATCTCTTCTGTCTTCTTTTACTTCTTCCGGAATCTGGCCCCCCATCTCTGCTGCAGGCGTATCCTCCTCAGGAGAATAGGTGAACACTCCAAGGCGCTCAAACTCCATCTCATCTACAAATTCCATTAATTCCTCATGCTGTTCGGGCGTCTCTCCGGGAAACCCGGTTATCAAGGTTGTCCGAAGGGCAATATCCGGAATCTCACTGCGCAGTCTGCCCACAATATTCTTTAACTGCTGCTTATTCGTTCTTCTGCCCATTTTTCTCAGAATATCATCGCTGGCATGCTGAATAGGCAGGTCCAGATAATGACATACTTTTTTCTCTTCTTTCATTACCTGTATCAGTTCGTCATAAATTTCTTCCGGATAACAATAGAGAATACGAATCCACCGGATTCCAGAAATTTTACATAACTCTTTTAATAAGATATGAAGGCTCTTTTCCCCATAAAGATCCTTTCCATAGAGCGTAGTCTCCTGCGCTACCAGAATCAATTCCTTAACACCCTGCTCAGCCAGGTCTTTTGCTTCTTCGATCAGTTCTTCCATTGGAACACTTCGATAATTCCCGCGGATCTTCGGGATAATACAGTAAGTACAATGTTTATTACAGCCTTCGGCTATCTTTAAGTGTGCGTAATGGCCGCCTGTTGTCAGCATACGCCCAGCTGACCTTGCCGGAAGAGCATCCAGATCATGAAACTCTAACATCTGCTGGCCTTTCAGCGCTGTTTGTACCGCATTGATGATTTCATCGTATGTTGTGGTTCCAAGAACGGCATCTACCTCTTCGATCTCGTCCACGATTTCTTTTTTGTATCGCTGTGCCAGACATCCTGTCACAACCAAAGCCTTACATCTACCATTTTTCCTGTGCTCTGCCATTTCCAGAATCGTCTGGATGCTCTCTTCCTTTGCATCATTGATAAAACAGCAGGTATTCACAACAATAATATCCGCCTGTGTCTCATCATCGGTAAGGACATATCCATTTTTAGCAAGCAGCCCCAGCATCACTTCCGAATCCACCAGATTCTTGTCGCATCCCAGGGATACAAATAATACGTTCATAAATTACTCCTCTTTTTAGTATCGTCCAAAAGCAAAATGCTCTTTGATGTTTATTGTACTATTTTCGTCTTAAAAGGTCAATAAAATACTTGAGAATGTGCAAAGTTCTCAAAACCACAAAATCTGCTGTTCCAATTTTTATCGTCTGTTTTTAGATATTTTCCCAGAAAAATCTCATTCTCGTCTACTGACTTCTGCATGAAATCGACAAAATAACCAAAATTATTACAATAGTTTCTAACATCTAACCATTTCCTACTGAAGCAGTTGCTGATATAATATTGATATACATGAGAGACACTGATTAAAACTTTAAAAACAGTCAATGATTATGTATAGATAAGACAACTAAAGGAGGTAACAAAAATGCATAGTCATGAAATTGATTCTTATCTTCGCAATAAAAACTGGAAACTGAAACCCAGTGAATACGTAAACATTATTAATGTTAACTCCTGTCCGGAGCTGGACCACATTGCTTACAATTCTCAAAACAATGACTACAATATCTGGACCAAAAATGGTTACGCATGGACAATCAAAATTGAATGTTAAGTTTTCTTTATAGGCTTCGCACCCGCAACCGGGTGCGTTTTTTTGTACAGATACTTGCTTTTCTGGAATTTTCCTGTATAATCAAATCGATAACTATAATTACTAAGGAGCTAATACAGCAATGAGCATTTTAAACGTTGAGCATTTAAGTCACGGTTTTGGTGACAGAGCGATTTTCCACGATGTTTCCTTCCGTCTGTTAAAGGGTGAACACATCGGTCTGATTGGAGCGAACGGCGAAGGAAAATCTACATTTTTAAATATTGTAACCGGAAAATTACAGCCGGATGAAGGTAAGGTGGAGTGGGCGAAAAATGTCCATGCCGGCTATTTGGACCAGCATGCGGTTCTGGAAAAAGGGCAGACCATCCGTGATGTGTTAAAAGGCGCATTTACACAGCTTTTTTCCCTGGAAGAACGTATGAATGTCATCTGTGATTCTATGGGTGATGCTTCAGAAGATGAATTAAATCAAATGATGGAGGAACTGGGAACTATCCAGGACACTCTCACCATGCATGATTTTTATATTATTGATTCCAAGGTGGAAGAAATCGGACGCGCCCTGGGTCTTGAGGACATTGGTCTGGACAAGGATGTAACGGAACTCAGCGGCGGACAGCGAACAAAAGTACTGCTTGGAAAACTGCTGTTGGAAAAACCGGATATTCTCCTTTTGGACGAGCCTACCAACTACCTGGACGAACAGCATATTGAATGGCTGAAACGCTATCTGAATGACTATGAAAATGCATTTATTTTGATATCTCATGATATTCCGTTCTTAAACAGCGTCATTAACCTGATCTATCATATGGAAAACCAGGCGCTTTCCAGATACGTTGGGGACTATGATAAGTTCCAGGAAGTTTATGCCGTAAAGAAAGCCCAGCTGGAAGCGGCATACAAACGCCAGCAGCAGGAAATCAGTGATCTGGAAGACTTTGTAGCCCGGAATAAAGCAAGGGTTTCCACCAGAAATATGGCAATGTCCCGCCAGAAAAAATTAGATAAAATGGATAAAATCGAGCTTGCAGCTGAGAAACCAAAGCCGGAGTTTCATTTTAAAGAAGCCCGCGCCGCAGGCAAATACATTTTTGAAACGGATAATCTCGTGATCGGATATGAGGAACCTCTGTCCAGACCTCTGAACCTGGCGATGGAACGGGGACAGAAAATTGCGCTGATTGGAGCGAACGGAATTGGTAAAACTACTCTCTTAAAAAGTATTCTGGGGCAGATTCCTTCTCTGGAAGGTTCCGTACAACTGGGTGATTATCTTTATATCGGTTATTTTGAGCAGGAAATGGCTCCTGGAAACACCACTACCTGTATTGAAGAGATCTGGAAAGACTATCCCTCACTGACCCAGTACCAAGTCCGCAGCGCTCTGGCAAAATGCGGGCTGACCACAAAACATATTGAAAGCCAGGTAAGGGTTCTGAGCGGTGGAGAGCAGGCAAAGGTCCGCCTTTGTAAATTGATAAACCGTGAAACAAATATTCTGCTCCTTGACGAGCCTACCAACCATCTGGACGTGGATGCGAAAGAAGAATTAAAGCGGGCTTTGAAAGAGTATAAGGGAAGTATTCTTCTGATCTGCCATGAACCGGAATTTTATCAGGATGTGGTTACGGAGGTTTGGGACTGTACCCAGTGGACCACCAAGATATTTTAATCACATTGATTATTCCCGCGGGCAGTCGCCATGCGGATCCGTTGGCGGATCCATTTGGCGACTGCCGCGAGGGTCAAAAAGGATGTTTCACTGCAAGGCCTGTCAAAATGGCACTACAGCGAAACATCCTTTTTTGTTTATCAGGTAAATGTTATTTTATTCTTCTGTCTGAGCCTGAACTTCTAATTCATCTTCCGGTGTCTCATCTTCGCTCAAAATCTTGATCTTAGCTTTATTTAACTCTTCTACCGCAACGGATAACGGCTTTTTGCCATTGTCATACACAAGCGCTTCTGCTCCTCCGATTAACTGTCTTGCTCGCTTTGCAGTTGCAAGTACGATGGAGTAGCGGCTGTTTACAACCGGTGTATCCCCTTCTTCTACTTCACTGTTTACAACTTTCATTAAATCTGTGTAAGATGGATGTAACATATAATTTCTCCTTTCAAAATGGGTCTGCCTGAAATATTATCTGGCAAAACGCGTTAAATCTTTTTTTATGGTATTTATAAATTCATTATTTCTTGATGCCTTAAAATGTTCGCTCTGAATGATTCCATGCATTTCTTCCACACAATCTTCCAGCTTATCATTGACTACCAGGTAATCGTACTTTTCCATACCCTGTGCCTCTTCGCTGGCGCGGCTCAGCCTGTCACGAATTACATCTGCCGTCTCCGTTCCCCGTCCGGTTAAGCGCTCTTCTAACGTCTGGGCATTTGGAGGCGTTACAAATAACAGCAGTGTATCCGGAAATTGTTCTTTTACCTTAAGAGCTCCCTGGATTTCAATTTCTAAAATAACGTCTTTGCCTTCATTCAGCTTCTCCTGCACATATGCTTTTGGAGTGCCATAATAGTTCTGAACATACTGGGCGTATTCAATTAACGCATTTTCTGCAATCATTTCTTTAAATTCTTCCACTGTTTTAAAAAAATATTCCCGGCCATCTTCTTCTCCCGGCCTGGGATTTCTTGTTGTGGCTGAAATGGACAGGGCATAATTATGATATTTACTTAATAATGCCTTTACCAAAGTGCCTTTCCCTGCTCCGGAAAATCCGGATAAAACAATTAAAATTCCTTTTCTATTCATCTTCTTCATCCTTTGGCTTATCTTCTATATTGAGTGAAAATCTTTTTGCAATTGTATCTGGCTGTAACGCTGATAATACAATAAAATCATCCACGGTTACAATTACGGATTTGGTCTTTCTTCCCTGGGTAGCATCCACTGCTTTTCCGGTCTGCCTTGCATTTTGGACCATTCTTTTAATCGGTGCCGCCTCCGGACTTACGACTGCTATGACTTTGCCTGTATTCACCACATTACCAAAGCCGATATTAATTAATCTCGCCAAATTATTTTCCCACCTTATTCAATATTTTGAATCTGCTCCCGGACCTTCTCAATCTCTGTCTTCAAATTAATAGCCGTATTGGAAGTCTCCAGGTCATTTGCCTTAGATAAAATTGTGTTTGCCTCACGGTTCATTTCCTGTGCAATAAAATCCAGCTTTCTGCCTACACTGCCGCCTTCTGTAAGACAGGATTTCATATTCTCAATATGGCTTCTTAACCGGACTGTTTCCTCATCCGTACAGATCTTATCGGCAAACAATACTACTTCTGCCGCAATCCTTCCCTCTTCAATCTGGGAATCCCCTAACAGTTCTTTTACCTTCTCACTGAGTTTATCACGGTAAGCTGCCATAATCTGAGGGAAACGTTCTTCTACGGAGGCCACATCTGCAAGCATACTGTCCAGTTTATGAAAGAGATCTGCCTTTAACGCGTCACCCTCTTTTACTCTGGCATCCACAAGCTGTTTGCTGGCTCCTTCCAAAGCTGCTTCCAGCACTGCCCAGATTTCTTTCTCGTCTGCTGCCGTTTCTTCCATTGTAAATACTTCCGGGCATCTTCCAAGTGTTGAAGTCCTGATATCATTTTCCAGGCCAAATGTCTCCGCCATCTGTTTGTAATAACGAATGTATTCCCCTGCAATATTTTCATTATACTTTAACGAATAGTTCTCTTCGGTAAAATCTTCATATGTAATGAAAACGTCTACTTTCCCCCGCTGAATATAATTCTTAAGCATCCCTCTGATCGCTGACTCAAAAAAACTCAGCTTCTTGGGCATCTTGATATTCACGTCGAAGTAACGATGATTCACTGCCTTCATTTCTACTGTAAATTTTCTGCTGCCCTGGAGGTTTTCACACCTGCCAAAGCCTGTCATGCTCTTAATCATCTTCATTCGCTCTCTTTTTTTAGTTTTGTGGCACATGCCGCCACATTAAAAACATTATAAAACATATCAAATGTGTAGTCAACAGCAAAATCCCGGCTAGAATGAAATAACAACTGTTACAAAAAAATCCCACCTGCTGACAGCAAGGTCATTTAAATAAGAATGACATTGCTGCTGACAGAGGGATTTTCTTTGAAAAACAGCCCTTTTATTTCCAGTGCCGGACAGCATGATTAGATCTACTGTCCAGGATTATGCTACTCAATTCCAATATACATATGAATTTCAGCATTGTCCATATCGCCTCCCGGCTGATATTCCTCAAAATCTGCCACATAGGTTCTCTTTAAGTCCATACTCCAGAGTTTCATCCAGAATTCCTGAACTGCAGTTACCATATTTCCCTTTACAATGAACTTGGCATAATTTCCTTTGGGAATGATCGTCGTTTCCAGATTTTCGGGTATTTGCACCGATGTGTCCACCTCACAGCAGACATACATGTCATAGTCATCCATATGGTTTCCGGCGTAGTTTGTATATAATCCGATACTTTTATCATTCACTTTTCCCGGCATCTGAAAAAAGATACCCTCTTCAAAAAAACGCTTCCAAAGTTCTCCTATCTCTGCGCCCATATCCGGGCTTGCATTGTTTGTTCTGGTTTTTAATCCTGCAGCTCTTTTCTCTTCTAAATAAACGATTTCATAGTCCATGGTTATTACCTCTCTTATTCTCTATTTTTCTGACGGTATCATTTCTCACCGGTTAAAAAGAGTATAACAGGTATAACCTGACAACTGCATGTCATATTAAAACAATTATTCAAAGTCAAATGGACGCGCCAGCGTGTCCGTTTGGCTCATTGCCCGCGGGAATAAAATTCTAAAGTTTTTGCAAGCCTTTCCCGCACCTGCTTTTTCACATGCTCAGGGGCAGTCACTTGGACTAAGGGTCCGTAGGAGAGGATATAGCCATATACCCATTCATTTTCCGGACATTTTAATTTGGCAAGGAAACTGCCGTCCTCCTGAATCTGAATCTGAGACTCCTCGAACTCATCATACACCCGATAGGCACAGGATGCATCTATATGCAGTGTAATTTCTACCATATAACTCTTATCCCGGTATCCTTTTTTCTCTTTGGACTCCTGTGCCGGAAGCACACGGTCAAAGGTTTCGTCCAATACCTTAACCTGCTTCATCCGGGTAATCCGAAACAAACGCATTTCTCCCGCTTTTCTGCAGAATCCTTTCAGATACCAGCTTTTATCTTTGAACCAAAGCTGCAGCGGTTCAACCTGCCTGGATGATTTTACGCCTGCAGAATTATAATAATCTATAACGATTACTTTTTTTAAAATAATTCCTTCTTTAATATCTGCAAAGACCTTCTGCCGTTCATCGGTCCAGTCTGAAAAGTCCACCTGTACCCAATCTGTTTTGTGTGCTCCGAACAGCGACCGCATTCTGGATAGTATTTCATCATTATCAGCTGCCTTAACTGCATTCAGTCCCTGAAGCCCCCAGAGAATCTCCTGACGTTCCATATCGGACAAAACAGATTTGTCAAGAATAAAATTATCCATCAGATGAATCCCGCCGCCTCTGCCTTTATTGGTGTAAATCGGGATTCCTGCCTGACAAAGAGTATCAATATCCCGGTAAACTGTCCTGACCGAAACTTCAAAATGCTCCGACAGTTCCCGCGCTGTAGTTCCTTGTTTCTCCAATAATAAATATACGATTTCGAATAATCTGTTTATCTGCATATCTGCATGTGTCTCCTCGTTCATGGGGTCTGTTCTTAAATAGTTATTTTAAGACTTATTATAGCGCTTTCACGCAGGGATGAGAAGCGTTATTTTATAAAGAAGGTTTCAGCAGTAAATTTTTAGTTACTGTTCAGACCGTGCCGTGCACTTGGCTGCACGGTGTCGGAGCCAATAAAGTGGCGGCAAATCCAAACACGCTCAGGTATCAATTTCTCTGGATTTTCACCATGGTTTCTGCTATACTGTTATAACATATATGAAAACATGTGTTACAATTCAGGCAGTACTGTGCATTTACTGCACTGTGCGTGAGAAAGTGATTCAGGAGTGCATAAATCCTATCGCCAAAGGCGATTTTAAATGGATTTATGCAGTTACTGGTCACGGAGTAAACAGTAACAAACATGTATCACAACAGGAGGATGACAAACATGGCTTTAGATGGAATTGTAATTGCCAATATGGTTCAGGAACTAAATGACACCATATGCGGCGGTAAAATCAACAAAATTGCCCAGCCGGAAAATGACGAGCTGATGCTTACCATAAAGAATCAAAAAAACCAATACCGCCTGCTGATATCGGCAGGTGCCAGTCTGCCCCTTATTTACCTCACTCAGATAAATAAGCCAAGTCCTATGACTGCACCGAATTTCTGCATGCTGCTTCGAAAACACATCGGCAGCGGCAAGATACTGCGGGTCTGGCAGCCGGGTCTGGAACGTATCATTAATTTTGAAATAGAACATTTAAATGAGCTGGGTGATGTGTGCAGGAAAACCCTTGTTGTGGAAATCATGGGAAAACACAGCAATATCATTTTCTGCAACGAAGAAGGTATGATTATCGACAGTATCAAACACGTTTCCCTGCAGATGAGCTCTGTCCGTGAAGTACTGCCGGGGCGCACTTACTTTATCCCGGAGACCCAGCATAAATGGAATCCGCTGGAGGTTTCTGCGGAAACCTTCGTAACAGAGGTAACCGCAAAGCCAATGGCGCTGGCAAAAGCACTCTATACTACTTTCACAGGCATCAGCCCCCTTACGGCAGAAGAAATATGCCATCGTGCATCCCTGGAATCTGCCCAGAGCGCGAATAGCTTCAGTGAGCTGGAATTAACCCACTTATATCGTATTTTCTCCTTTATTATGGAGGATGTTAAAAATGGTACTTTCACCCCCAATATTATTTTCCAGGGTGAAGAGCCTGTGGACTTTTCCAGTATTCAGCTGACCCAATACCAGGACAAGACTACTGCAAAATATCCCACGATCTCAGAAGTGCTGGAAAATTACTATGCCGTTAAGAATACCATAACCCGTATCCGACAAAAATCTTCCGATCTCCGAAGAATTGTGCAGACTGCCCTGGAGCGTAACCGAAAAAAATACGATCTGCAGCTGAAACAACTTAAGGATACCGAAAAGCGTGATAAACATAAGGTATATGGGGAACTGATTAACACCTATGGATATAACCTGGAACCAGGAGCAAAGAAATTAGAGGCTCTCAATTACTATACCAACGAAATGATAACGATTCCTATGGATCCGACCCTGACACCACAGGAAAACGCAAAAAAGAATTTTGATAAATACAACAAGTTAAAGCGTACCTTTGAAGCACTCACGGATCTCATTGAAGAGACCCAGGATGAAATCAAACATCTGGAATCCATCAGTACCTCTCTGGATATTGCGTTATCGGAAGAAGATCTGGTTCAGGTAAAAGAAGAACTGATGGATTACGGCTATATCAAACGAAAATATACCGGTAAAAAAGTTAAGATTACTTCAAAGCCGTTTCACTACCTGTCAAGTGACGGTTATCACATGTACGTTGGTAAAAACAATTTCCAGAATGACGAACTTACTTTTAAAATAGCTACCGGAAATGACTGGTGGTTCCATGCCAAGGGGGCGCCAGGATCTCATGTAATCGTAAAGGCAAACAACGAAGAACTCCCGGACCGCACTTTTGAAGAAGCTGCACGGCTGGCTGCATATTATTCCAAAAACCGCAGTGCAGAAAAAGTTGAAATTGATTATGTGGAAAAGAAACACGTTAAGAAAACCAATGGCGGGAAACCGGGATTTGTGATTTACCATACAAATTATTCTATGTTGATTGATTCCAATATTTCGGGCATCCAACAGATTTCTTAATTTGTATCCCACTGTTTAGGTGTCTGAAAATTACTTGATCTGTGCAGATGACAGTTTTTACAGGTCCATCAAAAACTGAAACATCCTGTCATCCTGCCCAGGCAGAATATCGTGCCCAAAATCAGGAAACACATAAACTTCCTTTTCGGAACATATCTTATTATAAACTGCAAATTGGGTGGAGGGAGGACAGATGTTATCCATTAATGTAACCGCCATCTGTACCTTTCCTTTAATCTGTGGCGCAAGATGCTGAATATCCACATATCCCAGTCTTTTAAATAGTTCTTCTTCTCTCTCATGCAGCGGATCAAAGAAACGAAAATAGGTCTGCAGTTCTTCATAGGCATCTTTTGCCAGATCCATTTCCCAAACCCTTTTGTAATCTGACAAAAATGGATACTGCACCGCCGTTCTGGCAATCCGTGGTTCTAATGCTGCACAAGCTAGGGAAAGCCCGCCTCCCTGAGATACCCCATAGGTACCTACTCTGTTTTCATCTACAATGGGCAAATCCATTATAATCCGTGCCAGGCTCGCCGTATCCAAAAAAATATTTCGCATCAGCATATTATCCGGATCTCCGTCTACACCGCGGATAATGTGTCCGTGCATGGTATTTCCCTTTATGCCTCCCACATCTTCCGAGATTCCTCCCTGCCCCCTGCAATCCAGTGCCGCAACCAAATAACCTACACCAACATAGGGCAGTTTCGTCATCCAGTCACCTGCATTTCCTGTATACCCATGAAATGTCAGTACTGCAGGTCCGGGCATTTCTTCTTTTGCTGTATTTGGAATCAGCACTTTTGCATGTATTCTGGCACCTTTCACTCCATTAAAAAACAAATCATAACATTTGGCATACGGCACTTTAAAGTCTGACTCAACAAACTGGGGATTGAAATCGGTTTCCTCCATTTCCATTACTGCCCGCATCCAGTAATGGTGAAAGTCTTCCGGTTTTGGCGTACTTCCTTTATATTTTTTTAAATCTTCAAGAGGCATATCCAATATTGGCATTTTTATCTCTCCTTTTTCTCACCAATTTTTTAACAGTTCGTAACAGTTTACACAATTTTTCCATCTTTCCATTTAATTTCTACTTCCTGCCCTCCCCTGATTTTCAGTCCTCTCACATAACCATCCTTCCACTCTTTCGGAATCGCAGGGAGAAATTCTACACTGCCCAGGTGATTCTGTACCAGCATTTCAGCAATTCCAGCTGTAAATCCAAAGTTTCCGTCTACCTCCAATGGCCTTGCACAGAACAGGTTACTGTAAACTCCGCCGTCTGTGTAGGAAATTTCATTGGAATCTGCCGGCTGTAAGAATCGCTTGACTTCCTCATATGCCTTCTCTCCATCTTTAAGTCTTGCAAAAATCCCTACTTTCCAGGCTCTGCTCCAGGGTACACCTTCTTCTCCACGGCGCTTCATGGTCACACGGCAAGCCTCACACAATTCCGGTGTTTTTTCCACCGTAATCTGATCCGATGGATACAAACCATAGAGGAGTGATAAATGCCGGTGCTGGGGATCATTTTCTTCAAAATCCTCATACCATTCCTGAAGCTGCCCATATTTCCCTATTTTGTATGGAGGTATCCGAAGCAATGCAGCTTTTATCTCATCCAGAAAGACATCTTCTTCTTCATGAAGAATTTCATTTCCTTTGATACAATTTTCAAACAATTCTCGTAAAATCGTATTATCCAGCGTGCAGGCATAGGATACTCCGTATACACCGCCCTGATCCAGAAACAGGTTTTCCGGGGATGTAGATGGTATCGTTAGCAATTCTCCATTATGTTCCACCAGCCAGTCCAGATAAAATTGTGCCGCACCTTTCATGATAGGAAAAGCGGTTTCCCTTAAAAATGTCTCATCCTGTGTATAGAGGTAGTGATCCCACAGGTGGCGGCAGAGCCAGCCCCCTGACATTACCCAGAATGACCAGGGCAGTGTATCAACTTCTCCGTTTCTGGACCCTACAGCAGTCGTTTTACGCCACAGATCTACATTGTGGTGCGCCACCCATCCTCTGCAGTGATAATTGATGCTGGCAGTCTTTTCACCGCTTTCAGAGATGTCTTTCATAAATGCAATGAGCGGCTGCGCACATTCGGAAAGGTTACAATTCTCTACCGGCCAATAATTCATCTGTGTATTAATATTCACAGTATAATTAGAACTCCAGGGGGCACGCAGTTTATGATTCCAGATGCCCTGAAGATTAGCCGGTTCGCTACCCTCTCTGGAGCTGGAAATCATCAGATACCGCCCAAATTGAAAAGCTGTGGCTACAAATTCCGGATCCGCTTCCCCCGCAAAGAACCGTATCTGCCGCTCCTCCATATTCAGTTCTTCATTTTCCGTATGTCCAAGATCCAGCTCCACCCGGTTAAACAGACCGGTAAAATCTGTTCTGTGCCGATCCAGCAGTTCATCATATCCCCACTTTTCAGCGCGGCTGATACAGGCTGCATTTTTTTCGGTATATTCCCCTGCGGGCTCTTCCTTATAATTAATAAAACTATTTCCACTGGTAACCAGGATACACACTTCATCTGTGTCACTGACAAAAAGCCTCTCCTGCTTCCACTCCATTTTTCCATTGGTTATCACTTTCAGACGTACCTGAAATTTGATTGCTCTGGTAGTTTCATAGGGCTCATAGCATACGGGATCCGGAGAAGGGTAATAATCCGGTTCTACAACGGAAGGACACCAGCCCATAAGAACTATGCCATCCGGTTCCTGTGTGATCCAGTGATTCAACTGGCTGGATAATCCAATGTCTATGGAGCGCTGGATTTTCTCCGTAGCTTTCATTCTGATAACCAACACCTGATCGGGATAGGAACAAAAAGCGGTCCGCTCATATGTGATACCATTTTTTAATATTTTAACCGTGCTGACCCCGGTACTGATGTCCAGTTCCCTGCAATAGTTTTCTTTCTCTCCCTTTAGCTCATCCATATGAAGGTACAGATCGGCCATGGGAAGATAAGATTCGTTCCAGATTCCAACCATTTTGCGGTTGATCAATTCTTCTGCTTCCTCATATTTTTTTTCAAAGATAAGGGCTCTGGCTCTCTCTAAATGCCCATATACATTTTCATCATTATAATCTGTGGGATAGCCAGACCAGAGTGTATCTTCATTCAGCCAGATATGCTCCGTATCTGATTCTCCAAGGAGCATGGCACCCAGTCTTCCATTTCCAAGAGCCATCCCTTTTTCCCAGGCTTCTGCGGGCCTGTCATAACGTAATATATTTTTCATGTTGTCTCCTTTTCCATATAAAAAGCGGGGTACTATATAATGGCACGCTCTAACCCTTCACGGCTCCTCCGATGGTAAGTGCCTTCTCTACCTGCTCACTGAAAATGGTATAAATGATAATAGTAGGAATACTTGCCATAACCAGGCAGGCACCCATCGCTCCCCAGTCCGTGGAATGTTCCCCAGTAAAGGAGGCAAGTCCCACCGGCAAAGTTTTTACTGCATTATTACTGATAAATACAGATGCCACGGTATATTCATTCCATACCCCCAGAAAAATAAATGTAATTGCAGTAGCAATTGCAGGCTTTGCCAGAGGCATAATAATTTTAAAGAAGGTACGGTAAATTGTGGCCCCGTCCATAAATGCCGACTCCTCCATTTCCTTTGGAATGGAACGGAAAGAGGTTGCCAGTATCATACTGGAAAATGATATATTAAACGCGATATATGGCACAATCAATGCAAAGTAGGTATTAGACATATGCATCTGGCGCACCAGGATCGCCAGCGGGATAATGATTACCTGAATCGGAATAAAAAGACCCAGTGTCATATATGTAGATGCTGCATTTTTAAATCTCCATTTCATTCTGGTAACAGCATAGGCAAACGGCAATGCAAGCACCATAACACCCGCTATGGAAACCACCGAAACAATGATACTGTTCTTAAAAAATCCCACTATATTAAATGCGTTAATTGCATTGACATAATTTTCAAACTGGGGGCTTGCCGGAAATCCAAAAGGATTTAAGAAGAAAATTTCTTCATTTGTTTTCAAAGAATAAAACAACAGGTAAATAAGAGGATAAATACAGATGATACTAAAAATAATTAACAATGCCATAATAATGGCTGTCTTTCCTTTTTTCAACACAATGCCTCCTTTCTAATAAGTAGCGCTTTCTTTGATGGAAAATATCTTATTTACAATAACCGTGGCAATCAGGCATTGCAGAACCAGAATAATCGCTGAAGTACAGCCGTATCCAAACTCCCCTACGGTAAATGCATTCCGGAAAGTCATATAGGTCAGCGTGTAAGTAGAAGTTCCCGGTCCTCCTTTTGTCAACAGATTCATATGGGCAAATGCATTTAGCCCACCGGTGATGGCAAATACAAAGCACATTCGGTATGTATCCTTAAGTAATGGCAGAATGATTCTCGTATTAATTTTCCATTCCGAAGCCCCGTCAATCCGTGCCGCCTCCAGATAATCTTCCGGAATGGCTTTAGCCCCTGCATAAATAATTGCGAACTGATATCCAGTGTACTGCCATACATTGACAAATGTAACGGCATAGATTGCAAGTGTCATATCAGACAGCCAATCCTGCCGGTAACCGATCCCCAATATTTCAAAAAAATGGTTAATCAGTCCGAATTCGGGATTATAGATTGCAGACCACAGCTGGCATACCACCGTTACCGACAATACTACCGGAATAAAAAATGCTGTTCTGAAAAAACGTTTACCTTTCGCTTTGCGGTTCATCATGGCAAAAGTCAGAAGTGTGGCACCTCCTACTTGAAATACCATGAGTATACCTGCAAAAATAACACCGTTCTTCAAAGATTCATAAAACAAATCATCCTGAAACAATTCCTTATAATTTTCAATACCATTAAACACTGCCTGGTTAATTCCATCCCATTCATAAAAGCTTCGAAATACAGTCTGCAATATGGGATAAAAAACAAATATGGTTAACACCAGCAGCGCCGGCAGTGCGAAAAGTGCAACTGCCTTCTTATTTCCTAACATTTTATTCATATAGCGCTCCTCCAATATAAGCAATATAACGGGCACAGATGGTTGGTGCATATTCTGTGCCCTGCCACATCAGCTATTTTACTGTTTTTTCAATGCTCTTATCGATATTTGCTGTGAAATCTTCCACTGTTTCACCTACCAGGAATTTCTGCATTTCCTCTGTAAAAGAGGTAGCGAACTTTGTATTTGGAAGGGTATGTAAAAACTTTGTTTCATAAGAAAATTCCGGAATCACATCCAATAATTTCTTAGAAATCGGATCCAGTTCATTTTGCAGCGTCAGCCCCTCGGTGCGAAGAGGTGTGGTAACCAGTGATTTCTGCTCATATTGAGCAACTTCCCGGTAATAAGCAAACAAAAATGCAACTTCTGCTGCCAGGTCCGGATCGGAAGCACTGGCTGTGACAGCCATTCCGCTGGTATCTCCGCCACCGGTCATGCAGTACTGGTTCTCGCTTTCTTTTCCTGCATCAGCCGTAGGATAAGAAAGAATGACATCCACATTATCGCCCATACCCTCAATTGCTTCTCCGGTATACCAGCTTCCGTTTAAGAACATGGCAGACTGTCCTTCTTTAAATAAGGCAGATGCCGTATCAAAATCTGCATTGGTAACGCCGTCCTGGAAGATTCCTGCCTGGATCAACTGTTCCATTTTGCCAATTACTTTCTGGTAGGATTCATCAGACGCTTTTGCTTCCCCTTTGGAAAGAGCATAGCAGCCTCCCGGATTTTCTTTTACCGCAAAGGTGTCAAAAAACGCTCCAAGGGGCCATGGTTCTTTTCCGAACATTGCCATAGGAATAATGCCTTTTTCCTTAAATGTCTGGACTGCTGCCAATAAATCATCAAAATTCTCTGGAACTTTAACATTATGATCTGCAAAAATCTGCTTGTTATAATACCACAGAATGGGAGAAATACTTCCCATTGGGAACTGATATACATTTCCATCAGGAGAATACAGACAATTATCCATGATTGCTTCTGTATAATAATCTTTGATGTTAAATTTCTCCACATAATCATTCAATGGCAATATGCTACCGCTCTCAGCCAAAGTATCAATTGTCCCGGAATCTACTAACAGGATGTCCGGCAGATCCCCCGTAGCTGCTCTTGTCTTAATCGTCTGTCCGCCGTCGGATGGAAGCGTCTCAAATTCAAGAGTAACATTAGGCAGCTTTTCTTTAATCTTCTCTGCTGCAAACTCTGCAAATGTAGTACTGTCACCTCCATAATATGTACAGACACGGAAAGTTACTTCTTCGGATGCTGATTTTTGATTATCTTCGGATGCCTTTGATTCTCCTGCCGCCACTTCTGAACTCTGATTTGTTGTCTTCCCTGTCTCCTTCGATTCTCCGGCACATCCCGCAAGGGAAAAAATCATAACGGATGCAAGTGCTGTACTGATTACTTTCTTAAACTTCATTTTCTTATCCTCCAATTTCATTTCTTTTTGTAACTGTATTGTAGCATCTTCGGGACCAGCTCCGAAATGACTCTCCGTGCCTTCATTGGTAAAAAACAGGACAAATGAATTTTTTTGGAGATACCCCATAATATTTTTTGAAACATTTACTAAAATATCCCGGCTCGCTGTATCCTACTTTTTCCGAGACCATGGTAACCGTCATTTCCGCCTCTTCCATTAACTTTTTCGCCTCTTTCATCCGCACATTAGTGAGTAAGTCTGAAATCGTACATCCAAGCTGCCTGGAAACTATTCTGCGGAGATAACTGCTGTCCAGATATACACCTTCCGCAATCTTTTCTACCGTTAATTCACAATCACTGTAATTCTCGGCAATATATTCCTCCACCATAGAAATAATCTCCGCACCACGCTTTGAATAATTAGATTGAAACGCATCCATGGTTTTTCCAAATACATCCTGTAAAAATGCCAGACACTCGTTTAAGGATGTCTTTTTATACAATTCTGAATACGGCGAAAATCCCCCGCCAAAAATATCACTGATATTCCCATTCATTTCTGTAATATAAGACAGACAAATTGACATCATACCGCTGATCATCATATACGCATAGTCAGTAGGCAGATGCTTTGCAACGATATTCTGATGGGTTTCTTTCAGAATCTGATGAATCTCTTCTCTCTGCTGTTTCCGCAGACATGCCAGCAGCTGATCATTTAAATCCAATCTGTAAAAAGTTGCTTCACTGTCCACTTTATCCACTTCTTCATAACAGATGACACGACTGCCCCCCAAAAGAAATTTCTCTTCCAGCGCTGCAAGAGCCTTTCGATAGGATTTTGATACCTCTGTCATGTCCGTCACCGGATTTCCAATTCCAATTGAAATCGTAAATCCCAGATGCTGGCTGATCAGGCTACTGACTTGTTCATAATATTTTTTTATATCTGTAATTCGTTCCAGCTTATGATCATAATTTAAAATAGATATTACACGATCCTCCATACCATTGAATATCAGATGGGTAATTTCAGCCTGTGTAATTTCTCCCAGAACTTCCTGAGCAATATTCCCGATTCCAAACTTCCAAAGCTCTACGTCCTCCTGGTTTTTCCACATTCCGGAAATATCATCGATTTCCAAAACGCTTACCAGATAGAATCTTCCTGGAAATCTGATGTCAATTCTCTCAAGACTCCTTTTAAATTCTTCTATTTTCAGTTGGGAAATTCCGCCTACCCATCTGCGCAAAAGTTCTTCCCGTACTATTTGCAGATCTGCCCGCTGCAGATGCTTTTGTTCATTGCGCTTCCATATTTTTAGTTTCAGCTTATAAACAATATTTGTTAGTTCTTCTCTGGAGAATGGTTTCAGCAGGTATTCATCCACACCTATCTGCACTGCTTTTCTGGCATACTCAAATTCAGAATAGCCCGTGATAAATACAATATATAAATCAGGGTTCATTTGTTTACAATGCTCCGCCAAAGTAATTCCATTCATCCCTGGCATATTAATATCTAACAGCACAATATCCGGGGCAGTATCCTTCACCTTCTGCAGCGCTTCTTCACCATTTTTACATATACCGCAGATCTTAAATCCCAGACCTTCCCAATCCAGTACATGTTCCATATAAATTCTAAAGTGCGGTTCATCATCTGCAATTAATACCTTTAACATAATCTTCCTCCGTTCTCTTATGGCTTGTCCGGAAATTGCTTTCTGACAGACGTGCGTTCCAGATGTATCAAACTTGATCTGTATCAGGCGTCTCCTGACTTGTCTTAGGGATATATACAACTACCTTAGTTCCCTTATTTACCACACTGTCGATATGAATTCCATAACTTTCCCCAAAGTATAATTTAATTCGTTTATCTACGCTTCGAAGCCCAAAATGACGTTTATGCTCTGGTTCATCCTGAGCCAGTACCTGCCGAATCCGGTCATGTGTCATTCCTGCCCCGTCATCTTCCACTACTATTACAGCTGCACTTTCTTCCAGTCTGCCTTCGATGCGGATTGTTCCTTTTATACCCTTTTCTTTCAGTCCATGATAGATTGCATTTTCCACTAATGGCTGAAGAGTCATTTTTAAAATAGTATAATCTTCAATCTTAGGATCACAATAGACCTGAAAATCAATCAGGTCACAATACCTTTCTCTCTGAATAAATAGATAGTTTTCTATATTTTTAATTTCATCCTTTATGGTTATTATTTCCTTGCCGCTGCTTAAGGATGTGCGGTAATAATCCGCCAGAGATTTCGTTAGTTTAGCCCCTTTTGATGCCATATTGCATTCACAGAATATATAAATCAGATCCAGGGTATTATAGAGAAAATGCGGCTTTATCTGAGCCTGAATCAGTGCCAGTTCATATTCCCGCTTCCTCTTCTGCTCCGCTTTTACCTGTACCAACAGGCCCGCTATCTTACCGGTCATGGTATTGAACGCCGTTGACAAAACACCAACTTCATCTTTTGTATCCGCTGGGCAGGAGATGGAAAAATCACCGTTCTGTATCTCTCCTGCTGCCTTAGTCAGGGCATATATTGGTCTGGTTATCAATTTTGATAAGATGAAAATCAATAATACAGCTGCGACTATACCACTAATACCAAGGGCAATAGTTATTCCTGTAGTGGTACGCACATCTCTTGTCATATCCTCTATTGAAATCTGACTCACCAGATTCCACTCCAGGCTTTTAATCCATTTTTTTGTTACCAGATATTGTTTTTTTCCGATTCCCAGATTCTCACTTCCGTCTTCCGGTTCCTGAAGATAAGACCTCAGTTTACCATCCGATACATTTTTCAGAAGCTGATCCTTGCGCATAGAAGAAACTACCTGCCCGGTGTTGCTGCTCAGAAAGTATTCCCTTCCCAGTACTTCCCCTTCTTTTTCCGGAAAAATAGCTGAGATTCGGCTTTCATTTATATTAAGCAGAATATATCCCAGTATCTTTCCTGTTTGCATATTGATAATCCGTTTTCCAAAAGTGAGAACCGGCTCCTGATCATTTAAATAATCCCTTTTCTCCATGGGAAACTGAACGCACTTCGCAAGTCCTTTTTTCGGAATAGCCGAAATAAAGTCCTTCTCCAAACGCTCATAGTCCGGTGCCTGTTTTATTCCCACGGAAGAAATGTTACGCTTGGTATCGACAAATAATATAGATTCTATATCTGAAAAACACCGTCTGTCATAATCCAGTGCCGTATAGATATTGTTTTTAATGGATATAAATGAAATATTATCAATATTCGTTATATTGGTTTCGCTGTATACACGGTTAATATCCTGCGCCAGCATGTTGGAACAGGTAATCACATTTTCTTTCATAGACTCCAGCCGGACATTCATAATCTCACACTCATCCCTGGCAATTTCCTCTGCCTTTTCAATATTCGATCTATACAAAACCGAATTTGATGCAATCAGAATCGAAACAACCAATACAATAATTATAGGAACACAGACTGATATAAATTTGCTGCAAATACTCAGATTCTCAAAGATCCGTTTCATTCCCATGATAATTCCTGAAAACCGCTTCTTCATATGTCTCTCCTTTACCTCTGTTTAGATCAATTAAGTATCTTAAATCATGGCAATCATCTCTTAAAACCACATATGGTTATCATACTATATCCTTTCTATTATATCATTGTTAAATATTTCTATATTGGAATAAACGTGCATATTTTGGAGTTAATCGCGTCAAATACTCTGCAGCAATCCGACGGGTTTGGTCTACGCTCTGCTTAGATACGTGCTAAACATGCGCCTTGGTGCACAGCCACCTTCGCAGTAGCTGCCAATTTAATGTGCAGGCTTATCCGTTTGGCTCGTTGCCCGTGGGAATAAAAAAAGTTATCGCATTACCCATATTGGCAACGCAATAACTTTTATTTACATTGATTATTGTATAGCTTACTATAATACTTTACTCAAAAAGCTCTTCAGTCTCTCACTCTTTGGATTACCAAAGAAATCCTTCGGATTATTTTCTTCTATGATCTGTCCATCTGCCATTAATAATATACGGTCGGCAACTTCTTTTGCAAATCCCATTTCGTGTGTTACCACTACCATGGTCATATTTTCTCTTGCCAGATCAGCCATAACGTTCAGTACCTCGCCAACCATTTCCGGATCAAGTGCAGAAGTTGGTTCGTCAAACAGCATTACATCCGGCCTCATGCACAGAGAACGGACGATTGCAATACGCTGTTTCTGACCACCTGATAACTGGCTTGGATAAGCGTTTGCCCTGTCAGCAAGCCCGACTTTTTCTAACAGCTTCATTGCTTCCTTTTCGGCTTCTTCCTGAGTCTTCTTCTGAAGCTTCATTGGCGCAATTGTCATATTCTTTAAAATTGTCATATGCGGAAAAAGATTAAAGTGCTGGAACACCATACCCATTTTCTGACGATGCACGTTTATATCTGTTTTGGGATCCAGGATATCTACACCTTCAAACAAAATATGCCCGGAAGACGGTTCCTCCAATCGGTTCAGACAACGCAGAAAAGTACTTTTGCCGGAACCGGACGGACCTACTACAAAGACCACTTCACCGGATCGGATATCTGTGGATACATCATTTAATGCCTTAAAATCACCGAAGGCTTTTGTAAGATTCTGAACTCGAATTAAAACTTCTCCTCTATCGCTCACTGTTGCGCAGCCTCCTTTCCAGACATTTTACCAGATAAGTAAATATCATAACCAAAACTAAATAAATTGCAGCCACCGCTAAAAGAGGCATGGTCGCAGAATAGGTCTGGCTGCGGATAATATCTCCGCCTTTTGTTAAATCCTGCAATGCAATATAACCAGCTACCGATGTTTCCTTTAATAATACAATAAATTCATTTGCCAGAGCCGGAAGAACATTTTTAAATACCTGCGGCAAGATGATATAGACCATAGTCTGGGGATAATTAAATCCCAAGCTTCGACCTGCTTCAAACTGTCCGTTATCAATAGACAGAATTCCTCCACGGATGATCTCCGCTACATACGCACCTGAATTAATACCAAAAGCAAGGATGGCAACCAATACCTTGTTAATATCAAAAGCAGCAAAAATAACAAAATACGTAATTAATAACTGTACTACAACAGGCGTTCCACGGATAATGGTCAGGTATACATTACAGATGAAATTTAAGATCTTCAGTTTTCCTGTCTTTTCATAAGTCGAACGTATTACAGCAACCAGGAATCCCAATAAAATACCGATCAGTACTGCAAATAAAGTAATTTCAAGAGTCGTTAACAATCCGTCTGTAAGGTATTTCCAACGGTCATCTTTAATAAAATTTTGATAAAATTTTTCCGCCATAACTAATCTTCCTTTGTTTTATTGTGCCTTAATGTATTTATCCAGGATCTTCTGAAGTTCTCCAGAGGATTTCAGATCTGCCAGTGCTGTGTTAACTTTTTTCAATAATTCTTCATTATCTTTCTTAATTGCAATTGCATATTCTTCTTCTGTATATGCTTCGTCTAACATTTTGATGCCTTCGTTCTGCTCAACAAATACTTTTGCCGGCTCACGGTCAATGATAACCGCATCAATTTTTCCCTGGGTCATTGCCTGTACTGCTTCGAAACCTTTGTTATATCTTTCTACTGTAGCATCCTTGATATCCCCTGCATACTTATCGCCGGTTGTACCAAGCTGAACACCGATTTTCTTACCCTCCAGGTCATTGGGGGAAGTAATCGGACTGTCTTCTTTTACAATAACTACCTGCGTAGCTGTTGTATATGGATCAGAGAAATTAACATTCATGAGACGATCCTCGGTTACGGTAAGTCCTGCAAGCCCAACATCGGCTTTTCCTGCATCTACTGCAACAATTATTGAATCAAATGCCATATCTTCCACTTTTAATTCCATTCCCATACTTTTTGCAATCGCTTCACCAATTTCCACATCAATACCAACTACGTTATCTCCTTCGCGGTATTCGTATGGAGGAAACTCTGCATTGGTAGCCATTACTAATGTACCGCCAGCTGCTTCTGTACCTGCTGCCTCTGCTCCTGCTTCTTTTGTTTCGCCAGCTGCCGCTGTTGTTTTTTCCGTTTCTGCTCCTTTGCTTCCACATCCTGCAAGTGATAAAACAAGGGATGCAGCAAGTGCAGTTACAATCATCTTTTTCATTTCAAAATCCTCCTAAATAAAATGTAAAATAATTCGTAAAAAAAGAAAGACAGATTCAAAAGTTGCCTTCAACTGCTTTCCTACTTACTCAAATTTAACACTAAATTTATAGGTTGTCAACAGTTTCGTGCATATAATTGTAAAATTAGTTATATTCATGCATAGGTGTGGTACATGGCAATTTCAACTATGTTTATTCTAGGCGAATGCAGTGTCGTCCGGTATGTGATAGGCATTTAATAAGCATTTTTTACCATTTGATTGCAGGTATCCACGTTTCATACTTCATCATATGTCCCATTTTGTTTACGACACGGCGCTGGGAAGTATAACTGGAAGCAGCCTGTCTCATTTTTTTCAGATCTATCCCATTCACTTTATGTAAGATATTGGTATATGCTTTTATTTCATTTTTCTTATAATATTTACCAAAGTAGATTAGTCTGTTCATATTTGCATTATTAGAACATACCCCGGTAACAAGATTGCTAGTCATCCTATGCTGTTTATGCCCATATTCACCAGCTGGATTATGCGTAACAATTTTTTTCCAATGTTTATAAGAAATCAAAGTTCTGATATCTTTAATCATTACATCATAACATCCACTCCAATCATCTACGCTGCGAGTTCCTTCGGTATAATCAGGATAATGCATGATAATACTCTTTCCACCTGTTATCTCCATTGACCGATTGAATTCCATTTTTCTGGATATTCCATACTTTTGTGTGGATGCATTTGTCATGCATACTACTAGATAGTTTTCTCTCACTAAACCTTCTCCGCCCCAAAGAATTTCATCATCCGGATGCGCTACAACCATAAGATTCTCAACATTTTCTAAATTCAATGAATCCAAAATGGAATTTGTTATATTTTCTGCATCAATGTGATTTTTATTTCCGGTTACCGAATAAGAAGTTTTTTTACCGTTTGAAGAGACAAAATACCAAGAATCACCTGCATTCTTCCAATAAGAGACAGACTTTCCATTGTCATCAAACCGATATGTTTTTCCATTCACCCGGTATTTTCCAACCATGCATTTCCCTTTTTTGTCGAAATAATAAAGATTCTTCCCTATTTTCTTTAATCCGACATAAACTTGTCCATTACTCTGAACATAAAATCTATACCCTTTTTTGTTAGGTTTCGTATATCTCCATCCAGTATTCCCTTTATAAAGTGCACCGTTTTTTTTGAAATACCATAACGTCTGATCTATATTTTGCAATCCAATTAGGGGCTTACCTTTTACCAGATAATATTTTTTCCCTTTCTTAGTTACCCAACCATCTTTCTTCTTCTGGTGTTTTTCTTCATTTTTATTATTTTTCCACCAAATTCTTTTTATATCTGGATTTTTTGGTTTTGCCATAACTGTAAGCGGCATCATGCAAAAAATCATAAAAATCACAAATATTTTCATCTGTTTTCTTTTCATTTTATATACCTCCTTTTTCTGTAAAATGACTATTTATTACTATACCTGGTGAATTATGATATATCTGTATCATATATTTAGATACATGACTTCCATTATAAATGCTGAGTATCAATTTTACAACACTTTTATATCAATTTTCCATCACAAGTAAGTTTATTGTCTAAGATGATTACAAAAAAATGACAGCCATAGTTCCCTATGACTGTCAAATACCTATTATTTCTGCACAATATTTATATCTACTCGAAAATGTTGATTTTACGCTGTTTTTCGCTATCTATCTTCTGATTTACTCCATTTTTACTCCAATTTTAAGCCAATATTTTCAGTTCGGCTACTTCTTCTTTTTTCTTTTCTTCTGAAACATGCGTGTATAAATCAGTTGTCATTGCCAATGTGGAGTGACCTAAGAGTTTCTGCACTACCTGTTGGTCTACTCCATTTTCATAGCACCTTGTAGCGTATGTATGTCGTAGAGTGTGACAGGTAAATAGTTCAAATATCTTCGGCTCTCTCTTTTCTTCCTTTGCCAGTTCAATCTCTATTACATTGATTTTTGCCACATAGTCTTTGATTGCACTATTGACGTTATAATAGTATACTGGCGAACCGTCTGAACAAGTAAATACTAAATTTTGAAATTCTTTGTGCTGTTTCCATATTGAACGTTTCCACATCTTCTGTTCTGTCTGCTTTATCTTCTGATTTTGCAAAATCTCATACACTTCATCTGTCATAGGAATAACACGATTGCTTGATATGGTTTTGGCAGTTGTGTAGAAAAACTTTGAACCCTCGACGGGACTAGAAGCCTTGGAGTAATGAATTGTCTTATTGATTGTAATTTCTCTTTTTTCAAAGTCACAATCTTCCCATTTCAGCCCAAGCACTTCTCCAATCCGACAACCTGTTGTCACA
>JAGZJZ010000123.1 GCA_018365455.1 Clostridiales bacterium
GTATATTTGCCCCGAATTCAGGTTACGTAGTACGCTTGTCGCCCTTCATCCGGGACAAATCTCCCACAAAGTGTGACGCACAGCTGCCAGAAAGCAATTTTTCAGACACGCTCTAGTAAAATATCAAAAATATAAAAAGCAGATGCTTCCGGGCATCTGTTTTTTTATTGTAGAAATTTCCACTGATTTCTTAATTTCTATCTATTGCAGAAAATCCATAAAATGGATAAGCTATATAGGAATTATGTATGTTACCAATACTTCACATAAGCATAAGTTAAAAAAGAAAGGACAGTGGATATGAATAACAGATTATATTTCAGAAATGACGGGACTTTTAAGGTAATGCAGTTTACGGATATCCATTATACCAATGATGATGCCGACGATGCAAGAACGACGGAAATGATGGGCAGGCTGATTGCCATGGAACGCCCGGATTTAATAATTACTACCGGAGATACGGTATACGGAGAACAAAACCTTAAGTATCTTCCAAAGGCACTGGCGCCATTTATCCAGTCCGGAATACCATGGACTTTTGTATTTGGAAATCACGACGTGGAGTTTAACAGCAGCCATGAAGAATTGTTTGAAGAAGTGAGAAAACTGCCTGGCTGTCTGGCATACGATGGAGGGAACGGAATTGAAGGAACCGGAAATCATATGCTCGAGGTCTGCAGCAAAGAAGGAAAGCTGCGCTGGCTGATCTGCGGTCTGGATTCCGGAGATTATAACCCAATGCCCCAGGTTGGGGATTATGCTTATCTGGGGAAAAAACAAATAAGCTGGTACCAGGAAATGATGAAAGAGTATGAACGAAATAATCCGGGCGAAGCATTTTCGGCACTCACCTTTTTACATATGGCAATACCAGAGTTTCATGAATTATGGGATATGGAAGTCTGCTATGGAGAGAAAAATGAGGGCATTGGCTGCCCGCGTATCAATTCTGGATTTTTTACGGCAATGCTGGAGGAAGGGCATACCAGGGGGCTGTTTGCAGGTCATGACCATGCTAACGACTTCTGGGGAAAGATGTATGGCATTGTTCTGGGCTACGGAAGGGCAAGCGGCTACGGAGGCTATGGGAAAGAGGGACTGCAAAGAGGGGCAAGAATCTTTATTCTTCGGGAAGATGATCTTGATGGATTTGAAACCTACGTATGCCAGGAAGACGAAAGCGTTGTAAAAAATCCGCCTCAGCACAAACCGGAAAGGGTGAGGGATGAAGGATGATTAAATTGGCTGCATTTAATATAAGATGTGATTACAATCAGGATGGCATAAATTGTTTTTCTGCCAGAAAGCCGTTGATTTTAAAGAAAATAGCCCAGGAGCAGCCCCATGTAATCTGTTTTCAGGAGGTATTGCCCCATGTTGCCCTCTGGTTAAAAGAAAACCTGACAGATTATTACCTGATCGGGTGCGGGCGAAGCAGCACTTTGGAAGATGAACAGACCACCATTGCGTACCAGAAGGGAAAGTATAATCTGATCTCCATGGAAACTTTCTGGCTTTCCAAGACACCGTCACAGCCTGGAAGCCGCTATCCCCAGCAGAGCATCTGCCCCCGGGCATGTACAGAGGCAGTGCTTCAGAATCTCCAGACAAGAGAACTGTTCCGGATTATAAATGTACATCTGGACCATGAAGGAACCCTGGCACGGACACTGGGACTGCGCCAGATCTTACAGAAGTTAAGGGAGGAGAAAGGCTTTCCCGATATCCCGGTTATTCTGGCGGGAGATTTTAATGCCTTTCCGGATTCCCAGGAGATGCAGACCATGAAAGAATACCCGGGACTCCGGGATATGGCAGCACTGGCAGGGGGGACTTTTCATGATTATGGGAAGCTTGCCCAGCCTGAAAAAATTGACTATATCTTTGCAGAAGATAAGCTATGCAGCTGTGGAATAGAAAAATGGACGGACTGTCATGACGGAGTTTACCTGTCGGATCATTATCCGCTGTGTGTAGAAATGTACACTAAATAAAAATGTTTTGTCCATTGTGGGAAATACAGGAAATTATTTATAATAATTTCATCAAATAAAAGGAGGAGGAACAAATGCAAACTGCTGCTGTAAGAAAGTCCGAAAAGCAAAAGCCAGTCAGGCAAAGGCCGGTCAAGGCACCGCTTGGAAAGCGTCTGATGAGATTCTGGCCCCTGTACCTGATGCTGCTGCCATGTATCATTTATTACATATTAATCTGCTACGTTCCAATGGCAGGAAGTGTTCTGGCTTTCAAGGACTATTCGTTTCGAAAAGGAATCTGGGGCAGCCCCTGGGTAGGGTTCCGCTACTTTGAATCCTTTTTCAAAAGCTATGACTGTTTCAGGCTGATCCGCAATACCTTGAGTGTTGGTGCGATTAAGTGCATTCTGGAGTTTCCATTTGCAATCATTCTTGCACTTCTGCTCAATGAAATCCGCAGTCTGAAATTTAAAAAGGTTACCCAGACCATCACCTATCTGCCTCATTTCTTATCATCGGTTATTATCGTAACCATGCTGCAGAGAATACTGGCGCCTAATACCGGAGTATTAAATCAGATAATCTCCCAGATGGGCGGAGATGGAAGCACCTTTTTCCTGATGGAGGCAAAGTATTTCTTCAAAATCTTATTTTCCATGGACTTGTGGAGGAATATCGGATGGGATTCCATTATCTATCTGGCGGCAATCAGCAGTGTGGATCTTGCATTGTATGAGGCGGCAGAGATGGATGGCTGTTCCAAGCTTAAGAAAATGTGGCACATTACACTTCCAAGTATCCGGGGAACCATTGGATTGCTGTTTATCATGGGAATCGGCGGACTTCTTTCCTCGGGATTTGAACAGATTTATCTGTTAAGAACGCCTGGAAATATGGCGTTGGCGGACACTCTGGATACCTATGTAGTACGTGTGGGATTACAGGGCGGACAGTTTGGTTATGCCACGGCAATTGGACTGATACAGGGTATCGTGGGACTGGTAATGGTTATTATCTGTAATCGGATCTGTAAAAAGACCACGGAAGTGGGACTATGGTAACGGGAGTTAATAAAAAGCTTTCAAAAGGAGGATTTGTTGATATGAAAAAGAAACTGGCAACAAAAATACTGGCGGTAATGATGGCAGGAACCATGGCGGCAGGGCTGCTGGCAGGCTGTGCAAAAGAAACCACAAAGAATGCAGAAAATAAAACGGCGGATTCCAAAGAAGAAACCGCTGCTGACAAACCGGATACCTGGATTGCAGACCGGACCATTAATGTTCAGGTATATGTGGATGATATCGGGTATACCTTACCGGAAGATATTAACAGCACGCCGGTAATGCAGGAACTTACCAAAAGAACCGGTATTAAATTAAATATACAGTATACCCCCGGTGACAGCGATGCAAAAGTCCTGGCTTCCCAGCTGGCGGCAGGCACCATTCCGGATGTAATTGTTACGTATTTAAATGACTCCACCAGACCGGAATTTCCGCTGCTGTTAAAAGCAGCAAAAGAAGGTATGTTTGCAGATGTATCCGAGGTTATGAAAAACTCCAAAGTATATTCCAAATATTATGAAGATGATTATCTGCCCCATGATTCTAAGAAAAACATTGTATTTCGTGATGATTTCAATGGCGCCGTATATTTAATGCACCTTGGAATCGATGAAATTGACCGTTCCCTGGAGTACATTCCGGAAAATGAATATCTGGGAGGGCCTTATATCCAGAAAAAAATTGCAGATGAGTTGAAAATTGATCCAAGGGAAATCCGCACTCCGGAACAGTTTTATGATCTGCTTGTAAAAATTAAGCAGGGCGGATTCAAAGATGATAACGGCAATGATGTATGGCCTCTGGGACCCAAGTTCTGGGGCGGTTCGGTAGATGCATTGAAATTTGATATTGCAGGCCTGGACTGGGGGGTAAGCGATGGCTATAACCTGGACGAAAATGGAAATGTCATGCATGAAGCAGAAACAGATCATGTATACGATAAAATCAATTACGTACGAAAATTATTAAACGAAGGGCTGATGAATCCGGAATTCTTCACCATGGACAGTACCCGGGCGGAAGAAGTATCCAAGACACATAATTCCGCAATTATCGGCGATGTCCATAACTATCAGGAAATTATCTACGGATCAGATGACTGGGTACCCCTTGGACCGTTAAATGACATCCAGGGTGATAACAAGAAAGTAACACATGGAAAGACCGCAAATGGTGCATGGGCGATATCTGCAGATGCTGAAAATCCGGAAGAAATCTTTAAGTTCTTTGACTACCTGTCTACAAAAGAAGGAACGCTCCTCTGCCAGTACGGTGTGGAAGGCGTTTCCTACAATATGGAAGACGGCAAACCAAAGCTGACAGATGAAGTGGCACAAAAGTTAAATGAAGGTGATACCGACTGGCTGGTAAACCATGTAGGTGCCGGAATGGGCGGAAGCGGACTGGAATTTTTTGATTTTGTATTAACCAATTTGAATCCTATGGATAACTTCGGAGAGAGCCGTCCTGGCGCATCTTCCAGTACAACCTTTGAACGTTCGGTGGAAGTGGCAAAGGAATACCCCAGAGAGAAGAAATTGATCGAAGGTCTTGATGCAACGGCATATCTGTCCGCAGAAGGAATGGAAGACGTAAAAGCACAGATGGATCTGTTAAACTATAAAGAAGTATTAACCCAGGCATTTTTTGCAAAGGATGATGCAGAAGTGAAATCTATCGTTGAATCTTTCCGTGCACAGTTAAAGTCGGCTGGAAACGACAAGTTTAAGGATTATCTGAAGAAGCTGTACGAAGAAGATAAAACAGCAATTAATTTTTACAGCTAATTTTAAGGACTACTAGAGCGTGTTTGAAAATTACTACACATTGGTCATTTTAACCAAATTAATATTGAGGCGATACACAAAAACCCCAGATAGGTGAATGCAAGTTTGTC
>JAGZJZ010000057.1 GCA_018365455.1 Clostridiales bacterium
AACATCTGATGAAGGAAGAATCTCTTCTTCTGTTATCTGACATAGAAACTTATTAACTATATAGCTCTTGTGGCTATATCATTATTATACTAGGAGGAATTTCATGGAATACAGGGAGTTAAGGACAAAAATATGGAATATGTTTGATTCCGATAAATTGGAGGCTCTGCCGCAGGAGTGGGGAATTTATAATGAATTTGACCGGGAGATCAGCAGGATTGGGTATGCAACCAATCTGACGCCTGAAATAATCGAGAGAGCAAAAAAGCTGGAGGCTGATTTTATACTGACCCATCATGATTCCTGGGAATTTATCTTTGGAATGAAGAAGGAATGTAATGCGTTGCTGGAGGAATATCATATGACTCATGCATTTTTTCATGCACCGCTGGATGATGCAGATTTTGGAACAAGCGCATCCTTAGCTAAGGCGCTGGGAATCAATAAAACGAAAAAAGAGCTGCCTTATGCCGGGCTATATTATGGAGGCCGTATGGGAGAATTGGACAGGGAGGTTTCCTTTGAATCGTTCGCTGACAGATTGTCGGAGATTTTAGAAGAGCCGGTACGGCAGTATCAGAATCACAATGGGGTCAAAAAAATATGTGTAGCTGCAGGCGGCGGAAATCTTACAACAGAAATGAAAATTGCGGCAGAAAGAGGATGTGATACTTATGTTACAGGAGAGTATTCGCTGTACTCCGCTCAATATGCGCGTTTTGCAGGTATGAACCTGCTGGTTGGGAGTCATACAAATACGGAGATTTTTGGAGTACAGGCAATGGCTGAAAAAGTAGTAGAGGATACAACGGTAGACGTAAAACGAATATGGGAATGTAATGATTGATAAAACCTTCCCGTTTTTATAAACGCTGATTCACAATATCAGAAAAAATATGGGCTTTTAAGCAGAGTTCATATTTCCTGGTATTGTGGGTTGGCGTTTTTTTGATGCATTTCTCGGTGAATGCCCGCGTGCCGCCAAAAGCGCTTCGGCAAGGTTAGAAAATGCCAGTTCTGCGTTAAGCCTTCTAAACACTTCTCCTGGTCTGCCCCCTTCTCTTTCCGTACACTGCCTCTGCATACAAAGCGTCTTTATCAGCACCCCCCCCAATATAAAGTGTCACCTGTATCACGAACGTCTCACAATCAAACAGATTATGACAAAACTGTAAGAATGTTCTTTTGTTTTGTAAGGGTGTTGAAAGATTCTTATTTTATGATAACAGTAAGATTTCCTGCGGGAAACGACAACAGAATGGAGCTGGCAAAATGAAAACAATAGGTGAGTCAAAGAGAAAAATGATAAAGAGTGTAATCTTTGGTCTGGTACTTGCGGTCTTTGTGGAATGCTTTCTGGTTAACTATCGAACCTGGGAATCATTTACCTTTTCACCCATAGAGGGGTATTTGGTGGACTATGGGAGCGGTAAAGAGTCCGGAGAACCGGGAAAAGTACATTTTAGCAAGGAAGAAGCCGTAATTGAAATTACGGGTATAAATGAAGTGGTTCATAATTTATATCTGGATATTCAACCGGAAAAGAAAAGTATCAGGCAGTTTTCTATCCGGATATCGGCAGTAGATGATGGGAATAAACTTTATTATCAGTTGCCCGAGTTTGTGATAAGTGCCAATAAAGGTAATTATGTGAAGTTAAACTTGAGCGGTAAAGCCAAAAAACTAAAGATCGAAATAGAGGATTTAAAGGGGGAGAGCGTATGGATCAAACAGACCGGGCTGAATGTTCATAAGCCATTTTATGTGAATGTATCTCATATTGCCGGGATTTTTGTACTTTGGATGCTGGTATGGGGAGTGTTTCAGATGCGGCATTTATTTAAAAATAGGTGCAATTTAAAGGACAAAAAGCAATACGTGATCTGTATAGCGGTGATTGGAATTGAGCTGGCAGCAGTGCTTTCTTCATCGTTTAGCACGCCAAAATATGTGAATCCGCCATGGGTTCATCATTATCAATATGAGAAGCTGGCACAGTCTTTGGCGAAGGGGCATTTTTATCTGGATATCGAACCTTCCCGGGAACTGCAGGCTATGGATAATCCTTATGATAAAAATCTGCGCAAGGAGCTGAATGTTTCACATGAATGGGATACCGCTTATTACCAGGGAAAATATTATGTATATTTTGGAATTATGCCAGTGCTGTTTTTTTATCTGCCGTTCTATTTAATTACCGGTCATGGATTTCCTACCATAGCAGGAACCGTTATCTGTGAAGCATTTTTGATTCTGGGCATTTTATTGCTGCTGCTTGCGCTGGTAAAAAGATATTTTCGTAAGACCACATTAGGTATATTCCTCATGCTTGATATTCTGCTGTTCTGCGCAAGCGGCATTTTGATTATAGCAGTATACCCCACGTTCTATGCACTTCCGATTATTATGGGATTATGCTTTGTGGTATGGGGATGGTATTTTCTACTATCGGGGCTGGGGCCGGACAAGATACGCATGAAACGGGTACTTGGGGGATGCATCTGCCTGGCACTCACTGCCGGATGCCGCCCGCAGATGCTGGCAGCCTGTTTTCCGGGACTGTGCATTTTGATCCCGCATTTAAAAAAGATCTGGAAACTTAATCAAAGAACCTGCATAAAATACGCCGGTATCTGTCTTGTACCGTTTATCGTGATTGGATTAGGTCTTATGTATTATAATTTTGCGAGGTTTGGTTCTCCCTTTGATTTTGGGGCAAATTATAATCTGACTACCAATGATATGACGAACAGAGGATTCCATCCGGACCGGTTTCCTTTGGGAATCTATATGTTTTTGTTTCAGCCGGTGAATTTTCAGGCACAGTTTCCGTTTATACAGAAGACAGATGTGGTAACTGCATATCAGGGAATTACTATTTTCGAAGGAATGTACGGAGGCATATTAATGCTGCATCCTTTTTTATGGATGAACCTGCTGCTTTTCAAAGTAAGAAAGGGATTAAAGAGAAAAGGCCTGCTGTTGTTTGCAGGGGTTTCTCTTGGTGCAGGAATGATAATTATGTGCGCAGATGTGCAGATGGCGGGCATATTAATGCGCTATATGTGTGACTTTGGAATATTTTTAAGTATACCGGCTCTGCTGGTAATTCTGGAAGCCGTAAATGAAATCAGAGACAAACAATTTCTGGCATTTATCAGTGCCGGGACAGCAGTATTAACCGGAATCAGTGTTCTGCTGGGTGCATTGTATCTCTGTAAATGAATGTGAAAGAGGTGAGAAGATGGATAAAATTGCAGTTTTAATACCATGCTACAATGAAAGTACTACGATAGGAAAAGTAATCCGGGATTTTAAAAGAGCTTTGCCGGAGGCCGTGATTTATGTCTATGATAATAATTCCAGCGACGGAACGGATGAGGCCGCCAGAAGGGAAGGTGCGGTCGTCCGTTATGAGAAGAAACAGGGGAAGGGAGAGGTCATCCGTACCATGTTTCGTGAAATAGATGCACATTGTTACCTGATGGTGGACGGAGATGACACATATCCTGCAGAGGATGCAGGGAAAATGTCAGATCTTGTGCTGGATAAAGGAATTGACATGGTAATCGGGGACAGGCTGTCTTCTACCTATTTTGAAGAGAATAAAAGGCTGTTCCACAATATGGGAAACAGAGTGGTTCGCAAGCTGATTAATCTGCTTTTTACCAATAATATACGGGATATTCTGACGGGTTACCGGGCATTCAGCTATCGGTTTGCCAAGACATTTCCGGTATTATCCAAAGGGTTTGAGATCGAAACCGAGATGACGATTCATGCGCTGGATAAAAATATGCATCTGGACAATGTGATTATCACTTATAAGGACAGGCCTCAGGGAAGCGTTTCAAAACTGAATACTTTCTCCGATGGAATCAAGGTGCTGAAAATGGTTGCAAAATTATACAGGCACTACCGCCCCTTTTCCTTTTTTCGCATTATTGCAGTAATTTTAATTCTGCTGTCGGCTGTCTTCTTCGTTCCGGTGCTGGGAGAATACTTCCGGACCGGTTTGGTAGAACGCTTTCCGACCCTGATTATCTGTGGATTTCTTGTGGTGGCGGCGCTGCAGTCCTATTTCAGCGGTTTGATATTAAATGTAATCAGTACCAATCAGAAGCAGCAGTTTGAATTATCGCTGAATCAATTTGAAGAATACAAGTCCATGCAGGATAAAGAGGCTGGTGGAAATGAGCCAATTACGATTACTACCGGAAAGGGAGCTGATTATGTATAAGCATCATGAGGAATCTCTGAAAAATTTAAGTGATTTCGAGCAGTGGTGGATTGAACCGCGGCCGTTGATTTATGAATGGTAAAATGACAAACAGGCAGACACCATATGTAAAGGTGTCTGCCTGTTTAAGCGGAATCACTTTGTTCAAACTCTCTGGTAAGATTCTTCAGCCAGAGATATTTCTTATAATGTCTGTATACAAATGGCAGTTTCACCAGTTCATCCAGGCTGATGATAAAGTATACCCATCCCACAGGCAGGTTGAAAATAAATGCACACAAAAGTCCCAGGGGAACTGCGAAGAGCCACATATCAATCGTATCGCAGATGAAGCCAAACTTCGTATCCCCTCCGGCACAGAAAATGCCTGCGATTATGGTGGAATTAATGGATTTCCCGATTACATAATAGGAACAGATATACAGCATGGTGCTTAAGTATCCTCTAGCCAGTTGGGACAATGAAGCAAAATCCAGGATAAAGGGTCTGGCTGCTAATATAATTCCGCCGCCGATCACACCGGTAACCAGGGAAAGTTTACAAAGTCTGGCAGCATATAGTTTTGCCTGCTTTAAATCTTTTTTCCCCAGTTCAATTCCAAGCAGGATCGCACCGCCGCTGCTGACACCAATACACAGGGAGATGGCAAGATTTTTAACGATATTGGCAATGGAATTTGCAGCTACCGCATCACTGCCAAGATGTCCCATGATTACAGAATACATGGTAAATCCACAGCCCCAGACCAGTTCATTTCCCAGCACAGGTGTGGAGTAATGCATGAAATCTTTGAACAGTTCCCAGTTATTTTTTATAATATATTTGATACGAATCCGAACGTTGTCTTCTTTGGCGGATACGGCAATGCACCAGATGAGCTCTATTGCCCGGGATATGGTGGTAGCAGCTGCCACGCCTGCCACACCTAATTTGGGGGCGCCGAAAAGTCCAAAGACAAAGACTGCATTTAAAATAATATTCAGAATCATAGCGGTAGAACTGATAATGGTACTCAGCAATGCTTTGCCGGTATTTTTCATAATACAAAGATATATCTGGGAAACGCTGGTAAACAGATATGATATCCCCACGATTCTTAAATAAGGTATCCCTGTTGCGATTAATTCCGGATCGGAGGTAAAGATCATCATCAGCTGTCCTGTGAAAAAGATTGCTCCAACGGCAAATAAAACAGAGATGACAAGGGATAATTTAATGGAAATGCCCAGAACTTGTTCAACGACGGATTTATCTCCTTTGCCCCAATACTGGGCTGCGAGGATCGTGGTTCCGATGGTAAGTCCCGCATAAAACAGACTGAGCACAAACTGAACCTGGCTTGCCAGAGAAACTGCAGAGAGAGCAGTCTGGCTTACCACACCCACCATTACAACGTCCGCTGCACTTACGGCAGCGGTCATCAGATTCTGGAATGCAATCGGCAATACGAGGGCTATGAGATTGCCATAGAACCCCCCCTTTACCGGGATGATACTTTTTAAACTTTTCATCATTTCCCAATCACTTTCCAGAGATATTCGCCCATGCTTCCTCATCGAATTCTTTATTCTTGTAATAATATTTCCGGTCATTTTCGGTTATTTGTTTGATTGGCCTGCATGGATTTCCCACTGCAACCACATTAGCGGGAATATCTTTGGTTACGACACTTCCGGCACCAATTACTACATTGTCTCCAATTGTCACACCGGGATTGATAACCACATTGCCGCCAATCCAGACATTGCTGCCAATGGTAACCTTTATACCGTATTCATAAGCTGAATTGCGGGAATCCGGATGAATCGGATGTCCGGCAGTATAAATAGCAACATTTGGTGCAAGCATGACGTTATCGCCAATGGTAACCTTTGCAACATCAATGATGGTACAGTTATAATTTGCAAAAAAATTGTCGCCTACTTCAATATGATTTCCGTAATCACAATAAAAAGGCGGATTGATAAATGTTCCTTTTCCTGATTTGCCAAGAAGCTGCTGCGTTAATTTCCCAAGGCCGTCAAAATCGGAACGATCCATAAAATTGAATTCCTGTAAAAGCTTTCTGGTTCTTTTTTGCTCCTCAAATACGGCATCGTCTGAAATATATGGCATTTCACGGTCTCTTCTTTCAATGTTATCCATTTTGTTCCTCCTGATATTACCTTGTTATAAGTATTTTTCCATCCTTTTGAACTGTTCTTTTAACAGATCATATGGTATTATATTACTATTATTTGTTTAGTTATATAGAGATAATGTCATTTTTTATAAATATATTCTCAGGAATTTGGATGCAACGCAGCTTTTATAATAGAATCACCTGAAATATGCAGCAGGATACACACCTGACGCAGATATCAGGCACTATATACCGGCGTATTTACGCCGGGAGGCACTAGATAAAGTGCGAAAGGAACATTCATATGGAAACTTCTATCATAAAAACGGATCACACACTGAAGCAGCTGGAGGAACATGGGACCTCGATCTATCCGATTCTGATCTCCTCCGGACTTACCCTTAACCTGGATATGGGAATCGTCCCCTGGCATTGGCATAATGACTTTGAATTAACTTATGTTGAGTCCGGTCATTTTCACTTTTCCGTTAGTTCGGATACGTTCAGCCTGGGTCCGGGAGAGGCGATTTTTATTAATTCCAGGGTTCTGCATCAGGTGAAACCAGCTCAAAATGAGAATCCGGTATACTACAGTTATACTTTTGCACCGGAATTTATTTCTGAAACCATGCAAAGCTTAATCGCAGCCAAGTATATCATTCCCCTTATGCAAAACGGGGGTTTTCCCTATCACATATTCAATAAATCAACACCTTGGCAGTTGGACTGTCTGTCCCATATCGGCACCCTGAATCAGGCAGCGTCCTCCACCGGATTCGAAAGGGAATTTTTAGTGCTGCATTCCCTGCAAAGGGTTTTTATAGATATGATACAGAATCTTCCCGGTCTTTGCACGGCATCCCCGTCTCCGGTAGATTCTTCTCATTACAGTATCATGAAAATTATGCTGTATATAAAAAAGCATTATACCGAAACAATTACGCTGGAGGATATGGCGAATGCTGCTAATATCAGCAAAAGCAGCTGCAACAGGCTGTTTCACAGAATACTGAATATGACGCCGTTTGGCTATCTTCTGGAATTCAGGATCGACCAAAGCAAGAAATTATTGAAACAGGATACCAGGTCCGTTACAGAAATAGCTTACGCCTGTGGTTTTCATGACGTAAGCTACTATTGTAAAGAATTTCGCAGGCAGAACGGAATCTCACCGGAAAAATACCGAAAGAGAGACTGGGCTTAGGATCGTCTGACTGATAATTTTCTCCGGATTATAATGGCTGTAAAGGAAATGACACCCAGCAAAGAGCAGAGGATTCCTGCACCAAGACCTGGGGTAACATATTTTAATACTACCTGATGTTCACCCGGTTCCAGTAAAATGCCGGAATAAATGGTATTTACTCTTAAAAGCTCTGCTTTCTCACCATTCACATAGGCGCTCCAGCCTTTGGAATAAGGAACGGACATACATAAGACTTTAGCAGAATCCAGATGGATGGAACCGCTTATTCTGTTAGGCGAAAACACCGGGTTTTTCAGATAGTCCTGTTTTAAATGACGGATCTGTGCAGCATATTGCTGCATTGGCTGGCTGTTTACAATAAGATCATCAAAGGTGTAGATGCCTTTTTGTTGAAATGTAAGCTTGATCTCTTTTAATGGGCTGCTGCTGTATGCAAAGTTTAACAGGTAATCGTTACGTCCCTCATACCAGCGGTATTCGGGAGTTAAAATCGTTAGACTTTTTGTAATACCATTTGCGGCAGCTGAAATTTCAACAGATGTTTCTGTTTTTTTACGTTTCTTCTGGTTGTCGTTCTTAAACCTGAGATTCCGGAAAATGAGATAATTTTCAGAGTCCCTTATTCCTTTCAAGGTAATTGTTATGGAGGAAGAAGGTTTTTTTACGTGGAAATTTCCGTTCTTGTATGTGACGTTTTTTGAGGGGCTTATGCTATAAGGGAGTTTTTTATCTGTATATTGAACTTCTGCTTTTTTCAGTAATCCCAAGTTTGAAGCTGATATCGGTGCCTCTAATTGCGTATTTTCAACAGCCTCATCCACAGTATCCCCGACTGCATCATGATCTATGTCCAGAACGGCTGCCTGAAGCATCGCCGCCTGTTTTTGAGCTGGGTCCAGAGGTTCATATTCTGACCGGGGGAGATAGCTGTCATAGGTATATCCAAAGGGCAGCATATTCTGATTCTGGTATATCCGGTAAGGGGATTGCGCTGTCTGTGGCGTCTGCAGCAGGGTATAGCCGTAAAATGGATTCTCTTTTAAAGTGCTGTCTCCAATCTGGTATTTCACATTTGCCAGGGAATCCAGGATAATTCGGTTGTCCAGTCCACGGTAGCAGGTGGTACTGCGATACGAACCAGAGACTTCAAGCAGAAATTTACTCACATTTCCATCGGCTATGCTATAGTAAAAGTCCATCCCATTTAAACCGCTCAGCAGGGCGGAATTTGTCCGGGAAATATCCGAAGCCTGTCCCATAAGCTCATACCGGAAGAATTCCGGGTCATTTAACTGCATGAGTGCGCTAAGAGGTTCATTTACGATGACGGAATAGGAAGCATCCCTGTTGTGAAAACGGCTGTCATCCGGGTTGCTGAAATAAAACTGGTCAAATCCATAACATGCAATTCCGGCTGTCATTAATAGGAGATATGACAGGTATGCCAGTGACTTCCCGTGTAAATATGTGGATTTATAGCGGATGGGCAGAACCAGAACCGTTACAGCCAGTAATATGCCAAATTTAACAAAACTCTCATCAGAATTTTGTCCAAGGGTACCGCAAAGGATGAGATAACAGGAAGTAACCCCTGCTAAAACCAGAAATTGCCGCTTGTGAATCTGTAAAAACTCAGGTAACATACACACCAGAATAAACGCCATCATGAAACAATATGCATAACTCCAGCGGTTGGCGGCATAAGAAAATACATTTAGTACATGTCCGGCATAAGGAATCAAAAGAAATCCAGTCAGAACCAGGAAGCAGACTTTCAGGCTCCGGTATTTCTTTTTCTGCATAAATAATAAGACGAGTGGGGGAAAGGTAATGACAGAGCAGCCGATAAAAGTCCAGTTCCCGGCACCCTGACCTGTGAAAATGCCAAACAGAAGCTTCTTGTAGTACCCCGGCTGATAACCTATGTTAACTGTATGATCCATGCTGAAGCGTCTGCTGGTTAAAGCAGCCAGAATACCGGGCAGTAACAAGAACCCTGCAAGCAGAACACCGACAAAATAAAAACCGCTGAAGCGTGCCAGACATAATAAAAAATGGCGCACTCTGTGTTCTTTATAATAGTCAAAAAAGCGTATAATCGCATATAACAAAATGAGAATACTTAACACATAGAAAAAATAAAAATTACTCAGAGCAGAAATAAAAATCATCAGGATAAAGAGGCAGGGCGATTTCTTCTGAAATATTTTTTCTATCCCGATCAGCAGAAAGGGCAGATATATCATGGAGTTTGCGAAAAAGGGATGTGTTGTGGATGCATACAGCGCATAGGCAGAAAAAGCATAGACGCATGCTCCGCAAATAGAAGAAAAACGATCCTTTTTCATTACCCGGCAGTAGAATAAAAAACCGATGCCCGACAGATAAAGGCGCAGGATAATGAGCCCTCCATATAAATATTCCGTTTTCGATGCCGGAACAAATGCAGAGAGAAGGGTAAGGGGATCTCCGATTACATAATAGTTTAATGTGGTGATCACGTCGGCGCCAAACCCCAGCTTAGAATCCCATAGAGGTATTTTCAGATTTCCCGTTTCCAAAAAGGTTCGGATGATTCCCCGTAAATATTTCCCATAATAGCCAAGGGCTGAAAAATGCTGATTAAGGGCATCGCCGTTTGAAACCAGGGACTTATTCTGGGAGAACAGCCAGAAAAAGCATATACCAAAGATTATGACAAATAAAATACTGTATAAGGCAAAGCATGAAACGGGGAATGTTTTCTCATTTTCTGACACTGATTTATTTAAGGGAGAATGCATATTTCGGAACCTCTCTGTTATCATTTGTGGTGTAATGTTATTAAGAAAAATGTTGGTTATCTAGCTAAACCCTTGATTTTACGGCACATTGGCAAGACTTCCGAACTCAATTTACTACCAATTTACTACTAACAGATAGAACTTTGATATGCTACGGAAATTCTTGCGAACAGAAACCCACAAAAACAAGTACAACAATAGTATAGCACGATATGTGCGTGTTACAAAATGGAAATGAAAAACTTCATAAGCACCGCAAACAAGCGGCGTTTACTAACTCCCAAACGGAGCATAGGAACGCCGCTATTTTTATGCCCTCATGTCACGGAGTAGAGGCAAATAAAGCCTTGTATCATGGGGATTTGTGGGGGCGATTTTGAGCCTCTAAGGTGTTTGTACCTTTACCCCCTAAACGGCTTTCTACTCCGTGACAAATCCACCCGAAAGGAGCTGATGAACTATGGCAGTTTTTAGAGTAGAGCGAAACAAGGGCTATACCGTAATGAGCAACCACCATCTACGCAACAAGGAGCTGACGCTAAAGGCAAAAGGCTTGTTGTCGCAAATGCTTTCCTTACCGGACGCAATCCGTACCGCAATATGGGAGCTTGAACAGGCGGGATATATCGCAAGGCAGCAAGGCCGGGACGACAAAGGCAAAATGACCGCTATCGAATACACCATATTTGAGCAGCCACAGCCTGCCGACAATACACCGCCGCCATTGGAATATCCGATATTGGAAAATCCAACAACGGATAAACCGACATTGGATAAACCGACATTGGAAAACCCGACATCGGATAAGCCGTTATCGGAAAATCCAACGCAATTTAATAAAGAGATATTAAAGACTGATTTACCAAAAACGAATTTATCAATTACAGATTTATCAAGTACCCAATCCATTCCTTTCCCCAAATCCCGACGAGGACACAGGCGGCTACGCAAGCGAAGCCGAGGAAAGGAACAGAAAGGAAGCGTCCACACAAAATGCAGTAGAAATTTACAGGGGCATTATCAAGGACAATATCGAGTACGACCACCTCACCACGGACAAAACCATTGACCGTGACCGTTTGGACGAAATCGTGGAAATCATGCTTGAAACCATTTGCACCGCAAGAAAGGACTTGCGTATCGCCGGGGACGATTACCCCGCCGAGCTGGTGAGGGCAAAGTTTTTGAAGCTGGATAGCTCACATATCCAGTTTGTTTTTGACTGTATGCGGGAGAATACCACCAAAATCCGCAATATCAGGCAAAACCTACGGGCGGTTTTGTTTAACGCCCCAACCACTATTGACAGCTATTACACCGCCCTTGTCGCCCACGATATGGCAAGCGGCAAAATCTGAAAGGAGAATTTACCATGAAACAGGGAGCTTTGATTTTTGACGAGAGAACCGACCGCTACGACATTCGTTTTGATGTATCCGATTATTACGGCGGCCTACATTGCGGAGAATGCTTTGAGGTGTGTATCGGTGGCAAGTGGAAGCCCACCCGCATTGATATGGGCGAAAACTGGTATCTTGTGGGTATTCGTGCCACTGACCTGAACGGCCTACGGGTACGGCTATGACCCACGCCCTCCCACCTACGCGCTTACCAACAACAGCGCAGAAATACGCCGTACAAAGGCGCGTATTGAGGAACTAAAGCACCGTGATGAAACCCCTCTTACCGGGTGGGCGTTTGACGGTGGCACGGTTGAGGTCAACAAAGGGGACAACCGCTTGCAGGTGTTTTTTGAGGAAAAGCCCGACGAGGATAAGCGCACCGAGCTGAAAAAAGGCGGCTTTAAGTGGTCACCTACTGCCGGAGCCTGGCAGCGGCAATTAAACGGCAATGCCTTTTATGCAGCGAACCATATTTCTTGCATACAGCCCCTTACAGGAGAACGCCCCACGGATTTACAGCGGGCACATATCAGGGCTGAAAAAGCAAAGGAGCAAGCCGAGCAGCAGCCCTCTATCACTGAACCGGATAGCTTTTTGACCGGGGAAACGGTACAGACCCCACGGGGCAGTTTTCGTTTATCCTCTATGTCAAAGTTATTCCATTTTAGTAAATACAGAAGAATGGTTTACTCTGCCCCATATGTGGTAATAAAACTCGTGATAGAGTGTGAGAGGATACAGAACTAAAAAAATTCCCCCTCTTTTGCCCAAAGTGCAAGCAAGAAACAATTATCAATGTTGAACAAATGAATATGACCGTTATCAAAGAGCCAGCCGCTAAGACGCAGAGCCGATAACCAACGAGATTGAAACTCGTGTTGTCGGCTCTTTTGCCTTACATTTTCAATGAGTGCTATGAAAGCATATATATAGGTACACAAAAATACGAAAGGACAGGTAAAAACAATAACATTTAAAAAGGTTTTAGAGGTATTTAAGGAATGTCTTACAGCGGATACTAATTGCGAGATTGTTCTTACAACACATGGCTACACCATAATGCAGTGGGACGAAAACTCTAAGAGTTGGTATGGGGCTGAACACTGCGAAGCTCCCGAGGATTTGCAAGAGGAACTTCTAAGCTCCTAGCGCATGAATGAAATGGAAAAGATAACAAAAAAAGCGAGAATTGACCGATGAGGAAACAGAAATAATTCAAGAACTGTGTAAACAATTAGCTGATAAATTCAAATGATTTACCCCATAGTTTGCATAACGCAACTGCCTAAAGGAGAAACCACAAAATCAATGGTTGCTCCTTTTTTGGCACTAAATCCAAACAAATCGAAATCTCAGAAAAGGACATACACTTGACAAAATGGGTAGCTTGACTTATAGTATAAATAGATTTACAGTAAATTAATTTACAGGAGGAAAAAATATGCCAAGCAGTCCGAAGATTCCGAAAGAAACAATTTTAGAACACGCACTAAATACGCTAATTCGAGATGGTTATAACGCACTAAATATTAAAGCCTTAGCAAAAGAAATCGGCTGTTCCACACAGCCTATATCGTGGCACTTTGGGAGCATGGATGGATTACGTGCCGAGCTTGGTAAATATGCATTGCTCTATGCAAACCGAAAGCTACACCCCACTTCTGTTGGGGTACAGGCATTTATTGATGTTGGAACCGCTTATGTTGGCATCGCATTTGACGAGCCAAAGTTATTTCAGTATCTCTATATGAGTGCAGACAGCGGATACTTTGGAGACGGCTTTGATGCGCTGATGACCAGAAGGGATAATGTCGATTTGGTGGAGCCGATTGCCATGTCGCTGCATATTACAGAGAAAAAAGCACTTTTGTTTTGCAAGAACATGATAATTTATACCCACGGGCTTGCTTCTTACGTAGCTTCCGGTCTTGTGAAAGCTACAAAGGACGAAGTTATCCAAATGATGCATCAAGCCTCTGAGGGCTTCCTCATTCGGGCAGGTGTCCCTTTGGATAAAATACCGCTGCACTATGAGGGGCAGCTATAATGAAAATCAAGTCAGAATCAAAAAGAACATTGCATAAACCCCACCAGAAACGGCGAGTTAGAAAAATGGTTATAGCAATCGTATCAATTTTTATTTGCGCCCTGTTGGTGCTGTGCGGGGCTATGTTTTATGGAAAATATCAGATGAGTAAAATACCTACGCTGTCTTTTCGAGAGGTGCTTGAATATTCCACAAAAGACAATCCTGATGCGGTCATAACGGTTGGAATTATTAAAGATGGTGAAGTTTCCTACACCGTTTATGGCGAGAATGGAAAGGAACTTCCTGCCGAACTTCATATATACGAAATTGGTTCACTGACCAAAACCTTTACCGCCGCTATGATAAGCAAAGCGGTGCAGGAAGAAAAAATAGATATGAGTGCGACCATTGACCAATATCTTGATTTACCAAAAGGAAACCTTTATCCAAGCATTGTGGAACTGTTGACACACACCTCCGGTTACAAAGGCTTTTATTTTGAAAATCCGATGGTGTCTAATTTTTTGAGGGGTAGAAATGATTTTTACGGTGTAAGTACTGAAATGCTTATGGAGCGAATTGCTAAACTATCTTTGCAAAATGAGGAGCACAAATTTAACTATTCAAATTTTGGCTATGCTGTTCTCGGTTTGGTGCTTGAAGCAGTGTATGAGAGTAACTACACATCACTTTTAAATAAATTTGTTCAAAACGAATTGAATCTTAAGGGCACAGAAATCTCCGACAAAAGTGGAGATTTAGGCAAGTATTGGGACTGGAAAGAAAATGATGCCTATCTGCCAGCAGGAGCAATTACATCGAATATAAGCGATATGCTTGCCTTTGCGCAGATTCAGCTCGATGAATATGACTATTTTGCAGATTGCCACAAAAGCCTAAAAAAAATCAATGCCTCTAACGAGCAATACAAAATGATGGACATCAATATGGATGAAATAGGCATGGCGTGGCTGATAGACAAAGAAAATAACATCATTTGGCATAATGGAGGTACAGGAAATTACAATAGCTATCTCGGCTTTAATCTCAAAACTGGAATGGCGGTTGTCGTATTTTCAAACCTTTCGCCAAACACAAAAATACCCGCAACGGTGTTGGGTGTAAAGTTGTTAACTGAACTGTAGCTTGTAGCATTCGCTAATCCATCACTACTAAACTGCGACTAAACTAAGCGTTTATATATGCCAATATGGGCTGTGATTTTGATAGTAGGTTCGGTTTCAGCGGTGTTGCTTGTAGCATTGGTTATTCGCTTTGCGAAGATGAAAAAGGCAGATTAAAAAAAACGATTTAACCGATGACTTATAGTATCCTAAGTGCGCCAGTAGTGCTTTTTGTATTATTAGATCTTAATACCCTCGTGTCAATATCATCTGTTTATAAAAAAGCTATGCTCGCATTTATGACTTGCACCTGTGCGTTGACAAGTGTCACTCATATTGTAAACATAACAGTTATCCGGTGCTGAAAGTATCTACATCGCCTGTGGCTATACCGATATGCGCAAGTCAATTGATTAATGGCTCTACATGAGCTTAACGTCCGGTTTTATTTGCAATGATTCGCTAAGCATTGGCTGAGATTTGACGCTTACTTTTTACAAGATGCCATCGCTCCTATTGAATGAATGAAAAACTTTTGCAATAATTAGGGTATGATATGCTATTTTCATAATATGGAGGAGAAAATTTTGAAATCAAATACGAAAAAATATGGTGTAGATATACTCATATTAAGTATATCTGCTCTTGTAGCTTATGGGATTTTGGGCATTTTCTATATGCTGCTCAAAATTGATATGGGAGCTTTACCACTTTTGGTACAAACCTTAATTGGTGCATTGTGTCAATTTGGACTAATGGGATTTGGGGTTGTGATTATTTGCGTGCGCAACAAAGAGAGCATTGCAAGCTTCGGGTTAAAACAGGAAAAACTACGGTTGACCATTTTGCTGTCAGCACTTGCTTGTTTACCAGGTTTCCTTTTTCAACTGTTTACAAATGAAACCCTTTCTTATTTTCCGTTGCAAAATGTTAATTTTACAAAACCTGTTTTAGCGGCGGGTTTTCCGGTAAATGTGATTGGTATGCTTATTATCATAATTACTTGGGGATTTTTTGAAGGTTTTACTTATGTGGTTATTTCAGACCGTATTAACAAAATACTTCCTCCGAAAAGCCTTTTGATAGACTGGGGAGCAATCATTTGCGGGATTTTTTGTCTTGTGGTTCATGTCCTTGTCGGACAATCTTACAGCATTGTAGGTGCTGTAGTTGAATTTATACTGATATACGGAATGTTAGTTGCTTACCGCTACTCAGGTAATGCGTGGGGATGTGTGCTGATTTTCTTGTTCTTTTGGAGTGGAATTGGATATTAAATTAAAATCGAATGTAAAAATTATTCATAACACCGTCCAATGGTTATCCATGAACTTTGAAGCCGTCACCGCCCGCTATGTGGACGTGCGACTTGAACGCAAAAAGGAAGTGATTGACGCTTACGAAAAAAGCAAATAAAATGAGCATTTGACGCAGTGCATCTTCTTGGACAAAGCCGCAATAGGCAGAGAAAGCGACCAGAAGATTATTTATATTTGACGAAATGATAATCTAAATAGGAGATATTATCATATGGATAAAAGAAGCTTACATAGTTTGATTGAAAAAGAACAGCCTAATATATGCCAAATTTTTGCTTACAGTGATGGAAAAGAACTATATTCCGACGAATGGAATAATTATAAAAAAACTGATTGTACCCACATAATGTCAGCAACTAAAAGTATTGTATCGCTTTTAGTTGGGATAGCACTTGACCAAGGAATAATTGACCATGAAAGCCCCTTATAAATGTAAAGGTGAACCATGGACAAAAGTCTGTTCAAGTGATGATTGGACTATGGCCTCTTTGGATTTTTTAGGTGGAAAAAAAGGCATTAGTGTTTTGATGTGGACGCAAAAAACGATGCAGCGCAACGATAGCTCCGATACCTTTCCTCCGTTTATTTCAATTGAGCAGTAAGTCAAACGATTATGAGTAATAAATTTAATTTGTCTTATTGGACTGAGACGCAGTTGGCGGAGAATGCGAACTAAGGAAGTGGCTGTGAATGGATAAATTAATAGTTACTACTCCCTGCTTTGAACACGGAGGGTTAATACCTGTTGATTGCACAGGTTATGGTGCAGACAAATCGCCTGAACTACATCTTAGCGGATTAAGCGAAAATACCGTTTCCATTGCCATTATTATGAATGATATGGGGCATCCCATTCCCAATTATAATCATTGGGTCATTTGGAATATTCCCGTCACAACCGTGATACCGGGCAATATTCCCTCTGGCAAACAAGTGGAACAGCTAAAGCCCACCATGCAAGGTATTGGATATGGTAAGCATAGGTATAAGGGGCCGAAACCTCCGTTTAATTGGTCGCACATTTATCAGTTTAATGTCTATGCTTTGGATTGTTTTCTTTATTTACCCAATACAGCGAGACGGAAAACACTGTTAGAGGCAATACAAGGGCATGTTATACAGGAAGCTGCTTTAATCGGTCATTACAGATAACTGCTCTTTTTGGACAAAGTCGCAATAGGCGGATAAGGTGCAAAGGAGATAAGATGCAAAGGAGATAAGATGTGAAAAGCAAATATAATAACAAAACCATTTTCCATTGGATTTGCAGTCTTAATTTGTATAGGCTTTCTATTGACCATAGGAAGATGGTATAGCATTATTGATTCTGACTCCGTAATAATAAACGCCGAAATTCATTCACACATTTCAAATCTATCGTTAAGCCTAATCGCTTATTTGGGCATAGGTCAATCTTGGCTGTTATGGGGTGTGAGATTTCGTTTCATTATGTTTCTTGGAATTGCTATGATTGCGGGCAACGTTGTCTGTGAAACGTTAATGGGTTTTATGAATACACCCGATATTATAGATGCCATTTACGGTATATTCGGCATTGTAGTAACATTTATATTCTTGGCCATTACAAATAAATATGGATTGGTTCCAATCAATTTAGAGAAATCCTGACGACGTGGAAAACAATTTTTACTTCATTGACCACAGCCCGCACTACGCCTTATTGGACGAAGCCGTCTCTGGCGGATAAGGTGGACTCGACAAATTAGAATTTGTGAGGAGGTATATTTATGGATATACATTTTGGATAGCGATAGGAGCAGCGATAATATGCGCAGTCATAGCTATATATTATGGAATCAGAAAGAAAAAATAAAATTCAGATTTGGAGGAGGTAGTTATGGACTACAAAATTAGAACAATATTATCGGAAGAAGATAGTGTGCTTCAAGATTTTTTGTATGAAGCTATATTTGTGCCAGAGGGAACATCTGCACCACCCAAATCAATTATCAATCAACCAGGCAAGCAGCAAACCCTTATCAATGTAAAAAAAATGAATATAACCGTTATCAAAGAGCCGGTCGCTAGTCGCAGAGCCGATAACTTGTAAGGACAATCCTTGCAGTTGTCGGCTCTGCTTTTTACAATATCATAAACTAACCGCTGTGTTTACCCTATCAGACAATCAATAGCTTGTTAAAAAAAGCCTAAAACCACCAACGGGATTTTCTGTCCATCGACATGAACTATTACATCATCATACAAACTTAAATATTTCCGCTTTTGCCCGGCTGCGCTATGCAGTCGGGCTTTTTTGTGTTTACGCAAACTTTTTTCAAAAAGTTTGCTCTGATTTTCGGCGTTTCAGAAAATCACCTGTATTACCACGCGAAAAGGGGGACACCACCAACCTTTCAACCGAGAAAGGAGGTGAGAACATGGAACCTAATCGCATAGAATTTCAAAGGCAATGCGCTTTTCAAAGTTTCTGTAAGCGGGTGTTACATAACGAAGCCTGTAACGCCCACGAGGAAATCAAGCGGCGCAGAGGTAAGGAAGTTAGCTTTTCCGACCTAAGCCAGCAGGAAGCAAGGCAGCTTTATACCGTTGACAAATATTTTGTCAATGAGAATGAAGCCGAGCAGGGCTTTCAAGTGGCGAACAAACGGATTACAGCGAAACTGCTTGCCGAAGCAATCCGCACTTTGCCGGAGGAAAAACGAAAATCTGTTTTGCTGTATTACTTCTTTGGTATGAGCGACGTGGAAATCGGCGAGCTATTTGGCGCACCACGCAGCACGATACAGTGGTGAAAACCTAAGAACATTTAAGAGTATCTCGACCAGCCCTTATCCGTTGTTCCAAGCATTGATGAAATCGGACATGGAACCTTTTTGGCTGGCATAGCTGCCGGTTCGGAATCGAAAAATTCTGATTTTATCGGGGTGGCACCGGATTGTAATATTGCTGTTGTGAAATTGAAACCGGCAAAAAAATATCTGCGCGAGTTTTATGCCATTCAGGATTCCGCGGTGGCATATCAGGAAAATGATATTATGATGGGAATTAAATATCTGGCGCTTATTGCGGCACGTTATGAGATGCCGCTGGTAGTCTGCATCGGTCTTGGTACGAATCTTGGAAGCCATGAGGGTTCCTCGCCTCTGGGGCTGCTGCTGAGAAGGGCGAATCTCATGACGGAGTTTGCATCTGTGATAGCAGGGGGAAATGAGGTGGGAAGATACCACCATTTCCTGGGAAATATAACATCAAATATGGAATATGAAGATGTGGAACTGCTGGTAGGACCGGATGAAAAAGGATTTGTTATGGAGTTATGGGCAACTGTTCCGGAAACTTATACCGTTGGATTTGTAACACCGGGAGGACAGGTGATTCAGAGACTGCCTCTGAATATAGGTACAGAAACCCTGGTTACCTTTACACTGGAGAACACACAGATTTTAGTTCATTATGGTAATTCCGAACTGGGGTCCGGCAGCCAGTTTATTATGATGCGTTTTCTGTTACCCGCTCATGGAATATGGAAGATCCGTGTATACAATACTCTTTACGTTACGGGCAGGTATCATATGTGGCTTCCCGTACATGGTTTTATTACGGAAAATACGGTTTTTTTAAACCCGAATCCCTTTACTACTATAACAGAACCTGCAAATGCCTATAGCTGCATTACTGCAGGGCATATAACCACAGGGATGGCAGTCTTTATATTAATACGGGATATGGTTATAGCCGGGATAATATACTAAAGCCCAGCCTTGCAGCACCGGGGGTGGATGTCTATGGACCAGCGTTATCGGGCGTTGTGTCGGAATCGGGAATTCCCATGACTTACAAGTCGGGAACCTCCGTTGCGGCAGCCCATTTGGCAGGTGCCGCTGCAGATTTAATGACATGGGGAATCGTGCACGGGAATAATCTCAGTATGAATACAGCTGCCAGTAATACGTATTTGTTAAGGGGAGCAGACCGCACTCCCGCTTACAGTTATCCCAACCAAGAATGGGGAATGGGGGCTTTGAATCTGTACCAGACAATACTCCGGCTGCGAGAATGACTGGAAAAGTAAGACATAGGATATTGATATGATTTGTGGTACAATGTACAAAACAGCAGATGATTTCGTACAGGCAAAAGGAGTGGAGTATGCGTTTAAAGGCCAAAGATATTGCAGAAGCACTAAAAGTATCCCCGGCAACAGTTTCCTTAGCATTAAATGACCGTCCGGGAGTGAATGCAGAGACGAAGAAGAGAATACTGGAGTATACAGAACAGATGCAGGAGCTTCAGAAAGAAGAACGGCGAAGTGCCAGGGACATGAATAAGGGTACCCTGCTGATGCTTCATTACGTCAAACATGGAGTGATACTGGAGCGAAGTTCCAGTAAGAGCGGGGTGTTTTTTATGGAAGACATGGAGCGTGCCGTCAACCGCTGCGGTTACCAATTTCTGCATTTAACCTATTATGAAAAAAAACAGGATCTGGAGAGTCTTCTTCAGGAATGTAGAGAGCGTAATGTCAGAGGGATATATATCATGGCAGCTGAAATGCGGCAGAGTGATATCTATCCATTTCTCCGGTTAAAGATCCCCATTGTAGTAGGAGATAATCTTTTCTATGACCAGGGACTTGACAGCTATTTGGTTGACAACCGGGAGGGAATCCGAAGGGGTGTGGGTTATCTGGTAGATAAAGGCCACAGCCATATTGTATATCTGGCTGAGAATATCGATATATTTAATTTTGTGGAGCGGCGGGAAGCCTTTATTCTGGAGATGGCAAGGCGGGAATGCGGAGATGCCTGCAGCCGGATCAGGCATCTGGGAAATACGGTGGATGAAGTGTATGAGTCTATGGAAAGGTACCTGGATGAAGGAATCTTTCGCACAACGGCTTTTATTCTGGAGAGTTCCGTAATATCGCTGGGGGTCAGCAAGGCTCTTTTGGAGCGGCAGATACGGATTCCCCGGGATGTGTCGCTGGTGGGATTTGATGCACTGCCGCCTGTTAGTCTCCTGGGCATTCAACTGACACTTATTAAGGGCACCCATACAAAGCGTCATCTGGCTGCAGTGAAGCATCTTCTTCGCCACATGGAAGAGGCGGAAGAAGAGACGGTGAGAATTTATTATAAAACAAGGATTTTGGAAGGGGACAGTGTATTTGATAAAACGAAATATATTTATACGTAGTGCTAAAGGCGGATTGTCAGGCACTATTTCATCACATCGCCCCAAATTACGCAAGAAAGACGGGAACCTGGTGGTGGCGGTTGCTGTATATCTAAACTAAGACATTCATTCGTTTATAAATTCAATATGAATATCTCCGTTGTTATTTGCTGCTGTCAGAGTCTTGGTACCGCTCTCTTTGCTTGACGGCAGATTACTTTCACCTTTCTTGCTGTCACAGGAAATAGCATAATCGTCATAACTTCCCACCAGCGAGCCAGTTATATCTCCATTTTTTGAAGTAAGGCTTATTGTGTTTTGGACATTCAGTTTCTCAAATACAATGCTACCACCCTGAGAGGAAAGCAAAACATCTCCATTTACAGTCATTGCAGGAAGTGAAATATCATCATTCGTGGTGGATAATTTTAGATCTGTTAAAAGTGCATCCGGCACCTGCAACGTTATTTTGCGAGAACCTGCAGCAGATTTGCCGCCTATATAATCCGTCCACTCTTTATCACTTACGGCGGTCATTGTCAGCGTATGATTATCAGAGACGGATATATCGTAATACTCTTTGCTATTTTCAAAATAGTCAATGTGAACCTGGTTGTCGGGGGATAATTTAACTTCAATTTGCCTGTCCCGAACATCAATGCAGATTGCCGTGATTTCTTTACCCTCCGATGTATAGCTTTTCTCAGTAAACGCTTCACCATTATTCGTGCAGCCAGTTAAACAAGCAGCACCGAAAACAAGGATCATCAATAATGCAATTATTTTTTTCATAAATTATACCTCCAAATATTAAAATAGTCTCTCGGAATCTCTAATCCAGTAAAACCAAGGCTTCCAGATTCCTTTTTTATTAAAATCCCCCACTTTTTTTGCCAAATTACTTGACATCTTCATCGAAAAATGTGGTGCTCCGCGCCATTGATCAAAAGTACATTTTTCGATTGGAGGCGATTTTTATGTTACCTGTTAATTCTGGCGGTCATCCCGCCTATCAAGATTTTGTTCTTGTAAATCTCCGTAAATATTATCCGAACCCTGATTCCATCGCTCGATCCACTTGGGTTATTATTGAGCGATTTTGGAATCTCGATTTATCCTTTACCGATGAGTTCATGAAATCCAAATACTCTGTCTTTGGTCCTAAACCAAGGACTCCTTCCTGTATGCAGCGTTCCTATCTGCTATCGATTGAGTTCAAAGTATCCTCTTTAACGGATTGGTCTGCCCAGCTTAAAATCAACCCGCTCTATGCCATTCTTAGCGGTTTTGAGTTTGGTGATACTCCTGGGGTCGGCACATTCTATGACTTTCTTTCAAGACTATGGGATTCTGATGAAAGACATCTTTCTTCCCATGTTCATTCTTTAAAAACAAAAGTAAAAAAACCTAAAACAAAAGGAACCAAAGCGGATTCTATTGAAAAAGTTACCGTTGAACAGCTTCTTCCCCAAATTGAAAATACCGCATTTCACATTGAGCAACAGCCTTATAGTTCCTTATTCAAACTCTATAAATCACAATTCCTTGACTTGTCTGTTTCCAAAGGACTTATTGATACAGAATCTCTTGCTTTAGCCGGTGATGGTCCTCCTGTTGTTACTTCTCGCAGGGAACGTAAGCATCGTATCTGTGACTGTGCCGCAAAAGGGATTACCGACTGCAAATGTGAAAGATATTTTTCTCAACCGGATTGCGATATCGGTTGGGATTCCTCACGCGACTGCTGCTATCATGGCTACGATTTATATATGCTCGTTGCCTCTGATTCTTACAGTGATCTTCCTGTATTCCCCTTGTTGTCGCCAGCTTCAAAGCATGACTCACACGGATTCCTTCATACCTTTTTTAGAATGAAAAATTTTTTGCCTGACTACAGGGTTAAGAAACTTCTTCTTGATTCTGCTCATGATGCAATGCCTTATTATGAATACTGCAAGCGTGCCTCCATTACTCCTTTTATTGATTTGAATTGGAAGAGAGGTAGCAACCTTCCTTACAAGAACGATTTTACCATCGGTAAAGATGGCATTCCCATCTGTCGTGCGGGTCGTCGTATGAACCATGATGGCTCTGAGCCTTCTAAATATCGTATAAAATTTAGATGCCCTCTTGCCAGCCGTAAGTATGGAGGCTCCTGTGAACACCCATGTTCTCAATCAAAGTATGGTAGAACGGTTCATTTAGCGATGAAAGATAATCCAAGATTGTTTAACATACCGCCTCGTGACAGTGAGGAATGGAAACTTGAGTACAATGCAAGAACTTCTGCGGAACGCTCCAACAAGCGTGAGAAAATAGACTTTAAACTAGAAGACGGCAGACACCGATCATCTAAGATGTGGTACTGTTTTCTTAATGGTATGTATACGATACAAAATGGCTACGATTATACCTTGTTTTTCTCATAGTGACTTGATTTCCTCCATCCAATAAAATGATAGAAAGTGAGACTATAATATGAAAAGAAAGATTAACAATAAAATGATTCAGATAAGAACAAAGATGGTCCAGATAGTGGCAGATAAACGCGGGGAAGGGTTTGTGGATACCGCCATCAAGATTTTAATTTCTGTAGTAATCGGAGCCTTGCTGCTTGCTGGACTGTACGCTTTATTTAATGATTCCATATTACCTGAGTTACAGAACCGTATTCAACAGATGTTCAGCTACAGCGGTTGATGTAATAAGACAGTAAAGACACCCCTGTGTTATACTCTTTCTGCCCGTCAGAATAAATGTGACAGGGTAGAAAGAGGTGACAGATGGAGAAAAACAAAAAGTTCCGGCTTGTCCGGTTTGCCTTTGAGACACGGGATGGAGGTATTCTGTATCGCTATATGATAACAGGATACAAGATCCCCATGCTGGAAGTGAATCAATGGCTTATGGCAAAAGCCATGCGTAAGGCCAGTACGTCAAAAGAGTATGGAAAAAAGTTGGTGGTATTTTTGAATTATCTTTCAGATGGTGGTACTGATTATGGTGTGGCAACGAATGAGCATGTTAAGCGGTTTATTCGACTGATCCTTTTTGGGGACATGGAGGACTTAAAATTGCTATATTATGAGACAGACCGGGTATATCAGACAGCGGCATACTATCTGACGGTTATTACGGAATTCTACAAATGGCTGGATGACAACTATGGAAGCAATATAGAGTTTCGCAGAAAAAGCAATCAACATCATGCAAGGAAATCTTTTCTGTATGGTCAGATTTACAATTATGACTATCAGTATATTTTAGACGCTGCGCTGCCCAGACAGAAGCCGAGAAAAGAATATATTAAATGGTATACAGAGGAACAGACAGATCTGATATGCAGTCATTTTAAAACCTTTCGGGACGAAGCAGTGTTTCGCCTGACATTGGAGGATTTTCGCATTGATGAGGTGTTGAGTATGAAACTGTCGGATTATGATTCTGTAAAACAGTTAATACAGCCTACAAGGTAAAAGGGAGAGCGGAGGCATACACAGGAGATCAGAACCATTTGCGTGTGGTAGCGCTTCCTGATAGATTATGTACTTTGCTGAACCGCTACATTAGCACAGAACGATTAGATGCAGAAAATGGATCCGGTATTCCAAATGAATACTTGTTTTTAAACCTGCAGAAAGATAATAAGCAGGGCAAACCGATGAATTACCATAATTATTATGCAATTTTAAAACGCTGTGCAAAGAGGGCGGGACTTGAACCGGAAATGATTCGGACTCATAGTGGACGAAGCACAAAGGTCATGAAATTCCTTGAACATCAAGCAAAATATCCGGAAGATGAAATAGAAGATAGTATAATTATGCAATGTTTTGGCTGGCGAAGCGCGGATTCCATCAGTTCGTATCGTGATTATAACAATCAGGTCATTGCATATGAGACTATGAAAAAACTGCATAAGAAGGAGAGGGAACCGGATGATACAGATGCTTGAGATTAAGACAGGCAGTGCCATATGGGAGATTGATGGTACAATCCTACGTTTTCAGCGTTTGAAAAAAATAGGGGATGGAGAGGTGGAAAAAAGAATAAATCAGTATAAATCCTTGTTGTTGGAGGGGCGATACCATGAAATCCAGAAAGAACTTATTGACCTCACAGAGATATTAGGTGAAGTTATCCTGATTAAAATAGGGGCGGAAGCATTTCCTAATGAATTCTTTCAAATGTTCCGTTTTTATTGCGGCAGATTTATGGAAGAATGGAAAAATTCAGAAGAATGTATGATCTCTAACAAAGTCAGTATGTTTCCAGCATTGCATTATATGTTTACCGGTATGATGGAAGGAACGAAGAATTGTAATGTAGCAGCATTACGGGGATTGTCTTGTTATAAGGAAAATTTTCAGGCGATATTCCGGGAAGAATTTGTAGGATTTTGGACAAGAGAAATAGGAAAAAGGGTAGATAGGAATGGGAGCCTTGAGGCAGTGGTAAATAAAATTGGTGCTCGGATGGTAACAGAATGTGTGATGGAGGTGCAGGACGGTGAGATAATGTCATATTTGACTGGAAAAGCAAGAAAATTTACGGATAACCGCTCCACTATCACAGCACAAAGTTATTACCAAATTATTTTGTGAAGCAAAGTCAATATGAGTCGACACAGGTTTTTTGAACCATTTGTTGAGCGGGTTGATCAGGTCTTGGAAAGTGAATATGAGTTGCAATGCCGCAGATTTCTAAGGGAAAATGAAAAAGAACTGTCCGGCAGCAAAGACATTTGGAAAATATTCTATATGCATGGTTCAACACTTTTCTTTCAGACGGTTGACTTTACAAGAATTGCCTGTCCGTCTCTTAGGACGGAGGTAAAAAGTTATATGAGATGCCGTTTGCGGAAAAGCCAGACAAAGGGGGACAAGGGGATTTATTCCATATCAGAAGCACTGAACTGTTTGACTGAAAGCAATCCTTCTATACGATTTTTTACTGACATTAGTGAAATAGATGCCAAGGCTTTATATATGAAAATGGAGAAAACCTGTGGAAACGCAGAAGGGAAGGCTGTTTCTGAAATTATGAGAGCGTTCAGTATGCTTTCTCTTATTTTTGAGTATCTGATGGGAGCTGAACGGGAAAACAACCTAAAGGGGCCTATCCCTCTTATAAATCCTTTTGAAAAATTCCGGTTCCATAATGCAAGAGAATATAAGGTAAGGACAGAAGTAATACCAGAGAGAGTCGTGGAGCAGATTGAAATGCATCTGCAGGAGTTGGATGAATCACAGAGATTGATATATCATATTTTTTCTCAGACAGGTATGAGAATGAAGGAAGTGCTGTTTCTTGAAGAAAATTGTCTTGAGGAAACACAGTATACAGGACTTATGCAGATTAAATACATGCCATACAAAACATTAAAAGCACGGAGAAAGAAAGGCGTGCCGGATTATCACAGGGTTTTTATTTCTCAGAAACTGGCGGAAGATATCAGAAATGAGATTAGAAAAAGACAGGATTGGAGACAGGAACTGGGAGTGCCATATATATTTGTAAATAAGCGTCCCGGATTTCGAGCCGGTATGTTAAATATGGGAAATTATATTCTGCTTATGAACAAATTGATAAAAGAGCATCATATATGTGGTGAAGACGAAGACCTATGGCACTTTACCAGTAAGCAACAGAGAAAAACATTGGCAGTCACATTGATTGAGAATGGAGGTAGGGTAGAGGAACTTGCTTATTGGCTTGGGCATCTGAGTAGAAACACGGCGCCGAATTATTATGCGGAAGTGCGAAAAATGAAGCTGGCGGAACTAAATACGAAATTCTTCCGGGAAAAGTTTGATCTTTTGTTGTCTGGTGAGCAACTTGCAAAATATTCAGAAGAGGAAAGACGCTTATTGTATATGGATTTTCGGCTGGATCAAAGGCGCGTGGAATTTGGGTTTTGTGTGAAGAAAATGGCTGAGAGAGGATGCAGCCAGAGAAACAGCATATATAACTGTGTGAACTGCCGGAATCTATGCACAGGAGAAAAATATCTGTCTTATTGGCTGGAACTGTTGGAAAGTCAAGTAATGACAGTACAGGTGATGGAGGAGAAGTACCAGATGGCAGGGATTGCAGAATATCAGTCATTCAAAGAATATGAAAAAGCAACGTTTCTCCGGGAGTGTTATAAAAATATGGTGGAACGCATAAAGGCAGGTGGAGAGAGATGAGCGGTCCAGTGTACAGCTATAAGGAAAATTTTTAAAGAATCTGAAAAAAGTCGATACAGGCTATTTGTGAGTAAACTTGGATATCATGCTGTTTTTGAAGACGATACGTGGATATGCGATAAGAGAATCAGAAGCGGGACAGAACCAGAAAACTATCACCATATTTATTTTGCCGGCGTGCCGGAGACTTATAGAGAAGCCGTTAAATACTATGCAGTATTAAGGATTTTACAGGGAGATGTTATCAGAACCGTCCGCAGCCGGATTACAAAACTGAGTCCATTTTTGTAATTTTGTAATCAAATACAGAAGGAAAATGTTCTGCAATGCAGCGTTTTGACAGTAGCTCATTTTAAGGAATATCTAGAACAGGAAGGGTATACAGTTAAGACGAAAAACGGTATATGGCAGGAAGTTTCTACATTTTTAAATATGATGAACAGTTTTGACGGAGCGGGAGGCAGAAATCCATTTGCTATAAATCCGTATTCAGTAACGGCAAAACTGGATTATAAATATATTCCGGATGATGTGTCGGATAGGCTTGACCGGATTTTTCATAAAGACGATATAGAACTCCACTTAAAATGTATCTATTGGCTGCTGCGCTTGATTCCGTCCCGTATATCCGAAATACTGGGAATGAAGATAGACAGTATCAAGCCATATAATGGGAATTTTGTGATATTTATCCCCACATGGAAACAGAACGGCGGTGGTCATATTGAACCGATGGACAGGTCAATTCATCTGGAAACGGAAGGAATGGCTGGATATTTATTGGACTTGCTGCAAAAACAGCAACGGGTTGCAAATAACCTGCAGAGTCACTTGCCGGAATTAAAGAAAGGATATCTGTTCGCATATCAGAGAGTTTTACACTACAAAAAAGGCGGAAATTCCAGAAACGGAGTAGTGAATGTTATGCTGATTGGAACTGTAAGCTATCAGTTTAAAAGAATCTGCGAGCAGTACCAGATAAAGGATAAGGAGGGGGAGATTTATAACCTTACCTCCCATCAATTCAGGCACAACGGAATTACGGACAGACTGGCGGCAGGTTTTACATTGGAACAGATTGCGGATATGACGGGGCATCATGGAAATGCCATGATATGGAATTCTTATGCCCATCTGGATTTGAAACCGGAAACCATTGTGGAGAAGCAGAAATATATACTGAAGGAATCTGTAAAGCCGGAAGCTGGATACATCCTTTTTGGAGGACGCATATTAAATATGGAAGACGCTCTGGAAAAAAGACTTCTTAAAAATATTCGGGCTCAGAAGGTCCCGGGAGGAATCTGTGGTGACATTACCGGATGCAAAAGCGATATGTGGAATTGTCTTGAGTGTGACAGATTTGTAGTGGATTCCGGACAAGTATCTTATTTTGAAGAGGAAGAACAAAGATGGGAAGAAAAGGCAGAGCGCTTTTCAGCCATGCCTATGGTAAGGGATAACGCCAAAAAACATGTTGTACAATACAGAAAAATAATAGAGAGAATACAGACGGAGGAAGCGTTCCATGAAGAAGATACCGAAAGAATTGTTGGAACATCAAGAGCAGACGAGGGCAGTGACCGTACATAAAGTTCTCAGTGCTATTGAGGAATTGAAAGCGGAAGGGTATACGGTCAGAATAAAGGAGTTGGTAGAATATACAGGGCTGTCGCGTTCCGTTTTTGCAAAGCCACATATCAGAAAATTATTAGAGAATTATGAGATTGGGAATCCCTCACAGAAAGGTAATAAAAAAGGTGAGATGACACGCCGGGACAAAATGGAGGAACGAATCCAACGGCTGACAGAAGAGAATACAGAATTGAAAAAAGAGTGTGAATTACTTCGTGGGCGGCTTTTTCTTCTAATGCAAAAAGACGAAAAATAATATTATGAATAAAAATCAACATCTAATTTTATAAATAAATGAAATTAGATGTTGATTTTTATTCAAAATAGCATATAATAGAGTAGAAGGATTCCATAGAGAGTAAGAATGAGGAGATTATTATGCTGATACAATTTAACTTTAAGAATTTCAAATCATTTCGTGATGAGGTATCGCTGGATTTGTCAGCGACTAAAATAACAGAACATGAGGATCACGTTGTGGATATCGCAAATGACAAGTTGCTGAAGGTAGCTGCGATTTACGGAGCCAACGCAAGTGGAAAGTCAAATGTGTATGATGCATTTGACTATATGAGTTACTATGTGGCAGAGTCTTTCAAATTTGGAGATGAGGACGAGGGTCGCCGGAAAAAGGAGGCTGACTATCTGAAAGTTACTCCGTTCCTGTTTGATGATAGTAGCCGCGATGAAGAGACCACGTTTGAGGCTTTTTATGTTGACAACTCTGAAAATACCGGAAAGATATACCAATATGGTTTTTCTTTAAAAGCAGAAGAGGTAGTAGAGGAATGGCTATATTCCAAGGCCAAGACTGCAAGAAACAGTTACAGAACTGTGTTTTACCGCAAAAAAGGCGAGGAGTTGGAGATGAACGGATTTTCCAAGAGCCATGTGGAGAATATTAAGGCTTCTCTGAATAAAGAAGCGCTTATCGTTTCTCTTGGGGCAAAGCTGCGGGTTGCGAAACTTAAGAAGGTAAGAGACTGGTTCCTGAACAATGATATTATTGATTTTGGTAATCCGGCAGAGAACTTCTTCCGTTCCAGAGTTTTACCAGATGACTTCATTGATAACAAGGAGGTGCAGGAGAATGTGGTAAAGTATTTTGCATCTTTTGATGAAGCAATACAGGATTTTGAGGTGGAAGAACTGCCGCCAGAAGATGAAAAGGATACGAGCAAAAGCTATACGATTGATGCACTTCATAGGAAAGTGGGAAGTCAGGAGATGGCTTCCATCCCGTTGAAACAGGAATCCAGCGGTACGCTAAAAATGTTTGCGCTTTATCCGTCGCTGAAAGACGTGCTGGATAATGGAGGGACATTGTTTGTAGATGAATTGAATGCCAGGCTGCATCCGTTGCTGGTCAGGAATATCATACTGACTTTTCTGTCTCCTGAGATTAACACGCAGAATGCCCAGCTTGTTTTCACTACCCATGATATCTGGCAGTTTTCCAATGAACTGCTGCGCAGGGACGAGATCTGGATGGTTAATAAAAACAAGGATGGAGTATCAGAACTGTATTCATTGGCTGAGTTTAAAGATGAGGACGGTAATAAAGTGCGCAGGGACGAGGCATTGGCAAAGAACTACCTGACAGGCAACTATGGTGCCATTCCAGCATTGAAACCGATGAAGATGCTTACAGGGAGGACTGCGGATGGCGAATAAAAGCGGAGGAAAGTCCAGTGACAGCAGGGCCGGGAAAAGAAAAGACCGAAACCAGCGTGTGGGGATAAGAGTACCAGAGTTGGGATATTACCTGATTGTGACAGATACGGAGGAAACGGAGAAGAATTATTTTGATGGTCTGCGGGACAGTATTCCGGCAGAACTGAAAGATCGTCTGGTGATAAAGGTGGAAAAAGCTAAGACGGTAGAACTGGTAGAACGGGCGCTGGAGCTTGCAACCAAGGAACCACAGTACCGTATTCCATGGATTGTTTTTGACAGGGATCAGGTAAAAGGTTTTGATGATATTATTCAGGCGGCAGAGAAAAGCGGTGTTGGAGCGGGCTGGTCCAATCCCTGTTTTGAGATTTGGATGTATGCCTATTTTGGCGAGATGCCAACGATACAGGAGTCTTATACATGCTGTGACCGGTTTGCGGATAAGTTTGAGAAGGTTACGGGGCAGAAATATCTTAAGAAAGATAAGGATATTTACCGTAAGCTGGTGCAGTATGGGGATGAGAAAAAGGCGATTCAGATAGCGGAGCGGTGTTATAAAAAGTGCGTGGATGATGAGAAGGATAAGCCATCGGGGATGTGGCCGGGGTGTATGGTGCAGCGGTTGGTGGAAGAAATACAGAAGAAGGTGGGGAGAATATGAAACAGGTATGTGAATATATAGAGGAATGGTGTGGGAACGATAATATAAAAAAATATTTGGCGAATGTTGTTCTTACAAAACAAGAATTGAACATAGAAAAAATTATTGAAGAGATATTTGATATTTATAGAACAAAAAAGAAGGTTGATGTAGTAAAACTTACCACAGGAGAAAACAATCAATTAGAATTATGTATTAGCAGTATTAAAACCCCACAAAACATAGGTGCACTTTGTGATGAAACAGAATTTGAACTTGGTAAAAAAATAAATATATTTTACGGTGAAAATGGTTCAGGTAAATCCACTTATGTAAAAATATTTAGAAAGCTATCGGAGAATTATTTTACCAACGCAAAGGATCTTAGCCTGAAAAACAATATATATAAGGAACAAAGCGGAAAGCCGCAGAGAGTTTGTATTAGTTACCAATATGGAGATAATAAAGTATCAGATGAGAATGTGGACATTAATGCATACCATCAGGTATTATCAAAAATTAATGTATTTGACTCGGATTCTCTGCAACCGCTTTTAAATAAGGATTTATCTTTCAGTATATTGCCAAAAGGATTAGATAATTTTGTTAAATTGACAGAGTTGCTTGGTAATATAAAAAAGCAACTTTCTGATAAGTTACAATCTATAGAAAGTGAAATGTCCTGTATTTTTCAAGATAGTATGTACAAGGATGTAACTGAAAAGGTAAATAAAATAGTTGAAAAGGCAACAACAGAAAGGGAAGTAATTGATCTTTTAAATGAATTATATATATCCAAAGAAAATTTACAGTCAGAAATTGAAAATAAACAAACGTTGATTTCTCAAATGAAAACAACTAATCAGGCTAATTTAATACAGATATTGAATGCTCAGAAAATAAAATTGTCTGAACTATCAGCCGCCTTTAAAGGCATAGAAGGAGATTTTTCAAATCAGAAAATAACTAATGTGGCAAAATTGCAAGAGCAGTACAATGGATTACTAAATGCAGAAAAAGCTGAAAATGAAAAATTAGCAGCTCAGGTTGAAAATATTACTATTAATTCAGAATGGAATAGTTTTATAAAGGCAGCGCTAAAATATTACAATTCTCAGGGACAAACCTTACCTAAAGCTGGAAATAAATGCATATTATGTGGACATCAGATTGAACAAGAACAGGAAGCATTTATAAAGTTTTGCTTTGAACACTTGAAAAGTAGCGTGAGTAGCCGGAAAAACAAACTGGAAGATGATATTAAGAAAGAAATTCCTATTGATAAGCATTTGGGGTTATCTGAAACGGACAAACAATTGTTTAATCAAGATAGAGAAAACCTTTTAAGCAAAATTGAAGCTGTATTGGAATTGGTACAAAAAAATATAAATTTGTTTAGAAATTGCGTGGATGATAATAGAATAATTTCAGATAACTGCAAAATTGACTTTTCTAATTTAATATCTGAGATTGACAAAACCATTACTGAAATAACAGAAAGGCTAAACTTGTTGAGCAAATCCAATGGAGAAATATTGGATAATCTTCAAAACGAACAAAACAGATTGAAAGAATTGAAAGATGCTTGTTTATTATATGAAGCGCAATCAAAATTCAGACAACTATTCGATTTGCAGAATAAGAAAAAAGAATGTAACGAAATACAGAAGAAAATGAGAACAACTGAACTTACGACCAAATCACAAGATGCATTTAAAGATTTAATTGGCAGTAATTATTTAAAGTTATTTGAGGAATATTGTGCGCGTCTAGGGGTTAAGAATGTCAGTGTGAAACTGACGCCTAAAAGAGGAGAAACCAAAAGAAGTAAATATCTGATTTCAGAAAATAATACGATTACTGATATCATGAGTGAAGGTGAACAAAAGGCAATAGCGTTAGCTGAATTTTCTTCTGATTTAAAAATCAGAGAAAATATGTGTACAGTACTTTTTGATGATCCAGTAACTTCTTTTGATTACAAAAGGGCTGAAAAAATTGCAGAAATAATATATGAAATATCGAAAGAACGGCAGGTCATAGTTTTCACACATAACATAATGTTCTATTACAAAATTTATTCGTTAATTGAAAAGGATAAAGATAAAGAAAACAAACTTTTTAAAGTAGATGAATTTGACCGAGATAATAAAGGTGTGATAAGTCATACGAACTCAGGTAGACTTGAAAACCTAAAAGATGTCACAAAAAGAATAACTAATAGTAATCAAAGAATTAATAGTAAGCAGTGTTTTGGCGATGAGTTAGAGAGAACGTTGCAAGTTACATATTCTGACATAAGAACTTGGTGCGAACTGATTGTGGAAGAGGGCTTTTTATGTGGAATTATCAGGAGGTATGAACCTAACGTAAGATTTACAATGGTTCCTCAAATAAATCCCGATTTTGTGAGTGAATTGCCCAAGGTGCATTTATTATATGAGAAGGCATGCAGGTATATGACCGGACATAGCCAACCTATAGAAACATTAAATACAAAACCAACAAGGGAAGAGTTTAGAGAAGATTTTGTATACATTACAGAAGTTTACAATAAATTCCACTAAGGAAATCAAAGGAGGCAGCTGTGGCACTTATCGATACTTATAGAAATAATATTTTGCGGAAAAAGTCCGAGTTGGCAAAATTGCAAAGTGATCGGGCATCTGAAACAAAAAAGAAACCAGCACAGACCAGTAAAATAATATCAGCAAAGAAATCATTACAGACAGCAAAATCGTCTTCGACCATCAATTCTAAGATTAGAGAGATAGAGAATGCAGAAAAGGTAATAGCTGGAATTGATAAAAAGGTTGCGGATATTGATAGCAAAATAGCTAAAAAAGAAAAGGAAATCGCTGACGAAGAGAAAAAATATCGCCAAGAAGAAGCACGTGAACAAAAGAAACGTGATAATGAAGATAAAAAAAGAATGGCTGATTCAATCAAACAAATGAAGCAAATGGAGTCAGCCCTTAAAGCACATGAGCGAACACAATCTCAAATTCAAAGGGATATTATTGATTTACAAAGCATACCTGAAACAATTACTGTTTTATTTATGGCTTCTAACCCAGTGGGTTCGATTCAATTGCGTCTGGATGAAGAAGCTCGAAGTATTACAGAGATGATTAGAAAGTCAGAACATCGTGATTGTGTAAGATTTGAAAGTCGTTGGGCAACGAGACCTATGGATATTTTGCAAGCAATTAACGAATTGCAACCAGATATTATTCATTTTAGTGGACATGGTTCGGATATGGATGAACTTGTTTTACAAGATGATAATGGTAACCCCAAGTTTGTAAGTAAAGAAGCTATTGTACAGGTTATGATGGCATCATCAGGAAAAATAAGATTAGTATTTTTCAACACATGCTTTTCTTATACACAAGCACAGGCTGTTGTAGAGCATGTAGATGTAGCTATTGGAATGAAAACGTCTATTGGAGATGACGCAGCACGAGTTTTTGCGGCACAATTTTATTCTGCCATTGGATTTGGACTATCTGTACAGCAATCTTTTAATCAGGCAAAAGCAGCACTGATGCTGGAAGGCATTTCTGAGGAAAATACGCCTGCTCTATATGTTAAAGAAGGGTTAGATGCAGACCATATTGTAATTGTTAGACCATAGCCAATACAAAAGGTGTTAATGATATTAAAAAATAAGAGACACGATTGAACATAGAAATTCAGTCGTGTTTTTTATATACAAAAAATCAAAGAAAGTGAGGAACTACAATGAACAAAATAATGTATCAACCAAATTATTGGCACTATCTAACCGGAGATTTCTTTAATCATGTATATGCACCATTAAGAAAAGTACTGCCGACTCTATCACACCCTAATGTTACAACACCTGGGTGCATGGGATTTGCCTTTTGAATCCGCCCTGAGAAAGTTGATTCTACAAGCAGCATAATCCAAAGACTATTATATACTAATTTCTTTAACATAGCGACAGTTATGTCTATTTCTTGTACCCACTTTTTATTCCATGGATAATATTTACTTTTCAAAGAGCATTTGCCAGCATAGCTGGCATGATCAATCAAGATTCCGAGAGATCATTAAAGTGTTTTTCTTTTTAAAACGGTTAGTCCAATAAAGGACAGTGCCATACTTAATAATAGACAGATACCTATGTGCAGCAGAGCATTACTGTTGAACAAAATGACCTTAAAAAATCCTGCCAAAATACGCCTTAGCGGTGCAATGGGAGTAAAAATACAGATAATCGCCACTAAAATGCCATCAGTCAGCCACCCGTACCAATAAGGCTGCATAGATAACAGCACATGCAGAAAAATCATTGTGAGCAGCAGAAATACGCCTTGCTGTATAAAGGCGGCAAATATACAGTTGTCTGTCCAACCACACAAACTCATCATGTTGATAACCGTCTGTGTACGATTAAGTGGGTCTATTAGTAAATGAATAGCTGTATTGGCAAGGGAAACTAATAATGCCATCAATCCATAACTGGCAAGGCATCCCAGGAAGTAGTCTTTTTTGCTCGTTCCCAGGTGCATCAGCTTTGTATAGTCGTAGAACACAAAGAAAAACGGTGTCATAACAGCAATCAGCCAGGTGTAGTTTCCATTGCTTAATGCAATTTTGGAGTCTCCTGAAGTAGCGGCACAAAGCACCACAACCGCAGTAATTATAAAGCTGACTTTATTACTTGCAAAAAGTCGTTTGATAATCGCTAAGATCCCTGTCATTGTTTTGTCCCTCCTTTATGTCCAACCATTTGAATAAAGAAATCCTGTAAAGACAATGGGTGAATTTCTAGAGAAGACAGTTCCTCCGGTGGATTGTCAAATAAATAGCTTGTCACAAGCCCCCCAACGGTATCTTGCCCAATGACATTGAGGGTTGCTGTTGCGGTATCCACATCTTTCTTCAAGCCGCTTACGCTAAACGCCTTTGCTTCTACCGCTTGCAGTGTATCGAAAAAGCGGATACGTCCCTGATCAATAATAATCAGTTTTTGAATGGTCTTTGCGATTTCCTCAATAATGTGGGTAGATACAATAATGATTCGTGGATGCTTTTGGAAGCTTTCTGTCAGCATTTCATAAAATTCTACACGCATAATGGCATCAAAGCCCAGGACAGGCTCGTCTAACAGAATGACACTTTTATTGCTTGCAAGACAAATAATTGATGAAACCATTGTTTTCATTCCAAGGGAAAGATGGTTAAACTTCTTTTTTCCATCCAGTTCAAAACGCTCCAGCATTTCAGCAGCAAATTCAGAATCATAATTAGGATTTACTTCCGATGCAATACGCAGCAGCTTTTGCACCGAAAGATTAAAGTGCTTTGCAAAGTTTTCAATATAGCTTACCCCAGTTTCCAATGTCGAGGTTGTTATCACCTTTTTGCCGACCTCTATTTTACCATCGGTAATGTTTTGATACCCTGCTATGGATTTGAGGAGCGTTGTTTTTCCTGCCCCATTTCTGCCAAGCAGGCAATAAATCCCCGGCTCGTCAATTTTCAATGTAACATTTTTTAATACAGAAACATTACTGTACTGTTTGGTCACATTTATCAGATCAATCATATGTTTTTAATCCTCCTATTTGTTTTGACATGTTATTGATTTGTATCATTATCTATACTATAATCATTGTAATCCCTTGTGTTACACAAGGGTCAAGGGGGTAAAAGAATGAAACCATTTTTATCAATTGGTGAGACTGCAAAAGCGGTTCATACAACAATAGAAACGCTGCGGCATTATGACCGTATCGGACTTGTTAAGCCAGGGAAAAAAGATAACGCTACCAACTACCGCTATTACACCGAGCAGGATATTGTGAGAATCAATACAGTTCGTGCCTTGCAGCAAATGGATTTACCTTTGCAAAAAATCAAAGAAGTTTTAGAATTTGATGACCTGGAAAAAATCATTGATTTTTTGGCAGAAGCCGAAAAAAGAGCAGATGAAAAAATGGCATTACTGGAATACAGCAAGGCAAAAATACAGTTGGCAAAATCGGATTATGAGAATAAACTCCTTGGACATATACAAACTGCGGGTACCGCCGTTAAATATTTTTCAAAGCGTGTTATCTTACTTTCAGATACCCTTGAAACGCCCACCATCGATAAACTGTGGAATTATTTAAGCCACTTCTACGATAAGATAGAGCCAGATCGAAAAGAGCAATTTTTGTTTGCAGATATAGCGGGTATCTATACGGAAAATGAATTATCAAAAATGTTTGCCGTTTGTATTCGCTATGCAAGTATGGATGGGTTAAAGGTATTGCCGAAAGGAAACTATTTGTGTGCTGACTGCACGGAAGAAAACAGAGCAGCTAAATTAAAGGAGTTAATACAGATTGCAAAGGATGAATACGGTATTCAGCCGAAGTTTACAGTGCAGCAGATTGTTGTATCTGGCATATTACAGTGGAATTATCAGCTCCAAGTTTATTTAGGAGAAGACGCCATTATATCTGGCTGAACATTATAACGGCTTGGCAAACAGGAAAATGATCGGGTTTTATGAACGTTATGTCAGAACGCTGTTTGAACGTTTTGGAGGTAAGGTAAAATACTGGCTTACATTTAATGAAATCAATTCTGTGCTTCATGCCCCGTTTATGAGCGGCGGCATCCATACCCCTGCAGAAAAGCTGACGGAACAGGAACTTTACCAGGCAGTTCATCATGAACTGGTTGCAAGTGCCCTGGCAACGAAGACAGCACATGAAATGATGCCGGATGCTAAGATCGGGTGTATGATTTTAAGCATGCCTATGTATCCGTTAACCCCGTCGCCGGATGATATGATTCAGGTTATGGAAGAGGAACACAAAAACTATTTCTTTGGAGATGTTCATGTGAGAGGCACCTATCCGGGATATATGAAACGTTATTTCCGGGATCATCATATTCAGATTCATTTTGAGCCGGAAGATGAAGAAATCCTGAAACATACCGTAGATTTTGTTTCCTTCAGCTACTATATGAGTGTCTGTGCCACTGCCGATAAAGAGAAGCAGATAAAAGGAAATGGCAATCTGTTAGGAGGTGTACCCAATCCCACATTAACGGCTTCCCAGTGGGGATGGCAGATTGACCCAAAGGGGCTGCGCTATGTATTGAATATGTTCTACGACCGGTATCAAAAGCCTCTTTTTGTGGTTGAAAACGGTTTGGGTGCAGTGGATGTGCTCACAGAAGACGTCCACGGAAATAAGACCGTGGAAGATGATTACCGCATTCAATACCTGCATGACCATCTGGTGCAGCTACGTGAAGCGGTGGAAGATGGTGTAGAGGTTCTGGGATATACAACCTGGGGATGTATTGACCTTGTCAGTGCCTCCACCGCAGAATTGAAAAAACGATATGGTTTTATCTATGTGGACCGGAATGATGACGGAAGCGGGACATTGGACAGATATAAGAAAAAAAGTTTTTATTGGTATCAGAAAGTAATTGAAAGCAATGGGGGAATATTGTAAGAATGATTTCAATTGTATGTTTAGCTCCAGTTTTGGAGATTTTCTAATTGCCGGAGGTGATCCTGTGCATTTTCTTCCGGCGATTTGGTAGGGTCATCTCCATCAAAATGTTCACATGGCAGATTGGTACATTTGCCGCAGTGAGCGTATTTCTTTTCATTTACACAGCATCGATAAATACTGCAGACATCCTCTCCGGTGTATTCCAGCCAGAATGCCTTTCCTTTTTCCTGGGGACACCCTTTGCAGTCTTCCGGAAAGGAAGTACAGTCAGAGCATATCACACCGCAGCAGCTTAATATTTTTTCCATTGGCAGCCTCCTGAATGTTTTCATCTGATTTGTGAGCAGAGTATTATAGGTTTATTTGTGCATTCTTATTAATGACTTCAGTATAATGGATTCTTTTGCAATATGCCAGAGAAATTTTTCGATTTCCGGCCACAGTCTGATCCCAGATACCGATATCCTGATTTTTCGATATCAATATTGGAATTTTAGGATTGGAATGAAATCAGTATCTTTACCTTGAAAAATGATTCATGTGGTATTATAATGGTCTGATTCGAGAAAATTGAAAGCCTGTCAGAAGTAATTTCTAAAAGTAATATTAGACAGGCTTTGGGAGACTAAAAATGAACATACAAATTAAATCCATTGATGGTAATCAACAATACGGACTGGAAAATCTTTATTTAGAATCCTTTCCAAAGGAAGAAAGAATTGATTTTAAACTTTTAACCGCCAAAACAAAAGAGGGGAAAGGAAACTTCCTTGGACTTTTTGAAAATGGTGATTTAGCGGGATTAACCTATTATACACAATACGAAAAAATTGTCTATGTTTTTTATATTGCGATTGATCCTGAGTATCAGTCAAAAGGATATGGGAAATTGATTATTGAACATCTGTTTGAAAAGTTTCCGGGACATAATGTTATGCTGCTTGTTGAAGAATTAGATGAAAATGCAGAAAACAATGAACAGAGAATCAGAAGGAAAAATTTTTATCTGAGTAACAATTTTGATGATAATAATCATTTTTTAGAAGTGATGGGAGTTCCATTTGAATTGCTGCACCGAAAAGGCTATGCTTATGATGTGGAAGACTTTGAAAAAATCCAAGGGTATTTTTTCAGTGATACAGAATAATATTGGCATTACAAAATAGTTGTCTTGCCTTGTGAGAGGAATGATATAATTGTTTTTAGAGCTTTGCATTTAAATGCAAAGCTCTTTGTGCGTGGTCATATTTAAGGATGTAAAACTGTGTGCGGAAATAACTGCCCCGTAAAATAATGCAAGAAATCGAAATACAGTGAATTAAATTCCAAATCCCCCCATGCTATAATTTCCCCAAAAGATACGAGGAGGATTTGAAATGAATTATAAAGATGCATCACTTTCCATAGAGGAAAGAGTAGAAGATCTGCTGGGGCGGATGACGCTGGATGAGATGGCAGCGCAGCTTGGATCTTACTGGATCTACCAGCTGGATGACGGGAAGAACCTGTCCCATGAGAAAGCACAGAGATTACTCCACGATGGAATTGGACAGATTACCAGAGTCAGCGGAGGCAGCAGCCTGAAGCCGGATGAGGCGGCGGAGATGGCGAACCAGATCCAAAAGTATCTGGTGGAGGAAACGAGGCTTGGAATTCCGGCGATGATTCATGAAGAAGCATGCAGCGGGTTCACGGCGATTGGGGCAACCACATTTCCACAGACCATAGGCGTGGCTTCTACATTTGATCCAAAGCTCAGTGAGCAGATCGGTCAGGTAATCGGCAGACAGATGAGGGCTGCCGGTGCCCATCAGGCGCTGGCGCCGCTGCTGGATATTGCAAGGGATCCCCGCTGGGGAAGAATGGAAGAGACCTATGGAGAAGATCCCTATGTGGTTGGAACCATGGGAACTGCTTATGTTAAAGGGATCCAGGGGAATTTAAAGGACCAGGGAGTTCTGGCAACCGGGAAGCATTTTGTGGGCTATGGTGCATCGGAAGGGGGAATGAACTGGGCGCCGGTTCATCTGCCGGAACGGGAGCTGCGGGAAGTATATCTGGCACCTTTTGAGATGGCGGTAAAGGAAGGAAACATGGCATCCATTATGAATGGGTACCATGAAATCGACGGTGTACCCTGCGGTGCATCAAAGAAATTGTTGAATGATATTCTGAAAGAAGAGTGGGGATTTGAGGGAATAGTCGTTTCGGATTATTTTGCCATAAACCAGATCTTTGACTACCACAATATGGCAGCAGACAAAGAAGAGGCTGCAAAAATGGCACTGGAAGCCGGCATGGATGTAGAACTTCCGAATGTGGACTGCTTTGGGGAACCTTTAAAGCGCGCAGTGGAAAAGGGGGACATATCCATGGAACTGATTCACACCAGCGTGAGAAAGGTTCTGACTTTTAAGTTCCGGCTGGGATTATTTGAGCATCCGTATGTGGATGCGAAAAAGACAATGGATCAGTTTGACACACCGCAGGATCGGCAGCTTGCCCTGGAAGCGGCAAGAAAGTCCATTATTCTGCTGAAAAATGAAAACCGGCTTCTGCCCCTGTCAAAGGATATAAAGAAACTGGCTGTCATTGGACCTTCTGCTGACAATATCCGTCATATGATTGGAGACTATACCTATCAGGGGCAGATTGAAGGATTGCTGGAGCTGCATGACAGCCA
>JAGZJZ010000017.1 GCA_018365455.1 Clostridiales bacterium
GCCTCCGGAGGACTGATCGTCTCAAATATCTACAGTTTTCAAGGTTCCTTTGAGCAATTTTTTTTACTCAAGTTTTTCATAAATCATTTGACACTACCTAAGTGTATGTATTTTCAAAACGGTGTTGGCAGGCCATAAGAAAAGACTTATCCGCAGATAGATTATCTGCAGATAAGTCTCGTTATTTAAAGCAGAACCAGATAATTAATTATCAGTATGTTGACCCTGCTACACATGTGTGCTAACTACTCCCTTATGCTGACGTTAACGTTTGTTTTGAATAGTATATAATAATTTTTATCATTTGGCAAGTAAAAGATCAATTAGTTAGATGTCAAACTTTATAAAAAGTTTATAATTTTTTTGTTGAATTAGAAAATAACGGGTGATAATATATTCGTTAGATGTCTAACTAAAAAACGAGACTTCAAATGATGTACAGATAGGGGTGAATAAGATGGACATGGATTTATGTGCAAAGGTCAAATTCAGTGAATGGGCGATACAGAGATATGAGTTCCGTTATCTGCGGCATGAACTGGACAATGAGAGACTCTATAAAGGAGACCCCAGGCTGCTGATGTTTATTTCCCAGACAGAGGGATGCAGCCAGACACAGATCGCGAAGAACCTTTGCATAAAGCCGGCTACGCTGACGGTAATGATTAAGAGAATGGAAGCGGCTGGGCTGATCAGCCGGAAATCAGATGAAAAGGATATGAGAACCCAGCGGGTTTACATAACCAAACGTGGAAAAGAGACAGCAGAACGGACCAGAGATGTTTTCGGGAAAGCAATAGAGGATATCTATGACGGTTTGACGGAATCGGATCTTTCGGAGTACCTGCGTATTATGGAAAAGATTCAGAAAAATCTTGTAAGACTGACAGACAGTATTCCAAAAGAAGCCTTTGATTTTGAACTGCCACGTTAAAAAGTTACACTTTAGTAATGAGAGGAGATATTATGTTTAAAATTTTTAAGTATCTAAAGAAATCAGCCGGGATAATACTGGTAATTGTCCTGTTGCTGTTCCTTCAGGCTTATTGTGATTTATCATTGCCTGATTATACTTCGAAGATTGTAAATGTCGGTATTCAGCAAAATGGTATTGAAGATGCTGTTGCAGATACAATCCGCGGGGAAACCATGGATAAACTGTTTATCTTTATGGATGAGGATGCCATGAATCTGGTGAAAGAAAATTATACACTGGAAAATGACATGTGGTCACTGAATAAGGTAGACAAAGAAACCAGAAAGCAATTAAATGGAATTTTCGGAAAGCCGATGCTGATGGTGTATGGTCTCACTTCGGATTCTGATCAGAGTAAAGAGATTCTGGCTCAGATGAACCTGCCGGAAGGTACCGATCCATTTACGGTATTTGCCCAGATGCCAAAAGAGCAGATGGATAAAGTAATGGAGGGTATGAGTGAGAAGCTGGATAAGATGCCGGAATCCATTATCACACAGTCGTCGATTAATTTTGTGAAAGCAGAATATCAGGGACAGGGAATCGACATGGATGGCATGCAGACAAATTATATCCTGAAATCAGGACTTGTCATGCTGGCATTTGCCCTGACTATTATGATTGCAGCTGTTTTGGTTACATTCTTATCCTGCCGGGTTGCCGCATCCTTAAGCCGTGACTTGCGTGAAAAGGTATTTGAAAAAGTAATTTCCTTTTCCAATGCAGAATTTGATAAGTTTTCCACAGCGTCTCTGATTACCAGAAGTACCAATGATATCCAACAGGTACAGCTGTTAATGACAATGCTTTTCCGTATTGTCCTTTATGCGCCTATCCTGGGTATTGGAGGTGTTATACATGCGCTTGGTACTAATAAGTCTATGGCGTGGATCATTGCGGTAGCAGTAGGTGCAATTCTGGTTGTAGTGGGTATTCTCTTTAGTGTAGCCATGCCGAAGTTCCAGTCTCTGCAGAAATTAATTGACCGTCTGAATCTGGTATCCAGAGAAATCCTGCAGGGTGTTCCGGTTATTCGTGCTTTCAGTACAGAGAAACATGAGGAAGATCGTTTTGAAACCGCTAACCATAATCTAATGAAGACAAATCTTTTTGTTAACCGCTGTATGACGTTTATGATGCCTCTTATGATGTTTATCATGAACGGTATTACAGTATTGATAGTATGGAAAGGTGCAGCCGGAATTGACAATGGAAATATGCAGGTCGGTGATTTGATGGCATTTATCCAGTATACCATGATGATAATAATGTCCTTCCTGATGCTTACCATGCTTTCCATTATGCTGCCGAGAGCCAGTGTATCTGCTTCGCGTATTAATGAGGTACTGGCAACAGAAGTGATTCTCCATGATCCGAAAGATCCGAAGAAGGCAGACAGAAGCAAGAAAGGTGTCGTTGAATTTAAAAATGTTTCCTTTGCCTATCCGGAAGCCGAAGAAAATGTACTTTCTAATCTGAACTTTACGGCAAGACCGGGTGAAACAACAGCAGTTATTGGAAGTACCGGATGCGGTAAATCTACGCTGGTAAACCTGATTCCAAGGTTTTTTGACGTGACAGAGGGCCAGATTCTGGTAGACGGTGTGGATGTCCGGGAAATGAGCCAGCATGAGCTTCATGATAAAATCGGATATGTACCTCAAAAGGGTGTTCTGTTCTCAGGAACCATTGCCACCAACCTGCGTTACGGCAAGGAGGATGCAACGGATGAAGAAGTGGCAAAAGCAGCTGAAATAGCTCAGGCATATGACTTTATCCAGGAAAAAGATGAAAAATTTGATGCACCGATTGCCCAGGGCGGAACCAATGTGTCCGGAGGACAGAAGCAGAGGCTTTCCATTGCCAGAGCAATTGCAAAAGAACCTGAGATCTATATCTTTGACGATAGTTTCTCAGCGCTGGACTATAAGACGGATGTTGCCCTCAGAGGAGCGTTGAAAAATGAAACCAAAGATGCCACAACGATTATTGTTGCACAGCGTATCAGTACGATCCTACATGCAGAGCAGATCATCGTTCTGGATGAAGGAAAAGTGGCAGGTATCGGAACACATCAGGAATTACTGAAAAACTGCGACGTATATTATCAGATTGCAGCATCACAATTGTCAAAGGAGGAATTGTCCAATGAGTAATGAGAAACACAACAGGGCCCGTGGACCAATGGGACCGGGCGGACATATGGTTCCGGGTGAGAAGGCAAAAGATTTTAAGGGTACGATGAAGAAGCTCATAGGATATATGGGCAGATATAAATTCCGTTTTTTGATTATGATGGTCTTCGCGATTGCCAGTACCACATTTGCAATCATCGGACCTACTATTTTAGGTAATGCAACGACAGAAATTTTTAACGGATTAATGGGCAAAATTAATGGAACTGGCGGTATTAACTTTGATAAAATCGGAGAGATTCTCCTTACGCTGCTGGGATTATATGTGATGAGTGCCTGTCTTTCCTTTATACAGGGCTTCATTATGTCGGGGATCTCCAATGATGTATCGTATAATTTGAGAAAAGATATATCACACAAGATTAACCGTATGCCGATGAAGTATTTTGAAAGCAGAACAACAGGTGAAATTCTTTCCAGAATTACCAATGACGTAGATACGCTGGGCCAGAGTTTAAATCAGAGTGTTACTCAGCTGATTACCTCAGTTACCATGCTGATCGGTGTATTTATAATGATGCTGCGTATCAATATCATAATGACGGTTTGTGCCCTTTTAATTCTTCCGATATCCATGCTGATTATCAGCAGGGTTATGAAGTTTTCACAGAAGTTCTTCCAGCAGCAGCAGAAATTCCTGGGCGATGTAAACGGACAGGTGGAAGAAGTATACAGCGGTCATAATATTGTAAAAGTATTCAATAAAGAACATGCGGTAGTAACAGAGTTCAAAGAAACCAACCAGAAATTATATGAATCTGCATGGAAGTCCCAGTTCTTTTCTGGAATGATGATGCCTATTATGCAGTTTGTAGGAAATCTGGGATATGTTATGGTTGCCCTTCTTGGAGGTTTCCTGGTTATTAAGGGAAGTATTGAAGTAGGTCAGATACAATCCTTCTTTCAGTACATCCGTAACTTTACCCAGCCGATTCAGCAAATTGCACAGGTAACCAATATGCTGCAGGCTACGGCAGCGGCTTCGGAACGTGTATTTGAATTCCTGGAGGAAGAGGAAGAAGACCAGAAGGTTGAAAATCCGGTTCATATCGATCACTTACAGGGAAAAGTAGAATTTGAACATGTAAGCTTTGGCTACAACCCGGACCATATCACAATTCATGATTTCTCAGCCAATATCAGCGAGGGTCAGAAAATTGCGATCGTGGGACCGACAGGAGCAGGTAAGACCACAATGATTAAGCTTCTGATGCGTTTCTATGATGTCAATACCGGTTCCATAAAGGTAGATGGCCATGATCTACGTAATTTCAATAGAAGTGAACTTCGTGAGATGTTCGGTATGGTATTACAGGATACCTGGCTGTACAATGGAACGATCATGGAAAATATCCGGTACGGCCGTCTGGGAGCTACAGATGAAGAAGTCATCGAAGCTTCCAAAGCGGCGCATGCCCATAACTTTATTAAGACACTGCCAGGGGGATATAATATGGTATTAAATGAAGAGACCAGTAATATTTCCCAGGGACAGAAGCAGCTTCTGACCATAGCCAGAGCGATTCTAGCAGATCCCAAGATCTTAATCCTGGATGAAGCTACAAGTTCCGTTGATACAAGAACAGAAGTGCGTATCCAGAAAGCGATGGATTATCTGATGAAGGGGCGTACCAGCTTCGTAATTGCCCATAGATTGTCTACGATTCGTGATGCGGATCTGATACTGTTTATGAAAGACGGAAATATTGTAGAGCAGGGTAACCACGATGAGCTGATGGCGAAGAACGGATTCTATGCGGATCTGTATAACAGCCAGTTTATAAAAACTGCATAACTGAAAAAACCCCGCCGGGAGCTAATGCTTTGGCGGGGATTTTAAAAATGTTAAAATCATATGGTTGGTCTCATCTGCCCATTTACCAAAAACGAAATGGGTGGCACCAGGAATGATTTTTAATTGCGCTTTGGGAATAGAGTGTGCAATCAGCTTTGTGTGCTGCTCTTTGATCATATCGTGCTGTCCGGCAATTACCATGGTAGGAACGGTAATCTTGGCAAGCATTTCCGGGCGTACATGGGGTTCCTTTACCATAAGTCCTAATACGGAGGCATTGTGTAATGCCTTTTTGTCAAATTTTGCTATAAAGGAACATAGATAATAGCCGATGATAATGGGAAACTGCACGGTAAATTTTACACCGGATGGGGACAGGTTGGCTCCGGCAAGAACCAGAAAGTCTATTTTAAATGTTGAGTTTAAGGCGATTTCCAGTGCCGCATTTGCCCCGTCACTGAATCCGATCAGTGCCGCATGGGTAACCCCCAGCTTTTGAAGCAGCATAACTGCATCTTTCGCAATCTGTTTCAGAGTAATGGTTGAATCAGCCGACATGGAACGGCCATGTCCCCGGCTGTCCATGGTAATTACTCGGTAATCCTTGGAAAATACTTCTAACTGACGCTGAAAGCAGGTCCAGTCTTCTCCATTCCCATGAATGAATAATACAGTATTTTCATTCTCACTATCGCCATATATGCGGTAGTAGATTTCGGCATCGTGAATATTCAGATAGCCGTCTTTTAACGCTTCGATGATAATCACTCCTGTTCTGTCTTGATAATCTCATTATAAGTGATATTTAGAAAAAAGCAATTGGAAAATGAAAGGAAATCTAAAAAAACAATTGTTCTGTTTTTTGAAAGGCAGTATAATAGTCGGATACAGAGAAAAGCCTGTGCAGAGAACCATATTCAGGCGGATGGGAGGATATATGGAATACATACCGGCTAAGACCATAGTAACCAAAACAAAGAGTGCGGATTACTGGTTTGGCATTAATTATAACATGAATATTTACAAGGGGTGCTGCCATGGATGCATTTACTGTGACAGCCGTTCGGAGTGTTATCGTATTGATGATTTTGACCGGGTGAGGGCAAAAGAAAACGCCTTGCAGATCATCCGCGATGATTTGCGGAGAAAAGTAAAAACCGGAGTCGTGGGAACAGGTGCTATGAGTGATCCCTATAATCCATTTGAAAAGAGCCTGATGCTCACAAGGCATGCGCTGGAGCTTGTGGATGCTTTCGGATTTGGCGCTGCAATAGCCACAAAAAGTCCGCTTATTACAAGAGATATGGATATACTGGAGGGGATACAGGAGCATTCCCCTGTTCTGTGCAAGATTACGGTAACCACAGCAGACGATGAATTATGTAAGAAAATTGAGCCAGGGGTGGCACCTTCTTCCAGGCGTTTTGAAGCCCTGGGAGAACTTTCAAGCCATGGTATCTTCGCAGGAATTTTGCTGATGCCGGTACTTCCTTTTATAGAAGACAGTGAAGAGAATATACTGAGCATTGTACGAAAAACGGCGGAAATGGGTGGTAAATTTATCTATCCCGCGTTTGGTGTGACCCTGCGCCAGAACCAAAGAGAATGGTATTTTGGGAAGTTGGAAGAATTATTCCCAGGTGAAAAACTGGCGGAGAAATATATCAAACGGTTTGGAAGTTATTATGAGTGCAGAAGTCCGAAAGCCAAGAAATTATGGGGAATATTCGCAAAGGAATGCGAAAAGTTCGGAATACGCTATAAAATGCAGGATATCATTTATGGCTATCAGAAGAACTATCAGGTAACCCAGCTGAGTTTGTTTGATTTATAAGAGGGGGAATTTTATGGATCATAAATACATACGGTCAATAAAAATAGAATGGGAAAAAACAGACCCGGATGTTTACTACAGGGAGATAGAAGCGCTTACGTCTATAAAGGAGCTGGATTTTGAGCACAATATCACCTTTTTTGTAGGTGAAAATGGTTCCGGGAAATCAACGCTTTTAGAAGCCATTGCAGTGGCATATGGCTTTAATCCGGAGGGCGGCAGTGTTCATTACAATTTTTCATCAAAGGATACCCATACGGATTTATGGAAGTATGTGCGCATTGTTAAAGGTATTCGCAAAGCTAAGGACGGGTTTTTCTTAAGAGCGGAGAGCTTTTACAACGTGGCTACGCAGATGGAGGAGCTAGCCAGGACAACGGTTGGCGGATCCATGATGGACCCGGGGTTCCTGAGTGGCTATGGAGGAAAATCACTGCATCATCAATCCCATGGGGAAAGTTTTCTGGCGATTGTCCAGAACCGGTTTCGGGGTGATGGGGTTTATATTTTGGACGAGCCGGAAGCGGCATTGTCACCACAGAGGCAGCTGACGCTTTTACTATACATAGACCAGCTTGCAAAAGAGGGTTCTCAGTTCATCATAGCCACACATTCGCCTATCCTGCTTGGAATGCCGGATGCTGGCATCTATTCCTTTGATGATAACAGCATTTCATCCATAAATTATGAAGACGCAGAATGCTATCAGGTGATGGAGATGTTTATCAATCACCGAGAGGTGATATTAGAGCGCCTGCTGAACAGTGAGGATGAAGAGATATAAATATAACTATATACTATATATAGAAGAAACTATTTATAATAGAAGAAACGGATGAATGGAGATATAAATAAAACTCTTTCGAATGAGAAAATAAAATAATTTTTTAAAAATGCATCCTTTTTCCACTGTCATTTGTCTAATGATTGTAAACACGTAAAAGTGCGAAAGAAATGCACTTTGAAAAAGGAGGTGTTCCATTGAAGCATCTGGTAATGAAAGCACAGAAAAATGATGAAGAGGCATTCATCAAGCTTATGGAAATAAATAAGCAGAGCATGTACAAGATAGCAAAATCTTATCTGCACCATGAGGAGGATATTGCAGATGCCATGCAGGAAACGGTATTAAAGTGTTATGAAAAGTTAGAAACATTAAAAGAACCTCGGTATTTTAAAACATGGCTGGTTCGGATACTGATTAATAACTGCAAGGACATTTTAAGACAGAATCAGACATTATGTCTTATGGAGGAGTTCCCGGAACTGGCAGATCCGGATCTGCCCCAGGACAACCTGGAATTTACAGAACTTTTGAATTCTCTCAATGAGAAATATCGGACTATCCTGATCTTATATTACGTAGAAGGGTTTAATACAAGAGAAATTGCTGGACTTCTGGAAATGAATGAGCATACGGTGAAAAGCCGCCTGCTGCGTGCCAGGCAAAGCTTTGACAGGGAATATCAAAAAGACATAGCATGTGCCGGCAGGTAGAGTGTGAAAGAAATCGCTCTCTATCCGGTAAGCATTCTAACCAGTAATAGGAATAGAGCAAATATGCTATTCATGGTGTAACGATGGAAAAAATAAGTATTAGAAAGGATGCCAAAATCAATGGGAAAAAATTATTCGGAAGAAGAAGTTAAAAAAATATTGAATGAAGATATTACAACGACAAATATAGTGGACCAGAAAATGAATCAGGCATATCAGGAAATACGCAGCAAAAAATCTGGAAGAGGAAAGCATCGTTCTTATAAGAAAGTAGTAGTTGCGGCAGCAGCAGCTGCACTGATTGCAACGACTTCTTTAGTGGCACTGGCTGCTAACGGATTCTTCCAGAAGGAAGTAGTACAAAGCAATGATTCTGTATCATACAAGTTTACGGTTGACTATGAATTAAGTACAAATAAAATCGAAGTGAAACCAGGGTATCTGCCGGAAGGGTATACAACAGAATTTGCAGAAAATAAATTCTGTAAAGAGGACAGCTGGGGAAATGGAATTTCCATCATTCCTATGAGTACAGCGGATATTAAGCGGTTAAACAACGAGTTTTCTGTGGATAAGATTGAAAATGTGGAGAAGACAACTCTAAATGGAATGGAAGCCCACGTGATTACCGTAAAGGAAGCGGAAAAATACAGGAGGGGAAACTGTGTGCTCCTGTTTAACCCGGAAGACGGTTATGTCATAGAGGTTTGGGGTTTTTATGACGTTCCGGTTGATGAATTAAAGAAAGTAGCAGACCAGCTTGAAATAGAGAAATCCCAGGATGAAACGGTCGCACTTCCGACGGCGGAAGAGGAGGAAAAAGAAAAGGGAATGCAGCAGGAAGACCAGAAAAGGGAGGAACAATACCAGAAGGCGAAAGAAGCAGGGGTTGGAGAAGACCGGATTGCGCCTATCGGACAGGAAATTAAGGCTCAGGATTTTGATAATGAGGAACTAACTGCTTTAGGTGACGGATTCAATAAACTTGGATACACCATAGAGAGCGCACAGTATATAGATTCCATTGCAGACTATCCCAAAGAAAACTTCTATAATTACGATGAGGATATAGCATCCTGTCTGAACGAAGACGGCAGCCTGCGTGATCATCTCCGCCAGAAGATGGATGAGGATGGCAGGATGTCAATAGATGAAAGCACAGAAGAATCAGTGGGAAGTAAGTTCCTGGTTGTGGATGTCCAGGTAAAAAATTATGCAGACAAACTGGTGAATGCACCTTTATATCTGAGTACTGCAAGGCTTCAGTCACGCAAAGACGGAACCTATGATATGGACAGCAAATGGGAAAGCATGGCTGTTCCTATGGAAAACTGGCCGAGTCTGGAAGGTCCGGTCTATTTCGATCAGCCGCAGAATGTAGAGGGCAATGACAGAATCCATCAATTTTTCTATCGTACCCTAAATCCGGGTGAAACGTTAAATTATAAGCTGATGTATGTGGTGGACGAAGATATGACGGAAGAAATATTCCTGGCACCGCCGATTACCAGCGGAGATGCGGAACTTACAACGAAATATTTTTCCTTAAAAACTAATTGACAATTTGTGAAAGAAGTGATATTGTTAGTACTATAGTTGATAAGAGTAAATGCAATGAAGAGGAATAGTACAATTATTTCTGATTACAGAAAGCTGTCGGTCGATGCGAGACAGTTGAGGAAGGAATTGGAACTCACCTTGGAGCGGCTGCCCCAAATTCTTAATAAAGTTTAAATGCTGGAGAGAGAAAAGTAGACGCAGACGGATCCCCAACCGTTATCTGGGTAGGATATAAGATTCTATAGAATCCGTATCTGATGAGTGTATGAAGAAATTCATAAAATAGAGTGGTACCGCGCAAGACAAGTATATTTTAGTCTTTCGTCTCTAAATGACAACAGGATTGTCAGGAGACGAAAGGCTTTTTTGTTTCCAAAAATACGTTGTTATCTAACATTTAACAATTGCAGACGATTATCAACATATAAATGGAACAAATGGAAATGCATTGCTTCAAAAGTCAAAAACTCTGCTGCAGTCACCAAATGGATGCACCAGCGAGTCTGTATGGCTCATTGCCCGCAGGAATAAAGCAATGCTGTCAAAGCCAAGAAGAAAAGGAGATCAGAAATATGAAAAACGTGAATAAGTACACAAGGCAGTATTTTATGCCGCCGGTAAATGCAATGAACTGGGCAAAGAAAGAATATATTGAAAAAGCGCCAATCTGGTGCAGTGTTGACTTAAGAGATGGGAATCAGGCACTGATCGTACCCATGTCGTTAGATCAGAAGATTGATTTTTTCAAATTACTGGTAAAAGTCGGTTTCAAAGAAATTGAAGTTGGTTTTCCGGCAGCCTCAGATACAGAATATCAGTTTTTGAGAGCTTTAATTGAGAAAAATTTAATTCCGGATGACGTAACCATTCAGGTACTGACACAGGCGAGAGAGCACATTATCCGTAAGACCTTTGATGCATTAAAAGGAGCAAAAAAAGCAGTTGTCCATGTATATAACTCTACTTCTTATGCGCAGAGAGAACAGGTATTCAAGAAATCAAAAGAAGAAATACTGAATATTGCAGTGGAAGGTGCGGTATTATTAAAGAAACTGGCAGCAGAAACCGAAGGGAATTTTTCTTTCGAATACAGTCCGGAGAGCTTTACAGGAACAGAAGTGGAATATTCGCTGGAAGTATGTAATGCAGTTTTGGAAGTCTGGCAGCCAACCCATGACAATAAGGTAATCATCAATCTGCCTAGTACCGTACAGCACTCCATGCCCCACATTTACGCAAGCCAGATAGAATATATGTGCGATAACATGAAATACCGCGAAAATGTAATTGTCTCCCTGCATCCCCACAATGACAGAGGATGCGGTGTATCAGATGCGGAATTGGGTATTCTGGCAGGTGCCGACAGAATCGAAGGTACACTGTTCGGTAACGGAGAACGTACCGGTAATGTGGACATCGTAACACTGGCAATGAATATGTATTCCCAGGGTGTAGATCCGGAACTTGACTTTAGCAATATGCCGGCAATCTGTGACGCATATGAAGAGTTTACCGGAATGAAGATCGATATGAGAAGCCCATACAGCGGCGCACTGGTATTTGCAGCATTCTCCGGTTCCCATCAGGATGCAATTGCCAAGGGTATGAAATACCGTGAAGACCATGACTGTGATCAGTGGACAGTTCCATACCTGCCAATTGATCCTACGGATGTGGGAAGGCTCTACGAAGCAGATGTTATCCGCATTAACAGCCAGTCCGGAAAAGGCGGTATCGGATATATTCTGGAACAGAATTTCGGCCTGAACTTACCGGCAAAGATGAGAGAAGCCATGGGATATGCGGCAAAATCTGTATCAGACGAACAGCACAAAGAACTTATGCCGGAAGAAATCTTCCAGTTGTTCAAGGACAAATTCGAAGACATTGCAACGCCTTACGATATTACGGAAGTACATTTCAAGCAACATAATGGCATCATAGCAGAGGTTGTTGTAAATGTAAACGGAGAAAGCCGCACTGCAATCGCAGCCGGAAACGGACGTCTGAACGCAGTAAGCAATGCACTGAAGAAACAATTCCGCCTGGAATACGATTTAATCACTTACCAGGAGCATGCATTGGAACAGAGCTCCAGCTCCAAAGCGATTGCTTATGTGGGAATCCGCAATAAAGACGGCATACTTTTCTGGGGGGCAGGCGTAGACCAGGATATTATCCAGGCATCCATTCATGCATTAGTTACCGCAATTAATAATATGGTGGCAGAATAAATATAATCTAATCGCTACAATTCATGATGTTATGGCTGATCTATAGAATTCAGTCTCTGCAATTCATGATATAATGGCAGATTAGTGGCAGAAAAAAGCATATTGCCGCAATGATTAAAAAACATTATATATTTGAATTAGAAAAGCCTTGATATCTATGATTAATTTCATAAATATGCAAGGCTTTTTCTATGCCGGGCAATTAAGTCTGGCATATTGAAATATGTAATAGAATACAATAATGATCAGATGAGTCCATTATCTTTGCAGAGTGCTTCTATACTGCGGTCATAGGTAGCTTCTGCTTCTGCTGAAAAAAAGCATCCGGGCACTCCTTCGTTGTGATCCCGGTGATGTGCCACACACTCACAGCATTTACCGTGACGAGGGCAGTCATATGTACAGGTACAAGGTTTTTTATTCGTACAACCCATTAAAATAGTCCTCCTTATCTTTAGTGGCTATATTTTATCAGTAATGTAAAGAAAAAGCAAGTTCGCAATGGCGGACCAATTCCATGCCTGATCAATAACCAGGGATAACCAGGCATATGGGAATACACAGTACGCTGAAAGCAATTTTCAAATGTGCATTTAATATAAATAGAGAGGAGCAGCAGGCTCCTCTCTGATAAAATATTTATTTGCTTTTGTTTACGAAAGATTCGCAGTCTGTACATTCGATTTTAGTTGGGTTTGATTCGTGTGTTCCAACTTTAATAGCGTTAAGTGTGCAGTAGTTTTCTGTTTCAGCATGATGAGTACAGTTGTTTACGGAACATTTAATAGATTCGTTTTTCATAATTTTCACCTCCTTGATAATGGTACTAAATAGTTTGCACAACAATTAATTTTTTATACCTGATGTGATGGATAAATCTTTCCCGGAAGAAAATTGAAGCAGTTGGATGAAGAAAATTTTGCAGAATAACCGACAGACAAATCCAGCAACTTACAAAATTATTTAAAATATTTCAAAATAATTAAATTGTTTCAAAAATATTACTGAGTGATTAAATAGGCATTAAAATGCCCAAAAATCTAGGGGTTTAGAGAAAAATGTTGTAAAATGTAGAAAAATAATCCATAAAAATGGTAAAAAGTTGGGAAAAAGAACTAGTAATATCTAATAAAAATAAGTATAAAATTATCGAAATAAATATGAATAATGCACAAAGATACAATGTGATGAAAAATTGTACATGTAAGATATTACAAAAATATGAATTCACGCTTGACACATTCTTTTCTTTTCAATATAATTGCAATACACAGACAAGCGAGGGGGGCTATGTGTAAATTGTTTTCATTTTTAAATATTTAAAAATAAATGATAAAGGGGAGCAATTATTTTAGGAAAGATGAGGAACGCCGTATGTGGCTGTTAAAATCGCTAGTTAGGAAGTTGTACAAATTAAAAAAATATTTGTTCAGACGAAGATACCGCGGATGCCGTATTAATTGCGTAGCTGCTACTTTTGTTGCAGTTATAAGTACTGTTGTCCTGCTTTGTGCAGTCGGCTTCAGTGATGGCGGTAAGAACAAGGTATATGCCGTTACACAACAGAATGCGGTTACAGACGAAACACCGCAAAAGGCGAAAGATAAAAAGTTCCAGGCAGGCCTAATGGGTATCATGAACTGTATATCCAGCATGGAAGAACTGTCCAGGTCTTCAAAAGCACAGGAAGTATCAGGAGCAGGAGAGGAAGTACTGGTGGGGGCATCCAAAGCCAGCAGGAGAGAAGTAAACAGGATGACAATTGAAAAGGGCATGGAGCCCGCTGGAACAGTTGGTTACAGTGCGTCACAGATTGTTAAGGACAACCATATGCCTGTGGAAGATTACGATGCACTTCTTCGCATAGTGGAAGCGGAAGCGACCGGCGGGGATATGAAAAGTAAGATTTTGGTGGCAAATGTAGTACTTAACAGAGTAAACAACAGTCATTTTCCGGATAGTATTTATGACGTTGTATGGGAGCGGGTAAATGGTGATCCGCAGTTTTCCCCAACGGCAGACGGAAGAATTGACAGTGTTACGATTTCGGATGAAACAATTGAAGCCGTTGACCGTGCTTTAAATGGTGAAGATTATTCAGAAGGTGCATTGTACTTTATTGCAAGATCCAGTGCAGACCAGATCAATGTCAACTGGTTTGATACTAAATTGCAGAAATTGTTCGTGTATGGCGGACATGAATTTTTTACATACGAAGGTTATTGATAAAATGGCGGCTGCGTTTTTGTGCAGCTGCCTTTTTTCGGCTTGTGTACTTTGAAAAGGTATGCTATAATCTGTACTTAAAGAATATAATTTAAACCAATGTAAAGGATGAAGACGATGGATTTGTTATACAAAAGTACGAGAAGTAATGAAACTGCAGTAACAGCTTCCCAGGCAATTTTAAAGGGATTATCCGCAGACGGTGGGCTATTTGTTCCATCCGCTATTCCTGCATTAGATGTGGATATGGAGACTTTGGCAGGTATGAGCTACACAGAGACGGCATTTGAAGTTATGAAGCTGTTTTTTACGGACTTTACGGAAGAAGAGTTAAAATCCTGTATTGCAAAAGCTTATGATGAAAAGTTTGATACCACGGAGATTGCACCGATTAAAAAAGAAGACGGCGCTTATTATCTGGAGCTGTTTCATGGTGCTACCATTGCATTTAAAGATATGGCACTTTCAATTCTGCCTCATTTGCTTACAACTTCAGCGAAAAAGAATAATGTGGAAAATGAAATCGTAATTCTGACTGCAACCTCAGGGGATACCGGTAAAGCGGCTCTGGCTGGATTCGCAGATGTTCCGGGCACCAGAATTGTGGTATTTTATCCCAAAGACGGTGTAAGCCCTATTCAGGAAAAGCAGATGGTTACCCAGAAGGGTGCGAATACTTTTGTAGTAGGCATTAACGGTAACTTCGATGATGCGCAGACAGGTGTGAAGAACATATTCGGAGATAAGGAGCTGGAAGCGCAGATGGCAGCTGCCGGATTCCAATTTTCTTCAGCTAACTCTATTAATATCGGTCGTCTTGTTCCGCAGGTGGTTTATTATGTATATGCCTATGCAAAATTATATGCTTCAAAGGAGATAGGCAAATCCGAGAAGATCAATGTGGTTGTGCCAACCGGTAACTTTGGAAATATTCTAGCTGCATATTACGCTAAAAATATGGGTGTTCCCATTGACAAGCTGATATGTGCCTCTAATGACAATAAAGTGCTGTATGATTTCTTTACAACAGGTACATATGACAGAAATCGTGAATTTATCCTTACCACATCACCATCTATGGACATTCTGATTTCCAGTAACCTGGAGCGGTTGATCTATAAGATTGCCGGACAAGATGCGGATAAGAATCTGGAAATGATGGCAGCACTTGGCAAAGAAGGAAAGTATGATATTACTGAAGAAATGAAAGCACAGCTTTCTGATTTCTATGGAAATTATGCTACGGAAGAAGAGACAGCACAGGAAATTGCCTCAGTATACCGTAAGACGGGATATATCATGGATACTCACACGGCAGTAGCTTCCTGTGTATTTAAGAAATATGAAGCAGAAAACAGAGATCATAACAAATCCGTAATTGCGTCTACTGCAAGCCCTTATAAGTTTACAAGGAGCGTTATGGATGCAATTGACATGAAGTATGATGCTATGACAGATTTTGAATTGGTGGATGAACTTTGCAAGCTTTCAAAAGTGAAAGTACCAGCTGCAATCGAAGAGATCAGGACAGCACCGGTACTTCATGATACTGTTGTAGAAGTAAATGAGATGAAAGACATCGTGAAAAAGTTCTTAAATATGTAAGCGTAGTCTTGGAAAGGTAGGATTGTTATGGATAGTATGTACATGCTCATGGATTTGCTTTTCGTAGGCTGCGGTGTATACGTTTTGTATGCATTTTATCTGATGAAAACAAAAGGTGAAATAAAAGAAAATGTTTTGTTATCCAGAGATATCTCAGTTTCAAAGTGTAAAGATAAGGCGGGATACATCAAATATATGACACCAAGGCTTTTGGTATTTGGAATTGTATTGCTGATTATTGGAATTGTAAGCCTTATTGGTGACTATTTTAAACTTTTAGGATTGGGATCCCTGATCATTCTGGCAATCGGACTGATTGTAATGGTTTGGTTTGTAATGATTACCAGGAAGTCCATGAAAACATTCTGGTAAATATAGTCAAGTACCCCGTTGTTTGCGTGGGGTACTGACGCACACCTGACACAGATATCAGGCACTATATATCGACGTATTTACGCCGGGCGGCCCTGGCGGAATTCTCAGCCGGCACAAAAAGAGTTTCAACCGCTTATGTTAGTGGTCGAAACTCTTTTTTAAGTTTATGGAATAAGCTTATTCAGCCTCGGAACGTTCGTGCAGCGGTGTATATTCTTTATGTTTTGCAACGCTCTTATAAGCAGGACGGATAATTTTTCCGTTGTTTGCCAATTCTTCAATGCGGTGTGCGCTCCAGCCCACAACTCGCGCGATTGCAAAGATGGGTGTAAACAACTCGGTGGGAAGATCCAGCATACTGTAAACAAAGCCGCTGTAAAAGTCAACGTTAGCGCTTACACCTTTATAGATTTTACGTTCTTCTCCGATTACCTGGGGAGCCAGGCGCTCAATCATAGAATAGAGCTTAAACTCTTCTTCTCTTCCTTTTTCTTTGGAAAGGCTTTCTACAAAGGATTTAAATATATTTGCTCTTGGATCGGACAGAGAATAAACGGCGTGTCCCATACCATAGATCAGTCCGGCATGGTCAAAAGCCTCTTTGTTTAACAAACGTTTCAGGTAATTTTTGATTTCCTCTTCATCAGACCAGTCTTTTACCGTTTTTTTTATGTCTTCAAACATCTTGACTACTTTGATATTGGCTCCGCCGTGTTTTGGTCCTTTTAAAGAACCCAGGGAAGCAGCCATAGAAGAGTAGGTGTCTGTTCCGGAAGAAGATACCACATGGGTTGTGAAAGTAGAGTTATTACCGCCGCCATGTTCCATATGGAGAATCAGTGCAACGTCTAAAATCTTAGCTTCCAGTTTTGTAAATTTACTATTTGGGCGTAAAATATGAAGAATGTTTTCAGCAGTAGATAGTTCCGGCTGGGGTGAGTGGATAAAAAGGCTGTTGCCATCGTGATAGTGGCTGTATGCCTGGTAGCCATATACAGAAAGCATAGGGAAAAGGCTGATTAACTGCAGGCATTGTCTGAGGACATTCGGAATAGATACGTCATCTGCCCTGTCATCATAGGAATAAAGTGTCAGGACGCTTCGTGCCAGGGTGTTCATCATGTCCTGGCTTGGTGCTTTCATAATAATATCCCGGACAAAGCTGGTTGGCAGTGTGCGGTATGTAGCAAGCAGGTTGGAAAAATCACGTAATTGCTCTTCCGTTGGAAGTGCTCCGAAAAGAAGCAGATAAGTTACTTCTTCAAAGCCATAACGGTCATCATGGATGAAGCCCTGGACGATGTCTTCCACATCGATGCCGCGGTAGAAGAGTTTACCTTCACAAGGAATCATTTCGCTGTCTACAACGGTATAGGATCGGATCTCTGCAATGTCTGTCAGACCTGCAAGGACGCCCTTACCACTAATATCACGAAGACCTCTTTTTACTTCGTATTTTGTGTACAGCTCCGTGTTGATCTGGCTGGTATCAGTAGCCAGCTTGGAAAGAGAGAGAATATCAGGTGTAATTTCTGAATACGTACTCATAGTTGTTTCCTCCTGTTCTGTTTTGAACGTGTTTGAAAAATCTTTTCTGACAGCTGCTCAAAATGAATTTGATAACACGCTCTAATGTGATAAAGAATTAAAATCCATTTTTTATCATATCATAAATTGGAAAAGAAAAATAGTAAAATTTTTAAAATGTGAGCGAGTAAAGCGACATCGTTCGGGCATCTGCCCCTCGACGAAGGGATTTAGAATGGGCAGATGCGTTATGGTGAGCATCTGAAGAGTGTGAACAATAATAAAATAAGTATAAAATAAGGGAAATAGATAGTTATTGCTTGACATCTAAAAATAAAGGTGCGATAATTGAGAACGGTATTTGTGTAAAAATTCATAATTTCTGGTAAATCATTCTTTCTTGAATTATATATTGAAATTAGATGAATACTAGAGTATAATATTGATATAAAGTTATATATCTTAAGTTACCTGGGGTGTTCGACAATCCTATCATTTTGAACCTACATGTACTTTTATGGGATTCCTACATTGCTGTGAAGGATGTCAGGCCACCGTTTGCAGTGGAAGACAGATGGCGCAGTTGCGGTTACCCACCTAGCTTTGCTAGGAGTCAAAAGATAGGAAACGGCACTTTGGGGCTTACAATAAAAAAGAACATTTGCTTAGCAGATGTTCTTTTTTGCGTTATTTATAAAGGGATGTCCGGAATTGTTTTTTGAAGTTCCATTTTGAAAAATGTGGAAAAACAAGTTGTAAGCTTTTTGGACTGGGTGTATAATAGTGGCATCGTATAAAAAGTATATAAAACTATAAGGAGAGGACAAAAAATATGGGGATGATGACGAGTTTATTTGGGAAAACAGGAGATGGCCAGGAAGCCAAAATTGTTACCATCATGAATAAAAACGGTATGGGAATTGAAGTGACAAATTATGGAGCTACACTGGTGTCTGCAACAGTGCCGGATGAAAAGGGGCATATTGAAGATGTGATTTTAGGATATGAGGATGTAACGGACTACGTAGCAAACGGCGGTTTCTTTGGAGCAGTTATTGGAAGAAACGGCAATCGTATCGGCAAAGCTAAAGTGACTATTAACGGTGTGGAATATCAAATGGAGCAGAATGAAAACGAGAACAGCCTTCACAGCGGTACCAGGGGATTTGATAAGGTAATCTGGGATATGGAACTTCTGGAGGATGAAGCTACCGTGAGATTTACACATCACAGTCCGGATGGCGATGAAGGATTACCCGGAAACTTTGATGTATCGGTTTCTTATACACTGACAGATGAAAATGAAATCAAAATCCACTATACCGGTGTTTCTGATGCAGATACCATAGCGAATATGACAAATCACAGTTATTTTAATCTTGCCGGACATGATAAAGGAACGATCCTGGATCATACTTTATGGATGGATGCGGATGCATTTACCGTAATTGATGCAGAGTCTATTCCTACTGGAGAACTGAGAAACGTGGAAGGTACTCCTATGGATTTCAGAAAAACAAAACGTATCGGTGATGATATTGATGATACATACGAACAGATTCAGCTGGCTCATGGATATGACCATAATTTTGTATTGAATCGAAATGGTGAAGAAAAACTGCGCAGAATAGCGAAAGTGACGGACCCGGCAAGAAAAAGAACAATGGAAGTTTACACGGATTGTGTAGGTGTACAGTTCTATACAGGAAACTTTATTGAGAAAACCCAGATCGGAAAAGGCGGCATTCCTTATCAGAAGAGAAGCGGCTTATGTCTGGAAACCCAATTCTATCCGGATGCTCCGAATCATGATAACTTTCCTTCTTCCATTTTAAAAGCGGGCGAAGTTTATGATACGACAACGGTTTATAAGTTTGGCTTTGAATGTAAATAATCCAGAAAATGGTAAGTTCCGGTATTTTGAAACTTTGGCAGATACATTGGATATGCAATGTATTTCCGGGAGATGAAAAATGCCGGATTTTTGTTTTTCCGTTAAAAAAACACTATGTCCTAATTTTGCGTTCTTTTTCTCCTGTTTTTGGATATACTAGTATATAAATGAAGAGAAAACAGGAGCAAAGAATGAAGGATGACAATACCTTTGGAAAAATTTTAATATTAAGCGGCTGTATTATGGCTTTTTTACTGCTGTGTTTTTATGACACTTATAAAAAAAAGGGTGATGATATCCTGAATAAATTGCAGGAGACAATTCAGACTGATCTGGCAGTACAAAAAGAAACCCCGGAAGATAAAGTCTCAAAAACGGATAAAAAGAAATCCGACGGAAAAGAAAGCGTGAATGATCAAGAAAGCATAGAAGAGCAGAAAGAGGCGCAGGAAGAGAAACAACAGGGAGAAAAAACGAAAAATGAAGAAACGAAAAATGAAGAAACATCCTCCGGAGATACCCAGGCATCAGATGTGGAAAATCCCCTTATACGTGTGCTTATCAAGACGGATGATTATGCAGATGAGTACCATAGCAGCGTGACGCTTCAATGCAGTACAGATTATGTGCTGCAGTATGGAGAGACAACAGAAGAGCATGGTGCTGCAGAGGCGCTGACCCTGACAGCTGACAGTCCCTATTTAAATGACGGGATATTGCGTATCCAGCCTAAGGATGGAAAAGGTGAGATTACATTGCCCGGGCTGAAAAGAGGTTATGAGAATCCTTCGTATCTGGGGAATTTTGAAATTGTTAAAAGAGATGCCGGTCTTCTGGTTATTAATGAGCTGCCTCTTGAAACGTATCTCTGTTCTGTGGTGCCCAGTGAGATGCCGGCAGCTTATCCGTTGGAATCTCTGAAAGTGCAGGCGGTGTGTGCCAGAAGTTATGCCATCAAACAGATGCACAATGGACGTGGAGCGGAATTTAATGTACATGTTGACGATAGTGTCTCCTATCAGGTCTATAACAATCAGAAGAGGGATGAACGTGCCAGCGAGGCCGTAAATGCCACTGCGGGTCAGGTGATGCGTTCCAACGGGGAAATTGTGGATGCGCTTTACTATTCAACTTCCTGCGGAGTAAATCTTAGCCAGGATCTCTCACAGGAAACGGTTTTTGCCTCATTTATGACCACAGATAACCACACTGCATATGAGGCCAGTGAGCCCTGGTATCGGTGGAAGGCTGTATTTACAATTGATGAGTTGACAAGACTGGCAAATGCATGGCAGCCGGGCACAGGAAATGTGACAGCTTTAAGTATTGACGCCCGGGAAACAAATGGTGCCATTGCAAAATTTACCCTGCAGGGAGAGAATCAGAGCATTTCCGTAGAGGGAGAATATACGGTTCGTAAACTGCTGTCTCCGGTGAATATTGCAGTAGTAGAACAAGATGGAAGCGAAGCTGCGGGGATGTCTCTTCTGCCAAGTGCATTTTTCTATCTGACTCCAAATTATGAAAATGATGTATTGGTTAGCTATACGCTTACCGGCGGCGGATACGGACACGGAAAAGGAATGAGCCAAAACGGAGCAAGGCATATGGCAGATGCAGGAATGGGATACGAAGAAATATTAAAATATTTTTATGGTGATGTACAGATAGGATAAAATGTTTTATATTTCCCCAAGCGTGCATCTGGTGGGAATGATTTTTCAAATAAGCTCTGGGCTTGCAGTGAGATCAAAAACGTGCTATGATTGGTTCACATAAAAAAGTCAGAGGGGTATTATGAAAGCTATTTGTATGATCATCAGATTTATCTTGAATTTTTTGAGGAAAGCCAAGCGGGACCGTGTGGATGCTTATTCTGCACAGTCTGCTTTTTATGTAATCATGAGTTTTATTCCCTTTATTATGTTGCTGCTGACGCTGCTTAAGTATACCCCCCTTACGCCAGCCGATGTAGTGGATATGGTAATGGGGGTCTTGCCGGCATCCTTCCGGGAGGTTCTGGAAGGACTGGTGGGCGGTGTATATACCGGTTCTACCGCACTGTTGTCAGGAACGGCTATCGCTGCCGTATGGGCGGCGGGAAGAGGCGTTATGGCAGTTACAAATGGTTTGAACTCCGTCCAGGGAATTCGTGAGACCAGAAACTATATTTACATGCGTCTGCGATCTGCTTTCTATACAGTACTCTTTCTGGTTTCCATCGTTGCGGCAATGCTGCTGTTGGTGTTTGGAAATCAGATACATGATCTGATTATCAGATATGTTCCACTTCTAAAAGAATTTTCCGGTTTTATTATCAGTGTCAGAACCATTGCCACGATTACGCTGCTCACACTGTTGTTTATGGCGATGTATAAGCTGCTGCCAAACAGAAAGGACAGATTTGCCAACCTGTTGCCGGGAGGGTTGTTTACGGCACTTGCCTGGTCCATATTTTCCTATGGATTTTCTATCTATTTTGAAATGGCAAAACGAATGTCTTCCATCTACGGAAGCTTGACATCGGCTGTCATGGTAATGCTTTGGCTGTATTTCTGCATGTGGTTTATCTTTATTGGAGCTGAAATAAATTGCTATCTGGAAGATAGTTCGAGTTTTGACTTGACAGATTAAGTAAATATGATAAAATAGGTCATAGAAATAGGAAACAGGCAACAGACTTTAAAAAATGATATTAACAAATAATAAAAAGCGATGAAGGTGTCAGTAGAAGATCATTTTCTTACAGAGAGAGGAAGCCATCGGCTGGAAGCATCCTTAAGTTCAGATGATAAATTCGAATTTCCCACTGGAGCTGCATTTTTGAAATCACAGTAGGAAATGCCGACCATGCGCGTTAAGCATACTAATTAAGAGCCTGCAGCAGCAGGAATTAGGGTGGTACCACGGAACTCCAAGCTTCGTCCCTTACACCAGAGGGATGAGGCTTTTTTTGCGCGAATCAATGAGGCGTGCGCCAAAAGCCCCTGGAGCAAAGAGCCTGCTTGCAGAGCGATTTGCGCAAGGAGCTTTTGGCATAGGGCGAAGCCCGCGACCGAGCCGCCAGGCGAGGTGAGCACGCCGGATGAAAGGCAGCCAGGCACACACTTCATCCACCCAAGAATCAGATCAAATAAAAAAGGAGAAATATAATGAAAGACAAATTGCAAGCCATCAAAGAAGAAGCACTGAGTCAGATCCAAAATTCCGAAGCACTGGATAAATTAAATGATGTCCGTGTAGCATTTTTGGGTAAAAAGGGACAGTTAACAGCGGTTTTAAAAGGGATGAAAGATGTCACACCGGAGGAGCGTCCGTTAGTGGGCCAGATGGTGAATGACACCAGAGCTGCTATTGAAACATTTTTAGAAGAGACAAAGAAGAAGTTAGAGGCTAAGGTTCGGGAAGAGAAATTAAAGAGTGAAGTAATTGACGTTACGCTTCCGGCTAAGAAGAATAATGTAGGTCATCGTCATCCGAACACCATTGCTTTGGAAGAAGTAGAGCGTATCTTTGTAGGTATGGGCTATGAAGTGGTGGAAGGACCTGAGGTAGAATATGATCTCTACAATTTTGAAAAATTAAATATCCCTGCGAATCATCCGGCTAAGGATGAGCAGGATACTTTTTATGTGAATAAAGACATTGTTTTAAGAACACAGACATCACCGGTACAGGCACGTGTCATGGAACAGGGGAAACTTCCGATCCGTATGATTGCGCCGGGAAGAGTATTTCGGTCAGATGAAGTGGATGCCACACATTCCCCGTCTTTCCACCAGATCGAAGGTTTGGTAATTGATAAGAATATAACATTCGCAGATTTAAAAGGAACACTGGAAGAGTTTGCAAAGGAATTGTTCGGACCGGAGACGAAGACGAAATTCCGTCCTCATCATTTCCCATTTACTGAGCCAAGTGCCGAAGTGGATGTGACTTGTTTTAAGTGTGGTGGCGAAGGCTGCCGTTTCTGTAAAGGATCAGGCTGGATTGAAATTCTGGGCTGCGGTATGGTGCATCCTCATGTTCTGGAAATGTGCGGAATCGATCCGCAGGTTTACAGCGGTTTTGCATTTGGTGTGGGACTCGAGCGTATTGCACTTTTGAAATATGAGATTGACGATATGAGATTACTGTATGAAAACGATATTCGTTTCTTAAAACAATTCTAATGGAAATTAAGTAAAGAGAGGAAAACAGAATGAATACATCATTATCATGGATTAAAGCATACGTTCCGGATCTGGAAGCGGATGCACAGGAATATACGGATGCGATGACTTTGTCAGGCACCAAGGTAGAGGGATTTGAGAGACTGGATGAAGACCTGGAAAAAATTATAATCGGACAAATTGAGTCTATTGAGAGACATCCGGATGCGGATAAGCTGATTATCTGCCAGGTAAATGTAGGCACGGAAACCGTACAGATTGTAACAGGTGCTCCAAATGTAAAAGAAGGGGATAAAATTCCGGTTGTACTTGACGGCGGACGTGTAGCGGGCGGACATGACGGCAAGAAGACAAAAGGCGGAGTAAAGATTAAAAAAGGTAAGCTGCGCGGAATTGAGTCATGCGGTATGATGTGCTCCATTGAAGAACTGGGATCAACAAGAGAGATGTACCCGGAATCACCGGAGTATGGTATTTACATTTTTCCGGCAGATGCTAAAGTAGGGGAAAGTGCCATACATGCGCTGGATTTAGACGATGTTGTATTTGAATATGAGATTACTTCCAATCGTGTGGACTGCTATAGCGTAATCGGTATCGCCAGAGAAGCGGCGGCTACTTTTAATAAAAAGTTTGTACCTCCGGTTGTAGCAGAAACGGGAAATGACGAAGATGTAAATGATTATATTAAAGTTACGGTAAAGGATTCGGAGCTTTGCCCGCGGTACTGTGCAAGAGTGGTTAAAAATATCAAAATTGCTCCTTCACCCGTGTGGATGCAGAGGCGCCTTGCAGCAAACGGCATACGTCCAATTAACAACATTGTAGATATTACCAACTACGTTATGGAAGAATACGGCCAGCCTATGCATGCTTATGACTATGACACGATTGCCAATCATGAAATTATAGTGAGACGTGCAAATGCAGGTGAAAAATTTGTTACTCTGGATGGTCAGGAAAGAACTATGGATGAGTCCGTTCTGATGATCTGTGATGGAGAAAAAGCAGTTGGTATTGCCGGAATCATGGGTGGTGAAAATTCTATGATTACCGACAATGTAAAAACGATGTTATTTGAAGCTGCATGCTTCGATGGAACGAATATCAGACTTTCCAGTAAGAAAGTAGGGCTGCGTACAGATGCATCCGGTAAATTTGAAAAAGGACTGGACCCCAATAATGCCCAGGCTGCAATAGACCGTGCATGCCAGCTGGTGGAAGAACTGGGAGCAGGAGAAGTGGTAGGCGGAATGACCGATGTGTACGGCAAAAAGAAAAATCCGGTTCGCATCGGATTTGAACCGGAAAAGATAAATGCATTGCTGGGTACCGATATTTCCAAAGAAGATATGCTGGGATATTTTGAAAAAATTGGACTTAAATATGATGAAGCTGCCAACGAGATTATTGCACCAACTTTTCGCCATGATCTGTTCCGTATGGCGGATCTGGCTGAAGAAGTGGCGAGATTCTATGGTTATGACAACATACCCACGACACTTCCAAAAGGGGAAGCTACCACAGGAAAATTGCCATTTAAGCTGAGAATTGAAGAAGTGGCAAGAGACATTGCAGAATTCTGCGGTTTCTCTCAGGGAATGACTTATTCTTTCGAAAGTCCCAAGGTGTTTGACAAACTGCTTTTACCCGAAGATTCCGAATATCGCAAGGCAATCACGATCTCTAATCCATTAGGGGAAGATTTCAGTATCATGAGAACCATTTCTTTGAATGGTATGCTCACATCCCTTGCATTTAATTACAACCACAGAAATAAAAATGTGCGTTTATATGAACTTGGAAATATTTATCTGCCCGCAGAGCTTCCGCTTAAGGAACTTCCGGATGAAAGAATGCAGTTTACCCTTGGCATGTATGGAGATGGAGATTTCTATACCATGAAGGGTGTGATTGAAGAGTTCTTTGAGAAAATCGGACTGCATGAGAAGGAAACCTATGATCCAAATTCCGGCAAACCATTTTTGCATCCCGGACGCCAGGCAAATATTATCTACAATGGAAAAGTAGCAGGGTACCTGGGTGAAGTGCATCCGGAAGTGCTGGATAATTATGACATAGGGGATCGTGCTTATGTTGCAGTGCTGGATATGCCTTTGATTGTAGAGATGTCCACCTTTGACCGTAAATTCAAAGGAATTGCCAAATTCCCTGCAGTGAACCGTGATCTTAGTATGGTTGTGCCAAAAGAAATTCTGGCTGGCCAGATTGAGGCAATGATCGCTCAGAGAGGCGGTACAATATTAGAGAGTTATCAGCTGTTTGATATCTATGAAGGCTCTCAGATTAAAGAAGGATATAAATCCATTGCTTACTCTATTACATTCCGGGCAAAGGATAAAACGCTGGAGGAAGCTGAAGTTTCTGCAGCAATGAAGAAAATATTAAATGGTTTGGAATCCATGGGAATCGAGCTGAGACAGTAATATGAAAATTTTCATTATGAGGCACGGAGAGACGGACTGGAATACCCAGAAACGTCTTCAGGGCCGGACCGATATTTCTTTGAACGAAAATGGAAGAGAATTGGCAAGGGTTACAGCAGAAGCATTGCGGGATGTCCCTTTTGATCTGGCAATCAGCAGTCCTCTGGCACGGGCTTTGGAAACAGCTGATATTGTAATCGGAGATCGCAATATTCCAATATTGCGGGATGAGCGGCTCATCGAAATCAGTTTTGGAGTTTTTGAAGGCATGATCAGCAGCAAAGAGTATTATGAGATTCCCGATCCGGACTTTTCAAACTTTTTCCTGGCGCCGGATAGGTATCTGCCACCACCCCAGGGTGAGGACATCCGATCACTTGGGGCACGGACAAAAGCATTTATGGAAGATATTTTAAATCGTGAGGAGTATCAGGAGAAAACCATCCTGGTTACTACTCATGGCGGTGCGATGCGTGGATTATTAAACAGCTTGCGTACATTTGAAATGTCGGATTTCTGGAATGGAGGGGTTCCGAAAAATTGTGGTGTCGCAATCCTGGAGTGCCGGGATGGGAAGGCAGAAGTGCTGGAAGAAAATAAAATATACTATTAGGTGTGAAAAATGGTGAAAATGCCTGTACTGGAAGGGGCTTTTGGTTGTATCCGCAACTGCGAAGCCGCCAACTGGTACAGGCATTTTATGGTTTAATTTTTTAATACTTCGGAAGGAATCGATTTAAATAAATTAATATTTGGAGTATGGTTCGTAAATGCAGCGAAGAAAAATGCTAACAGAAGCAGGAGACAGAGACACAATATATTGGATGTGTGGTTTCCTGTTTTTTTGCATGCACTTAAGTACCAGCTGAAAAAGTAGCAGACCAGAACACCCAGGATGAAGATCAGAATATCCATAGCCAGGTAGTTTGTTCCGATAATACCGGTGTAAGTATAAAAAAATGCAACGATAAACAACAGTCCGGCAAAGCAGCCGATGGTCTTGGCGGTGACAAAGGAAGAAAAATTCTTTCCGATCATAAAATATTCGATAAATGTGAGAAACAAAAAAGGGAAGAATAACATCTTCAGGTGTTCCCAGGTGGATTCGTTTATAGGGGAAATAAAGGCGATGAGGTAATGGTAGCCGCTCCATTTATATATAAAGTGGAAAAGAGTCCCCAGAACTATCGCCAGCAGAGCAAAGGTAAGCTCATAGTAAAAATATTGTTTTTTAATGGATTTCATAGTTATACCTCCTGCATACCGCAGGGTTGGCCTGCAATACTGCATTTATAAATCGTTTGAAAGGAACGGTATTCATTTGATGAATGTAGCTGGTCTTTTTCATTAGTGTATGGGATATTAGAAAAATTATGTAAAAGATTAGAATTAATCCATTGCAATTATATATAAATTTTGATAAAATAATATATAAATAATTTAATTAGACGTTTATATGCGATAAAATCGTGTGAAAGGATGGGTATATTCGGTTATGAAGGTGAGCATAAAGAGTATTAGCGAGAAGACAGGTTTCTCGCCGGCTACCATTTCAAATGCGCTGAATCACAAAAAGGGTGTGAATGCGCAGACATCGGCGGAGATTTTCCGTGTTGCGAAAGAGATGGGGTATATCAGTGAATCCAGCATTCGCAAGATCAAATTTGTCATCTTTAAAAAAAATGGTTTGATCATCGATGATACGCCGTTTTTCTCATTGCTGATTGACGGTTTTGAGAAGGAATGCCGGGAGTCGGGATTTGAAATGGTTATCTGCCATTTGAATCAGAAGGATGAGGACTACGAAGAACAGGTGCATTGGATGATAAACGACAGCGCTTCGGCTATTGTGCTGCTTGGCACTGAGCTTATGGAAGAGGATGTGAAAATTTTTAAGAGTGCAGGCTGTCCGTTTTTAATGCTGGATTACTGGGCTGGAGATATGTCCTTTAACGGAGTGCTGATTAATAATGCGGATTCTTCCAGAAAAGCAGTGGAATACCTGATTCAAAAAGGGCATAAGGAAATCGGCTATCTCAGAGGGAGTTTTCGTATCAAGGCGTTTCGTTCCAGGGCGGTGGGCTATGGTACGGCAATGCAGAAAGCGAACCTTCCGGTGAAAAATGAATATACGGTGACTCTTCCCACTACCTTAAACGGTGCATATCAGGAAATGCTAAAGTACCTGCAGAAGAAAGTAAAATTACCTACTGCATATTTTGCGGATAACGATATGATTGCACTTGGTGCCATGAAAGCGCTTCAGGAAATGGGATACCGGGTTCCGGAGGATGTTTCTCTGGTTGGTTTTGATGACCTTCCTTTCAGTGAGATATCTTCACCGGCACTCACTACCCTTCGCGTGCCCAAACAGGAGATGGGAAAACTTGCGGTTCGCCGGGTAATTGACATGATAAAAAAAGATGATGATCAGGTTAATACGAAGATTCAGGTCTGCACAAAGTTTATTGAACGGGATAGTGTTTGTGACAGGTAATAAAAATAAAGTTTAAGGTAAAGTATGGTAGATTGTAAACGGCCGGGGGAAACCCCGGCTGTTTTTTGTGGAAAAATCATGGTGAAAGGGGAGTATCAGAAAAGTGATTTGTTTAAATGATGTGGGGAATTAATTTAAGGGCATTCATTGTAGTTTTATGTAAATATTTATGTGAATATATATAGTGAAAGTACTTGCACCGATATTTGATGTGAAATATGCATAATAATGGAGATGCAATATTGTTAAAATGTACAGAATAACGATAATGTACTTGAATTTATTTAAATAACATGGTAATATTAGTTTAAATCAAATTTAAATAAATTTAAGAGATAACGCAAACGGACTTGAATGTTTAAATAACGATTTAAATGATTCAAAAAAATTATTTTATTCAGGAGGATTTCATTATGAAGAGTAAGAAGATCACATCGTTATTATTGGTATCGGCTATGCTGGCAACAACATTTTTAAGCGGATGTCAGGGATCTGGCGGCGGTTCGGCAACGGATGCAAAGACAGAAGCGGGAACTGCAAAAGAAAGTGAAGCTAAGCAGGACGGCGCATCTTCTGGAGATTCCACAGAAGTAACATTTTGGACTTTAAATACCAGGCAGAATGCAGTAGATCCTATCGTTGAAGAGTTTAATGCGGCGCATGAGGATATGAAGGTTACCGTTGCTTATTACGATACGGACGGAATCAAAGATGCATGTAAGGTTGCTGCTTCTTCAAAAACGCTTCCGAATATGTGGTTTAACTGGGGTGGAAGCTTAGGCGGCTTCTATGCGGAAAACGGACTTACCTATGATCTGACCGAATATGCAAAGGAACATAAATGGAATGAGACGTTCAGCGAGGGAGCATTGACACTTTGTGAACTGGGCGGGCAGCTTTCCGGATATCCAACCAGCTATAATGTGCTTGATGTATATTACCGGAAAGATATTTTTGAACAATATAATATTGCAGTGCCCACTACTTTTGAAGAATTTGAGCAGGCATGTGCAACGTTAAAAGAAAATGGGATCACACCGATTTCTACTGCAGGCCTGAACGGATGGCATGTTATGCGTTTTGTAGAACTTTTGATTGAGCATTACGCAGGAGCTGAGGAACATGATAAGATGAATACCTTTGAAACCAGCTATGACAATGATGCTACGGTACAGGCACTTACAAAATTTAAGGAATTCTGTGACAAGGGATATTTCCCGGATGGATTTGTTACGGCAGACCCCAACGATACGCAGATGGCAGTATTCTCCGGAACAGCAGCAATGGATATTCAGGGACAGTGGTATGACGGTAAAATCGTGCAGGAGGAACAGGACATTAATTTATACGGAACATTCCCATTCCCCTCAGGTGGTACAAACCGATTATCCGCTTTTGTGGAAATGACACAGTTTAATGCAGATAATACAGATGCTCAGTTAAATGCATGTATGGAGTTTATGGATTATTATTATAGCAAAGAAAATACAGAAAAGTATGCAGAGTACTATAATCTGCCCCTTCCAAAAGCAGATGCAGAAATGCCTGAGGGTCAGCCAAATGTTCCGGAAATGCTGGAAACAGCAGAAAAGAACGGCACCTTTACCATTACCGACCAGGCATTCCCAACAGAGATCGCAGATGCTCTGTTTGATGTACAGGATGGAATAGCCAACGGACAGACCACTCCGGAAGATGGAGCAAAGAAGATTCAGGAAGCAATTGATGCTTACAATAATAAGTAAATAAATTCCCTGAATCGGTAGCGGCGGGCGGGCAGCCCGCCGGATCACAATAGATTGGAGTGAGACCATGAAGAAAAAAACTAAAATTGACTGGGGTGCATATGCATTTATGATTCCGGCTGGAATTATTTATCTCTCGGTAATCGTTGCACCTGTGTGTTATTCCTTTTTTATCAGCCTGTTCAAATGGAATGGAATTGGCGATATGGAATTTGTTGGGGCAAAAAATTACATACAGCTATTTACCAATGACCCGATTTTTATAACCGCAATTAAAAATAATTTAATATGGATTGTGCTGACTGTTTTCGTCACGATGACTGTGGCGCTGGCATTTGCGGTCATATTGAATAAGAAATTTAAAGGGCGCACATTTTTTCGTGGATTCTTCTATTTCCCCTGTGTCATTGCTCCAATTGCAGTGTCTATTATCTGGAGATGGATTTATAATCCGAATATTGGGTTCATTAACCAATTCTGTCAGGCGCTGGGCATTAACTTTTCACAGAGCTGGATCTCTGATCCGAATGTAAGCTTATATGCCATATTTGCAGCTTCTTTATGGCAGGCGATCGGACAGCCTATGATTTTGTTCCTTGCAGGACTTCAGGCGGTTTCTGTGGATGTGCTGGAAGCAGCTACGATTGACGGCGCATCCGGTATTAAGAAGTTTTTCTTTATTACCGTTCCTCTCTTAAAGGAGACATTTGTAATCGTCATAGCAACTCTGGTAGTGGCAGCCATGAAGGTATTTGATGTGGTGCAGGGGCTAACCGGCGGCGGACCAAATAACTCCACCCAGATGCTGTCCACCTATATGTATTCCCAGACATTTCAGTACAATAATGTGGGCATGGGAACCACGGTGGCATGTATTATGGTTATCATCATGCTGGTTGTAATTGTGCCGTATGTTGTATTTACGGCGAAAGAAGATTAGGAGGCTGTTATGGACGGAAAACAGATGAAAATATCAAAAAAAGTAATCCTGTATGTCATATTGGCCATACTGGCGCTGATCTGGATTGTTCCTATGCTCACCCTGCTTCTGACAGCGATCAAAGGAAAAAAAGATTTCTACAGCGGGCTCAGCCTGTTCAGCGTTCCGGCTGAAATTGCCTGGGATAACTTCACCAACGCAATTACCAAAGGAAGACTGCTTACTTATATGAAGAACGACCTGATCGTTTCCGGTCTGAAAGTTCCCATCGGAATTGTGATTGAAGCGCTGGCGGCTTTTGCACTAACCAGACTGAACATCAAACACAAAACAGGATGGTTTGTATTTTTCCTGGTGGGAATGATGCTTCCCATGCAGACAGCACTGGTACCCATCAATATTATTTACAGTAAATTGAACCTTTTAAATTCTTATTTTGGATTATTTTATGTATATGTTGGTTTTGGTATTTCTTATGGTATTTTGATACTCAGGGGATTTTTTAAAGGGATTCCCAAGGATATTGATGAAGCGGCTTATATTGATGGCTGCACAAGATGGCAGATGTTCTGGCGGATTTTACTTCCCATTGCAAAACCGGCAGTGGCGACCTTGATAATTACGGATTTTCTGGCTACCTGGAATGAATACCTTTTGGCAAGCGTAATTATCAACGACAATATGAAGAAGACGGTGCCGGTGGGAATTATGACTTTTGTTGGAGAACATGGTACGGATTATGGATATCTCTGTGCAGGCGTACTCTTATCCGTCATTCCGGTACTGGCAGTTTATCTGATATTCCAGCGTTATTTTGTAGAAGGTATGGCTGGGGCAGTGAAATCTTGATGTATTAACAGGAAGGTATAGAAAGCGGATTCCACAGGTAGTGGAGCGTTCATAAGGCAGAAGAAAATGCTCGAACAGGCTTTTATGGACTGCTGAAATATGAACAGGAAGTGGCAGACGGATGAGCTGACTGCCGGGAAAGCGAGGATATAGACATGAAATTACGAGGCTATGAGCAAAAAATTGAAAAGTGGGATATACTGGAGGTTACCTGTGAGGGGCCGGAGGATGGGAATCCATTTGTGGATTATCAGATCCGGGGTGTATTTCAAAGTAAGAATGAGGTAAAAAGTATAGATGGATTCTATGATGGAAATGGGATTTACAAAGTACGGTTTATGCCATCCTTTGAGGAAGACTATACATTTGAGATTACAGGAAATTTTATCGGGGAAACATTAAAAGGAGACTTTATGGTAACGGCTCCATCCGTGGATAACCATGGTCCTGTGCATGTGGCAAATACTTATCATTTTGCTTATGAAGACGGGACGCCTTATTACTCCATCGGAACTACCTGTTACGTATGGGAACTCCAGTCGAAAGAGCTTCAGGAGAAAACGCTGGAGACCTTGAAGAACAGTGCATTTAACAAGATAAGGTTTTGCATTTTTCCAAAACTTTATGATTATAACCTGTCAGAACCAAGGTCTTATCCCTATATGGGCACCCCTTGTGACAGCTCGGTGCTGACAAAAGAAAATTTTATGGAATACAATGGAGCGGCAGAGGGCAATGACTGGGACTTTGAACGTTTTAACACAGAACATTTCCAGCATATAGAAAAGTGTATCGGACAGCTGCGTGATCTGGGAATTGAAGCAGATCTGATTGTGATGCATCCTTATGATAGATGGGGATTCAGCATGATGGATGAAAAATGTGATAATTTGTATTGGAAATATGTGATTGCCCGCTTTGCATCGTACCGCAATGTGTGGTGGTCCCTGGCGAATGAATACGATCTGATGCCCCAGAAATCCATAGAGGACTGGGAGCGCTATGCCAAAATCCTGTGCGACTTTGACCCATATTCCCATCTGCGTTCCATTCATAACTGCAAACCGTTTTACGACCATTCCAGACCCTGGATTACCCATTGCAGTATCCAGCGGCAGGATGTTTATAAGTCCGCGGAACTGGTGACGGAATGGAGAGAGCGGTATCGGAAACCGATTGTACTGGATGAGATCGCCTATGAAGGAAATATACAGCATGGATGGGGAAATATCAGTGGAAAAGAGCTTACCAGGAGATTTTGGGAGGCTTCTCTTCGGGGCGGATATGCGGGACATGGAGAAACTTATATGCATCCCCAGGATATACTCTGGTGGTCCCATGGAGGTGAGCTTCATGGAGACAGCCCGGAAAGGTTTCAATTCCTATTGGATATCTTGAGAGAAACTCCGGGGATGGGGCTGATGCCCATACAAAGAGGATGGGATGAAATATGTGCAACGGTGGAATCTACGGTAGCAGCCGGCAAAACGGTACAGGATTATTATTTGTGCTATTATGGGTTTAACCGTCCGGCTTTTCGGGAGTTCTATTTTGATGATGAGAGCAGATTTGAAGTGGAAGTGATTGATACCTGGGAGATGACCATAGAAAACAGGGGTGTGGCATCAGGGAAATTTAAAGTGGAACTGCCTGGCAAGGAATATATGGCAGTACGATTGAGACGAATTTAATAAATGATCCAGTTGGAAAAAGGGCATGACCGCAAAGTCGTGCTCTTTTTTGCCAGGACAGAAGAAAAATACCCCATGGATGGCAGATGCTATCTTGTTTTTGGTCGGAAAGGTTATAAAATTAATGGAGACGATCATCCCGGGGTATTGATAAACCCCTTTTTCTGATAGAAAAAACAACAAAAAACATAGAATAATCCGTATATTTCAAGATAAGCGGATGATAGTATTAGAGCGTGTTTGTAAATTCATGATAGCAATTTAAAAACACGCGCTGGAGCATATATGTTTCATAAAAATGAGAGGGAAAAGGGAGAGTCTTATGGCGAGGAAAAAAACAAAGCGAATTTTAAGCATGGTACTGGCGATTTGTGTTATGGCAGCGGGAGTGCCCACGGCGGCATTTGCCGCTGAAGGGGGAACCTCAGAGCCTGAGATGTTAGCTCATTATGATTTTCGTGAGCTGTCAGGAAATGTAACAGACGGAACTGTAATTAAAGATGTATCGGGCAGCAATCATGATGCTGCAGCCAAAGGGGACAGACTGACGGCGGAAGATTCTGCACTGGTTTTTCCGGGCGGGAAATACGGAAGCGGTGCAGGCTATGTGGAATTACCCAGGGGCATGTTTGATGGTCAGGAGACCCTGACGGTTTCTATGTGGATGCAGAATAAAACAGGTGCGGGAAATTATGCCGCTTTTTATTTTGGAACAGAAGCAAACAGTACCAATAAGGAGATGCCCACCAGGTATTTCCTGCTAAATCCAATGAATCCCAAAGGCGTAATGAAGTCAGTTATGACAAATTCCTTTAGTGCATCGGCACCTTATACTACCGAAGTTGGACCGGGATCTACAGGTTCCCCCACAGATGGACCGGTAAGCAGTGCAGACTGGGCGCTTTATTCGGTGGTAATCACACCGGATGACATCACAGGATATTTAAATGGAGTAAAATACAAAACGTATCCATTAAATGTAACAGTATCCGATTTTGGTTCAGATCTGGTATCCTACATAGGAAAGTCACCTTATAAAGATATCTTCTATGCCGGCAGAGTAAAAGATCTGAGAATATACGCTGAGGCATTATCGGATCAGGATATTGCGGATCTTTATTATGGAGGGACTTCTGCAGGAGAGCTTTTAAAAAGGGCGAAGAACGCTCTGACAATTCCTGAGGCGGGCAATGGTAAGGTGAATTGTACTTTTGTAGAAAAAATCACCCTTGTGGACAGCCTTTTAGATGGAAATGTCCGGGTTGCCTGGGAAAGTGACCGCACAGATATTATAGCAGCTGACGGAACGGTTACAAATCCGGAGGAAACAACGACGGTACATCTGACTGCCAGGCTGACCTGCGGATCTGAAGGTGCTGGTAAGAATTTTGACATTACGGTTATTCCGGCGGGAGATACGGAGTATGCGATGGTTGTAGATCCCTATGACGAGGGCGTGGAGATCAGCCAGCAGATGATCGGATTGTTCTTTGAGGATATCAATAGTGCGGCAGATGGCGGGTTGTATCCGGAAATGGTGAAAAACTATTCTTTTGAAAATTATTTTAATACCGTAAGTATCAGTGAACCGGAAAGAGGAAATCAGTACTCCTATAAACTTCACTGGGTAAGTGACCGGGACGATGGATTTGTGGTATCCAAAGAAGGTGGATTAAACGATAAAAATACCAATTATGCTGTAATTACAGGGGATATGATTCTGAAAAACGGCGGATTTGCGCCGATGAACAATCCCAATTCCGCTGCGATGCCAATAGTAAAAGGGGAATTTTTTGATTTTTCTGTCTGGACAAAGGCAGACAGCGACTATACGGGAACACTAAAAGTAAAAGTAGTCAGTGAAGCCGGGAAAGATCTCACGGAAGAAGCGGCAATTGAACTGATAAATGACGGGACCTGGCAGAAGGCAACGGCTGTACTGGAAGGGATGAAGACTCAGAAAGGAAAACTGGTTCTTACGGTGAGCGGTGCCGGGAGTGATGGCGTGCTGAATATGGATATGGTTTCCTTAAGTCCCCAGGATACTTACGGCTATGGAGATACCAACTATGCCTATGGCAAGGGTATTAGAAAAGATTTGGTGGAAAAGCTTCAGGGACTGAACCCAAGCTTCATTCGCTTCCCGGGAGGCTGTATCATAGAAGGGAATTCCGGCAGAGACAGCTATTATAACTGGGAAAATTCCATTGGACCCTTAGAGGAGCGAAAAGCCATCGGAAACCATTGGACAAGTGATAATGGGTCTTATATCAATACCTATGGCTATATGCAGTCCTATGGGTTTGGCTATCATGAAATTTTGAAATTATGTGAAGATTTAGGAGCAGAGCCGTTCCCCATTTTAAGCGCGGGGGTTTTCTGCCAGTTTGCCAATGGTGACAATGCGCCGGCAGCACAGGGAGAGGAGCTGGATAAGTTTGCACAGCATGCCACGAATTTGATCGATTACTGCTGGGGCAGCGTAATAAGCAGTGATCCAACCCAGCGGGAATGGGCACAAAAACGAGTGGAGAATGGACACGAAGAAGCATTTAATCTGAATTATATCGGCATCGGAAATGAAAACTGGAGAGAAAAGTACCTGAATAATTTTGACTATATTAAAGATTACGTAGAAAACTATGTAAGCGCCAATTATCCGGGCAGAAAGATTACCATTATTTCTTCCGCGGGACCTGCAGCAGAGGATGAAAGCTACCGTTTTGCCTGGGACTGGCTGAATGAAAAAGATCCGGGAGAGACACTGGTGGATGAGCACTACTATCAGTCCAAAGAGTTCATGCTGAATTCCGATGACCGCTATGACTATTATGCCAGAAAGGAAGATGGTGGAAGTGATGTATTCCTTGGTGAATATGCAACTCATCTGCAGGATAACCGGAACAACAATTTAGAGTCGGCTATCTGCGATGCAGCCTATATGACCGGTATTGAAAGAAATGGCGATATTGTACGCCATGCATCCTACGCCCCGTTATTTGAGAAAATCGGCAGTACCAACTGGTCACAGAATATGATTCATTTTGATGAGTATGACAGCTTTGCTACGCCGAACTATTATACACAGCAGATGTTTGCCCAGAATTACGGCACCCGGGTAGTCCATACAACACTTGAAAAGAAGGGTGCAAATTACTCCCAGAATACCGGAAGCCCGATTATTGGAACCTGGTTGTCCGAAGGATATGTATCACATGTAAAAGTAACCAGAGAAGATGGGAAAGTTCTGTTAGACGATAGCTTTACTGCCAACGGAGCAGCAGGATCCAAATGGGAAGCAGTACCGGGCTCTACCGGAAGCTTCCGGATAGCAAACGGTAAACTCACCCTTACCCGGGGGAGCGGTATGAATGCAGTGTGGATACCGGAAGCGATTAATAATCCTGAGTGGTATGATTATGTTGTGGAAGCCACTGTGGTAAAAACCTCCGGAGAAGAAGGCTTCCTGGTAGGAGCTGGTGCAAAGGATACCGAAAATTATTTCTGGTACAATATCGGCGGGTGGAGCAATAAAATGACTGCGGTAGAACGTGCCAGAAGCGGTCGTGGAAAAGTGGTCATTGGAAATAGCTTCTACAAAGATTTCAGCCCGGTTGCAGTGAATGATGAGATGAAGGTTACCTTTAACTATGGTGTAAACGGGAAAATTGAAGCGGGCTATGTATCGGCAACTGCCGACAAGTCCAATGATTTCTCCGGAAATCTGAAGCCGTATCAAAATGATATCTATCAGGTGTGTTCCAAAGATGATGAATATATTTATCTGAAACTGGTTAATCATGACAACTATGCAAAAGACATCACCCTTACCTATCCATGTATCCTGACTTCAGAGCAGGCAGAAATTATCTGTATGAGTGGAGAGGGCAGTGAAGAAAATGCAATAGGGGATGAGCGGATTAAGCCGGTGACATCAACGGCAGGGATTGTAAATTCACAGGTGAAATATCTGGTGCCGGCTATGTCTTTTTCTGTTATAAAGGTGCCTTATCAGAAAGAAACAAAAGTCAGTGATATTATGCTGGACAGACAGAGTGCTATTCTGGAAATTGGGGAGAGCATTACTTTAAGTGCCCGGGTGTTACCGGAAGATGCATCGGATCCCACTGTTGAATGGACCAGCAGCAAACCGGATGTGGCAACTGTGGAAAATGGAACGGTAAAGGCATTAAAAGCCGGAGATGTGATGATTACAGCTAAAGCAGGTGAAAAAACAGCTTCCTGCGCGGTTACCGTAAAGGAAAAAACGGTGATAACACCAGATCCGAAACCAGAACCTAAGCCGGAACCAAAACCAGATCCGAAACCGGAACCTAAGCCGGACGTAAAACCGGTAACGAAATCAAAAATTAAATTAAATGTATCTTCCATACCACTGCGTGTAAATCAGACGACAAGTGCCGTAAAGCTCACGTCTTCCACGCTGAAGGGAGATAAGATAAAATCAGCGAAGACAAGCAGTAAAAAGACAGCTATTGTGAAGGTAAAGAAAGGCAAACTTTCCATAACCGGTAAAAAGCAGGGCAGAGCTATCATTACGGTTACCAGCAGTAAAGGCGGCTCAGCGAAAGTGAAGGTGAATGTAACAAAGAAGGAAGTTGCGGTTAAGAGTTTAAAAATTAGTAAAAAAGTGCAGCTGAAACGGGGGAAAAAAATAACTCTGAAAGTGACAAGAAATCCAATTACCTCTGTGCAGAAGCTGGCTTGGACGAGTTCGGATAAAAAGATTGCTACTGTGAAGAAGGGCGTGGTTCAGGGAATTAAAAAAGGAAGAGTGACGATTACCGTGAAGAGCAGCAACGGAAAAAGGGCGAAGTGTGTTGTAAAAGTTATATAAGAAATACAGCGGATAGCTTAATCTAGGGTTTATAATAACGGACTCATTTACTGGGACGGGCATGATGTGCATGCCTGTCCCAGTTTGTTTTGCTTGGGTTTTGCTGATTAATGACGCTTTGTAGATGTAGGTAATGCAGGTCAAGAGAAGGGGGCGGATCAGGAGAGGTGTTTTGGAAGGCTTAACGCAGACAGCCACAGCCCAGGGGTTCCAACATGCTGAGAAAACCAGTTTTGCGTTAAGCTGACGGAGTCCATGCAATTTTCCTACTCCAATCTTTCCGTACACTATCTCCATCTACAAAGCGTCCTTCCTCAGCAAAACCCAAATTTAGTGTTTTTTAACCAGTAAAACTTTTTTTAGTTTATTTATATGAAAAATTATAATAATATTTATGTAAAAATTTATATATTTTAGGTGTCTTTCATGTTAAAATCGTATTTCTTCTAATATTAAAGGTGTTTTTCACAAATTGGGTGCCCCTAAATTAGAGAAAAATCACAAAAATTAAATATAAGAATAAATTTTTATATAAAAATACTTGAATTATTTACATAAACGTTTATAATATAGATATAGAAAAAGATCAAAACCAAGTAAGTCAAAACCCTGCTGAAAGCAGAGGTGAATCAAATCTGTAATGCTGTGAGCGGCGTGTTCTTTGTTCACGGAAATTAATGAAATATAAAAAATCAAATTGGAGGTATGGATTATGGCACATATTAAATTAGGTTATGCACCAACCAGAAGGAGTATTTTCAGTGCACCTGATGCAATCAAATACAGAGGTCTTACGGCTGACCGGCTGAAAGAGCTAGGGGTGGACTTTGTGGATATTACAGATATCAACGAAGAAGGGCTTCTGTATAATGATGAAGACATGCTGAAAATTGCAGAGAAGTTTAAAAAAGAGAAGATTGACGGTTTATTTCTTCCACATTGCAATTTTGGTACAGAATATGAATGTGCAAGACTGGCGAAAGAATTAAATGTACCGGTACTGCTGTGGGGACCGCTGGATGAAAGACCGGATGAAAATGGTGTTCGTCTGCGTGACACCCAGTGCGGATTGTTCGCTACCGGAAAGGTCTTAAGAAGATTTCAGATTCCATTTACTTATATGACCAACTGCAGATTAAATGATCCGGTATTTGAAAGAGGCTTAAAAGATTTTATGGCTGTCTGTAATGTTGTTAAAACGTTTAAGAAAATTCGTATTTTACAGATATCTACAAGGCCTTTTGATTTTTGGACAACAATGTGTAATGAAGGAGAACTTCTGGAGAAATTCAATATTCAGCTTTCCCCGATTCCCATGCCGGAACTGACTCAGGAAATGAAGAAAGTGAAAGCAGAGAAAACAGAAGTAGAGAAGGTCATTGCTTACATAAAAGAAAATATGGAAATTCAGATCAAAGAGGATGAAGTGGAAAATGTAGCTGCACTTAAAGTGGCTATGAAGAGTCTGGCAACAAAATACGGCTGTAATGCAATTGCAATTCAATGCTGGAACTGCCTGCAGTCAGAAATAGGAATTATGCCCTGTGCTGCAAATGCTCTGTTAAATGATGAGGGAATCCCGGTTGTATGTGAAACGGATATCCACGGTGCCATTACTTCCTTATTGGTAGAAGCTGCAGGTATGGATGAGACAAGAAGTTTCTTCGCTGACTGGACCATCCGTCATCCGGATATTGAAAATGGGGAACTGCTGCAGCACTGCGGTCCATGGCCGATTTCCGTTGCAAGAGAGACACCGAAGCTGACTTACCCGCTGGCATTTGATCATCCGGGCAGCATTACGGCAGAAGCGAAACACGGAGATGTTACGCTTGTCAGATTTGATGGGGACAACGGAGAGTATTCTATGCTTCTTGGAAATGCAAAAGGCGTGGACGGACCTAAGGGTATGGGAACCTATCTTTGGGTAGAAGTGGATAATATTAAGCGCCTGGAGGATAAAATTGTCTGCGGACCTTACATCCACCACTGCGTAGGTATTCATAAAAATGTTGTTCCGGTATTATATGAAGCTTGTAAATACATCAATGTGAAACCGGATTTATATGATCCGATTGAAGAAGATGTGAAAGCATATTTAAGAGGAGAATGAATCTATGAAGAATTTAAAAGCATTGTCATTTGAACTTCGAAAAAATGTCCTGGATATGATTTGTAAAGCAAAAACCGGTCATATCGGCGGTGATTTCAGTGTGATGGACGTTTTGGTTACCCTTTATTTTAAGCAGATGAATATTTCTCCTGAAAACCAGGACGATGAAAACAGAGACCGTTTTGTTCTCAGTAAAGGCCATTCGGTGGAAGCATATTACAGCGTACTTGCTGCAAAAGGATTTTTCCCCATTGAAGAGGTGATCGAACAGTTTTCCACCTTTGGGAGCAAATATATTGGTCATCCCAATAATAAACTTCCGGGTATTGAGATGAATTCCGGTTCCCTGGGACATGGACTTCCGGTATGTGTGGGTATGGCTCTTGCAGGTAAGATGAATCAGAAAGAATACCGGGTGTATACGGTTATGGGAGATGGTGAACTGGCAGAAGGCTCCGTATGGGAAGGGGCTATGGCAGCAGGGCATTATAAATTGGATAACCTCTGTGCAGTAGTGGACAGGAACCGTCTTCAGATTTCGGGAGGTACGGAAGAGGTTATGGCTCATGATGATCTGGATGCCAGATTCGGCAGCTTTGGTTGGCATGTGGTTCATGCAGACGGTAATAATATCGATGCGTTAAATGCAGCATTCGAAAAGGCGAAAACGGTCAAAGGAAAACCAACGGTAGTGATCGCAGATACCACAAAGGGCTGCGGCGTTTCCTTTATGGAAAATCAGGCAGCATGGCACCACAAAGTTCCAACCTCGGAAGAATATGAAAAAGCAACTGTTGAATTAGCAGAGAAAAAGGAGGCGGCTCTTCATGAATAAGATTCCAAATCGTCAGGCTATATGTGATGTATTAATTGAAAAAGCAAATACGGATAAAGATATCGTGGTATTATGCAGTGACTCCAGAGGTTCTGCATCCCTGGCGCCCTTTACAAAGGCTCATCCGGAACAGTTTATTGAAGTGGGGATAGCAGAACAAAATCTGGTCAGCATTTCCGCAGGTCTTGCAAAATGTGGTAAAAAACCTTTTGCGGCTTCTCCGGCATGCTTCCTGTCTACCAGAAGCTTTGAGCAGGCAAAAGTTGATGTGGCATACTCTAATACCAACGTGAAATTAATTGGTATCAGCGGCGGTATCAGCTACGGAGCTCTCGGCATGAGCCATCATTCCGCACAGGATATTGCAGCGCTTGCCAGTGTGCCCAATATGAGAGTTTATCTCCCAAGTGACAGACATCAGACGAAGTGTCTGGTGGAAGCTTTGGTGCAGGATGAAAAACCGGCATACATCCGTGTGGGCAGAAATGCAGTAGAAGATATCTATGAAGAAGGAAATGTACCATTTGAAATGGATAAAGCAACAGTTGTTACAAAAGGCAGTGATCTTGCAATTGTTGCTTGCGGTGAAATGGTTAAACCGGCTGTGGAAGCAGCTGCGATGTTACAGGAAAAAGGGATTGGGGCAACGGTTCTGGATATGTACTGTGTAAAACCACTGGATAAAGAGGCAGTTGTGAAGGCTGCCCAAAATGCTAAAGCAGTGATTACAATGGAAGAACATGCACCGTTTGGAGGACTGGGATCCATGGTCAGCCAGGTAGTGGCAAGTGAATGCCCGAAAAAGGTTATCAATATGGCGCTTCCGGATGCGCCAGTAATCACCGGTACATCAAAAGAGGTATTTGATTACTATGGTCTGAATGCAGAGGGGATTGTAAAGAAAGCCCTGGAAATTCTGCAGTAACTGGAAGTTAAAAAACTGTATTCCCGTCTGGCAAAGTTAAGCAGTTAATGGGGCATGAGAGGAAACTATGGCGAAAAAGTATGTTTTAGGAATAGATCAGAGTACCCAGGGTACGAAAGCATTGCTCTTTGATGAGGAAGGAGCGCTTCTTTACCGAAGCGACCTGCCTCATGAACAGATCATAAATGAAAAAGGCTGGGTATCTCATAATCCGATGGAAATCTATCGGAATACCGTACAGGTCGTGAAGAACCTGCTGGAAGAAAATCAGATTGATAAGAATGAAATTGAAGTAATCGGTATCAGCAATCAGAGAGAAACTGCGCTGGTCTGGGACAGAGAAAGTGGAGAACCTATTGCAGATGCCGTTGTCTGGCAGTGTGCAAGAGGAGAGGCGATCTGTAACCAGATAGAAGAAAAAGGCTGCGGAGAAATGATCCGGTTACATACCGGACTGCAGCTTTCCCCCTATTTCTCAGCAGGAAAGATTGCATGGGTTCTGCAAAATATTCCGGGAGCACGTGAGAAGGCTGACCGCGGTGAACTTTGCTGCGGTACCATCGACAGCTGGCTGGTATATAAACTCACCGGACAGAAAATGTTCTGCACGGATTACTCCAATGCCAGCAGAACCCAGATGTTTAATATCAGTACGCTGGCATGGGACGAAGAAGTCTGCAGCTTATTTGGCATACCGGTTCCATGTCTGGCTGATGTGACGGATTCCAACGGATATTACGGGGAAACTGATTTTGAAGGATATTTAGATCATCCGGTAGCAATACGAGGTGTAATGGGAGACTCCCATGGTGCTTTATTCGGTCAGGGATGCCTGGAAAAAGGTATGATTAAAACCACATATGGAACCGGATCATCGGTAATGATGAATATCGGAGAAGAGCCTGTACTCAGTAAAAAGGTAGTAACATCGCTGGCTTGGAGTATGGATGGTAAAGTGAACTATGTTCTGGAAGGCAATATAAACTATACCGGTGCTGTGATTACATGGCTGAAGGAAGATCTCAAACTGATTCAGTCAGCAAATGATACGGAAGCGCTGGCAAGAAAGGCAAATCCTGAGGATCATACTTATCTGGTACCTGCATTTTCCGGCTTGTCGGCACCTTACTGGGACGGTAAGGCAACGGCTATGATAAACGGTATTACCAGAACGACAGGGCAGGCTGAAATTGTGCGTGCGGGACTGGAATGTATCGCATACCAGATTACAGATGTGGTTCGTGCCATGGGTGAAGAATCCGGCATTGAGATAAGCAGGCTCATGGTAGACGGAGGTCCTACAAAAAATGGTTACTTAATGCAGTTCCAAAGCGATATGCTGGGAATTGAAGTACAGGTACCCGACCAGGAAGAATTATCCGGAATCGGTGCTGCATACGCCGCAGGAATCGCTGCAGGAATATATGATAAAAACCGAATCTTTGACAGAATGAAACGGACCAGGTTCACCCCCCAAATGGATAAAGCAATACAGGAAGTTAAGTATGAGGGATGGGTAAATGCCGTTAAGATGGTGTTGACTGAGAAGCAGTTGTAAATGAAGTCAAAAACCCCGCTGCTCGCGGGAATAAAGACGGTGTATGATAAGAGCAGGAAGCGGGCAAAATTTGCCGGCTTCCTGCTCTTTAATGTGGGTTATGGAATATCTGCCAGAGGGTAAGGCGAGGCTAAAATTATTTACTAAGAATCTCCTTCAGATCTTCCCCGGCATCTCCGGTTGGATGAATATTAAAATTAGTTACCAGATATTCCAGTACGTTTGGCGATATAAATGCCGGCAGCGTAGGACCAAGGTAAATATTTTTAATTCCCAGGGATAAGAGCGTCAGCAGGATACAGACAGCCTTTTGCTCATACCAGGAAAGTACCAGGGTCAGCGGCAATTCATTAACATCACAGGAGAAAGCGTTTGCAAGCGCAACAGCTACTTTGATCGCACTGAAGGCATCGTTACACTGTCCCATATCCAGGATACGCGGCAGTCCGCCCAGTGTTCCCAGATCTAAATCGTTAAAACGGAACTTCCCGCAGGCAAGAGTGAGAATCAGGGAGTCAGCCGGTGTCTGTTTTACAAAGTCGGTATAGTAATTTCTGCCTGGTCTGGCACCGTCACATCCGCCAACCAGGAAGATATGTTTCAGATCACCGGAGTTTACAGCATTGATTACGGTTTCTGCTGCGGCTAAAACGGTATCATGTCCAAATCCGGTAGTAACCTGTGTTCCGCCATTGATTCCAGGTATGGTAACGGCTTCATCATAGCCGCCGAGTTCCAGGGCTTTTTTAATAACAGGAGAGAAATCCTTTGTGCCGTCCGCTTCATCAATGTGGGCCATGCCGGGGTAAGCCACTTCGGCTGTGGTAAATACCCGGTCCTGGTAACTTTCTTTTGGAGGCATCAGACAGTTTGTAGTAAATAGTACCGGAGCCGGAATAGCGGCAAATTCTTTTTGCTGGTTCTGCCATGCGGTGCCAAAGTGTCCTTTTAAATGTGGATATGCATTTAATTTTGGATAAGCATGTGCCGGCAGCATTTCCCCATGGGTATAGATCTGGATGCCCGTGTCTTTTGTCTGCTCCAACAGCAATGCCAGATCGTGGAGATCATGGCCGGAGATTACAATAAACGGTCCTTTTTCTATAGTAAGGGAGACTGTCTTTGGGGATGGGGTTCCGTAGGTTTTTGTATTTGCAGTATCCAAAAGCTCCATACATTTCAAGTTGACCTGACCGGTTTCCATTACGAATGGCAGAAGTTCTTCCATGGTGTAATCATATCCCACAGCGAAAAGACCTTTGTAAAAGAACGCATTTACTTCCTCATCCTGATAGCCAAGTACCATTGCATGATAGGCATAGGCTGCCATTCCGCGCAGACCAAAGAGGATCAGGGATTTCAAGCTTCGGATATCCTCCTGGGCATTCCAGAGCGTATCACAATCAAAGTCATCATTTCTGGAACAGGGGGATCCGCAGGAACCGCATCTGGGAATTAAAGCTTCTTTTTCTTCATGTACCCTTGTGATTAGTTTCTCAATTGCCTCATCATCAAAGCTTACGTTTGTGAGGGTGGCAAATAATCCTTCAATCACAATGCGGTGAGTGGCAGCAGTAGGGATATTGCCGTCTGTTGCTCTTGCAAGCCCGATCAGTGCCCCTGTTAACTGATCCTGAAGCTTGGCAGTACTTTCCTTTTTGCCGCAGACTCCGGATCTTCCTGTACAACCGGTACATCCGGCTGTTTGTTCACATTGAAAGCAAAACATTTTGTCCATAATTAATTCCTCCATAATATTCTTTATTTAATTAAAATGTAATAGGGTGTTTGATAAAACTTTGCCTAAACAAAATGAGACAGGATGTCATCCTTAAAAGGATACAAATTCTGATTTTAGGATTTCTCCATCGATGGAAATGACCACCACACGGCAGGATATGTTTTTGCCGCTTTGAGCAATTGCGGTTTTTACCGCATGTTCCATCCCTCCGCAGCAGGGAACTTCCATGCGTACGATGGTAATGCTTTTCAGATCATTCAAATGGATGATCTCTGTGAGCTTTTCTGAATAATCTGTCTCATCCAGTTTGGGACAGCCGATCAGTGTAATATGACTTTTGATAAAGTCCCGATGGAAATTACCATAGGAAAATGCAGTACAATCGGCAGCTACTAATAAATCAGCCTGATCAAAGTATGGAGCCTGAACCGGGACCAGCTTGATTTGTACCGGCCATTGAGTAAGTTCACTATTAGATGGCATATCTGTATTTACCGATGCGTCACTTCCGTGGCTGATGGTGTGGGCTCTGCTTCCCGGACATCCGTCGTGATGGATATGGTGTGAGGAAGCAGTTTGAGTCGGGGATAAAGTTTTTCGTTTTGCAGCCATGAGTGCCTGTACGGCTTCTTTGTCGTAAGCAGGTGCCTCCCGTTCTTCAAAAGAAATAGCACCTTCCGGACATGCGGGCAGGCAGTCACCAAGTCCGTCACAATAATCTTCTCTAAGAAGTACTGCTTTGCCATTTACAATACCAATGGCACCTTCGTGGCAGGCATCTGCACAGATACCGCAGCCCGTACATTTCTTTTCGTTTATTTTTATAATTTTACGTATCATATAATTTCCTCCCAGCGTGTATTTGAAAATAGCTTCAGCTTATTACAAGCTTTAACCCTTGACTTCATGCTCAAATTCTACTATATTAAAAAGAAAAGTTCTGTTGGATTTACAACAAAAAAGAAAAAAAGGAAAAATAATTATGATCCAGTCACCATTATTTAAAGGAATTGCAGAAGAGGAATTAAAAGAACTGCTGAAATGCCTGAATGCAAAGGAATCAGCATATGAGAAAAATGAGTTTATTTTTCGTGCAGGAGAGAAAGCTTCTTCCATAGGTGTAATTATATGCGGCAGTGTCTATGTCTTAAAGGAAGATTTCTGGGGAAACCGAACCATATTGGCAAAGCTGGAAGAAGGGGATCTGTTTGGAGAAGCATTTGCATGCAGAGAAGAAGAGAAGCTTCCTGTGAGCGTGATGGCAGTGGAAAAGTCCCGTATTTTATTCGTGGATTACCGCCGTATTATTACCAATTGTCCCAACACCTGTGTGTTCCACGCTACCCTGATTGAAAATATGATTCGTATTTTGGCAGGAAAAAATGTAATGTTAACACAGAAGATGGAACATATGAGTAAAAGAACTACCAGAGAAAAAATTCTGTCCTATTTATCGGCGCAGGCCGTACGGTGCAAAAGTAATGCTTTTACCATACCGTTTAACCGCCAGGAACTTGCTGATTTTCTCTGTGTAGAACGGAGCGCGATGTCTGCCGAGCTTGGCAAAATGCGAAAAGAGGGGCTGCTTAGCTGTGAAAAGAGCCGGTTTGTATTAAATAAATGATGATCTCTAGAACAGGCCTTTCCGAAGCGCTTTGGCACGCGGGCATTCGCTCCGTAATCCTGACGATTTCGCAACTAATGCCCGCTAAGTATAGACATAAATTATACGTAGTATATTTGTACTGAATTTGTGCCCCCTGCTGTGATGATCATATCTGAAATTCGTGCCCGCCATCTTTCATGAGATAATCCACAACATCTTTTACCTGGTTCAACTGCCACACATCTTTTAATGGTATTTCAGTTAGGAAACGCTCCTCAAAGGCACAGACCAAATTGGCAACATCCAGAGAGTTTAATGCCAGATCCGTAACAAAATTTGTATCGTAGGTCAAATATTTGATTCCGGTAATCTGGTATATGGTTTCTTCAATAATATGAAATGCCTGTTCCTCAGTCATGGGCGCTATCACCTCTTTTCAATTTCTGAATGGATGTTTTGCGGAATTCTGTTTCGGAAATTTTAATGGAATAGATTCGCATGTAAGTAGGGAGAGCATGATTGAGTTCCAAAACTTCTTCTTGAATTTGTTCCAGAACCTGAAAGGAGGACATGCCGTGTGTCTGGGCTGAGTCGGCGTAAATAATTACGGAAAGCTTTACATCATCAGCGGATTTTCCGTTACTGGCACCATATACCATGGCCTCTTTTACCAGAGGGAGCTTTAAAATGCGTTTTTCCAGTTCTTCCGGCACTACTTTTTTACCATTGCTGAATACAATCAGATTCTTTTTACGGCCACTGATATACAAGTGGCCTTTTCGGTCCTCATATCCCAGATCCCCCGTTCGAAACCAGCCATCCTCAAAGGCTTTTCTGGTCATTTGAGGATTTTTATAATAACCTTTGAATACCGAGGGGCCTTTTATAAGAATCTCCCCATTTGAAAATTTAACTTCCATTTCCGGGAGCAGCACTCCTACGGAAGAGCACTTATTGTCTTTGTTGCGGTTGACGCTGACCAGCGGGCTGCATTCTGTAATGCCGTACCCCTGTAAAACGCTGATACCGTAAGCTTGAAATTCCCCTGATATTTCTTCGTTCATGTGGGCGCCACCGCTGATAATCAGCATCGCATTTTTTCCAAGCACCTTTTTAACAGCATCATTGAGATAAGGCTTACATGGCAGATGGAGTCTTTGCAGCTTTTCATATTTTTGAACAGCATTAATGGCTTCCTGGCGTATACCGCAGCGCTCCTGCTCCAGATGAATACTCTTTAACAGAGTCTCGGTTATCATTGGAACGGATAAGATCAGAGAGGGGGAAAAAAGTTTTAATTCTTCCATTAATGTTTTCAGGTTTCCGTTAATACAGATGTTCTGTCCCTGGGTCAGAACATTGATTGCACCGCAAACCAGGGAGTAGGTGTGGTACAGGGGCAGGGGAGTGAAGACCCGGTCTCCCGTTTCTACCAGAGCCTGGGCATTACAGGCATTGTGCAGCAGGTTACCATGGGTGAGCATCACCAGCTTTGATGCGCTGGTAGTACCGGAGGTATTGATCAGCAGTGCAAGATCATCTTCCTTAACTGAAGCCGTGACAGGGACCAGAACGGGGTCATCTGTATCGCAGGGAGATGACCGCCGAATGCATTCCCAAAAGGGGAAAATATTGTCATCCTCTCCATAGTCCATGGAAATAATTGTATTTACAGGGAAAGTATTTTCTTTCACGAGTGACATAAATTCCTGGGATAGGATGACTGCCTGTACATCAGCGTATTCCAGCATGCTGCAAATTTCGATAGGTGTCTGTTCCACATCGATGGCGACGGTTACGCTGCCTATGCATCCGATTGCCCAGAATGCCACCAGCCATTCATAGCGGTTTTCACTGATAATGGCAATGTGCTTGCGAGTGAGTCCCATAGCGGTAAGTGCTTTTGCGAAAGCGCAGATATCACCGGAGAGCTGCCGGTAAGTATATTCAAATAATTCCCTCCTGGGACTAAAAATGGTAATTGCCGTCTTATCTTTATGTAAAGGAGCCATTTTGGAGAGGCATTCCGGTAAGGTAGTATAACGGTGAATTTTATTTAGCGGATATTTTCGATTCATAAATTCCTCCATTGGGGTCTGATTTAATAAGTCCACTGTAATTCCTGGTTCATCTGCTCATAATCAGATTCAATGATGCTGATAAATTCATCAACCAGGCTGCCGTCGAATTGTGTGTTTCGCCCTTCGCGCAATTCGCAGAGCGCTTTTTCCAGAGTTAGTTTTTTTCGGTAATGGCGGTTGGACATCATGGCATCGAAGGCATCTGCAATGGAGATAATCCGTGCCTGGAGAGGGATTTCTTCTCCCCTGCGTTGATTGGGATATCCGCTCCCGTCATATCGTTCATGATGGGACAGAACGATATCATCCAGATCCTGGAACATGTCGATGCAGGAGAGGATCTTCGCTCCCATTTTTGGATGGAGGCGTATACTTTCATATTCTTCGTCTGTCAGTTCTCTGTTTTTGCATAGTACAGCGTCAGCAACGCCAACTTTTCCAATGTCATGGAGCAGACCGGCGATCCGGACACATTCACAAAAAGAATCGCTTTTGTGAAGTGCTTTTGCCAGCTTCAGGCTGTAATAAGATACCCGGTCGGAATGGCCTCCGGTATAGATATCTTTGGCATCTACCAGTAGCCGCAGAGCTTCTACTGTCTGCATATAGCTTTCCTTTAACTTGGATATCGCATTAGCAAGTGCCTTGTTATTGGTATTTAAGAGGATATTTAATATGGTATTATGCAGTGCAGTGGAAATCTGTTCCACGTATACGGAGACCAGATAAGCCTGGACCTCATCCAGACCTGTTTGCTTGTTCAGCCCGATGACTCCCAGCCAGGCATCGCTGCCGCCGGGAAGGGGCAGAAGAGCAAGGTTGTCCTGGAAGATGATTTTGCTTTCGGATAAACAGGTCTGGAACAGATCGGTACGGATTTCATAATCTTCCCTGTAAAAAGCATCAAACTCTTTATCGAAACAGCCCGTCCCGCAGAATACATTTTCCGGGAGTACATCCACCGGCATGGAACGTATAATATTTCTTGGTTTCAGCCACACAAAAATATTCCGGTTATCCAGGAGATGATGGATTTGTTCCATGATCTGGCCGGCAATTTCAGTCAGAGGCAGAAGATGATGCAGGCGGGGGATTCCCGAAAGTATCTGGGTAAGCCCGTCCTGGTATCGCTCGATGGTTCTGATCTGGCGGATAGATTTCAGGCTGCTTTCAACCAGCAGTTCCAGTTGGTCGAAGCGGTCTGTTTTTTCAAAATAGCCCTGAATATCTAATTCCCGGATGGTGTACAGGGGAGGTGCGATCTCTTTATGCCCCGTGAGCAATATAACGAATATCCTTTTGTCAAATTCCCGGAGGCGTGCCAGGACTTCATCGCCGCAGATCGGAGTCATCAAAAAGTCGAGAAGCAGTATATCATAAGAATGCTGCTTCATCTGTTCCAGGGCATTTATGGGGTCATTGTATGTATCTACGGTAAAACCGGATGCATCAAAATAAGAAGACAGAGCATCGGTGATATTGCAGTCATCGTCTAAAACGATCATTGAAAAACCATTTTTTTCCCTGCCTATTCTGTTCTTGCGCATACTAATACCTCTCTTTTGCTTATTTATTCGGCGGATACTGGAATTTTAACATAGAAGACAGCGCCGCCAGCCGGATTGTCCTCTACCCACATACTCCCACCAAACTTGCCCCTGATCAGACCCTCAGAACTATACAGGCCCAAACCGGTTCCATTTGCTCCCTTAGTTGTAATCATACTGTGAAAAAGTTTTTTCTTCACCTCAGGCGAGATGCCCGGTCCGTGATCCACTACTTTAATAATAATAAAATCATCTTCCAGATAAGGATTCAAAATGATTTCTCCTCCTTTTTCTTTCATAGAATACACCGCATTATCAATCAGGTTGTTTAAAACCTGTACCAGATTATTGACATCTCCGCTCAATAGAAGATCGGAGGGTACTTTATTTATGATAGTCAGCTGGCATTTGTTTTTTGCCAGGCTGTGATTCATCAGCAACTGTACTTTTTTAACCACTTCATCCAGGGAGAATTCCACAATATCTGAGGTATTCATGTTGGTTGCCAGACCTTTTACCGTAGTTATGATATCAGACATATAACTGCAGCAACCGCGGATTTTTGACAGCCATTCCTTCATTTCCCGGGCAATTTCCTGGTGGTCTTCCAGGGTTACTGCCGGATCATCTATACTCAGCTGGTATTCGGTAACCAGATTGCCAAGGCTTTCCACATTTCCGGAAATAGACATAATAGGCGTTTTCAGATTATGGGATATTCCGCCCATCATCTGCCCGAGAGATGCCAGGCGTTCCCGCTCCATGGTACGGCTTAAATTCTGCTGTTCCCGTTTCATATTTTCTTTTAGTTCCGTCACATCTTTTAACAGTGCAACAACACCCACCATGTTGTTCTTCTGAAAAATCGGGGATACCTCCACAGAATAATAGAATTTTCCGTCATCCCGCCATACAGCCTGCTCATATGAAATAACGCTGATGGATTGTTTACATATATCAAAAAAATTCAAAAGATTATAAATCACGTCCTTTTTCCGGTCTTCCAGGGCATCTACGGCATTTTGAAGATAAGTATCCACTGTCATACCGTAAGATTCCCCAAAGGTTTCCTCAAACGCCTGGTTGGTATTCAGTATAAAACCATCGGAGGAAATGACCGCATAGCAGTCAGATATATTATTCAATATGTTTTCCTGGGCAGTTGGCTTGATCTGCAAAAAATTCAGGTAATAAATAGCAATGCCATGAAATGCGATCGTGACCAGGAAAGCCAGCGGCGTGGCGGTTATGGGCAGCGGAAGTATCTTCAGGGTTGCTATTAGATTAACAAGGACCGGGATTCCCAATCCGGCAGCAAATAAGGAGGCCTGCCAGGATATACCCTTGTTCCTGCATTTAAAGCCGTAGCGCAGGCTGATGATTATTGAGGCGATACAATAAACATAGTATTGTGTTCCCGATAAAATAAACAGCGGTCCAAATTCTACCTCGGAAACATAGATGGAGAAGTTCCGGTAAAACAGATGATGATACGGGTTCGTAAATACGACCAGTGATGTTAATACAGGAAGCAGGTAAAGCAGATAATATGCCTTTGGCAAATGTTTAAACTGCTTTACAAAGGTTATGGAAATCAAAAGTGTTGATACGACCATCAGGGCACATGCCGAACAGGTTATGGCATCCATCAGCATTAAAAGGTTCGTTTTGGAATCCGGAATACAGAGGATCCCAAGAATTGCAACCATCCAGATAAGCAAAAAAACGGAGGAAGCCACATAGAGCTTTTGGATCAGTTTTAAACGCCCCTTTGATATGCAGCTGGCAATGAAAAAAAGCAAGATGGCTATGGCGATGTCTACAATATGAGGTGCGATACCCTGCAATTTTATTCCTCCTTCCGGGTGCAGTCGAAGCACCGGCTGATTTTATTGAGATCCGGGCGGGGCCAGGTAAATCCCAGATGCTGCAGCTGATAAGCTGTATCTCTTGCCTGAATCTGAATCTGTGAATGGAAAGCAGTGCCGGAAAAATAAGCTTCTGCAACTGCCTGAATAAATGGAGAGCTGTTTTGTGCAGCCTGGCTGCGGAGCAGTTCTTCAAATTCTTCCCGGTCTGCCAGCTCCATATCACAGCAGGATTTCAGGATATCACCCAGAGCAGATTCCTGGGGATTGATCACATGGAAAGCAGTTCCGGGCTGATATAATAATTTCACGATTGCCTCAGCGCACAAGTCTACGCTGGTCAGTTCCATAAATACACGGTCAAACTCCCGGGGGATCTTTTTTAACATTAACAATCCCCGGATAATACGGTAAAATGCATTGCTGTCGGGGTTTAGCTGGAAGACACCGTCTTTTGCCCGGGAAACCAGGCGGCCCACCCGGAAGATCCTGGCGTTCAGTCCATTTTCTATCGCCCCTGCTACCAGAGCTTCTGCAAGGATTTTACTCTTCGTATAGGGGTTATCCATCCAGTTCTGTCCCATATCCAGATCGTGTTCGCTGAAAAATACAGGGAGTCCCGGAGCATCCATAATATATTCCCCTGCCACACTGATTGTAGAAATGTGTATCAGAGAAGCGTTGGCATGTCTGGCAAAATCAATGACATTTTCTGTGCCATGGGTATTCGTATGTGCAAGCTCATCACCCGGGGCATAGTGCCGCACATCTGCAGCACAGTGGATGACCATATCAGCGGTATCTGACAAACGATTATATTCCCCATCTGATATGCCAAAGTGCTCCAGTGTAATATCGCCTTCCAGGATTTCAATACGCCGGCTGACAAAAGAGTAAAAACTTTCTCCAAAATAGCTGGAAATTACTTCTTTCAGCCTTTGTTCCCCGCCGGTACGCACCAGACAGATTAATTTTTCAATTCCCGTTCCAAGCAGTTCATACAGCAGGTGTGCTCCAAGATATCCGGTTGCACCGGTTAGCAGAGTAATTCTGCTATTGGGAATGCTTCGGTGGTTGTCCGGCAGAAATCTTGCGAGTTTTGAAGAATCGGCATCTGCCTCTAAAGTGACGGCAGCTTCTGCATGAATCGGTATAAGCCTTCCGGTAATTTTCTGGGCCTGGCTTGACAGAGTGGGGCAGCTATAAAAATCATTTAAGGAAAAATCGATATGGTTTTTATAATATTGGCTGAGTACCATAATCGCAGTCAGAGAGGTTCCCCCCTGCTTAAAAAAGGATACGTTCCAGTCCACCTTTTTTCCCAGCGCTTCTTCCCAGACAGACTGAAGCAATGCCTCCTGAGGATTGGCAAGGGTCTGCTCCTCCTGGATGTGCGGTATGTTTTCTTTGGGCTGCTCCATATCCATTAGCTGCCGGATATCCAGCTTACCGCTGGCTGTCCGGGGTAGAGCACTAACCGGTACAAACATAGAAGGAATCATATAGTCGGGCAGCTGTTCCATTAAATAATCCCGTAGTTTTTCTTCGGTATACTGATTAGCCGGAACCAGATATCCCCGCAGGGACTGTACCAGATCATTGTTTTTTACCGGAACCACCGCAGCTTCGGAAGCAAAGCGGGACTGAATGATCTGGGATGCAATTTCTTCCGGTTCAATGCGGTGGCCGTTTAATTTCAACTGATTATCAACACGTCCCAGGCACTGCCAGTTTCCATCTGCGCGAAGCCGGCCAAGGTCACCGGTTTTGTACATGCGCTCATTATTGCAGAGCAGATCCGGAACAAACACCTGGTTTGTCAAATCCTCCCGGTTAATATAGCCTGCAGCCAGGCATTCTCCTGCAATGTAGATTTCACCTATTGCAGTGGGCGGAAGAGGACGCCTGTTTTCATCCAGAAGATAATAACGGCAATTTCCGATTGGCTTCCCTATATGTATGCTACCCGAATCCGTTACATTCCCCAGGCAGTTGTGAACGGAGGTTTCCGTAGGTCCGTAAATGTTGTATATCCGGGCATTAGACAGTTCCCGGATACGGTCTCGTAGTGAAAGCGTCCAGGGTTCTCCAAGCAGAATTATGATTTCGGTATCTTTTAAAGCCTCACAAAATGCAGTGTTACTCAGACACATCTGAAGCCTGGAAGGGGTCATTTGTATGATTCTGCTCTGGTCTTTATGAATCCGCTCAGCAAGTTTCCAGGGCAGGAGCATTTCTTCTTCATCTGCGATGGAGATACATCTGCCGTTGGCAAGGGCAAGCAGGGTCTCTGTTGTAAATACGTCAAAAACACAGTTGGACGCACAGAGAACGGGGCTGCCGTTTTCACCGAGCAGAGGGGTTACGGTACCCGAAAGGTTGGAAATAGCCTTGTGTACCATCATGACACCTTTTGGCTTGCCTGTGGAGCCTGACGTATAGATCACATTTAACACGTCTTCCGGCGTTCTCTTAAGCTCCGGCGTCCAATTGCCGTCCAGCGTAAAGTCCAGTGGCAGCACCGGGCAGGCTGAAATGGCGGGCGGTGTGACAGCTTCTCCCAGCAACAGCAGTCTTGCCTTAGCATTTTCCAGCATATAGGAAATGCGTTCTGCCGGAAAGTCAGGATCTACAGGGAGATAAGCAGCGCCGGCTTTTAAGATACCCAGCATGGTCACCGGCATATCTCCGTCACGTTTTGGCATAAAAGCTACTACATCTCCATGGAGTACGCCTTCCCGGATCAGGTAAACGGCCAGGGAGTCGGAGCGCTGTTTCAACTGGGCAAATGTATAACTTAAATTATCCCCCCAGCATACAGCCTTGCTCTGGGGAGAGAGAAGTGCATAGCGGTCTGTCATCTGATCAATCATTGCCGGATCATAAGGCATCCGCATATGGCTTGGTATTTCCAGCAGTTGCAGCTGGTCAATAGGTGCAGTGGGAGACACTTCACTAAGAGGCATCTCGGGATGGTGCAGCATGGTTTCTAAAATATGCAGGTATGATCTGCTGTAAAATTCCATGGTACTCTGGTCAAATAAGTCTTTTGCGTATTCCAGGGTAAAGCGGTATTCGTCACCGGTATGTATCGTCTCCAGGTGTAATTCCATTTTCACTGCATGAATGTCGGCGGGTACCATGTCAAGGTGGGCATCACCCAGCGTAAACTGGGAGGGATTCACAGGTGCAAGGGAAAACAGTGCGTGGTACAGCGCCTGGCTGCCGCGGTTTTCTTCCCCCTGTGCCAGATTTACAATCTCTTCTAATGAAAGATCCTGGTGCTCCAGCATATCCAGTACATCCTGTTTTACTTCCTTTAGATAAGCCATAAAATTCTTATCAGAAGAAGGATTTAATAAAACAGGCAGCGTATTTACAAAGACTCCGGTAAGTTCAGCCAATTCCATGTGCCGTCTTCCGGATACGGGAGACCCGATGATCAGGTTCTCATTCCGGCTGAATTTGGAAAGCATGAGGGCATAAATGCCAAGCAGCATCATATATGGAGTAACCTGGTGTATTTTACAAAATTCTTCAAAAGGTGCCAGAATATTTTTCGGCATGTTAAAAGAGATTTTTCCGCCTTCCCCTGTAAAATCTTTCGGGCGTGGGCGGTCAGCAGGCAGTGTCCACCGGGGGATTGGTCCCTGCAGCCGGTTTTTCCAATATTCCCGCTGTTCTAAGAGCCACTCTTTTGGCTGCTGCTCCATCCACCAGGCATAGTCCCGGTATCGTATGGAAGTCCGGGCTTTAACTTCATTGCGGTAATACTGATCAAGTCTGGAAAGGGTGAGGGCACTGCTGATACCATCTGATATAATATGATGCATATCAAACAGCAGATACTGCTCCTGTGTCTCTGTTTCAGCCAGCATCACACGAAAGAGGGGAGGGACAGCCAGATCAAATGGCCGTATGAAAGCAGCCAGTGCTTCCTTAGGACTGTTATGGCTTCCCCGTTCCAAATGAAAGTCAGTTTCCTGGTGAATGCGGGATACTACCTGCATTCCTTCCATTTCAAATCCGGTACGCAGCATTTCATCATCTGTAATTAACTGCTGCAGTGCTGTCTCCAGACGATCTGCTTCAATGGGAGCAGATACACGGAATACACCGGGCATGTGGTAGCTGATACCGGTAGGATCTATTTGCTGCAGGACATAGAAATTCTTTTGTGCCGCAGTGAGTGGATAGGTATTGCGTTCCGGAGCCGGAGGTATTTTTTCCTGCCGCCCGGTTGCAGCAACTGGTTCTCCCCTCAGAAAGTTTCCGAAGCGCCGTATGGTGTTATTTGCATATAGATCGGAGATTTTTGGCAGCTTTTTAAAGGCAGCTTCTACCTCCGTAAGCATGGCTACTGCATTTAAGGAATCTCCGCCGGAGAGAAAATAGTTGGTATGAATGCCAAGCTGTTCATTAGACAGAAGGCGTCTCCATATCTCAAGTAACTTCTCTTCAATTGCATCAGCAGGAGCTTCGTGTTCATCTGGAAGTTCCGGTTTCTGCAGATTTTTATAATCCGTTTTACCGTTGGCGGTAAGGGGGATTTCAGGCAGCTTCACAGCTAGTACCGGCAGCAGGTAATGGGGGAGGTAGCTGGATGCAAATGCCAGCAGATCTTCCCCGAAAAGCTCATGGTCTGATGTGAAATATGCGATTAAATGTTGGTCAAAAGCACGAACCGCAACATTTTTAACTAACGGATGATTCTGGAGCTGTTCTTCAATTTCGGCTGGCTCAACCCGGTGGCCCAGAATCTTCAGCTGACTGTCAATACGTCCCAGGAAGACAATCTCCCCTCTGGAATTCCAATATCCTAAGTCACCGGTCCGGTAGAGGCGTTCCCCGGGCAGATATGGGTCGGCTACGAACTTCTGGGCGGTAAGTTCAGGAGCCTGGAAGTACCCTGCGGCAAGGCAGGAGCCCCCGATAAATAACTCCCCGGCAGAGCCGATGGGAAGCGGGCGCATGGAATCATCCAGGATGTAAATACGGCAGTTTGCCATCGGTTTTCCGATAGTGATCATCTCATTGCCGGAAACAATACTGTGGCTCACTGCAACGGTGGCTTCTGAGGGACCATATTGATTATAAAGCCGTGCAAGCGTACAGGAGCGAAGCGTCTGGTAGATCTCCGGAGAGAGACTTTCTCCGCCGCACACAATGGTTTCGATGCGGTTCATGGCACCTAAAAAATCAGGATCTTTTAAATAAGACTTCAGTCTGGAAGGCGTCATGGATAGAAAACCAACGTCAAAACGCTCGATCAGTTTTGCCAGTGAAGCAGGATGATTCATCTCTTCGTGAGAAGTAAATACAATAGTTCTTCCGTTTAGCAGTGCGCTCATGCTTTCCAGCAAAAAGGCGTCAAAACTCACATTGCAGATAGAAAGAACGGCACCCTTTGGATAGAGGGAAGCCATATTGTTAGCCAGGTTTAACACACTGTACTGGAAGATCTGGACAGCTTTTGGCTTCCCCGTACTGCCTGATGTATATACCAGATAAGCCAGGCTGTCGGAAGTAATGACCGGCATTTGGTCAAGAGTGAAATCTGCCGTCTGATTCCCTAAAGGTACCAGGAGACTTTGAATGCTGCCGCAGGGAATGGAAGTGCCAATTACTTCGCCTTCTTCCGTGATGCAGTAGACAGCCCCGCTTTCAGATAAAAGCTCCAAAATCCGGTTCTCCGGCATGGTTCTGTCTAATAACAGCCATGCATTGCCGGATATGGCAACTGCACACATTGCTTTCAATAAGGCTTCACTGCGGTCCAGTAACAGGGCAATGGTCTGATTCCCGTCCGAAACATCAGTGACCAGATTCCGGGCAATGGTAAATGCGTCCCGGTAAAGTTCTCCGTAAGTTGTACGGCGCCCGCTGCAGATGACTGCCGCACGGTCCGGTGCAGAGACGGCTTTGTCACGAAGGACATCCCGCAGTGTACTTTCCTTTGGGTACCAGGCATCTGTCTGGTTAAAATCAAAGATCAGGTGTTCTTCTTCCTCTTCACTGATCACAGAAAGATCCGCAATTGGAACATCCGGATTCATAAGCGCATTATGGAGAATCTGCATTAAATGACGGTGAAGGGTATCGATCTCTTCTTCTGAGAAAATCTGCGTCAGGTAGTCGTAATCTACTAGAAATCGGTTATCTGTATCACGGCTGCTCAGGTGGACACACAGGGACTCCGCCTGATATCCGCTGTAAAGCCAGCGGCCCTCCAGCGTCACCTGTGCACCTCTCAGATGATGGATCTGTGTGTTCTGATAGGAGAGAGCTATGCTGAACAGCTGGCTGGCTGCCAGATCACTTTCGTTTCCGGAAATTGTTTTTTTGATCTCACTAAACGGGAAACGCTGATGATAAAGCAGTTTGAACCAGTCATTTTTCAGCTTTTCATTAAATTCCTGAAAGGAAATTGTATCATCCAGTTCATTTACGAAAGGCAGGGTATTCACAAACATGCCGGCAGTCTGCTTTTCCTGGTAATTGATGCGGTTTACGGTTGGTACCCCAATGCAAAAGCGCGTCTGGCCTTTGATACGTTTTAAATAAATGGCAAGAACCATATAAAAGACAGCAAAAGGAGACACCTTATTCTGCGCACAAAAGCTCCCGATCATTCGGTTGGAACGATTAGAGAGAGAATAAGACTTACGGATACCCACAGGACTGATATGGGCATACTGGTATTCTTTTGTAAACGCAGGTGGGATATCGGTCAGCATATCCTGCCAATAGGCGCGGTCTTTGTCACTTCTTTTGGAAGCGAGATAGTCCAGTTCGGTCTGGATATGTACTGCGTATTCGGGCATAACCGTGCAATCCGGTGCTTCGTTCTGGAGCAGACGAAAATAGTTATGGATGATCTGGTTTGTGACAAGGGTTTGAGACCATGCATCTGCGATAATATGATGGATCTTTGTCAAAATGCCTCCGGTATTTTCAGACAGTTTAAATATAATCATCTGACAAAGCGGCGAGTCACAAAGGGTGATGTGTTCTCTGGCAACCGAAACGTCCCATATAGATGCACCCTCCTGGTTTGTTTTGGAAAAATCCAGAAAAGGTGCTGTCTTTGGTATTTCCGGATCAATATATTGGAGCGGAGTATGTTCCTGAATGGTGATCCGGGTTCTCAGCGTAGAGAAGGCTTCATAGGCAAAGGTAATGCACTGCTGCAGCAGTTCTGCATTAAAGTTTCCTTCTATGCGCAATACGGTACAGATATTGTTAATCGGAACGCCGGGATTCGCCATTTCCAGGTTCCAGATATTCTGCTGGCTGTAAGATAGAGGTAAGTATTTTATCGTAGTATCGTCTGCAAAGTTATGATTATCCACTTTTTTTCCTTTCGTACAATGAACTTGACATAAAAATAAGTATCCAATAGAATGTAGTCATGATTGGAGTACTGTCAATGAATACGGTGAATTTTTATGATGTTTTTGTTTACATATGTAAAGGTACCGACCCGTCTCTTCGCAGCCGGCGTCTTCAAAATTGTGCCCGGCATTTTGCGGGGCTCTTTGGAGAGGAAATCAGCTGCTATACAGAGAAATATGGCAATGATGGAAAGCCATATTTCTCGGAAAACAGAAAAGTCCATTATTCAATTTCCCACAGTGGGGAATACTGGATGTGCGCATTTCATAAAGAACCTATCGGTTTTGACTTACAGGAGCACAGAGCGATTGATTTTATGAATATTGCGAAACACTGGTTTCATCCGCAGGAATACGAATCAGTTCTTGAAAAAGGCGCAAACCAATTTTACGATATTTGGTGCGCCAAGGAGAGTTATCTGAAATATATGGGAATGGGACTGTGCCAGTCAATGAAAGAGTTTTCAGTAATTGAGGAAAATAAACTGAAAAATCGATTATTAGACACAGAACTGGTAAATATTTCCAGAAAGCCCGGATATTCTTTGTGCATATGTGCAGAAAAAATCATAAATATTTATTTTTTGGTATATTTCTAAAAATTGTATAGCTTATTATACAAGGGTTGACCATATAGTGTCAATAGAGGAAATTTTAGGCTATCCCGATTTTGCGGCATCTGCATATACTGGTAAAAAAGAGATTGGATACTGTTTATGTTTTATGTAAAATCGAATGATGGTACGAAATTGGCTGTTTATGATCCCAATCCACAAGGAAAATGGGTAATTGTTTTCATCCATGGATGGCCTTTGTCGCACAAAATGTATGAATATCAGGAGGAATTGCTGCTAAATTGCGGTTTCCGCGTGGTATCGATGGATTTGCGGGGTTATGGAAATTCAGATGCTCCAAGATGTGGTTACTATTATGACCAGATGGCAAGAGATATCTATAATGTGATAAAAGCGCTGCGCCTGAAATCTTTTATATTATGTGGATTTTCTATGGGCGGAGCAATTGCACTGCGCTACATGAATTGTTATCAGGGATATGGGGTTCACAAATTAATACTTATTGCAGCTGCAGCGCCAAGCTGGACACAGAGGGAAGGCTATCCATATGGGATCCCACGGGAAAAGGCAGATGAGTTTATCTGTCAGGCGGCTGCGGACAGACCGCAGTTATGCCACGATTTCGCTCATGAGATGTTATTTGCAAGCCCCCACAGCGAGCCTTTGAAGAACTGGTTTGAAGATATTGCTTTGTCGGCATCCGGAATTGCAACTATTCAGTCCGCTTATGCATTGCGGGACGAAGATGGAAGAGAAGATCTGAAAACAGTACACGTTCCTACCGCAATTTTTGCAGGCGCCAAGGATCAGGTAGTATTAAAGGAACTGACGGATTACCAGCATCGGGAGATTGCCAATTCGAAATTATATGTACTGGAAAATAGTGCCCATGGGGTATTTTATGATGAATTGGACCGGTTTAATGAGTGCTTTCTTGAATTCATAAACGAATAAACTGGATGAAGGAAGGAATGGAATCCATATAAAAGTTGCCATTCCTTCCTATTATTATAGATTCTGGTCATATAAACAGCTTTGTATCTAAAAAAGCGCTTGCTGTTTGTTACCTCAAATTATATAATGATGTTATATGGATGATACTCATACAAAGGGCCGCTGAATAGAATGACATGAGAATGTAAATCTACGGGGTATTATTCCGGGGGATGGAAATTGAAAAAAAGAATTATAAAATATCGGTCGGTTTTTCTGGTGCTTGTCTTATTAATAGCAGCTATAGTAGCAGGTGTAATTTGTGTGGACTTTACATTGCAGACAAATAATAATTCCCAGAAACTTTCTATGGACATTACAGCAAGGGATATTCAAAAGAAGTGCATAAATATCTCGTTTATTCTGGATGATCATTTTTCGGATATGGAATCCCTGGCGACAACGATTTCCAAATTCGATCATTATGACAACGAAGATTTGATGGACATCCTTGCACAGTTCGGGGATCATCATGATAATTGCCGGGTAGGTGTAGCTGATTCTGATGGACGGACTTATGAAAATGGCATGGAGGAAATCTCCATCGCTGACCGAGATTATTTTAAAAGCGCCATAAAAGGCGGAAGGGTTATTTCTGACCTGATTAAATCCAAAGTAACTGGCGAGTACAGTATTATATTTGCAGTGCCCATATACCGGGAAGGAAAAGCAGTGGGGGTATTGCGTACCGTCTATCAGAATATACAGTTAAACCGCCTCCTTCATGTATCCGGAATGGATGCCCAGGAAAATGCCTATATTGTGCAAAGGGATGGAACTATTGCCCTGTCCATGAACGGAGAACTGTGTGGAGAAAATATTAAGGCAGCATTGGGGACTGAGACAGCGCAGGGAGACATAGATCAAATTCATTATAATATGGGGAAAACCACGGTGGGAAATCTGGCTTTTGAGGTGGATGAATCCCTGTACTATTGCAATTATGCACCTGTGCCCGGCGGAAAATGGTACCTGTTTAACATTTCATCAGCATCAAAGCTTGGGGTATATACGTCTAAAAGTACTGTTACAGGCATGTTTTTTATGGTTAAAATGGTGGTATTGTTTCTGGTCATTATGGGAGGGATTTTGTGCTACCTGTATCTCAATAACAAGCAGATGCGCAAACTGGCGAATTTACTGGAGAACGTATCCAGCCATGCACCCGGAGGAATGTTCCGCTATGATCCCAAAACCATGCAGCTTTCGTTTATAAATAAAGGATTGTTCCAGATGCTGGGCTGTCCGGAAGAAGAGTTTAAAGAGTATTACCACAACAACTATCTGGAAATGGTTTATGATCCGGACAGGCAGATGGTATTAGATAAAATAGAGAAAATGCTGCCGGATCTGCCGGAACGAAAAAGCTTTAAAATGAGGTTTCGGTTAAATTCCCACTCCACACCGGCCTACTGGGTGCAGCAGGTCAGCAATATTTTTGAAGAAGAAGGGGAGCTGCACGTCTATGGAATCCTGGTAGACATTGATGAATATAAAGCATTTGAAGATGAACTGTCATTTAACAACCAGCGATATAAAATTATTGTAAACCAGATGGAATCCTGCTTTGTGGAATATGATGTCCGTAATATGCACATTCTTGTGATGCAAAATTTTGAAGAGATGTTTGGCAGAAAACTGGAGCAGGGGATCGAAGAAGACGAAGGTAAAAATTTCGTATTTGAAGAAGACTGGCTCATGATTAAGGAGCATTTCCGTAAAGTTCTCTGCGGGGAAAAGCCCTATGAAGAGTGTGAAGGTAGAATAAAAAAAGAGGATGGGTCTTATCTGTGGTGTCTCATCCGTTTCTATTCTATGGTAGATGAAAACGGAGAAATCAGCCGTCTAATCTGCAAGATAAACAACATTGACAAACGCAAGCGCCGTTCTATTGAATTAGAAAGTAAGGTGCAAAAAGATCCGATGACAGGTCTTTATAACAAGAGTGTATCCAAAAAACTGATAGAAGATCATCTGGAATCAGCACCAAATGATATTCAGGGATTATTTGTTCTGGATATCGATAATTTCAAAGGCATCAACGACAACTATGGACACCACAATGGAGACCGGGTTCTGAATATGATGGCAGAAATCCTTCACAATCTGTTCCGCAAAAGCGATGTGGTTGGAAGAATTGGAGGAGATGAGTTTATCGTATGCATGAAAGACTGCTACAATGAAGAATATGCCATGAAAAAAGCAGACCAGTTGTCACAGGACTTCGCTGACATCACGTCAAAAGCAAAAATTGCTGCAACCTGCAGTATCGGTGTGGCACTTTATCCAAATCATGGAAAAGACTGGGATGAATTATTTGAAAAAGCTGACATTGCGTTGTACCAGGCAAAAAGACGAGGGAAAAATCAGTATGCGGTTTATTGTGATGATGGGGCTGTGGAGAAAGAATAACTATGATAAATACCAATATAAAATAATAGAAAGATAACAGGTGAATTCGTGAAGGCAGGAACAGAAAGAAGAGAAATGAAAAAGATGGGTGGCCGAAAGGATTATCAAAATAAGGATTGGGATCGGAAAGATTTTGATAAAGGCAAGCCAGGGAAGAAGAAGGCCGAGGCGATAAATAAAGGTAAGGCATTCAGAACAGCAGCAGAGATAGATGATATCAAGGGAAACAAGGGTTCAGGAATAAAGAGGGAAGATTGGAAAAATAAAAAGACGAAATCCGGGCAGAATGGGAATAAAAGAGAAGATAGAAAACCGGGAGCGGTGACGGGGAAATGGGAAAATAAAAAACCGGGAGCGGCATCCGGAAATAAACAATTCGGCAGATTAAACGGGGACACTAAAAAGAATGGTATAAAGACTCTCTTTGCAGAAAGACAAAAAGAAGATACGAAAAAAGGAAATGGTATGGCTGTGTGCCCTGTTTCTAAAAAATGCGGTGGATGTCAGTACCAGGGAATTCCTTACCAGGAGCAGTTAAAATTAAAGGAAAAGGAAATTCAAAAGTGGATTGGAAAGTTCTGTAAAGTAAATGCTGTGATTGGAATGGAAAATCCGTATCATTATCGAAATAAAGTTCACGCAGTTTTTGACCGGGATAAAAGAGGAAATCCCATCTGTGGTGTTTACCAGGCGGGAACCCACAAGGTGGTTCCAATAGAATCTTGCATGATAGAAGACCAAAAAGCCGATGAAATCATTCAAAGTATACGGGGACTTCTAAAATCATTTAAAATCAGAACGTATGACGAGGATACCGGATATGGACTCCTTCGGCATGTGCTTGTGAAACGTGGATTTACCACGAATGAAATCATGGTGGTACTGGTGACAGCCTCTCCTGTATTCCCATCCAAAAACAATTTTGTCGGAGCCATTCGTAAACTTCATCCGGAGATTACAACCATCATCCAGAATGTAAATGCCAGAGGAACCAGCATAGTCCTTGGGGATAAAGAAAAAACACTGTTTGGAAAAGGCTACATTGAGGATGTACTCTGTGGCTGCACATTCCGTATCTCTTCCAAATCCTTCTATCAGGTGAACCCGGTACAGACGGAAGTTCTGTACAAAAAAGCCATTGATGCAGCGGGCCTCACAGGAAAGGAACTGGTAATTGATGCATATTGCGGCATTGGAACAATCGGTTTAATTGCAAGCAAAAAAGCAAAGCGGGTAATTGGCGTGGAGTTAAACAAAGATGCAGTCCGTGACGCAATAACCAATGCCAGGCGCAATGAGATCGAAAATGTAAAATTTTATTGTGCCGATGCAGGAGATTTCATGGCGGATATGGCAGCACAGGGCGAAAAAGCTGATGTAGTATTTATGGATCCGCCAAGAAGCGGAAGTACAGAACAATTTATGGATTCCATGGTGCAGATGGCACCGGAGAAAGTGGTTTATGTTTCCTGTAATCCGGAGACGTTAGGCAGGGATTTAGAGTATTTGACAAAGAAAGGGTATGGATGTAAGGGGAGTTGGGGTGTGGATATGTTTGCTTGGACTGGGCACGTGGAGACCGCCGTGCTTCTCGTGCGGAAACCTTGATTCTAGGCGGGTTTGCGGGATTATTTGGAGAAAATGGAGTTGTGTTTTGGAGGAAGGTGAGATGGATAAGTTTCCGCAGATAGGGGGACGGGGATAACGCCGGAGAGTTTGAAAATGAGGGGTTTGCTATGTGAATTGAACTATGTAGCAAAACCATACTACTGTAAAATAGTTAAATATTATGATAATTTTATAGGTTGGAATTTGAGGTGATAGAATGTTGGAGGCAATTACCTACCAGAATATGTTAAGAGATATTAACAGCAATGAAATTAAGGAAGATACTATTGGAATATTGATTACACGTCCCGATTTAGAAGTTGGGAAAAGTATTTTAAATAGCTTGAATTATTTTCATCATCTTAGTAGAAATAATACAAATTTTTATTTGCCTGGATATGGAGCATACTGGTATGAAAGTTATCCAGACGGACAAGTGGTAACCAAAATTGAGGGTGTTGACTGGTCTTTTAGCGATAAAATGTTTGTCTGTTTTATAAATGATTTAGAGACGTATAGTAAGTGGGAATATTCAGGTGAAAGTGAGTTGCTCATGTTGGAATATAAAGATGGCATACTGTCTTATGATAATATGATGCAATTCTATTTAGATAATATGATGCGGGATAGGGTTATCGTTTCAATTCCTTCATTTTTTCAACAGCTACTTAGAATCTATAAAATGATAAATCATTAAAAGATATTAGTAATGCATTTGGAAAGGATAAATTAATCCAAGTAACTAAAGAAAATATTTTAAATAATATTCCATCAAGTCTGGCAAATGTATTTGTACAGGAAAAATATTTCTGTATTCGAAATTGTGGTAAATGAGATGTAGGCAATTTTAGGAGGAATCAAATGGAACATCAATTTTATGAACAAATTAAAAGAATTCTTTCTGAAGCCAGAAACAAAGTATATCAAACAGCAAACTTTGCAATGGTGGAAGCATACTGGAATATAGGGAAAAGTATCGTGGAACAGCAGGATGGCTATGAAAAAGCAGAATATGGAAGTAGATTAATAGCGGAATTATCCAAACAGATGACTGTAGATTTTGGTAAAGGTTTTACACCGACTAATCTTAAATACATGAGACAGTTTTATCTGACATTTCCAAATAGTCACGCACTGCGTGACGAATTGAGTTGGACACATTATCGCCTACTCATGCGCGTGGAAAATGAAAATGCCCGTCAATTCTATACAGAAGAAGCAATAAAATCGAATTGGAGCACACGGCAGTTGGAAAGGCAAATTAATTCTTTTTTTTATGAAAGGCTGTTATCCAGCCAAAATAAAGAAACGGTTTCAGAAGAAATCCAGAAATTGGAGCCTGCAAAAGTACCAGAGGATATTATCCGCGATCCATATGTATTAGAGTTTCTGGGATTAAGTCCGAATGATGATTTTTATGAGAGCGACCTTGAAGAAGCATTGATAACACATTTACAGAAATTCCTCTTAGAGTTGGGGCGAGGGTTTTCTTTTGTTGCCAGACAAAAGCGGATTACATTTGATGGACGCCATTTTCGAATAGATCTTGTCTTTTATAATTACATTCTGAAATGCTTTGTATTAATTGATTTAAAAATTGGAGATTTGACACATCAGGATTTGGGGCAAATGCAGATGTATGTCCATTATTACGAACGTGAATTGATGAATGAGGGGGATAATCCGCCGATAGGAATTGTACTTTGTGCGGATAAAAGTGAATCTGTAGTAAAGTATACATTGCCAGAAAATGAAACACAGATTTTTGCGTCAAAGTATAAGCTATACCTTCCAAGCGAAGAAGAACTGTCACAGGAATTGCAAAGAGAGTATAGAGCATTGGAATATGATAAAGAAAAATCAAAATAACTTTACTTAAAAAAAGTGTAATTTTTGTGGGAGGGTTATTGAAAGGGGGAAATTTATTCATAAAGGGGTGGTTTTCGTTCAAAGGGGGTAAAATTGACGAAGAAATTTACCCCATCATTATGTAATGCAAATACTTTTGCCATGTAGTATAAAATCTTCGTCCCACCGCATGTTGAAACCGTCGTGTTGCTTGTGCGGAAACCTTGATTCTACGGGCGTTTACGGAATTTTTAATGCCAATATGGAGTTGTGTTCTTGCGGAAGGTGAGATGGATCAGTTTCCGCAGACTGGGTGACGGATATAACGCCGTATAGTTAGAGAATGAGGGGTTTGCCGGATATTAGTACAATCTGGCAAAACTTTTTACTGTTTGGCAAAAGGTTTATCAAGTTGGACTTGATACTGTATAAATCAAAGGTGTTGTAACGTTTTAGTTAAAAATCCCATATTATAACCTGAGCATTTTAAAAAAATATAAATATGAAGGAGAGTTATATGGCGGATATAAAACAAGATCTCTTGGGATTACAGTATAGTGGGGACTTCTCTATTAAAGGTTTGCAAGAAGCTGACATCGACCTCAACTTAAATCTGGTTTCCAATAAGTCTGCGACAGTACATGGCAACATAACTGATGGCAAAGTTCCCATCTCCAACGCTACTGTCAAGTTGTTTGATAGTAAGGGGCTGCCCTTTAAACACACATTAACGAATGAGAATGGACTATATTCTATGGATGGGATTCCCGCTGGAACTTACAGTGTGGGAACGGTAAAAGAAGGTTACCGTCTAAGTGACACGGTGGGGGTTACATTATCTGAAAATGATGTCACAGAAATTAACTTTGTCTGTAAGCCTGATGAAACATTGTCACTTGGAGCTATCGCAGGTATTTTGAGAATAAATGAACATGAAGGAAAAAATGAACCTCTTTCGAACGCTAAAATAGCTCTGTTGGACATCAATGATAATGTTGTGGCAACTACCTATACAGCAGATGATGGGGAATTTGCGTTTTACGATGTTGCGAATGGTAAATATACGGTTATTTCCACGGCAGATGGGTATTTACCGGCATCTCCAATGACAGTTACGATTACTGATGGTTCTATTGCAAATATTACAATGGCCATGAATGTGGATTCGAGAACTTATAATGGTACTGTAAGTGGTGTCATCCGTGATAATAATGGTCACGCTGTGGCTGGCTGCTTTGTAGGTTTATATCAAATTATTAAACAAGAGGATGGTACTGTAAAGGAAATCTTGGTAGCAACTACAAAAGCCAATAATGCGGGAAAGTATATGTTCGGCAGTGTAAGCGAAGGTCAGTATATGGTCAAGGCAAAAATGAACAAATAATCGGCAATTATCTTATGCATGGATCTGGGGAACAATTTCACTTGAAAAGAAATGAAGAAGAAGATTGTAATTTGCGCTTGGAACCTGTTGCTTGTATTTGCAGCATACGATTACACATTTATCATTGTAAGGTAAACGACTATGTTACATTATACAACTGTAAGGATAGTACTTGCATTCGGAAATCACTTTGTAAAGGGGGAGAGATCCAATTCGATTATCTTCCCTCAAGTACATATATTTTAGACATATTTGGAAGCGGAAGAACCTTCCGACTTCTTATTCCCACGCTTCCAGGGGGAAGTATTAATGTGTATTTATGTTTATGTTGTGGACATTTTTATAGTGATAGCAAATCATGTCGTCTTCTGTGCCATTCAAAGGCTGATCAAGTGTATTGTCTTTCAAAATTAACAAAAATCTGTAAATGCCTTTTTCTATGCAGCTTTTTGCCATGTAGTATCACATCCGTGTTCCGACGTATGTGATTTAGTTACTGTACAATAGTAATCTATAATGATATAATAGATAAAATTAATTGAATTTGTATATTAATCAGGAGTCAACAATTTGTATTCTTCTTATTTAGTCAAATAAAGGCAGCCAATGAAGGTTGTCTTTATAATTTCGTATTATGAAGTAATAATACATAGAATGGAGAAATCTGTGAAAACAGCACAAAAAACGAAATCATTGCGAAATCACCCGCTTATTGAATTGTTAAAACATAACAAAGGAAATCCAAGAACTCTGATATTAATGGAGCCGCTATGGGGCATTCCATATAATTTAATCGCACCTTTTGCCACACTATATATGTATTCACAGGGAATCACGGATGTACAAATCGGACTGATTTTGTCTATTGCCATGTTTGTTCAGGTGTTTTTTTCCTTTTTTGGCGGTATAATAACAGATAAGATGGGGCGAAAATTTACAACCATAATGGGTGATTTCTTTGGTTGGACTGTTGCTTGCCTGATATGGAGCATATCGGGTAACTTCTGGCTCTTTTTAATTGCAGTTTTATTTAACAGCTTTGAGCAGATTAACCAGACTGCGTGGTATTGCTTACTGATTGAAGATGCAGAACCCAAGGATTTATTGGGAATTTATACTTGGGTGAATATAGGCGGTTTGATTGCGATCTTCTTTGCACCGATTTCTGGATTGCTGATCAATTCCTTTACTGTGGTTCCGGTGGTTCGTGTGTTGTATTTGGTTTTTGCTGTGAATATGCTGATTAAGGTAATTGTTACTTCTCGGTTTTGTAAAGAAACCAGGCAAGGCAAGATTCGGATGGCTGAGACAAAGGACACTTCTGTTTTACAGATGTTGTATGAATACAAGTATTTGATACCTAAAGTGCTGAAGAATAAAGAGATTATGAAAGTGCTTATTGTATCCGTGATTTTATATATCACGAATCTGGTCAGTACCAATTTTTTTAGTTTGTATGTAACACAACGGTTAGGCATTGCATCGCGGTATCTGGCTTTTTTTCCGATTCTGAACGCGGCGGTGATGTTGATTTTCTTAATTGGAATACAGCACCGATTGGAATTCGTGAAATTCCGTATCCCTATGTGGAGCGGTTTGGTATTGTATGCAGCAGCAGCGATTCTGCTGATAATGGCACCGGTTGGCAATATGCCGGTTATTATTATTTATGTTTTTGTAGTAGCAGTGGCAGGTTCCCTAGTTATGCCTCGAAAGGATGCATTGATCCAGCTCAGTATTAATCCGGAGGAGCGGGCTCGCATTAATGCTTTGATAATGTCTTTTACGATTGCTTTTTCTTCACCATTCGGCTATTTTGCAGGGTGGTTATCAAGTATTGACCGCCGGCTGCCATTTGTGTTTACATTTACGATATTCATTGTGGCAATCATTATCGTGGGGCGCATTCGTGATCCGGAGTTTGCCAAGGAGCATGGAGAGGTTGATGTTTAAAGGGTAAATATTTTTCAGCCCCGTATTTTATAATAAATGGGTTTTGTCAGGTGGAAATAAATCACAGGGCAAAACCCATACTTTTTGTTTCAGTGTCTTACTATTTAATAAAACCTACATCTAATGTGAGAACTGTAAGCAAGCATTCATTTTAGTACAAAAGAAACCTATTGTTATAGACGGCAAATCTGTAATATAATAAACTTAACTTAGTGAGCAATCTTGATACAGCTGGTATAATAGAATAGCGAACTGTGTTGGTAAAAATAATATAATTAAGTCAAAAATAATAACCACAGGAGGTATATATGATAAAGGTTGAAAACCTGTCCTACTCATATCATCAAAAGGATTTATATAAAAATATTTCATTTTCAATAGAAGATAAGAAACATTGTGCATTGATCGGTGCCAATGGTACAGGAAAAAGTACGCTGCTGAATTTGCTGCTGAACGCAGAAGAGTATCTGTACGATGGAAAAATAGAGATAGAAGGCACAGGCAGAATTGGATATGTCAGCCAGTTTTCCCAATTAGATCAAAAAGAAGATTTGACGGTTTTTCAGTATTTAAGCGAAGAATTTGTGAAAATGGAGCAGAAAATCATTGATTATTGTAAGGAAATGGAGACTGCTGTCAATCTGGAAACCATTTTTGAGAAATATCAGAAAGTTCTGGATGAATTTAATGCCATTGATGGAGATTGTTATGAAAGCAATATTAAAAAGCAGTTAAAAATAGCTGATTTGCAAAAGTTAGAAGGACAGTATATCAGTAGTTTGAGCGGTGGAGAATTCAAGCTGGTTCAGGTAATCAAAGAGATGATGATTAGTCCGGGTCTTCTTATTATGGATGAACCTGATGTGTTTTTGGATTTTGATCATCTGGATGCTTTAAGTAATCTTATTAATGCCCATAAAGGAACCCTTCTTATTATCACCCATAACAGGTATCTGTTAAACCATTGTTTTAATAAGATCCTTCACATGGAAAATATGGATATGCAGGAATTTGACGGCACCTATATAGAATACAATTATGAACTACTTGCCACAAAGATTGATCTGGAAGAAGCAGCAGCTGCCGACCAGGCAGAGATAGACCGTCAAAGTAAAATCTTAGAAAAAGCCAGAGTGAAGGCGACGTCGATGGATAATGCATCCCTGGGTAAAGCTGTGCACGCGAGACAGACTTTGCTTGATCGTCTGAAAAACCGAAAAACTAAGGCTCCTTTCGTTGCTATCAAATATCCGGAGATTCATTTTGAACTTGAAAGGGAAGTCGTAAATGAAAATATACTGGAGTTGACTGATTATAGCGTCGCATTTGATGAGCAGCTTTTAGACCATGTGAATTTTGTAATGAAATCTCAGGATCATGTTGCAATTGTTGGAAATAACGGAACCGGAAAAACAACATTGCTTCGTGAAATCTATGAAAATATATAAGGTGCTATTAGGATAAATGAGCATGCAGAATTGGGTATATTTACTCAGATTACAGCATCGTTATATGATGAATCAAAAACTTTACTGGAGATTTTTGTTGAAAAAGGTGTTGATACCCAACAGGATGCAGCGGACTATTTAAAAAAATATGGATTTGAAGGAGAGACACTTCATCAGAAAGTGGGTGAATTATCAGGAGGAGAAAAAGACTTGTTTCAATTAGCAGTGATTTCATTGGGAAAAGCTAACTTTCTTTTGCTGGATGAACCCACAGGGCACTTGGATGTTTATGCACAGATTGCATTGGAACAAGCAATTACATCGTACAAAGGTGCAATTCTGATGGTATCTCATGACTTTTATACGGTAGCTAATTGTGTGGATTATGTTTTATTGGTAGAAAATAATACTGTACGGCGAATGTCCATCCGTAAATTCCGTCAGATGATATATGCCAATCATTTTGACAAGGATTATCTGCTGCTGGAACAAAAGAAGAAAGAGACAGAAACCAGAATTCAGCAGCTGCTTCAAATGAATGAATTTGAAAAGGCAAAGGATTTAATGGGGTTATTAGGAGAATTAATTATAAAAATGAACAAATCACAGTAGTAAAGAATGGTTTTATCCTTTCTGGAAACGGCACCTATTGGACCAAGAAGAGGAATAGCTAACGGGATCAAAAAGAATATTTATGCAATAAATTATCTCAAAAGAAGGGGTAAGGGAGTGGATCACGGAGTATTAAATAACATAAGTTTAAGTCGGAGGGCAGTAAGTATGTCCGGACATAGCTTTATGTGCAATTTATTATACAAATTATTACTGGCATGGCAGGTATTTTGTATACATTTTTGATGAATAACACTCAAAATATGATCTCTAAACCTGCATATGATCAACATTCATAAATTTTACATTATTTTTATATTTAAAGCTATTGACTTTTTATTCACAAAGTGAGATGATAGAAACAAATTCGAAAAAATGAAAGTGAGGAAATAAAGATGAGTAATATTGATTTAACGCAATATGGCATTAATGGGGTAACAGAAATTGTTCGCAATCCTTCTTTTGATATGTTATTTGAGGAGGAGACAAAAGCAAGCTTAGAAGGTTTTGAAAAAGGCCAGGTAAGTGAACTTGGTGCTGTTAATGTTATGACTGGTATTTATACAGGACGTTCACCTCAGGACAAGTACATAGTTATGGATGAAAATTCCAAAGATAACGTATGGTGGACTTCAGCTGAATACAAGAATGATAATCATCCGGCAAGCCAGGAAGCATGGGATACCGTTAAGAAACTTGCTCAGGAAGTTCTTTCTAACAAAAGACTTTTTGTAGTAGATGCATTCTGTGGTGCTAACGAAGATACTCGTATGGCTATCCGTTTCATCGTAGAGGTTGCTTGGCAGGCTCATTTCGTTACAAATATGTTTATCCAGCCTACAGCTGAAGAACTTGAAAACTTTGAACCAGATTTCATCGTATATAACGCTTCTAAAGCAAAAGTTGAGAATTACAAAGAATTAGGCCTTAATTCTGAAACAGCTGTTATGTTCAACATCTCAAGCCGCGAACAGGTTATCGTAAATACATGGTACGGCGGAGAAATGAAAAAAGGTATGTTCTCAATGATGAACTACTACCTGCCACTGAAAGGTATTGCTTCTATGCACTGCTCAGCAAATACTGATCTGAACGGCGAAAATACAGCAATCTTCTTCGGACTTTCCGGAACAGGTAAAACTACTCTGTCAACAGATCCTAAGAGACTTCTGATCGGTGATGACGAGCACGGCTGGGATGACCAGGGTATCTTTAACTTTGAAGGCGGATGTTACGCTAAAGTTATCAACCTTGACAAAGAATCTGAGCCAGATATTTTCAATGCAATTAAAAGAGATGCTCTTCTTGAGAATGTTACTCTTGATTCTGAAGGAAAGATTGACTTTGATGATAAGAGTGTAACAGAGAATACACGTGTTTCTTATCCAATCAACCACATTAAGAATATTGTACGTCCAGTTTCCACAGCTCCGGCTGCAAAGGATGTAATCTTCTTATCAGCAGATGCATTTGGTGTTCTTCCTCCAGTTTCCGTATTAACTCCAGAGCAGACACAGTACTACTTCCTGTCTGGATTTACAGCAAAACTTGCTGGTACAGAGCGTGGAATTACAGAGCCTACACCTACTTTCTCTGCTTGCTTCGGACAGGCATTCCTGGAACTGCATCCTACAAAATATGCAGAGGAACTTGTTAAGAGAATGCAGATGAGCGGCGCTAAAGCATATCTTGTAAATACAGGATGGAATGGTTCCGGAAAACGTATCTCTATCCGTGATACACGTGGAATCATTGATGCAATTTTAGATGGTTCTATTGCAAAAGCTCCAATGAAAAACCTTCCATACTTTAATTTTGAAATTCCTACAGAACTTCCAGGTGTTGATCCTAAGATTCTGGATCCTCGTGACACATACGCTAACGCTTCCGAATGGGAGACAAAAGCAGTAGATCTGGCTCAGCGTTTTGTTAAGAACTTTGCAAAATATGAAGGCAATGAAGCTGGAAAAGCATTAGTTTCAGCAGGACCACAGTTATAAGATTGACCGGATTAGCTTTTTAAAGAGCGAATGGTTATATAATATAAAAGGAATAAAAAAAGAATCGGGCTATACAAACCACTTGGTTTGGGAGCTCGGTTCTTTTTTGATTCCCAAAGAATTAATAATTATTCTAGACTGTTTGATTGAAATATAGTGAACTCAAATTAGCAAGAAATGGGAACTGGAACAGGATATGTTTTACCACGGATATGAAAAGGATTTCCCTTATGAATGATAAAATGGGTGACAAAGTTGAATTCCATTATTCTTTACTGAGAAACATAAGGAGAAGAAAAAAGGAGCAATTGTATGAGAGGAAGAACCTGGCAGATGAAGTTAAAATTAAATACGTAAAGATTTTTTGCTGTGTTAATCGGCGCAACTTTAATCGTTGTTTTCATTTGTATATTATTTGTGTTTCAGATCAGAAAGACTACTGCGGATGAAACAGAACGCTACTTAAGGGAGCTGTCATCAAGCGTTGAATATTCAGTAGATGCCCGTTTACAGGTAAATTTAGATGCTCTGGAGTCTATTGCACGCTTATGCCATACCTATTTATGAAGAAGATCAGATAACAGGAGCTTTAGGATCACATACCGAAAATAGGAAAGATAATTCCATTAAATTACTCTGGATTTTACCTGTTTTTAGTTGTAACAGAGGAGGTATTTATAATTAATAATCGCAATAATAAGCAGTTATCTATACTTGCATTTACGTTTACTTCCCTGAATGCAGCAAACTTCAAATTATTTAACGATACATTTGGTACCTATGAAGGAGATCTTATTTTAAGGCACATTCATGATGTATGCAAAAGCTGTATAGAACAAGATGAATTGATATGCGGCTCTTTTTCAAATGATTTTGATTTGCTCCTTAAAACTAATTCCCAGGATTAGATCCTGGCGTTTTTAGGTAGAGTGACACAGAAAATGAATGCCTTTAATCACCATTCACTGAAAAAGTATTATTTACTTTTGACAACAGATGTCTATCGGATAACAGAGCCGGATCTTTCGACAATGTTCCATAGACGATTTTGGAAGTGGTTATCCTCTTTGAATCTCCTAAAAGATATGAATGCCGATACGTTGAAACTTGATAAAGCTTTTTTGCTTCTCCAAAAGCAGATGTTCCCCGGGAACGGGTAATCATTGAATCAGTAGTGAATTTGGCTAAAAAATTAAGCATGAAGACAGTAGCCGAAGGGGGAGAGACTTTGGAACAGATGGGGTTTTTAGAGGAAATTAACTGTGATATGGTACAGGGGTATGTGATCTCCAAGCCTGTAGATGCAGAGAGTTTTGAAAAATTAGTATTTGGCATTTAATTTCGTATTAAACTTTTGTATAAATGGTAAAAGCACCCTGCCATACAATCATACAGCACATATTTTTTCATTCTTTCATATAATATTAGAAATTCTGGTCTGCATGCAGCCAGCTTATAAAGGTTTTTAAAAATATGTTTAATGAAGATATATGCAGTAAAATTATATTACCATTCTGTTCCGATTATCATAGAAAAAGGCAGATATTTAACAGATCTATACAAAAGTATCCTTCTGCCATTATTTATTGTGAAAATGCCCGGGATGCAGAAGAGGCGGTACGCTATGCTGCCAGCAAAGGGATGGAGATTCGTGTAAGGTCAGGCGGGCATAATTATGAAGGGTTTTGTATTGGAAATAAAAGATTGGTAATTGATACCAGCCTTTTGAAGGACAAGAGTATCTGCGAAGACACCCAAACGGTACGAATTGGAAGTGGTGTAAATAACAGGGAACTTTATCATTATCTGTCCCAATACGGATACCCTTTTCCCAGTGGCACTTGTCCTACTGTGATGGCAGTAGGGCTGACTCAGGGAGGCGGCTGGGGACATTCTTCCAGAATGTTTGGTCTCACATGTGATTTACTTGTAGAGGCGGAACTTGTGGACCCCAGAGGGAATCTGATTGTTGCCAACGATAGGGAGCATTCGGATCTCTTTTGGGCGCTTCGAGGTGGAGGCGGAGGGAATTTTGGTGTAATTACATCACTGACGTACCAGCTTTTGCCAAAGGTTACGAAGGTTACCTATGTTGATATTCAGTATTCCAAAATCAATGATGGAACAGCGCTTCACTTTCTTCGAACCTGGCAGAAGTGGTTGCTGAAGAAAGAAAATCGTTTTACACCTAACAGCAGGATTTTTAATTCAGAAAAAGAAGGGATGGGCATATTTTTGCGGGGATTTTTTTATGGGACGCCGGAAGAAGCAACAGCGTCGGTACAGCCGTTTTTAAAAATATGCGGGGCAAAAGCTTCCTTTCGCTATGTTACCTTTCTGGAAGCGACTGAAATAGATGCATCTGTTTATCCGCCATTTGAAAAATTTCGCTTTGCCGGGCGTTTTGTATGCGGAAATTATTCGAACAGACAGATGGTATCTATTATACGTTTGGTGAAAAAAAGAGCCAGAGGTTCAACCTATGCTTCTGTTGCACTTTATGCGCTTGGGGGAAAGGTACGGGATTTATCTCCTTGTGAAACTGCCTTTTATTACAGAAAAGCAAACTATATCATGGGTATAGAAACGATATGGAAATCTCCGGAAGTCCAGCCGGAAAATCTGTCATGGATCCATGCGCGCTTCAGATGCCTGTGCTCTTTAACCGTGGGTTCTTATATAAATTTTCCTTATCTCTGTACGGGGAATTATATGAAGGCCTATTATGGGGGAAATGCCAAACGTCTGATGTGCATTAAGAGTAAATATGATCCATGTAATCTGTTTCGGTTTGCGCAGAGCATAAAGCCATATTATGCATCGCGAATATATAAAACCCGGGGAAAAGATTAGTATTACAGCGAGCCTGGTGGTAATGAAAGGCTCTAATAAGAAAAAGAGACATAACAGAAATCCGAGTTTACAGGATTTCTGTTATGTCTTATTATTCGTAACCAGGATATTAGCTGGTGCCGCTGTTTGAATTAGCTGAGTCTGATAACTTCAAGAAATGCACCATTGCCTGAACGAAGTACTGCTGTACCTTGAAGACCGAACAGTTCAAGCTGCAGCGTATCACCTGCAGTAAGATTGGCAAATAGTGAAGCAGTAAATAATGTTGTGGCTAGTGATGGAGATACGACAGATCCGGTAAGTGGAGAGCCATTTAATAAAATCTGTGTTGACATTAAAAGAGCTGTTGTTGTGGCAGCCTGATAAGATATCATATATGTTCCGGATTGCGGAACTGTGAAGCATTCGTTGGTTTCATCTGCTGTAAAGCTGGTTAAAATCTGGTTGTCGGGTAGCGGGACAGGTGTTCCTCCAATTACAACATCTATACTGGAATTTGAAGTGTTTAGTGCACTCATGCTATAAATAGTTGTCGGGTTTCCGCTTGGGCCGGTTGGTCCTGCAGCGCCAGTGGGTCCGGTAGCACCAGTCCTGCCGGAAGCACCAGTTGGTCCCGTGGCGCCAGTCATTCCGGTAGCACCAGTCCTACCGGTAGCGCCAGTGGGTCCGGTAGCGCCAGTAGATCCCGTAGCACCAGTTGGTCCGATAGCTCCTGTAGGCCCGATATTGCAGGCTGAACAGTTACCGCAACCCTTGGGTTTACGTCTTATACAGGTGCAGGGGATATTCAATCGTATATATGAGTCATGGCAAGAGTTGTTTTGATAGAAAGAATTATAATCATCATTTTCATCCTGATGATCATGGTATCTAAAATAATCCATAAAATATTACCTTTCTTTTGATAGATTGCCAATATATTATATGATGATGTAACATTTTTGCTATTTCATAATAATTAGAAACTGCAAAATATCGGATAAAATGTATTATTAGTTTTGATTTTATATGATACACCCACGCTTTTGACGAATCATAGAATGTTTTTAGTAAAGAATATAGTATTTTTTAATTCCTTTTATACATAAAAATGTTAACTGTTGCCAATGCTAAAAAATAAAAGGGGTGTTTTAATGGCAGTAGCACACAAAGGCAGTATATCTATGGGTTTGGTTTTAATTCCGATTGGAATGTATAAATCAACGGTCGATAATGACATTCATTTTAACCAGTTAGATAAAGAGAGCAAAGCACGAATCCGATATAAGAAGTACTGCAGTCACTGTGGCAAAGAGGTGACAGCTCAGGATATTGTCAAAGGCTACGAATACGAAAAAGATAAATATGTCATCATGACAGAGGAAGATCTGGAGAAAATTAAAACGAAAAAGGATAAGACAATCCATATTATTCAATTTGCCAAAATAAGTGAAGTAGATATGATTTACTATGAAAAAGATTATTATGCAATTCCGGATACCGGGGCGGAGAAGGCATATGAATTATTGCGACAGGCTTTATTGGCTCAGAAAAAAGTGGCAATTGCTAAGTCAGTTATGGGAACTAACGAAAAGTTATTGGTTTTATTTCCTACGAAAGAAGGAATGATTGTAAAAACGTTATATTATCATGATGAAATTGCTGCGGTACCAAAGCAGATACCCAAAATGCAATTGGAAAAGAATGAATTGGATATGGCTAAACTACTGATCGAGAATATGACTAAGCCTTTCGTTGCCGCTGAGTTTCATGATGAATATCAGGCAAGACTGCGGGAAGCCATTATGAAAAAAATACAGGGTCAGGAAATTGTGACGGCAGATCAGGGTACTGAAGGCAATAATATTATTAACTTAATGGATGCTTTGGAAAAAAGTCTGGAGATTACCCAGAATCAGCAGGGAATGGCATAAATGGATATTTTTAATGACCGCAGTGTAGAACCAATGCTGATCTCTGAAATGCGGGAACCCTTTAATAATCCTAACTGGATATATGAATTGAAGTTAGATGGAAGCCGGTGTATTGCATATTTGGATCGCCATGGTGTGGAGTTAAGGAATAAACGGAATCTACTTCTTATACAGAAGTTTCCGGAGTTAAAAGAAATATTCCGCCTTGTCACCAACCGGTGCATTCTGGATGGGGAGTTAGTTGTTTTGAAAGATGGAGTCCCGGATTTCTATGAACTGCAGAGGAGAAGCCTGCTATCAGATCCGTTTAAAATAGAATTAGCGTCCAAACGCCACCCGGCTTCTTTTGTAGCTTATGACTGCCTCTATTATGGAGACAGGCAGATAACCCTGGAACCGCTTTTAGAAAGAAAAGAATTCCTTAAGAAATCTTTTGGTGCAGAAACAGCTAAATTTGCAATTTCAAGATTTATACCGGAAAATGGAATTGGACTGTATCATATAGCCGATCAGAAAAAATTGGAAGGTGTTGTTGCTAAACGTTCAGACAGCCTTTATTTTATGGGAAAGCGAACGAAAGACTGGATAAAGTTTAAACGCATGGCAGATGAAGATTACATTGTCACTGGGTATATTGTAAAAAAAGAAAATACCTTTAGTATTATTCTGGGGAAATTTAAAAATAACAGATTATTATATAAGGGACATGTCACTTCCGGTGTGACCAGGGAGGTAATCAAAAGCCTCACTCCGATTACCGGTAATCCATTTTCTATATTGCCAAAAGGAAATGAAGATGCTATTTGGGTTATGTTTAAGGTATGCACCATAGAATATATGCCTAACACAAGGGATGCGATGCGGCAGCCGGTATGGAAGGGATTTCGGGATGATATTTTTCCGGAAGAAATAACAGAAGATTAAAGTATGGAACAAAAGCGTTTCATACTTTCTATTGAAGCAGTACCGCAGACCTGTCAGCGGTATGCAGGAGTATAAGTATGGAACAAAAGCGTTTCAAACTTTCTAAGTAAAATTTGCTTTCTGGTAAAATGGGGCAAGCAGATGACTGATATGAGTGTTTAAAAGGCTCTGGCAAAGAGCTGCTATTATAAATGGCCGAAGACGAACATGAAGTTTTCGGTCATTTGTGGTGTTCACAAGGAAGCGGCAACAATTCATCGTAAAGTATCGTATGTGAAAAATATCTTTTATTTAAACGGATGGCAAGGTATAATGTAAAATAAGTAATGGACTGAAGTAATGTGTTTGACTAAACAGCCATACTATGATTTTTATTAAGAGAACATGACATTGGAGGAAAAGCAATGAAAATGATACGAAAAGATGTAGATACTATAATGTTTGCTCCCTGCGGAATGAATTGTCTGGTTTGCTACAAACATTGTTATCATAAAAAACCGTGTTTGGGATGCTTAAATAGTGATCAGGGAAAGCCGGAGCATTGCAGAAAATGCAAGATAAAAGATTGTGTGAAGGAAAAAGGGTTTAACTATTGCTTCGAATGTCCCCAGTATCCATGCAAACAAATCAAATCTCTGGAGAAAAGCTATCAAATACGTTATCGAGCAAGCCTTATGGACAATAGTATGATCGTAAAAACTCAGGGTTTGGATGTGTTTATGAGTCAGCAGATAGAAAAATATACCTGCCCAAAGTGCGGAGGAATAATATCGATGCATGATTTTGAATGCAGTGAATGCCAATGGAAAGCAGAATGATTTTTTATATCCTGGAGATAATGTATTACATAGTAAATCCATTTTAACGGAGGGGAATATGGAAACTTTTACAGATTATCTGGCATCTATTCAAGATGTAGAACAGCGTGAACGCATAGGGGAAGTCTTACAATGGGTGATTCTTAAATTTCCAAATTTGGAAACTAAAATTGCATGGAATCAGCCCATGTTTACAGATCATGGTACATTTATAATTGGGTTTAGCGTATCCAAACAGCATTTTGCTGTCTCGCCGGAAGTCAAAGGAATAGAGGTGTTTTCCGGTGATATAACTGAATCAGGATATAGCCATGGTAAAAATATTTTTCGTATTAAATGGGAGGATCCGGTTGATTATATGCTCCTTGAACGTATGATACAATATAATATTGATGATAAAAAAGAGTGTAAGGCTTTCTGGAGAAAGTAAAGGAAGCGGTTCATGATGAGGCGGACAATTAGGAGGAAATGTATGCGGAAAGTGATTTTATTTATAGCCATGAGTCTGGATGGCTATATTGCACAAAAAGACGGAAATGTTGACTGGCTGAGGGGACAGGAGCCAGATAATGACGATATGGTGGCCTATCAGGAGTTTATCCGGGGAATAGACACGGTAATTCTAGGGTGGAATACGTATGATCAGATTGTGACGGAACTTTCCCCGGATGAGTGGATGTACAAGGACTTGACAAGCTATATCATGACCCATAAAGAACTTCCTGACACAGAAAATATAAAATATGTAAATGAAAATGTCTGCGAACTTATTAAAAAATTAAGGCAGGAACCAGGAAAAGATATTTGGATCTGCGGAGGGGCTGCAGTCATTCAGCCCCTGATTGAAAAAGATTACATTGACAGATTTCATATCTCAATTATACCGGTTATTTTAGGAAATGGAATTCGCCTGTTTGAAATAACAGAAAGTACAAAACTGTTAAAATTAATCAAATCACAAAGTTATAACGGAATAACAGATGTTATTTATGAACGGAGATAAATTGTCCCATTAGATATCATCTCATTAGTGATGCTTTTGTCTGTAACACTTTTGTTTAGTAAAGAGCGAATTGACAGACACAGAAAGTTTTGCTATACTAAGCAGAAGATTGCTGGGTGAGTTGGAACTCAGTGAAAGGAGTTTGTCATGACTACGAGGGCAGAACAAAAAGCAAAACGGGAAGAAGAGATTTTAATAGCAGCATTAGAGTTGTTTATAAAAAAAGGTTATGCATCTACTAAAACAAGTGAAATTTCAAAAGCGCTGAATATAAGTGAAGGGTTACTATTTCATTATTTCAAAACAAAGGAAATCTTATTGGAGACATTGGTAGATATTGCACTCAGGGAAAGCGATAATTGGGCAGATCAGGAAAATCTGGATCCCATTGATTATTTTGAGCAGGTAGCAGAGTCCGTGTTACGAAGCTTGAAAGAGGACGAAGTTGGATCAAAATTTTTTATTCTGATTGCGCAGCTGAAACAAAGCGAAGGGATTCCAAAACATATATATGAAAAGATTAAATCCAGGGAACAGGATGCCGACAAAATAGCAGAGATCATGAAAAGAGGACAGCAAATGGGATCGATACGACAGGGAGATCCTTATGCATTAACGTATTTATTCAGCAACACGTTACAGTCTATAGCCGTACAGTATGCTTTACACAGTAAAATGCCATTTCCAGAGGTTGAATGGATTGTGGATATGTTAAGAAATCATTGAAAATAATAGTAAAGCCGTTTGCTCAAAAAAGAGCAGGTGGCTTTATTTTTTTGTTTTCTAATGCTGATTTTTACTCCATAAATGTATAGGAGTGGAAAATTCAGGAATCTCCTTTTAACGGTTGACAGATAGTAAAAGCTTTGATATACTAACCGAGTAAAAACTCAACGAGTTAATACTCAATGAGTAAAAATTAAATGAGTTGATACTTAACGATTAAGCTATGGATATGAGAGTGAGATAAGAGCAAGAGAAGGAGAACACATTTGATTTACCGAGGCTGATACGGTTTAAAAGGAATTTTATGCCTGGAGAAATGATGTGTTTCATACGAAAAAGGAGGAATCGTAAATGGATATTGAATATGCAATTAAGGTGAGTGGGCTTAAAAAAGCATACAAAGAAAAAGACGTGTTAAAAGGAGTCTCGTTTGAAGTAAAAAAAGGTTCTATTTTCTGTTTGCTGGGATCTAATGGTGCCGGTAAAACAACAATGGTAAAGATCCTTGCCACATTACTGCGGATGGACAGCGGTACGGCTATGATCGGAGGCCAGGATGTTAAAATGGATGGGGAGAAAGTCAGAAAAAGAATTAGTCTCACTGGTCAATTTGCGGCTGTTGATGAAATACTAACCGGACGGGAAAATCTGGAGATGGCAGCTCGTTTGTGCCATCTAAAGGATTATAAGAAGCAGGCTGATAAATTGTTAAGAGATTTCCATTTGGAAGATGCTGCAGACAAACGAACTGCCGCTTACTCCGGAGGAATGCGCAGAAGGCTGGATATTGCAATGAGTTTATTGGGGAATCCCTCTGTGATATTTTTGGATGAACCTACAACCGGTCTGGATCCTCAAAGCAGAAATGCTATGTGGAACATCATTCAAGAATTAAAAGAAAGTGGTGTTACCATTTTTTTGACCACGCAGTATTTAGAAGAGGCGGAAGAACTTGCAGATCAGGTTGCAATTTTGCATGAGGGCGTGATTATTGCCAATGGAACTGTGGAGGAGATTAAGAAGTTATCTTCCACCGAATACGTTATTTTTACCTTTCATCATCATGAAAGTATGCGAAAGATGACTAAAATGTTTGCTGAGGAAATCTCGGGAATAAATGAAGATGATCAAACAGTGTCAATTGAAATAAAAGGCGGAATGAAACAAATCACAAATATCTTTACCACAATGGATCAGTACGGAATAATATCTTCTTCGTTTACACAAAAGAAAGCTACATTAGAAGATGTATTCCTGAATTTAGTGGATGGGGCAAAGGAGAATAGATATGAATAAAATAGCACATAGTTTAAGCGATACCCTTACAATGGTTTCCAGAAGTATGAAACATACAACCAGGCAAGTTGAAATATTGATCATGACAGCGATTTTGCCTTTGGCACAGCTGTTGATGCTGGTCTTTATCATAGGCGGTTCCATGCAGATTGGAGAATTTTCCTATCTGGATTATATCCTGCCGGGAATATTGTTAATGTCAATCGCAAGCAGTGCATCCATGACAGCCATTTCTGTCAAGGAAGATATGACGAAGGGAATTATGGACCGGTTTCGAACGATGGATATTGGTAAAACAGCGGTATTAAATGGTCATATGGCTGCAACACTGTTAAGATGTGCCATTACAGCCCTGGTTGTACTAAGCGTTGCAGTGATAATTGGATTTCGGGCAAAGGCAGGTTTGTTAGATTACCTCACAATCTTTCTGGTTGTTTTTCTATTTTCACTGATGTATACCTGGGCAGCAATTGTCTGGGGACTGTTCTGTCCAAGCTTAGAGGCGGTAAGTGCATTCACTTATATTGGAATGCTTCTTCCGTATATCAGTTCCTGCTTTGTACCGGTAGATAATATGCCCGCTGTCCTTCGGGTGTTCGCAAAATACCAGCCGTTTACCCCCCTTGCAGACAGCCTCAGAGGATTGCTTCTGGATATGGATACCGGAAATACGATTTTCATTGCAATTGCCTGGTGCCTGGGATTGCTTCTGGTATTCTATATTTGTTCATTGAAAATTTACCATAGGAGAGCAAATAAATAGTTTCGATGTTGGCGGTGATGAGTTGATCTTCTTTTTTGAGTACAATTGATCTTTTTTATAAAGCGTGTTAATATGATTAAAAAGCGCAAGAATGGTATACGAATGCGGATGTGCAGAAATAATTTAATCTGTGAATGCTGATATTCCTTTGGGTAAGCGAGAAACAGACAGGGAGGTGTGAAAATGCTCATACGTGAATTGTACGAAAATGAAATGGATGGAGCCATTGATTTGGCATGGCAAGTATTTTTAGAGTTTGAAGCTTTGGATTACAGTGAACAGGGTGTAAAGGAATTTTGGAAGAGTATACATGATGAGGCATATTTAAATCAGTTGCGGATTTATGGAGCTTTTGAAGATGAAAAGATCCTGGGGATTATTGCAACCCGCAATGATGGCGGGCATGTTGCTTTGTTTTTTGTAGATGGAAAATATCAGAGACAGGGAATCGGAAAGGATTTATTTGCACTTGTGTGCAAGGATAATACAAGCGGCAGCATTACGGTCAATTCTTCGCCCTTTGCAGTTCCTGTCTATCACCATCTTGGATTTACAGATACAGATTTGGAAAAGGTTACTAATGGATTAAGGTATACACCAATGGTTATCAATCTTAATAATCGTCTGTAAATATACATTAGAAAAGAAAGGATAGCTGAGCATGATTTATCTGGAAACTGAGCGTCTTATATTAAGAGATTATGAAGAAAAAGAGGAAGACCTTTATTATCGGCTGAAAAGCGATGATAAAACCATGTATTACCTGCAGGATATTAAGCTGCATTCTGCTGGCGATGCCAGAGAGGATTTTCAAAATATGCTGCAGGATAAGGGTTCTGATAACAGGAAGTTTTATTTTCTGCACATGATGTTAAAGGAATCCCGGCAGCAGGTAGGAAGTATAGGATATACCGCTACGGATCAAACCCCACTGGGGAAACTGGTTCATCTGGGATACTTTACATATCCCGCCTTTTGGGGAAATGGCTATACAACAGAAGCTTTAAAAAAGGTACTAGAATTTGCTTTTACAAAAAATGGAGTTTACCGCGTAACTACCGGATGCCTAAAGGAGAACGGGGCATCCGAAAAGGTTATGATAAATTGTGGACTTATTAAGGAAGCGGAACACGTGGACTGGGAATGGCATGATGGAAAAATGAAAACACGCCTGGAATATCGTTTGCTGAAACACGAATGGGAGGGAATAAATGGAACTGATCATACGAAAGTGGCAGATCAAAGATGCCAATGAACTGGCAGCGGCACTGAACAATCAAAAAATTCAGGATAACCTGAGAGATGGAATGCCTTATCCTTATACACCAATTGATGCAAAAGAGTATATCAACGCCGTATTAGCGGCTGACCAGGACTCCACTTATGCATTTGCAATTGAAGTGGATGGACAGGTAGCGGGCAGCATTGGCGTTACGCGCTGCAGTAATATCCATTCTTTAACAGCAGAAATGGGATATTACATTGCAGAGCCGCATTGGGGCAGGGGGATTGGGACGGAGGCTGTAAAAGAGACTTGCAGATATATTTTTGATCATACAGATATCATACGGATCTTTGCCGAACCGTTTGCGTATAATGTTCCTTCCTGCCGGGTTTTGGAAAAAGCAGGCTTTCAGTGCGAGGGCATTTTACGTAAAAATGCAGTGAAAAATGGAAAAGTACAGGATATGAAAATGTACGCATTGATTAAGGAAACTTAATGTACCTTATACGGACGCTGGTGCAAAAGACAGAAGAGCTTCGTTTATAATCTGAAGCCCCCTGGCTAAATCCACATGAGAATCAGGGGAGCAGACAGCCAGGCGGATCGCAGAAATAAGCGTGCTGTTTCCCACTAAAAACCGCTCACTGCAAAATACTTGAACACCCTTCTTTCTTAAATAAATTTCCAGTTCGTGACTATTTATAGAATTACGGAGAATCAGCCATCGGAATTGGCTTCTTTGGGTGCCCCAAAGGTCATTTCCGGCTAACAGGTTCTCCGTGATTCTATTTCTTTTTATGATCTCCTGTATTTTATCTGCAGTGATGTGTTCGGCTATACCGGTTTGAATCAATTGAGCGGCTAATTCTGTCTCGATAGGAGAGGACATAACATTGATATTTCGAATTCCGGTGAGCAGGCTTTCCCGGAAAGCTGGTGGTGCCGCCAGAAAAGAAATTCTGAGCCCGGTTGACAGAGAATTGGAAAGCGTGCAGATATGGATGGTATGGTCCGGTATCAGTTCATATAGTGAGAGGTTTGGCATTTCTGATAAAAAGGTATACGTACCATCTTCTATATTAATCAGGGCATATTTTTCTATTATACTGCTTAAATGGATGCGCTCATTTAGATCCATTGTGACAGTAGTCGGATTGTGAGAATCAGGAATTACATAGATTCCTTTTATATTCTCTGCCTTGCAAATCTGTTCTAAGTATTTTAAATCCATTTTGCTGTTGCGATAGGGTATGGGGATCAGTATGATACCTAACATATTTGCAATATTTTTAATACCCGGATATGTAAGAGAATTAGTTGCAATTTTATCTCCGTAACGAAATAGAGATGCCAATATAACCGTTAAAGAATTCTGCAACCCGGACGTAATTAGTATATTTTTGGATTGAGCAGGAATCCCCAGTTTATGCAGCCAAATGCAGGCACTTTCTTTTTGCAGTTCACTTCCTGAAATATCTGTGTATTTTAACAGGTTATCGATATTTATCCTGGAAGGGAGTTTCTTTAGAATCTGGGTAATATACCTGTTTTGCTGGTAAAGCGGATGTGAGGCGCCCAGATTAATGCAATTGGATTCTTCCCTCTCGCTTAGCATTGGAAGATTAGCGCTTACGTCGGAAGCAACATAGGTTCCTCTGCCGATGGTACCGCTGATTAACCCCTTAGATTCACACAGCTTAAACGCTCTGGTAACCGTACTCAGATTAACATCCAGATAATCAGCTAATTCTCTTTGGGGAGGCAGTTTATCATTTGGCTGCAAATTTCCGGCAGCAATATCTTTTTCTAATGCAGCAGCGATAGAAAGGTACAGGGGTGTGTTTTCTCTGCTTAGTTTCGGTCTCCAGTTCATAGGATAATTTTCAAATGAATTTACCGGCATAGTATTTCCTCTTTTCAAAATATTGTTCTGCATACAATTTTAGCATTGAAACCATACAATATCAAGGGTTATAATTTAAGAAGAGGCTGGATAGAGCAGGCTGAATAGAACAGGCTGAATAGTAAAGGGTGAATGGAAGAAGATGAACAGAATAGTCTGAAGTATATCTGGTACCGGGAATTTGTAACAGACTGTTAAATCGACCCTATAGTAAGGAGAACATAAATATGGTAAAGAAAATATTACTGCTTGGCGAAGAAAAATTGTATCAAAAAAGTGATCTGGTGAAAAAAGGAGAGGATTTTACGGAAACAATCTCTGATTTACATGACACTCTTATGGATTTTAAGAGTCGGTATCAGGCGGGGCGTGCCATAGCCGCACCTCAGATTGGCGTGGGAAAACGTATTATTTATATGTATCTGGATAAGCCGGTTGTATTTATTAATCCCTGGCTTGAGTTTCCGGACGATGAAGAGATGGAGGTACTGGATGATTGCATGTCTTTCCCTAATTTATATGTAAGAGTAAAAAGGTTCAGACGCTGCGTAGTGAGGTATGTGGATGCGGAATGGAAGAGTAGGGAGATGCGGCTAGAGGGGGATCTGGCTGAATTATTTCAGCACGAATATGACCATCTGGAAGGTATCCTTGCAACTATGAGGGCGGTGGACGACAAAGCGCTTTGCATGAGGGGAGAATGAATATGAAGAAATTAGGGATACTTGGAGGAATCAGTTTTACATCTACGATAGAATATTACAAAAAGATTATGAATCTGTATTATGAAAGATTTCAGGACTATTATTATCCGGAGATTGTAATAGAAAGCCTGAATTTTCAATATTTTACAGATCTTGAAAATCAGAACCGCATGGAGGAATATATCAATTGCATTCGGTCCGGTATTGAAAATTTAAAGCATGCAGGAGCAGAGATTGTGATTATGGCTGCCAATTCTCCCCATTCCGTGTATGATGTAATAGAAGAGGATGCGGGTGTGCCAATGATAAGTATTGTGGATTCCGTAGCAAAACAGGCACAGGCTCTGTCCAGGAAGAAACTGCTTTTAACCGGGATTCGATATACAATGAGTCATTCATTGTATAAAAACAGAATGAAAGAATATGGCATTGAAATCATATCTCCGGATGAGAAACAGCAAAATATAATTGATGATATAATATTCGGGGAATTGGCAGTACATAAAATAAACAGCCAGTCTCAAAGGGAATTTATGGACATAGTGGGTTATTATCAAAAAGAGTGTGGGATTGAGGGTGTTATTTTAGGATGCACAGAATTGCCCTTGTTGATAAAGGGACTTCCTGAGCCGGTACCATTTTTGGACTCTTTGAAATTGCACTGTGAAGATTGTTTCCAGCGAATGCTTAAATAGAAAACATAACTGGTAATATTTGCGTTACCGGTAATAAAGCGGAAAAAATCTTGTCCATCGCTTGTGTGTATGTTACAATAGTGAAGTTGTATGTATCACCTTATTAATGGGTATTCTATTTGGATACAAGAAATGACGGAGTGATAAATCTTTCAATAAGGGAGTAGATAAGAATGGATAATGTATTTTTTAAAGAATTTTTAATGTTAAGTGACATTCGGACATTGCTTTGCCTGGGGCTTTTAGTCGTATTATTCATAGTGATGAACAGAATTCAAAAACGAAAAGTCAGTTTTTCCAAAAGAATGATTATCGGTACTGTGTTTGGATTGGTACTGGGACTGGTTGTACAGGCAGTATCCGGATTTGTAAGTCAGCCGATGGAAATTACTTTTGTTGCGGAAACTACGAAATGGTATGGCTTGTTTGGCAATGGATTTATAGATTTGATCAGAATGCTGGTTGTACCTCTTGTTATGGTATCTATTATTCATGTGATCATCAATATGCAAAAGGATGCCAACATCGGAAAGTTGACGAAAAATACCATTGTGGTAACGATGGTGATGGTTATTATCGCTGTGGTAGTGGGACTGTGCGTAGGTGTCTTGTTCCGGGTTGGAACTGGAATGTCAACTACAGCGGAAGCAGTGGAAATGAAAGAAATTAAAACAGTGGTGGATACTCTAAGAGGGCTGCTGCCCGCCAATCCGGCTCAGGCGATGGTGGATGTAAATATTATCGCCCTGGTGATTTTTGCCGTATTTTTTGGTTTGGGTGCCAAAAGAATGTCAAAAAAATACTTTGATGTGGTAAAGCCGTTCTTTGACCTGATCAATGCACTTCATAAAATTATAATGAGTATTGCCATGACAATTATCAAATACATGCCTTATGCTGTTATTGCACTGCTTGCAAATACCATTGCTCAAAAGGGAATTGAAAGTATTCTGGAAGTGGGAATTTTCATTGCGGCCTTGTATACGGCAGTTGCAATTATGTTTGTGATCCAGCTGCTTGCCCTGGTAATCTTTGGCGTGAATCCGGGCATTTACCTTAAAAAAGGCATATCTGTCATGATTTTAGCGTTTACTTCAAGGTCAAGTGTAGGCTCTCTGCCGCTTACCATTGAGACCCTCACCGATAAAATGGGTGTAAATGACGGTACAGCCAATTTTGTGGCCGGATTTGGAACAACAGCGGGTATGCAGGGATGTGCAGGAGTATTTCCGGCTCTGCTCCTTGTATTTGTAGCAAATGTAAATGGTATGCCCATAGATATTACCTTTATTGCAATGTCCATTATTGTTGTGACTTTAGGATCCCTGGGAATTGCAGGAATACCGGGAACGGCTACGATGGCGGCTTCCGTTGCCCTCTCGGGTGTAGGTCTGGCATCCTCCTTTCCGGTTGTCAGCCCAATTCTGGCGATTGACCCGATTATTGATATGGGAAGAACGCTCCTTAATGTAACTGGTTCTATGGTGAATGCGATTGTGGTGGACAGGACATTGGGACAGATGGATATGGATAGATTTAAGGATATGAGTACGGAAGTGGTGGCGGAGAGTAAGAAAGAGGAGTAAAATACAACTACAGTTTCAATAATAAAAACCAGGCCGGGACACAACACCTCGCCTGGTTTTTTATCAAATAACACATTGACATTTATCGATATGATGTTTATACTTTAGATATATCGATAAAAATGAATGTGAGGTGCTTTAATGGGGAATTATGAGAATGAAGCCAAAGTTTTTAAAGCTTTTTGTGATGAAAACCGGTTACAGATCCTGGAAATGCTCCGGGGTGGGGAAAAATGCGGATGTAAGCTTCTGGAGGAACTGAAGATCAGCCAGTCAACGCTGTCACATCATATGAAAATTTTATGTGATTCCGGAATAGTCTCCGGAAGAAGGGTTGGAAAATGGACGCATTATTCCATTGACCGGCAAGGCAGTGTGAGAGCAGCAGCATTGCTTGGAGAATTGACAAAGACAGAGTATTCAGAATAAGAGGTTAAGCAATCATATGAAACAATGGAAGAAGAATTTTTTTACTATTTGGACCGGTCAGGCTGTTTCCCAATTCTCCAGTTCTGTGTTACAGTTTGCTATCGTATGGTATTTAACAGATATTACGGGGTCTGCCCTGGTACTTTCCGCGGCAATGCTAATGGGATTTCTGCCACAGGGAGTTTTGGGACCGTTTATCGGGGTGTATATTGACCGCTATCAGCGAAAGAAAATTATGATTATTTCAGATCTGCTGATTTCTGCTGCCAGTTTTATCCTGGTTCTTGCCGGGTTGTTTGGATTCCTTACTACAGGCGTTATTTTAGCTGTTTTGCTGGTGCGCTCCATCGGATCTGCTTTTCACACGCCATGCCTCCAGGCGGTTACCCCACAGATAGTTCCGGCGGATCAACTGACACGCTGCGCGGGGTATTCCCAGTCCCTGCAGTCAGTTTCCCAGATATTCAGTCCGGTGTTGGCGGCTGTGCTTTACCAGATGTGGAGTTTGAGTGGAATCATTTTTTTGGATGTAATTGGAGCTTTGATTGCGGTATTTACACTGGTAATCAGCCATATTCCGGAGTTAGAGCGAAACCAGGAGACAGAAAAGCTTCCTGTAATACGGGAAATGCTGGATGGATTTCGTATCTTACGAACAAATCAGGGGATGATGGGTCTGGTAATGATCAGCGCATTATATACGTTGGCATTGATGCCCACCAGCGCGCTTTTCCCTTTAATGAGTATGTCTTATTTTGGAGGGACCAGTACGTATGCAAGCATTGCGGAAGTTGTATTTTCCATTGGACTGCTGATCGGCTCTCTGATATTAGGCAGATGGGGCGGGACAAAAAACAGAGTTTATACTATTATTGGCTCATATTTGTTAATGAGTGTAAGCCTTTTTGCATCCGGAATGCTTCCACCTAACGGTTTTATCACATTTACAGTATTTGCCTGTCTGATGGGGGTATCGGGGCCGTTTTACTGGGGTATGTATACACCCTTGCTGCAGAGCAAGTTCGAAGCGAAGTATTTGGGCAGAGTGATGTCACTTTCCGGCAGCATCATGGTGATCACTTCACCTGTAGGGCTGTCGTTATCCGGTGTATTTGCAGAGGCATTCGGGGTAGAAAAATGGTTTCTGGTGGCGGGCACGCTGACATTACTCGCGGCTGCGCTCTGCCTGTGTATACCGGCGATTCGCAACTGCGATAAGGAAACTGCCGGGGGCGCAAAAGAAACAGGCAGTGAGAATGAATAATACCTTAGATTCTATCATATACCATAGGTAGAAGCGAGGTGGCATAAATGGAAAATTGTCTGGCGGTAGAAGGGCTTTGCAAAGAGTATGGAAGGAAGAAAATCGTAAAGTCTCTGGAATTCCAGGTAAAACAGGGACAAGTGCTGGCATTTTTAGGACCAAACGGAGCGGGGAAAAGTACAACCATGAATATGATTGGAACTCTTCTTGCCAAAACAGAGGGAAAGATTTATATTGACAGCAGTGATATGGATACAGATAAAAACGAGATTAAAAGAAAAATCGGTATGGTTTTTCAGGAAGATGTGCTGGATGATGATCTGACGGTTTATCAGAATCTCTGGTACAGAGGCGGGTTATACTGGAAACAAGACCGCGAATTAAAGAAGCAGATTATGGACTTGATACAACTGCTGGAAATGGAAAAGATGCAGCATCAAAAATACCGGGAATGTTCCGGGGGACAGCGTAGACTGGCACAGATTGCCAGGGCGCTTATCTCTAAACCAAGGCTGCTGATTCTGGATGAACCCACAACCGGTCTGGATCCGGTTACCAGGCAAAATGTCTGGGATGTGCTGCTGAAATTAAAGGAGCAGCTGCAGATGACCATATTTTACACCACACATTATCTGGATGAAGCTTCTTTTGCAGATACGCTATGCATTTTAAAAGACGGCAGGATTGCAGCCTGCGGAAGTCTTAAGGAGATTCAGGCGAAATGGAAACACACCCTGAAAACACCGGGGCTTGACGATATATATTTTCATCTCTTAAAAGGAGAGGCATTATGAGAAGCTTGCGATTTCTGGTACAGAGAAATATAGCCTTATTCTTAAACAATAAATTAAACATTATCTTGTCCTTTGCCTCCATTCCGGTCGTTGTCAGTCTGTACGTGTTTTTTCTCAGGGATTTTCTGACGGATATGGTGGGTCAGTCAGGGGTCAGCCCTGACTATGTGCAGCAGCTCACGGATCGGTTGATGTTTGCAGGCCTTCTAATTGTAATCAACACCACAACGTGCTTCGGTATTATTCAGATTTGTGTCAATGACATGGGTACCGGTATCCGTAAAGACTTCCTGATAGCACCCGTTACGCCATTTTTGATTTTATCCGGATATTGGCTAACCAGTATGCTGGTTTCCTGTGTGTTTACGTTGCTGACAGCATTGGGCGGCGAAGTCTTTTTTACTTATCAATACGGAAGCACCCAGCCTTTGTGCAGACAGCTGAAAGTCCTCATGATTACAATGTTTTCCTCCTGCATAAATTCCGGAATCCTGCTGTGTTTTGCAAACAAATTAAAAAGCACCACTACCTTTTCTACTTTTGCTAACCTCTATGGAACGGTAATCGGTTTTCTGGCTGGTGCCTATCTGCCTTATTATTTCTATCCGGACTGGATGAAATCCATGCTGCTGTGGTTCCCACCCACTCAGCTTACCAGTATCATCAGACGGGAGTACATAAGCGTGGCAAATAAATGGGTCGATACCGGGAACCTGCCCGGGTTTCTGGATGCAGTATATCAGAATTTTGGTGTGGATCTCATACACAAAAACCGGATTCTTTCCGTATTGCAGCAATGGTCCATCTTAATATTTGCGTTGGCGGTTATACTGCTTTATTTGTGGGTTTGCAGCTATGAGAAGACTGTTACAGCCAGACGGAAAGTATAAACAAGGTGTCATTTTGCTGACTCCGGTTCTGGAAAAATAATCCAGGTTACATCATCAATTACCATAGATGATGCCGGATCAAACACATAAGGAGGAAGTTATGAAGTATTTTGGAGATGGATTGAGTGAAATGCATAAAGAATTAAACAGCATGATTCGAAAGCCCGATAAGATTCAACAGGCTAAGGATTTATTTCTGAAGCTCCATGGGAAGCTGCACATATCGAAAGTATCGGATGGAATATGCAATGAAGTAGATGAACTGGTCAGTGATCTGGAAGCGGAGGAATATGCTGTGATGCCTTGCAGCAAGGATGAAACAATTGCATGGGTTTTCTGGCATATAGCCAGGATTGAGGATTTAACCATGAATATACTCCTTGCTGATGGAAATCAGGTCTTTGATGATCAGTGGAAAGAAAGGCTGAATACAGCAATCACTGATACGGGAAATGCGCTGTCAGATGATGAAATCATAAGCTTAAGCAAAAATCTGAACATTCCCGAATTGCTAAACTACCGAAATGAAGTAGGAAGAAGAACCAGGCAAATTGCCAGTAATCTAACAGCTGAAGATATGAAAAGAAAGGTTACTAAGCAGGGGTTAGACAGGATTATGGCAGAGGGAGGCGTTACACAACAGGAGGACTCTATATGGCTTCTGGATTTTTGGGGCAAAAAGGATATGGCGGGGCTGTTATTAATGCCTCCAACCAGACATGTTATGCTTCATCTGAATGATTGCTGCAAATGGAAGGAAAAGATCCGTGGAGGAAGAAAGACAGGGAAGTAATGCCAACAGCTTCAGGAAATAATCCTGAGGCTGTTTTTAAAGTGAGCCAGAAAGCAATTTTCAAAATGCCCTAATTTATATCCTGATACTTAATCCGGTACTCAGAAGGGGAGATCCCCATGATCTGTTTAAAGGCTTTGCTAAAATAAAACTGGTTGGAATATCCGCATAGTTCCGCCACTTCACGAATGGACATGGTAGAAGATAGAAAGTAGTGGCACGCCTGCTCGATCCGGTATTTTGTTAAATATTCTATGGGAGGGATACCTTCCTGTTTCTTGAAAATTCTGCTCAGGTAAGCAGGGGTAATGGAAAATTTTGTGGCAATATTGTTTATATTGATTTCCTGGGAATAGTGGGAGTGGATATAGGCTTTTATTTTATCAATAAAATGCGAAGAGTCTGAATTGATCTCTATATTCAATAATGTATTCCTGCATGCCTGCTCAAATAAAAATAACAGGGAATCGGTCAGATCGGTATAGCCCTTTGAGGTGGAGAGATATTCTTCGATTTCCAGAGCGTAGTTATGAAATAATTTATGATCTGCGTAATCGAATATATAATATAAAATCTTTTTCAGGCACTCATCTAACTGCTTTTGCGTAACCCTTTCTTTACTGCATTGTAATAAAAAGCTTTTTAGATGATTTAAAAAGGAAGGGAGATTCTTATTCTGGATATCCAGCTTAAACTTCTTTTCCATGGAATCATCTAAGATGTGACGGAATTCCGTTCCATTTTCCAGAAAATCTTTTTGATAGAGAATGGAGGAATGACCGAATATCAGATGATTGGCTGTCTGGGTGCGCATCAGGGTATGCTTGCTACGGATATCGGAAAGATCACAGGTTTTCGTACTCAGACACAGTGTGACCGGATAGCCGCAGGGCCTTAAGATCTCCATCAGTCCCAAAAGTAAATTCTTTATCTTCGTAGTGTTATTTTGCTGCAGAGAAATCAGCAAAAACTTTTCATTTCTGGTAACTCCGTCCAACAGGTAAATGGTATCGTGGTTCCCCAGGTATTTATGTTGCAAATCAGCCACCGATAGTTGGGTAAGGGCTTCCTCCGAGGGATAAATATCATGCAGTGTCAGGGAGGAGCAGGAGCCTGCATTTATCAGGATTCCATAATAAAAAGCCTGTCCCAGTGCCTGTAGTTCCTGGGTGGAAACTGAGGTTTTGTAGTTATGAAGCAGGGAATTCAATAATGTGTGTCTGTTTTCTTTTTTTGAGGTTTGGATTTTTTCCGACAATGTATCCAGCGTGTAGTGCAAATCCTCCACTGAGACAGGCTTTAACAGGTAATCGTCTACCCCCAGCTTCATGGACTGCCGTGCATATTCAAAGTCTTTATATCCGCTTAAGATGACAGTATACACAGGAACATTATTTTCTTTTAATTTTTGGATCAAATCCAATCCGGATGCAATGGGCATACGGATATCCGTAAAGAGAATATCAGGTGACAGATCTGTAATTTTCTCATAGGCTTCCTGACCATTGAGTGCGGTCCCCACAATTTCTATGTCATCAGAAGCTTTTTTCAGCTTCGCGCATAAATCCTTTTGGATCAAAAGCTGGTCTTCAGCTACAAATATTTTAATCATCCGTAAGTACTCCTTTCATTGTGATTCTGCTTCCGGGAAAAAGATTTTCAACGGTAAAATCAAACTGACATGAAAAATGGGCATGCAAACGTGCGAATGTATTGAAAAGGCCCAGACCATCTATTTCAATGTCTTTGTAAGAAAAATTCCGATTCTTCAATGTCGTTTCTTTGAATGTCTGCAGTTCTTTTAATACATCCTCGGGAAATCCCTGACCGTTGTCTTCCACAAGTATAATCCATTGATTTTGCCGGATAAAAAAATGCAGCGAGATCTTCCATGGGGGCGGAGAGCATTCAAAAGCGTGTTTGAAGCAATTTTCTACAAAGGGCTGGATCGTCAGTTTGGGAATGCGAAGGTCATAAAGGCTGGAATCTACTTCCATTTCATAGGATGAATTTCCGTCATTGGAGATCTTCATAAACTCCAGATAATTTTTCGTGTGGTTAATTTCCTGAATCAGTGGTACAATTTGTTCTTTAGATGTAATATAGCGCATCATGGAAGAGAAGCCCTGGCACATCCTGGTAGTAACTTCGCTGCCATACACCTCGCTTGCTGCGCTGATGGCGTTTAAAGCATTGTATAGAAAATGCGGATTAATCTGTGCCTGGAGAGCAGTGAGGTTCGCATTGCTTTCCCTTATCTGCAGTTCATAGTTTTGGGCAATAGACTGCTCCAGCCGTTTCAGCATGTGATTAAAGGATGTGTTGATGATTTCAAATTCATCGAAAATGTCCTCAGGCAGATCCAGGCATGTATTCTGGTCTAACTGCAGATTATCAATGTGGTTAATCAGCTGCTTCAGCGGTTTCGTAACTACGGAGAGTATGATAAACATAATGATTAACGCTGCCAGAAGAACAAGGAGAACCGTAAATACAGTCGTTACTATATAGGAGATATTCTGGGACTGCATGGTTTTATTATTTGAAATCAAAACGGTTGTAAACGGAGTAAGGCTGCTTCCCGATGAATTATAGGAATAGCTGTTTGAAAAATGTTCCGTGTTCCCCTTTTGTATATTTTCTAATACGGAATTCAGTTGTTCATCGGAAATCACATATCCATCCTGTTCAAATGGGTAGACGATGTTATTATCGGAATCCAGTATCAATATTTCTTTCTCATTGGAAAAAGTATTTTGTGTACATATATCAACCAATACACTGTATGGCACCTGTATCTCTACCAGAGTGTCTCTGGTTATGGCGTTATCAGAAAAATTCTTGCATACCGAGAGGACGGTTCTAGATGAACTGTTCCAGTCATTTAAGTGGGGACCGTAATACAGTGTGGAAGTATCTGCTTCTGTCAATAATTCTACAGCCCTGTTTTCTTCCAGTGTCTGGGCGATCCGCTCACGGTCACTTAGATAAATTCCAGTATAGTAAAAATAGCCGCATTCGCGGTTATATAACATCACGTTGGATATAATCGGTGAAAACATCATATTGATCAGTGTTTTCTGTATGATCCGTTCCTGGGAAAGCTGTTCCATATATTCCCGGGATGAAGGTTCCGGTCCGGAAGCATTCAAGGAAGAAATGATCTGTTTTAATGAGTCATTTTTTGTGATTGAGGTTGCGGCTATATTCATTTGCTCATAGAGGGAATCTACCTGAGCGCTTACCCGGTCCAAAACAATCTGAGAAGAAGATATTTCAGTAGATTTTGCATTTCGGATAGCAGTGGTGGAAAAAAGGAGAGATACAATTAATGCGAGGCAGATAAAAAGACTGCCTACAGAAAAAAATAACCTTAATTTAAATTTTCCTTTTGTTTTATTTTTCATCATCACAATATATTCATGTAATAAGTTTTCATCTGTCTAACTGTTTAAACAGTTTTACTTATTTCCTTTCCTTGATCTCGCTATGGAGTATTGTTTTCCGGATTTTGCTTACTTTTTTCAATCTCGAAGCTTTGAGCGCGGACTTCGTTTTTATTATAACAAAGTTCTTGTTTAAAAAACAGTAAAAAAGCCGGATGTCAAAAAATTATAAACCAGGCTGACAAAAAAGTACATACCAAATGTTTAGCAGGATTCTTATAATGAATACCATAGAGCTGCCGGTATATGGCAGAAAAGGGGGTGTTGGGGATTTTACATAAGCAGTAAATAGGAAACTTACAAAGATGGAAGGAGAAACGAATGAAAAGGAAGATAGGAAAAAGATTATTATCGATGTTTTTAAGTGCAGGCATGCTGGCAGGAACGGTTCTTCCGGCAGCAGCGAAGCCTGAGATGGATTCTAAAGATGCAGCGGCACAGATTGTGGTGGATTACAATACCAGTATTGGAACCGGAAGCCCCATGATTTTCGGTGGACTTGGAACACCCGTTTCAGAGAGCAAGGCATGGAAAAGCCTGACCCGGGAAACGGGGTTAAAGGTAATGGGCGTAGATGTGGATCTGTCTAAACTATTCCCGGATGGTACCGATGCAGATTCGGCGGTACTGGAATCCTATACCCATGTGGCAGGGGGAATTTTAACAAGAATAGAAGGGGCAGGCATCAAAGCTTTTATCACGTTTGACCACATGCCCTCCTGGTATGCAGATACACCGGATAAAGCGGGAGCATATGCTGGAATGGTGGAGACATTTTTAGCTGCAGCTAAGGCAGATTACCAAGATAGTATCGGATATGTGGAGTTAAAACCGGAGATGTCCCTTAGCGCTGAGGAATTCACCAATGCTTATTATCAGGCGGCTGAAAAGGTCAGAAGACTGCTCCCTGAAGTACAGATCGGAGGAATGGGGTATGAGCTGAAGGATAAAAATGATTCCCTCAGTACTGCACCCAATGTTAAGGCGGCACTGAATGCCTATGAGGGCAAGGATGAATCCCTCCTTCAGTTTGTATCTTTCAAAGCTTATGCTGCAGATCCTACGACGGATTGGAAAAATGACGTTTTCGGAGAATTTAAACCCGGAAGAAAAGCAGTCAGAGCAGCCCTTAACAATGCAGATATGCCTCTTTTTCTAACCGGATGGTCGTCAGTGGATAAGGGAGAAAATAATCCGGACGGAACCATCACCGGTGCAGACGGAATCAAGTATCATTCTCTGGCATTATTTAAGGCAATGCGTGACGGATGGGACTTGGTGCTGTTTGACGGGTCCGTAGATGATCGGACAAATCCAGGAAGCTATATGTACACAGAAACGGATGGAACGGTTACGCTGAATCCATTTACGAAAGCTTATAGTTTGCTGAGCGGACAGATGGGATTGGGAGAAGGTGAGTTTAAGGTCGTATCCACCGATATGGGCAGCAGCTGGCCTGTGGACGATTCCATCGCAATGATTAATTCCGGGAATGAAGCCATGATGCTGCTGACTAATTTCGGGGACCAGCCCAAGCAGAATATCAGTATTGAACTGCAAAATGTGCCATACGAAGACGGTATCGTCACATTGAAAGGATATGCTGCCAATACTGGTCAGGAAGTATCCAAAGAAGTGGTATCTATACCGGATGTCTCGGTTCACAACGGAATTATTACGGCAACTCTTCCCATCATACCTGCAAAATCAGCTATGGGGCTGGTAGTAAAAGGCGGAGTAAAAAGAACCCTGCCGGCGCAGTCAATGTATGAATTTGAAAGCCAGGATAATCATTTTGGAGGCAGCACAGAAATTTCCTGGACAACCGGAGCTTCTTTTAACCGTACAGTAAAGGGCTTTGGAGGAGCGGATAATTTTGTTACGCTGCGCAAAGTCGCAGCAGACGGAACAGGTACCTATAAGGCACATCTATACGCATCACCTTCCGGGAATGTCACCGGTACAAAAGTAAGCGTAAACGATGGAGAGCCCATGGACATTGATGTATCTGGTATTTCATTAACGAATGATGTTTCGTTCGATATTTCTCTGGAAGGGGGAAATCAGAATACCATCAAGTTCTATACAGAATCCGGGGATTTAAGGCCGGACAGACTGGTTTTAGAATCAGGCGACGTTGCACTGTCCATCGGTATCCAGAATCTGAATACACTGGAAAAAGAAGGAGATGCCTATGTTCTGCCAAAGGTTAAGCAGGATTTTGTCATAGATGCAAGAATTTTCCCGGCATCTTCAGCTACGGGTAAGACGCTGGATTTTACTTCTTCAGACAGCGATGTGGTTTCGGTTAATGAAAATGGACTGCTTACCCCACATAGGGAGGGAACGGCTGAGATTACGGTAGGAATCAGAGGGGAAGCGGTTACCGTTTCATTTCCATTGATCATCAAAAATTCCATTGCATCCGTATCATTGACACCGAAGACAGTAACGCTGAAACAAGGAGAGAGCCAGACACTTACCGCTGCCATTGTACCGTCAGATGCGGAAAATAAAAATTTAACATGGGAATCTTCCAGACCGGATATCGTCCGTGTAACTCCCGGGACAGATGGGACGGCTCTTGTTACCGCTGCCGGAGAGACCGGCGACTCTGTTATAACGGTTATTACAGAGGACGGGAACAAAAGAGATACTGCCGCAGTTAATGTAGTCGAACCGGTAGAAGGGGGGACCGTAACAATTGATTACGGGAATACCATTGCAACGGGTTCACCTAAAATTTTTGGAGTAACTCATTATCCCAGCCTGGATGGGGAAGATTCGGACATCGGAGACCATTCTCAGGTATGGCCAATGCTGACAAATGAAGCAGGAGTCAGGTTCATGAGAGCGGATGCGCGACTGCAGGAAATTCTGCCCATCTGGACAAAAACACCGGATACGGACTGGGCGCCTGCAGACGGAACCCAGGGCTCTGACCAGCCATCTTATGTGCGGTCCGATTATTATTATGTTCCAACGCCGGATGGATCTGAAAGAAACAGGTTTACCCTGGAAGGATACCGGGCGGATATGGACTATTATAAGCAGCGGGGAGAATATCTGAATGGTCTGTCTAATCCCGAGAACTGGAATACCGGCAGACTGCTGCGCTGGGTGAAAGAGGCTAAAGCCCAGGGATATGAAGTGATGGTAATGACCTTCCAGATACCGGAATGGCTGTCGGCAGGAGTTGTTACCGGAACGGCACATACGGAAAAGGTATGTAATGGTGCTCCAAAGGATTGGGAAGTTTACCGGGATATTATTAAGAAAGTATACCTGATGTTAAAGGCAGAGGGAATTGACAGCTATGAGTTCCTGAATGAACCACATTGGTATGTACCTCAGGGCGGCGACCAGAGAGATCCCCAGGGGAATCCCTATCCATCAGGCAACAGGCAGAACCTGATTGCCGCAGACCAGTTCTATCAGGCAATTGATGCCATCTATGAAGCAGAAGGAGGCAGCAAGCCGGAAATTAAAATGGGCGGCGGCGCTGATGACAGCTGGGGTGGCAGCTATGGTGTACTTGGAACGATATTATCGGAAAAGTATGAAAAATGGTTTGACAGAATTGACTTTATTTCTATTCATAAATACGGAGAGCGTCCGGCGAATCAGGATAACGGCAATCAGGGAGCCAATTCCAGAAACGCAAAGTACTGGCTGAGAAACAAGCTTGGAAGAGAGGTGCCTCTTTACTTAAATGAGTATAATGTCAGCACCGGACAGCCTGTAAATGAAACTTACGGATATAAGAGTACAGGGTGGCATGCCAGAAATCTCATTGATATGATGACAGACCAGTATGAGGGCGGCGGATACTATACCTGCTATCCCGCAGATGTGCCTATGGATGATTATGAGGCGAGTGCAGGCTGGATAGAGCGGGGTAAAGGCATGTATACCTGGAATCAGGGAGATCCTTATCTGGCTAACTTTACAAAAACCTGGGGAATGTTATCCGTTAATCTGGGGCTTGGTAAAGGATACTTTGATGTGAAATCCAGTTCTATCCAGGGAGGCATGACACAGAGCGCAGGTGCTGTAAATGCAGACGGAACCCCGGTAGCCCTGATCAATAACTATACCGCAACCGCTTATGACAACACAAAAGTGATTATGAAAAATGTTCCTTTTGCGAAAGGCGCAGAGATAACTGCCAAAATATATCCCTATACCTATGATTCGGATATCAGTCATTTTGAAGCACAGATAATTACCGTATCCCAGGACGGAACTGCAGAAGTCGTGATACCGGTTATAGACGGATATGGCACGGCAGGCATCGTCTTAGAAGGGGAAATAACAGCTATCCCGGATACTACTTATGAATTTGAGTCTTATAAAAATAACCTGTCCGGTACCGCTAAGATCATGGAGCAGTCTGCCATGTCCAATGAAAGATATGTGGAACAGATGAATGGACTGGCTAATGCAGTAGAGATTCCCGTTAACAGCCAAAAAACCGTAAAAGCTATTATGGAAGTGAGTTATTCCGGTACGGGAAACCTGACTTATATTTTGGATGGACAGGAGCAGACCATAGCGCTGCCTGGTGGAAGCAACAGTGTTAATTTCCAGGTGAATCTAAAAGAAGGCATAAACCGGATTTCGTTTTTTACGGACCAGCAGGACATCCGTATGGATAAACTGTTTAAACAGGAATTAAACAAGGAAGAACTGCAAAAGCTGGTTAACAGAGCATTTACCCCAGAAGGATATACGGATAAGAGCTGGAAGGTCTACGAAGAAGCGAAAGCCGGGGCACAGGCAGTGCTGGATAAGGAAGATGCATCCATAGAAGAAGTGGAAGCAGCTTATATCAAACTGTCAGATGCTATTGATGCACTGGTGGCAATGGTGGATCTGCCGGCACTTATAGAGGAAGCACAGGCAAAAGACGCCGGTTTGTACACAACGGAGTCATGGCTTATTTTCGCTAAAGCACTGGCGGATGCAAAAGAAGTAATGGCGCAGCCAGACGCCTCACAGGAAAGCCAGGTAGAAACCTACTATATATTGCAAAAGGCAATGGAAGCCCTTATAAAACTTCCATCAGGAACCGAGAATATGCTTTCCGGAAAAGAGGCTGTTACAAATTCTGAACTGGAAGTGGAAGGTACGTTAAATGCCACGGATGGAAACCGTTCCTGTTCTTACAATGATCCTTTTATACAGATTGCGGCAATTGGGGAAGACAACGGACAGCCGGATACCTGGGAACCGTCTTATCTGCAATATGATCTGGGAGCAGAACGCCAGATCGAGAAAATGGATATTTACCGCACCTATTACGCAGACGGGAATGTGGATATCCGGTGGTTAGACTGCCGGGTTGAAGTGAGTTCAAATCCGGAATTTCCGGAAGGGGAAGTTCAGCTTTTATTTGGACCGGAAGATGTAGTCTCTAAGCCCTATCAGGAAACACCACAGGAAATAGTTCCGGATACGCCGGTAACAGCCCGGTATATCCGTATATACGGAAAAGGACATACCTGCAGCTGGGGCAGCAGTAATAAGATCAATATTTCAGAAGTAGAAGTATTTGGCAGCGGCGCTGCAGATACCTCCGTACTAGAAGCCATGATAGCGGAAGCAGAGCAGATAAAGGAAGCGGATTATACTTCGGAAAGCTTTGGCAGATTTTTAGCAGAACTGGAGCGGATCAGAGAGATTCTGGGAAATCCGGACCGGAACCAGGCAATGGTGAACCAGGGAGCTGCTGATCTTGATCGTATCATCCGTCAATTAGTGAAAAAAGCGGACTTTACGTCACTAAACGCTGCAATCGACCAGGCAGAGCAGATAGCAGGAGAGCAATATACACAAGAGAGCTATGAGGCGGTGGCGGCAGCCCTTGAAACAGCGCAAAGAATTGCTTCTGATGAGTTATCCCCACAGACAGCGGTAGATCAGGCAGAGGCAGACCTCAGGGATGCTATGGGAAGATTAGTGCCAAAGGCAGATTTTACAGCCCTGAATAACCTGATCGCAGAAGCAAAGAGCAAAATCGAAACAGACTATACCCTGATCAGCTATCAGGAAATGAGAAAGGCATTAGAAGCAGCCCAGAGAACTGCAGCAGATGGATCTGCTTCACAAGCAGCGGTAGATGAAGCGGCAGCCAGACTTAAAAAAGCATTGGATGAGCTGGTATATGTTCCTAAAACTGACTTTACAAAATTAAATGCTGTAATTGATCAGGCAAAACGGCTTGTAAAAGCCGATTATACGGATGCCAGTTATCAGGTATTAGCAAACGCACTGAAGAATGCACAATTGGCTGCTTCAGATAAAGCATCTGACCAAACCAGAGTTGACAGTGCTGTTGCAGCATTGAAAAGGGCAATCGACAGTCTGAAAAAGCGCAGCAATGCAGCGATTAAGATAAAACAAACAAAGTATAAAAAGACCTATGGCAGCAAAGCATTTTCTCTGGGCGCCCGGGCAAACTGTAAACTGAAGTATAAGAGCAGCAATACCAGGGTCGTTTCTGTGAACAGCAAGGGTAAAGTGACGATAAAGGGGTCCGGCAAGGCAGTAATTACCCTCACCGCTTCGGCAAAAGACTTTAAAACAGCCGTGAAAAAAGTAACGATTACCGTAAAACCAAAGAAAGCTATTATCAACAGTTTGAAATCACAGAAGAAAAAGACGGCAGCGGTAGTTTGGAAGCGGGATAAAAAGTCTTCCGGATACCAGGTGCAGTATTCCCTCAGTAAAAAATTTGCCGGGTCAAAGACAAAGGTAAAAACGGTCTCGAAAAATAAAACCACCCGGCTGGAACTGAAAAAGCTAAAAACCAGAAAGACGTATTACGTTCGGGTCAGAAGCTATAAGAAAGCGGGAAATTCGAAAGTATATGGAAACTGGAGTAAGGTAAAGTCAGTAAAGGTAATATGAGGGATGTCAAAAAAATATATACAAACCAGACAGAAAAGTACATTCCAAAATGACCACATGATTTATATAATGAAAGCACAATAACAGTTGTTAAGAATAAGGAGGAATTGTATGAAAAAGAAAAATCTTGCAAAAAAGGTGATGGCAGCAGGGATTGCAGCTGTCCTGATGATGTCAGCAGCAGCCTGCCAGAGCGGAGACAAAAAAGCTGCGGACGCGGACACTTCCAAAGAGCAGACTTCCGAAGCTTCGGCATCCGGTGATAAAGCAAAAGGCGGTGTAACCATTACCGTTGGATTAAAAGCATCCCACGTAGAAATCTCCAATATTGAAACATTTAAAGAAAACTGGGAAGAAAAAACGGGAAATAAACTGGATATCCAGGCAATTGATGATGACCAGTTCGACTCTCTTTTACAGACAAAAATGTCTACAAGCGGCATGTGGGATATCTTCATCGGAGATACCGGAACCCAGTCTACATCATACCAGCATGAAAAAAATCTGGTAGACTTATCCGGCGAAGCATGGGTTCAGAAGTTAACGGAAACAGGCAGGGAATTTGTAACGCATTCGGATGGAAAAGTGTATTGCTTCCCAAATGGCGGTGTCAATTCCTTTGGTATCGTTTATAACACAAAAGTATTTAAGGATAACGGACTGGAAGTACCTAAAACATACGAAGAGTTTGATGCGGCATGTGCTAAATTAAAAGATGCAGGCATTACGCCGATCTATGTATCCATGGCTGATTCCTGGACAGTAAATCAGATCATGAACGCTGAGTGGCCTAATATTCTCAGTAAGAACCCGGATGCATTAGAAAAATTAAATAAGAATGAAATCCGCTGGGATTCACTTCCCGAATTTACACAGATGTTTGAAAGATTAAAAGGCTATGTAGATAAAGGATATTTAAATTCAGATATGTCCACTGCAACATATGAGATGGGACAGAAAGCCCTTGCTTCCGGACAGGCTGCTATGATGTATATGGGTGACTGGGCAGATCCTGAATATGTGAAAGTAGAGCCGGCAGGCGAGGGAAATATCGGAATGTTTGCAGCACCTTCCGCAGATGGTGACAGCCAGCTTGCAATTGCAGGTCCGGGCGGATATTATATCTCCAATCAGTGTAAGAATCCGGATGCAGCAAAAGATTTTATCAGTTTTATGGCTGAAGACGATAATTTACTTCTCAATATGAAGACCAGAGCATGTACTTCCGTATGGAATGATCTGGATGCGCCGAATTTAAGCGGAACTTTAAAGGACACACAGAAATATATCGATGAAGGCAAAACACAGATTCATTATAACCAGACATATGTTATAACACCGTCAGATGATGCAAACAGTGCATTTCTCTCTGATTTACTGGGACAGAAGACACCGGAGGAATGTGCGAAAATCTGGAGTGATGCAGTTATAACAGTAGGAAAACAGTTAGGGTTTGAAGGATTTAAATAAAATCTGAGTAAGGGCAAGTATGGAAATTCATTCCAGCCACTTGCCCTGAGAGTACAAACCACCATCGTTCATACGGAGGTGGTTTTTGTATAGAAAGGAGCTGTATGAAAGAAAAGAAGAAAAAAAGCAGCATGAATAAACTGGAAAAGAAATATTATCCACTTTATATTGTTATTCCGGGCGTTGCTGTTTTTACCATATTTTATATTTTTGCCATTGGGGGAGGATTTATATTTTCCTTCACGGACTGGAGCATTTACAATTTTGAAGCGCCAAATTTTATCGGCATTTCTAATTTTCTGGATCTTTTTGCTTCCCAAAGCTTTCTTCCGGCGTTAGGCCATACTTTTCAATTTGCAGTAATAACAACCATTATTAAAGTAGGGATAGGATTGTGCTTTGCCCTTTTGCTGAACCGGGCATTTAAGGGAAGGAATTTTTTCCGTGCAGTGATCTTCCTGCCATGTACCATCGGTGCACTGGTAATCGGGTATGTATTTACCTTTATCCTGCAGCCGGATACGGGGATATTGAATATCTTCTTAAATAATATTGGACTTGGTGCATTAGCACTGAACTGGCTTGGAGATACCAATGTGGTGCTCTATTCCGTATGTACGGTGGAATCCTGGATGTGGATCGGGTTTAACACCGCTATTATACTGGCGGGACTTCAGTCCATCTCCGGTGATTTATATGAGGCAGCCAGAATTGATGGTGCAAGTGCGTGGCAGACCACAAAATCCATCACCCTGCCCCTTGTCACGCCGTCGATTAATACAACCATTACTTTATGTGTCATTGGTGGATTTAATATATTTGATATCGTAATGTCCATGACCAATGGTGGACCCAACGGAGCAACCCAGGTAATCAGTAAATTGTCATATGATGCCATGAGGGTTGGGACACTTGGTTACGCATCTGCAATTAACCTGGTACAGTTTCTGCTGATCGTTATTATTATTTCCCCGTTATTAAGTTTCTTAAGGAGAAGGGAGCCGGATATCTGATGAAAGCAAATTTAAAAACGAAAAGAGTTCTTTCAAAAACAGCGGTCTATGTGATCTGCATTCTCATGACATTTGCCGTAATTTTCCCATTTCTTCTCGTCATTCTGACGGCATTTAAATCCGTGGAAGAATCAGCAGTAGTAACCCTTTCACTTCCAAAAGTATTTCTGTGGGAAAACTTCAGCTATGTTATTGAAAAAGGACAGCTGCTGCGGGCATTTAAAAATAGTTTTATCATAACCGGACTGGTTGTACTGCTGACCGTTTTGATCTCTTCCGTAACGGCCTTTATCATCTCACGGCGCAGCGATAAAACAAGCAAAGTACTTTCCGGATATTTTCTAATCGGAATGATTGCACCGCTGGCATTGATTCCTGAGGTTATTATCGTTAAGACACTGGGACTAAGCGGTACCTATGCTTCCATTATTTTAATACATATTGCAGCCAGAATGCCGCTTAGTATCATGATCTATTCCGGTGTAATTAAGGGTATTCCAAGAGCACTGGATGAATCGGCAATGCTGGAAGGAGCAGGATTCTTCAATATGTTCTACCGGGTAATCTTCCCGTTGTTAAAACCTGCTATTTTTACAAATGTAATTATTACATTTATGGGTGTATGGAATGATTTCCAGATCTCATTATATTTCGTAACAGACACGGCAAAGAATACCGTACCGCTGAGTATCTACAGTTTTGTGGGGTATATGACATATAAATGGAACTATGTGTGTGCATTTATTGTGTTGTCCATTCTTCCGATCCTGGTTGTGTATTGTGCGGCACAAAAATATATTGTGGATGGCATGATTGCCGGAGCAGTTAAGAGTTAGGAGTATCAAATGGATAAATTAACATATAGAATCGGAGCGATTCCGCCCCAGAGAGAAAGAGCTGTTACTTGCCAGGAAGAACAAAAAGGAGAGGTGGCATTTATACACTTTACTGTGCAGTCAGAAAAGGAGGCAGTCTTTACGCCTCTGACTTTAAGGATTTATGTGCCGGCAATCCAGGTACATTACAGATGGTCACCGAAATTACATCTGATCAAGGGGCTGAATTCCGATTGGTTTGAGAATTTATATCTCACCAATGGATTTACGGGTGCTCCGGTGGAATGCCTGCTTTCTCCTAGCCAGAAAAACTGCGCCTGTATCGGACTTTCCGACACCTTAAGCACCATTGGATTAAAAGCACTGCCGGTGGAAGAAACCGGGGAATATGAATTTGAAATCAGATTGTTTTGCCGGGAAGCGGTCCCCAGAAAATCATATGAGATCACCGTTCGGCTGGATATGAGAGAGATTCCCTATTATCAGAGCCTGCAAGAGATATCCCGGTGGTGGGAAACTTTGGAGGGAATGGCTCCTGCTTTCGTTCCTCCAAATGCCAAAGAGCTTGTGTACTCCACCTGGTACAGCTATCACCAGCGGGTCAGTCAGGATGAACTTTTACAGCAGTGTACGCTGGCAAAAGAACTGGGCTGCGGTACGGTAATCATCGATGACGGCTGGCAGACAGAGGATAATGCCAGGGGGTATGCATACTGTGGGGACTGGGAAGCAGCCAGATCAAAGATGCCTGACATCCGGAAATTTACGGACAGCCTCCATCAGATTGGAATGCGTGCTATGTTCTGGTATAGTGTACCGTTTATCGGAGAGAGATCCGCTAACTTTGCACGTTTTCAGGATATGCTTATCGATCCCGATGCACAAAGAGAATGGCATGTGCTGGATCCAAGATATCCGGCGGTTCGGGAATTCATAATCGGACTATATGAAAAAGCACTGGCTGAGTGGGGGCTGGACGGCTTTAAGCTGGACTTTGTGGACGAGTTTGTCGTCACGGGGTTCAGCGGCAGGGAATCAGATGAAAGAAGGGATTATCAGTCTTTTGAAGAAGCCGCAGACCGGTTAATGACGGACTGTATCAGCAGGCTTAAGCAGATAAAGCCTGATATCCTGCTGGAATTCCGCCAGACCTATAACGGACCGAGAATGCGTACCTATGGAAATATTTTTCGTGCGGTAGACTGTCCCATGGATGACGTGGAAAATAAAGTCCGGGTTACGGATATCCGGTTGATTGCAGGAGACAGCGCTGTGCATTCCGATATGGTCATGTGGCATTACGAGGACCCGGTAGAAAGTGCAGCACTTCAGATCATTCAGATTTTATTCAGTGTACCGCAGATATCCATGCGGCTGGAAGAGCTGAAGAAGGAACATTATCAGATGCTGAAATTTTATTGTTCCCTTTGGATAAGGTATAAACAGGCTTTTACAGATGGAGAATTTATACCGCTTCATCCTACAGAAAGATATAGTGTCATCAAAGGAATCCATAAGAATACATTCGTTTGTACTTATCATCTTACAGAGCTAATCGAAATGGAAAAGTGTTATGATGAGATGCTTTTTGTAAATGGTACCAGCCGGTCAGAGCTGATCCTTTCGGTAAAAGAAGAGGGGATGTTTGACAGAGAAGTATTTGACTGTATGGGAAATATGACCCAAAAAGACCGTTTCTATGTAAAGATGGGGGCACAGATCTGGCATGTGCCTGAAAGTGGATGTGTGCTCCTAAAAAAATGCAGGAGAGCTCAATAATACACGCAAACGAACGGTGATGGCAGACGCTTAGCAGATGAGGTGTGCACGAAGATGGGGGGTGGAGGAATATCATGAACGCTATGGGGATACCATAGCGTTCATGATATTCCTCCACTCCCCATTTTTTGCATGATCCGGCTGATTTTATAAACTGATTACAGTGATTCCCTTTCAAAAATGATTTGATAATTCATGGCGGCATAAATTCCGGTTTTTTCATTAAATGGTACCACGATCTGTTTTAACCGCCATCCTTTTTCTGCTTCCATAAGTATGACTTCTTTACATTCTTCAAAAGTATCTCCCGCCTTAGTTTTTCGGCCATTTTCTTTTTTGGGCACTTCCACAAATTTGTACTCGTATTTTTTCATAATCTTATCCCCCTGACTTCGTCAAATATTAAATTATCAGCATCTATATATGTATTATAATAAGGGAACTTGTCATTGTCAAAGAATTCCGGGATGGAAACGGGATTAAAACCAGAGCTTTTATAGTATTTGTAAATTCAGAAGGTATAACCCGGACGTGGGATCCGGGCTATGAGAGAAAGTAATAACATTAGTTGTTATTACACTAATAGTTTAATATATATTTGCAGTCATGTCAATAAGAAATATAGGTTTTCTGATCAAAACAGGATAAAATAAGAAAAAGTTTCTTAAAAAGGGACTGTCTTGCATTTTCAGCCGATATTTATTGAAAATATATACCTGATACCATATAATAATGTTTATTAAAATAAAAAGTAATATGAGGAAAATAAAATGATCAGAGAAGTAAATCTGCAGGAAATATCCGATGGAAAATTATATGGATTAAATGATATGGTAAAAGCAGACTGTCAGGATTGCAGCGGTTGTTCCGCCTGCTGTCAGGGGATGGGGGATTCCATAATTCTGGATCCGCTGGATATATTCCGTTTAACTACAAATTTGAATTGCTCTTTTGAAGAATTGCTGAAGGAGAAAGTTACATTGAATATCGTAGACAGCATGATCCTGCCAAACCTGAAAATGGCGGAAGGTTCGGAGCGCTGCGCTTTCTTAAATAAAGAGGGAAGATGCAGTATCCATAAATTCCGTCCGGGTATATGCAGAATTTTCCCCCTTGGAAGATTCTATGAGAACAATTCTTTTCAATATTTTTTGCAGATTCATGAGTGCAAAAAGGATAACAGATCGAAGGTAAAGGTTCGAAAATGGATTGATACACCGGACGCAAAAAACTATGAACAATTTATTGTAGAATGGCATTATTTTTTAAAAGATATGCAGAAGATGCTGGAAAGTGACCAAAATGAGCATCTGATGAAAGATATTGGGATGTACATACTGAAATATTTTTATTTAATGCCCTATGAATCGGGCAGTGATTTTTATGGAGAGTTTCGGGAACGGTTAGATACAGCCAGGGAATTTGTGAAAACATTATAAGGCTGGAACGTGCAGGATCACGTGATGTACTTGACTTGGAGTCTGCCAGCTAACTTACGTATTGGAGAGTCTGCCCCGAAAATAGACAGCGTGGTTTAATTTCATTACGCTTTATATTTTAGGGGCAGCGCCTTTACAAAGTGTAAGGCATGTATGCCTCACTTTGCGGTTGATGTGCATTAAATTTATAATAGACTCTGGTCAAAAGTGATTTCGTCAAAGTTTTGTCCGTTTTCAAGATCATGCTGGTTGTGATAGAATTTTACCGTAAAGGAATCGGTATCAGAGTCAGGATTCTCATGCTGGTATTCTTTGTAGGTTTCCACCGCAATTTCTTTTAACTGGGCAGATGACCAGGTGTTTGTTACAATAATGTTCAATACGCAGGTATTGGTACGGTTAGCTTCGGTATTAAATGCATTTACTACTTTGTATTCCGGACCTTTAAAGAGAGCAAAAGCCCAAAGGGAAGCAAGGCATACCAATGTAATTAGGATTTTCTTTTTCTTCATAATGAACACCTCCTAACTATACTGTACCATAAATGGCAGTGTTTTTATGCTGGTATTTGATGGGAGTGGAGAAAATTGACGGGAATGAATTTTCAAACACGCTCTAGTCTGGAAGCGGACAGATAAAGGAATATGAAATGAAAAAATTAAAAAGACTGTGGAAAATTTTAAAGATAACAAATGTTGATAAGATGTTAATTGGATTTTTTCTTTTTATCCTGGGAATCTCTTTTGTATTTCTGGCGGCAGAGCCTGAGGTAAAGACATATGGAGATGCTTTATGGTATGCATTCAGTGTCATTACTACTATTGGATTCGGAGATTATTATGCAGTTACGGCTGTGGGACGAATCTGTACCGTGGTATTGGGACTTTATGGTATTCTGATCGTTGCCCTTATTCCAGGAGTTGTGGTGAGCTATTACCTGGAATTTATACAGAACAAAATGGATGAAACAGCCGGTGTGTTTTTGGAAAAACTGGAAAACCTGGATCAGCTGTCTAAGGAAGAACTCCGTGATATCTCTGAGAAAATAAAGAAGGGCCGTTATAAATAATATGGGAAAAGATGTGAAAATAGCAGAAACGAAAAGAAATAACAAAATTCGGATTGCCAAGTTTATTTCATCCAAAGGGGTTACATCCAAAGCTGAGATTGCAAATGTCCTGGGGTTGAGCATGCCAACGACACTGCAAAATGTCAAAGAACTGGTTGCGGAGGGGATTGCCGTGGAAAACGGGGTCTATGAGTCTACCGGCGGGCGCAAGGCAAAAGCGATTTCCATAGCTCCGGATATCGGATATGTGATAGGGATTGATATCATCAACCACCATATTACCATAGTGCTGGTTAATATGAAAAAAGAACTTCTGGAGATTGAACGTACCAGAAAGATGTTTGCTCCGGATTTTGCATATTATGAAACACTGGGCGATTTGATTCGGGATTTTATCTCAAAAGTAAAAGTCAGGAATGAAAAGATTCTGGGGATTGGCATTTCTCTGCCCGGAATAGTAGACCGGGAGCAGAAAGTCCTGATCCGTTCCCATACACTGGGCGTGAGCAATGTGAGTTTTAAATGCTTAGATGAGTTTATTGACTTTGACTTTGCGCTGGAGAACGATGCAAACAGTGCCGCATATGCGGAACTTGGCAGCGAGACCGAGAATACCATATACCTGTCATTGAGCAATACGGTGGGTGGAGCAATTTTCTTGCATGACCGACTTTATCTGGGGGAAAATTTTAAGAGTGCAGAGTTTGGGCATATGGTAATTGAAAAAGACGGCAAAACCTGCTATTGCGGCAAAAAAGGCTGTGTGGATGCCTATTGCGCTGCAAAAGTCCTGATGAAACATGCCGGTGGAAGTCTGGAACTGTTTTTTGACAGGCTGAGAAAAAATGATGAGGAATGTCTCCGGGTCTGGGATGAATATCTGGAGTATCTGGCTGTAACGATTACCAATCTGCGCATGGCATTTGACTGCAATATGATACTGGGCGGTTATGTGGGCGGTTATCTGGAAGAGTTCCGCATGGATCTGAATAAAAGGGTATTGAAATACAATAATTTCGATATAGATACATCCTATATCAGAACAGGAAGATACAAACTGGAAGCATCTGCTTACGGTGTTACCATGGGTTTTGCAGAATCCTTTTTTGACAGTCTGCAGTAATGAAAAATAAATATTAGGAATGCGACATGCTGATGTCGTATTCCTAATGTTAGAATTGGACGAAAGCGTGTTTGAAAATTTACTTCCGCCATTTGCAAACACGCGCTAAACGAAGGAGGATTTGAATATGCCATTTACTGAAATATGTATTTATCAAGTCAAGCCGCAAAAGGTTGATGAGTTTGAGGCACTAATGCTTGAAGTTAAGAGTTTTTTAGAAAAGCAAAAAGGACTACTTTTACTTCGATTTGTCAAAAGAGAGTACCACATAGACATGGAGCAAATCAAAGAAGGATTACCACCGCCTAAAATCACTCGCATTGTAAAAAGCGTTAAGTACATGCTCTATTGGGAGTTTGATACGAAAGAAAGCTATGGAGCTGCACAAAAAAATCTTTACGAAAGCTATTGGAAGTCTATTGAAAAATGCTTAGTAGTGCCACATGACAAATATTTGGGAGAGGATTTGTTTTCATGGAGTTAGCATTTAAAATACGAAAATGTGGCGTAGAAACAGCTTGCCGTAAAAAACAGAATAACAGAGTGATGATATGCAGATAGACAGACTAATTCAAATCGTATTTCTGCTGTTAAGCCATAAGAACCTAACAGCGAAACAATTGGGGGAGGAATAACAAACCAGTTGTTCAACCGCCAAATACCGGAAAATTTTTCTATTACGCCTATCTACCGGGAAGAATATAATACGCCCATATTCATATTACACTTTTCAGAAAAAATAGCATATAAAGTCTATGACGAATTTCAAGAGAAGTACATAAAGAAATTAGAGGATGGCACACTGGAAGTAACTTTTAGATACCAGCTTAGCGATTGGACTTTCCGCTATCTGCTTTCCTTTGGTGAGCATGTTAAAATAATTGCGCCTATTGAAGCAAGAAATATGCTAAAGGAAAAGGCGAAAAAGATACTTTCTATGTACTAATAAGTACAGAACCGCTTGTGTAGTTTTATGCTGCACAGGCGGTTTTGTTATATCCATTATTACGACAAAAAGAGGGTGAAAATTAAGTTATCCACAGAGGACAATATTTAATGACGTTGTTTGAAGGGGTCTATCCTTATACAAATTACATAAATATTGGAAATTAATTTAGGAGAATCAACGAAAATGAATTTAGGGATTGACTTTTTCTTAAAATAGAACAATAATATAATTACTTTAATAAAACATTTAATAAAAGAAAATACATAGAATAAAAGGAGAAGAATTATGGATGGAAAAATGAAAGCAGCAGTTATGAATGGAATTGGCAAAATGGGATTTGAAGAACGTGAAATTCCTAAAGTAAAAGACAATGAAGTTTTGGTAAAACTGGATTATGTAGGGATCTGTGGATCCGACCTGCATTATTACGAAACCGGGGCGATCGGTGATTATGTGGTAGAGCCTCCTTTTGTGCTGGGGCATGAGCCGGGCGGCGTTGTTGTGGAGGCGGGAAAAAATGTAACACATTTAAAAGCAGGAGACCGGGTTGCCCTGGAGCCGGGAAAGACATGCGGCCACTGTGAGTTTTGTAAAACAGGAAGATATAATTTATGCCCGGATGTAGTATTCTTTGCAACTCCGCCGGTTGACGGGGTGTTCCAGGAATATGTGGCGCATGAAGCGGATCTGTGCTTTAAACTTCCGGACAATGTCAGTACGTTAGAAGGAGCGCTTATTGAACCCCTTGCGGTGGGATTTCATGCGGCTATGCAGGGAAATGCACATGCAGGACAGACAGCGGTTGTAATGGGAGCCGGATGTATCGGTCTGGTAAGCATGATGGCGTTAAAGGCAATGGGAGTATCCAAAGTGTATGTAGTGGATATTATGCAGAAGAGACTGGATAAGGCATTGGAATTAGGTGCAGACGGCGTGATCAACGGTGCCGAAAAAGATGCGGTTCAGGAAGTGATGCGTCTGACGGATAATAAGGGATGCGACCTTGCGATTGAAACAGCAGGAACACAGATCACAACCGTACAGACTATACATATGACGAAAAAGGGATCTACAATCGTACTGGTGGGCTATAGCAAGAGCGGGGAAATGACGCTGCCTATGAGTCTGGCTTTAGACAAAGAGCTGACGTTTAAAACAGTATTCCGCTACCGCCATATTTACCCAATGGCAATTGAGGCAGTCGCTTCGGGAAAGGTAAATCTGAAGGGGATTGTTACCGATATATTCAGTCTTGAGGAAGCACAGAAAGCAATGGACTACAGCGTTAATAATAAGGCTGATGTGGTAAAAGCTGTTATTAAAATCGCAGATTAGGTGTAAAGGGATCAGACAGGGGCAATTGCGCTCCTGTCTTTTGTAATTTATAATTTGTTTCTAAATATAGAATTACTGAGTTTGTGTCTAATTCAAAGCCATATTTCCCCATACAGGAGGAGTCAGGCTTGAAATTCCTTCTACCATCGTATCATGATCGTTCTTGAACAAATGGGGGATATCTTCTTTAATTAACGAAGAATCCCCTTTTTTTAATACAATTTCTTCGCTTCCCACAAGTAGGGTTAAGGTTCCGGACAATACAGTTACGATTTCTTCGGAATGGTGAACAACGGGAAGTTCAGAATCCTGAGTGTGGGGCTCAATAGTAAACCGAATCATCAGGCTCTGGGGCAGAAATTTATGGGAAGGGAGGGGGCTTAGGAAGTTATAAGTAACGGATTCCTGGTGGTTGTGCATTCGAATCTGCCGGTCTTCCCGAATCGTAAGAGCTTCATCTTCTTCGTAGTCCAGCAGCAGATAAAGGGGTACATCCAGAGATTTGGCGAGTTTTCGAAGGGATGAGAGGGAGGGTTCAACCTGCCCGTTTTCCACCTGGGAAATGTACCCAATGGAAAGTCCGGTTTCTTCCGCCATATTTTTCAGTGTTAAATTTGCTTTTTTACGGTATTGTTTGAGTTTATCGCCAAGCATAGCATCCTCCTGATTGTTCTTTCTGTGTTTCGTTTTGTCTGAACTGATTATAGCATATCTAAAAATAAAAGGGAATCATTTTAAGTAATACTAAAAATCAAGAAAACAATTGACATATATTTTTATAAATAGTAATATTAATTTAAATTATACTTAAAAATTTTAGTATTTATAAAAAGGAGAATGAAACATGAAAATTGTTGATGTGAAGTTGGAAAAAATCCGGATTCAGTTAAGCGAGCCTTTCCGGGTAGCGTTTGCCGTCATTGATTATTCGGAAAATGTACTGATCAAAATCATAACGGATGAAGGGATTGCGGGATATGGTGAAGCTGCGCCTCTGGCATTTGTAACCGGGGAAACCATTGAAGGAGTTCTAGCGGCACTTCAGATGTTCCGCCAGGGACTGATTGGAGAAGATCCTCTTAATATTGAGCGGATACATGCCCTTATGAATGGTGCAATAGCAGGAAATACATCTGCAAAATGTGCAGTCGATCTGGCACTTTATGATATCCGGGGCAAAGTGATGGGACAGCCTGTGTATAAAGTACTGGGTGGATATGACAACAAGGTAGTCAACGATATCACCATTGGGATGGATGAAACTGATAAAATGGTTGAAAAGGCAAGGCGTTACGTGGAGAAAGACGGCTATCATATCCTGAAGATTAAGACCGGAAGCAGCTTAGAAAAGGATATAGAAAATATACATAAAATCCGGGAAGCGGTTGGAAGTCATATCCGCCTTCGGGTGGATGCCAATCAGGGCTATTCGGTGAGTGATGCGGTAAAAGCGCTGGATGCCTTTGAAAAGGCGGGGGTGGAAGCCGTGGAACAGTGCCTTGCTGACTGGGATATGGAAGGGGCGGCATGGATACGCCAGAAAGCCAGAGGAATCAAAGTGATGTTAGACGAGTCTATTCACAGCCCGAGTGATGCGGCAAAAGCCTGCAGGCTGGGAGCGGCAGACACTCTGAATATTAAGCTGATGAAATGCGGCGGACTGTATCAGGCGGAGCAGATCAATGCCATTGCAATGGCTAATGGGGTAAACTGCATGGTTGGCTGTATGCTGGAAACAAAACTGGCCATCACGGCAGGACTGAGCCTCGTTGCATCCAAACAGAATATAACCGAAGCGGACTGCGACAGCTTCCTGTACTATAAAGATGAATCAACAGGTATGACCGGCGGATTTACAAGGGAGGAAGATATTTTTACTCTTTCTGACAAGCCGGGATTCGGATTAGATATTAATTTCTAAAAAAAACGTTCTAAGGAGGAAGAGATCTTAATGACATTACCTATTTTTAATTCTACGGAGAGCTTATTGGCGGTAGTATTTATCATGATTGCGTTTAGTATGTGGCTGCAAAAATATTCCGCGCTGAAAAGTATCGGTCCGGTACTGACTGTTATCGTGATTGGAATTATTTTATCCAACTTAAAAATTGTGCCGGGAAGCCATGAATTATATGGTACGCTTGGGACCTACTGTATCCCCATTTCGGTATCCCTGTATCTGCTGAATGTGGATTTCCAAGGCTTAAAAAAGCTTTCCAGACAGCCATGGATTGCAATTATCTGCGCTGTTTTCAGTGTGAGTATCATCAGTGTGATATTTGGAGTCATATTTGGATCAATCATTCCGGAAGGCTGGAAAGTGGCTGGCATGTTCGTAGGTACCTACACAGGCGGAAGTGCAAACCTGACGGCAATTGCAGTAGGGCTTAATACGGCACAGGAAACCATTGCCTCTGCAAATGCGGCTGATTATGTAATCGGAATCCCGGTACTGATTCTTTTATTTGCAATGCCGGCGATTCTGAGGAAAATGAAATGGATTGAAAGAGTATGGCCATATCATTACACCGAAGAAGAACGCCAGGTAAGTGACGGTTCCGGCAGTCTGATGGGGTCCGATACCTGGAGTATACGGGATATTGCTTATCTGCTGGCACTTGCCATTACCATTTCCACAGTTGCCGGGGTCATATCAGCCAAACTCTTTCCAGAGTCATTTATGAGTGCAGGCAAAATTCTTTTAAATACAACGATTTCACTGATCATGGCACAGTTTCCAATGGTTAAGAAGCTGAAAGGAAATATGAGCCTTGGGCTGCTGTTCGGAATGATGTATCTCTCAACCATTGGATTTATGGTGGACATCCGTGCATTTTTTGGCTCCACACTGGCAATTACGCTGTTCTGTGCCTGTGTTATCTTTGGGGCAATGGCACTTCATCTGCTGATATTGCGTTTATGTAAAGTGAAATATGAATATGCGGTTCTGTCAATAACCGGAGCCATTGCTGACGGTCCTACGGCTGCGCTGGTAGCTTCCGGCGGCGGATGGAACTCTCTGGTTGGAATCGGATTGATTATGGGTGTCATTGGAGGAGTCTGCGGAAACTACGTGGGAATTGGTGTTGCGTATCTGATTAAGATGCTGATCGGAGCTTAAAGGGAGGCAGAAATATGGTTCAATGGAAGCTGTATACCTCGGGCATACTGTACGGAATCTTCTGGCAGGAAGGGGACTGTTTTTCTTGCAGAACATTGGATTTTGCCAGCGGAAAGCTGACAGAAACGGCGGTATTTGACGAGGCAGTGAATGAGAAATACAAACAATTGAGCAGGCTGGATATTATGCGGTTTTTAAAGCGCAGAGAAACTTATGAAAAAATATTCACGGGTTGTAATATGCCCGAAGTGACGACTCCCTTTTCTGAGCGCTATACAAAGAGAAAGGATGGCATCTGGGGGCAGAGAGGAATCAAGTTCCCACAGAATTTCCTGGTATCGGACTCCGCTCTGACAGGAGTGATCTGCCCGAACCGGGAATGTGCCTGGGTTCTGGTACAGGATGGGTATGAAAAAGATACCATCCTGAAAGACTGGCTGGATTATTACGGTGATTTTTGCACACCCTGCCCGGTCAGGTATGCCGGAATGTATGATGTTGTCACCAGGGACGGAATTACACTGTCAACGGATGTCTACCTTCCGGGGAATGAGGAAGGACCATTTCCAACCATGCTGGTGCGTACCCCATATGAAAAAGAAGCCGGAGCAGAGAATTATTTCCGCTATGTACAGCGGGGATATGCGGTTGTAATCCAGGATGTCCGGGGCCGAAATTTAAGCGGCGGAGAATTTCTGCCAAATTATTATGAGGTGGAGGATGGGGATGATACGCTGAACTGGATAGCTGCCCAGCCATTTTGTAACCAGAAAATCGGTATGGTAGGCGGCTCCTATCTGGGGTATGTGCAATGGGCGGCGGCAGCCAGTCAAAATCCGTACCTATGTGCCATCTTAAGTATTGTATGCGCGGGAAGTGCGTTTGTGGATGTGCCCAGAAGAGGCGGCTGCTTCACGTCTGGAATGCTGGCATGGTCGTTTGCCATGTCTAAGAAAAAAATGGACCCTGCCCTTATGGTAAGGGATGATTGGGAAGAGGTTCTGGGAATCCGTCCATTGTCCCGGATAGCCCCCGCGGCACTGGGTTATGATATCCCATTCTTGCAGAAATGGCTGAAGCATTCTGATAATGACGAACTGTGGAAGCGTTCGGACTGGCAGGCAAGGAATCCAAATCACCGTATCGTGCCTGCGCTGATTATGTCCGGGTGGTTTGATGATAACGGAATGGGAACCACCCAGGCACTGGAGCTTACAAAGGATTATCCCCCGGGCATGCGAAAGGTGATTCTTGGACCCTGGATGCACAGCGGAAATGCAAATTATGATATTCATGGAATTCATATGGGAATGGAAGCCATACGTTTTGACATCGACCTGATGTTCTTCAAGTGGATTGACCATTTCCTAAAAGGCAGGGAGAACGGGATTGATGCGGCATCACCGGTTGAGTATTATACTCTGGGTGAGAATAAGTGGAAGCAGGCGGAGAATTGGCCTGTAAAGCATGCAGCGAAAAAAGTGCTGTATTTATCCGGGGCGTGCCGGGAAGATGATGCGCTGTCAGGCAAAATATCGTGTAATGCAGCAAGTGTGGTGCCGGATGAATCAGCGTGTCGTCCAGAACATATGCTGCAAGGCAGCAGATCAGACGGTGATACAAATGGTTCACTTACGGATTCTCCCGCTGCTGATGGCAGTGATACTTATTGCTACGATCCGGAAAATCCGGCGCCTCATCTGATCGACATGTCAGAAAATGAGCTGGAAGTTCCGGAAGATTACACAGAGGTAGAAAAACGAAATGATGTGTTAGTTTACAGTACGCCGGTGTTAAAAAAGGCTGTTACTATTACCGGGGATATGATGGTAAAACTATATATCTCTTCTGATGCTCCGGATACGGACTTTATTGTCCGCATTACGGATGTTAGGGAAGACGGACGTTCTGTTAAACTGGCTGACGGCATGTTGTGTGCCAGATACCGGGAGGGTTTCGAACAGCCTGTTTTTATGGAGCCGAAAACGGTGTATCCCATCAGGATTAGAACCACAAAGATTTCCAACACATTTCAGCCTGGTCACCGAATCCGCCTGACGATTACATCCAGTGCAAAAAACTTTATTTTCCCAAACAGCAATACCACCGGCGGTTTTAACAGTGAAAAAACAAGAGTTGCTCAGAATACCGTTTATTATGGAAAGCAGTATCCTTCCGCCGTGGAGATGTGGGTGGAAGATTTTCCGCAGGCGAAGGCATTTCTGGAAGAGGCAGTTGTATAAATTTTATTGCAGATAATGAATGAAGTATGAAACCGCTGAGAAATATGCAGCGGTTTCATTTTTGATGAATTGTTAACCAAAAATATAAATTAGTTGACAATAGAGATTAGCTATTATATATTAACTGGTGTAGAAGTTTTTGTGTAAGAGTTTTAAGTGAGAACAAATTTTATGAATGGGAGGTGAAAAATTGAAAAGAAAAATCAAGACAAGTGATATGGTAATGTGTGCACTCTTTACGGCACTGATTGCAGCTGGTGCATTTATAAAGATTCCCATTCCGGTAGTTCCGTTTACGCTGCAATTTTTATTTACCATGCTGGCTGGACTTTTACTGGGTGGAAAACTAGGAGCGCTCAGTGTGGTGGTATATATGGTTTTAGGCCTTGCCGGACTGCCCATATTTTCGGAAGGCGGCGGCTTTGGCTACATTTTTAAACCGAGCTTTGGATATATTATCGGATTTGCGGCAGCCAGTTATGTGACGGGATATATGGCGGGAAAAGCAGGAAGCTTACATATGGGCAGGATACTTGCTGCCAACTTTACAGGACTTGCAATTGTATACGGCGTGGGAATGGTGTATTACTATTTCATCAGCAATTTCGTCATTGATACGCCAATCGGTCTGTGGCCCTTAATCTTATATTGTTTTATTCTAGCGGTTCCGGGAGATATTTGTCTGTGTTTTCTGGCTGCGTTTATTGCAAAAAGATTAAAACCGGTTATCAGCCATCTTTCATGAAAGAGGAGGAACAGTATTGTATCGTGTACAAGATTTAAAGGAAAAAGTATGGAATTTAGAAACTATCCAAAAGGATGAGGCAATGTTCCTGGCAAAAGCGCCGCTGGAGGAACTTTGCAGTGCAGCGGATGAAATACGGAAGAAATTCTGTGACAATGCATTCGATATTTGTACCATCATTAACGGAAAAAGCGGCAGGTGTTCGGAAGACTGCAAATATTGTGCCCAGTCCGCGTTTTATCCAGCCAAAATAGAAACTTATCCCCTGTTGTCATCTGAGGAGATTGTCAGTCAGGCGGTATATAACGAGGAGCGCGGTGTACTCCGTTATTCCATTGTAACATCTGGTAAAAGGCTCAGTGATGAGGAAACAGACCAGGTCTGTGAAAGTATCAGACAGGTCAAAAAAGCGGCAGATATCGCCGTCTGTGTCTCCTTTGGGCTATTAAGTGAGGCTCAGTACCGTAAAATCCGGGAGGCAGGAGCCACCAGGGTACATAACAATCTGGAATCCTCCAGGCGCTTTTTTAAGGAAATTTGCACAACCCATACTTATGACGAAAAAATAGAGGCATTACTGGCTGCAAAAAGAGCCGGATTAAGTATCTGCAGCGGGGGAATCATGGGGCTGGGCGAGACTATGGAGGACCGCATTGACATGGTGCTGACGCTGCGTGAACTGGGAGTAAAGTCCATTCCGGTGAATCTCTTAAATCCTATACCCGGGACGCCATTTGAGGAAAATGAAATAATATCCAATGATGAAATGTGCAGAATAGTTGCTGTTTTCCGCTTTCTGATACCGGATGCATCCATACGGCTGGCGGGTGGAAGAGGGCTTCTGCCGGATAAAGGTGAGCGGTGCTTTTCCTCCGGTGCAAATGCTGCAATTTCGGGAGACATGCTTACTACTTCCGGGATCAGTATCCGGCAGGATATGGAATTGTTAGAAAAATTAGGGTATAAGGCGGTGCTGTATCATGGGTAAAAGTATCTTTATAGTGGGAACGGGCACCGATGTGGGGAAAACTTATATTACGGCGCTCATTGTAAAAAAGCTTCGGGAAGCTGGAAAGAGAGCGGCTTATTTTAAAGCGGCTGCAAGTGGAAATGTGAGGACAGAAACAGGGCTGATACCGGGAGATGCATATTTTGTGAAGAAAATTTCCGGTATTGACATGGAGCTGACTGATATGATTCCCTATGTCTATGAGAATGCGGTTTCCCCTCATCTTGCTTCCAGAATGGAAGGGAATCCGGTGAATTTGGAAGTTATAAAGGAGAAATATCAAGAACTCTGCCATGAATATGATTATATTACCATGGAGGGAAGCGGAGGCATCCTCTGCCCGGTCTGTTTTGATGAAAAGGAAATCTGGCTGGAGGATATCATTAAAATGCTGGGCTTAAGCTCTGTTCTTATTGCAGATGCCGGACTTGGGACAATTAATGCGGCAGTACTGACAATCGAATATATGAAACAAAAAGGAATGCCGGTAAAAGGAATTATATGCAATCATTGCCATACGGGAGATCCTATGGAAGAAGACAATAAGAGAATGATTGAACACAGATGCGGCATACCGGTAATAGGCTGTGTGGCTGATGGAGCAGAGAATCTGGACATTCCACTAGAGAAGCTGATCCAATTATATGAGTAACGGAGGAAGAAACATGAATTTAACAGAGAAAGACCTGAAGTATATCTGGCATCCATGTTCCCAGATGAAAGATTATGAAGAACTAAAGCCGATTGTCATAGATCATGGTAAAGGCGTATATTTATATGACAAAGATGGGAAATCCTATCTGGACATTGTTAGTTCCTGGTGGTGCAATCTGCTGGGACATTGCAATCCCAAAATAAATGAAGGGATCAAGCAACAGCTAGATCAGCTGGAACACGTGATATTTGCAAATTTTACCCATGAACCTGCAATTCAGTTATGTGAAGAACTGGCGGGGATTCTGCCGGGAGGTCTCTGTAAATTTAATTTTTCCGATAATGGTTCCGCAGCAGTAGAGTGTGCTTTGAAGATGGCATTCCAATATCAGTATCAGACGGGACATCCCAAAAAGACAAGATTTATGTGCCTGAGCGAAGGGTACCATGGAGAAACCATCGGTGCTTTGTCCGTAGGAAGTATGGATCTCTATGCGAAGATTTATCAGCCCATGCTGATGGATACCATAAGGATCCGGGCGCCGGACTGTTACCGGTGTCCATTTGGAAAATCCAGGGATCACTGTGATGGAGAATGTATCTGCCATGCCCAAGAGGCATTTGAGAAATTTGCAGACGATACCTGTGCAATAATCGTTGAACCATTACTTCAGGGAAGCGCAGGTATGCGTATCTATCCGGCAGTGTATCTAAAGAAACTGCGGGCTCTCTGCAACAAATATCAGGTACTGTTAATCGCCGATGAAATCGCGACAGGATTTGGACGTACCGGCAGGATGTTTGCCTTTGACCATGCCGGAGTAAGTCCCGATATTATGTGCATTTCCAAAGGGCTTACCGGAGGCTATATGCCAATGGCGATTACCGTAACAACGGATCAGATCTATGATGCATTTTATGCGGATTACAGTGAAGGAAAAGCATTTATGCACAGCCATACATACAGCGGTAATCCTCTGGGATGTTCGGCTGCACTTGCGGTACAGAAAATACTGCGGGAAGACCATATACTGGAACATGCTGCAAAAATGGCAGTTTATTTAAATGAGAAATTAGAGGAAGCACTTTTGGATCATCCCAATATAGGAGAAATAAGGCATCTGGGATTAATTAATGCCTGCGAGCTGACACCGGATAAGAAGACGAAGGCTGATTATCCCTCTGAGCTTCGCATGGGTTATCAGATTTATAAAAAAGCATTAAAAAAGGGCTTGATTTTGCGGCCGCTTGGAAATGTCATTTATTTTAATCCACCGCTGATTATCACGGAAGAGGAGATTGATAAAGCGGTGGATATGTGCCGGGATGCTGTTCGTGAAGTTTTGCTATAGTGAAATTTATTTTTTGCGAAAACCACCAACCATATATTCAATAGTAACTCCAATTTTTTTATTGATTTCTCCCAGATCCTGTTTCGGGTAATTTAATGCCAGCTCATTTAATGCTCCTGAAATAGTATAGACCATTAATTTAGTATCAACATCATCCGCCAGGTAACCGAGTTGTTTTAACTCGTCTATATGTTCCTGTAATACATGCATGGAGTTTTCCCGGTCTGCTTTTCTCCAGGCGTCCCAGCCGATCACTACTGGGGCGTCCACCAGCAGGATGCGCCGGCAGTTTTTGGCATTTGCACCTTTTACAAAGCCCAGACAACCCAATATAAGCTGATCCCACCGGTCATCACTTTTTAACGCTTCCTTTTCAATATGTCTTGCAATATCTTTTTGAACAGTCTCCAGCACTGCCAGGAAAAGTCCCTGTTTATTTTTAAAATGGTGATATACCGCACCCCTTGTTACGTCGGCTTCTTCTGCAATTTTCTCCAGGGATACATCGAAGTATCCATGCTGTGTGAAATGCTTTCTGGCAATTTTCAATAAGGCAGTTGTTGTCTTTTGTTTGGCTTCCTCTCTTTTCATGACGGTATCTCTCCGGCGTTGAAGTTTTCTTGAAATTCCTTACTTGGGGGAATGGCTTCGATAATATCAACAATGATATTATTGGGATCCTGCATAATGAAATGCCGCTGTCCATAAGCTTCGTCCCGTAAAGGCAGTATGACTATTCCTTCTGCCTTTTTTGTTATCTCTGCGTACATCTGTGCAGCGTTTTCCACTTCTATGTTTAAGATCATTCCCTGAATAATCGCCCTGCCGGATTCCGGTATGGTGTCGTGCCCCGCTTCAATAAAGGCTAATTCATGACCATCCGGGTGTGACAGACTAACATACCAGTCACTAGTAAAGGCTTCTGTAAAACCAAAATAATTTTTATAAAACAGACAGCTTTCTTCCAGCTTTTCGGTCATTAAAACGGGATATATACTTTTTATCATTTTTCATTTCTCCTTCTTATTTTTGATTTCTCATTCCATGTTTGATAATCCATTCCTGTGCTTTGCCGGAAGGTGTTTTTCGCCACTGTGCAATGATATGTTCCGCCTTCTGTGGAGCTTCCTTGTATAAGTCATTCAAATTATTGCCGACACTTTTTTGCACAAACTTTTCCGGATCGTCTTTTAAATTAGTAAGAATTTCAGTATACCGTTCAAACTCATCCAACGCGGCATGCAGTTTTATGCCCCAGGGTAAACGAATACGAACTCCCTCACTGGCAAGCCTTCGCACGTGGACGTTATCATCATGTGTCCATATGATCAGCTCGTCCATTACTTCTGCGGGATGCCCTTTTAGCAAAGGACGGATAGCAAACTCACCAGTAAACCGTTTTGTCAATTCTTTCAGGAAATCCAGTGATACCTTCCAGTTTTCATTTCCGTTTCGTTCAACATATCTGCCAATAGGCCAAAGCCACCATCCAAAGTTAAACATTCCTTCCGGCTTGGACAATTCGGGGCCCAGCAGTTCATAAAAAGCCTGAATATTTTCTACATAATCATTACCCATGCTTTTTTCCATGGCATCTGCAATACAGTCAAATCTGGCGTATAATTCTTTGTCGTCAAGATGTCCGATTATGTCTCTGCAAAAGTTCTGCGAGTTGAAGTGGGGCATTACAGAGGACAGTGCAGAAGAAAGTTCCAGTACATATTCGTCGTTGTAATGCTCTTTGTGCTTCATATGTATTACCTCCTTTTTAATCTTTTGTTTTATATTAACATACGTACAGTCTGTACGTCAAATTGTTTTTTGAGAATTTATAATGTGGACTGGAAGACGGGGGAAGTAGGATTGCGGAGTCTGGAAAATGAGTGAAAAAACACAAATATTACATTTCATACACGGCAGATACATTTCAAATTAAATTTATATTTGATAGAATATATATACATAACATGAAACAGAAAAGAAACAGAAAAAGATGAAATGTAAAGGAGAAGATAGTATGAAAAAAAGGTTAATTGTAAAATTTTTATCGATGGCAGTTGCAGCATCAATGATGGCAGCAGGCTGCGGTGCTGCTACAGAAACTTCGGAATCGAAAGAGTCAAAAGAATCTGCCAATAGCAGCGAGTCAGTATCAAAAGAATCTGCACCTGGAACAGAAAATAGTGATCAGACGCAAGCAGCCGGAGAGAAAAGCGAGGGTGATATCCCGTCGGAATTGACACTGTATACCTATTATGCAGACAGTGCAATCGAACAAGTTGACAGAGCGCTGGAGATTATGAAGGAGACGTATCCGGATTTAAAGATTAATATTGAACATCGAACAGATTCAGATGGAAGTGTCCTGAAAACAAGAGCAGCAGTTGGAGAATTACCGGATATCTTTGAATGCACAGGCCAGTTAACGGATCTGTTGGTAAAATCAGGTGATCTGGCAGAATTAGATTCCGTTATAGAAGAGACGGGCTTTTTCGACCAGTATATGGACGGTAATTTTGAGGTGAAAAAATCAGCGGACGGACATTATTACGCGATTTCATCGACTATTCCGGAGTGTTGTCTGATGTTCTATAACAAAGAAGTTTTTGCCAGACTCGGACTGAGTGAACCGAAAAATTACGATGAATTTAAAACGGTGGTTGAAAAGTTAAGCGGGGATGGCATTATACCTTTGGCTCTGTTTGCACAGCAGAAATGGCCGGGGCTTCAGATGTTTGATATGGCAGTGATAGGAGAGGGCCAGCCGCTTGGCATTACCGGATTGGATGACGGAACTGCGAAGGTAACAGATCCCGAATATCTGGCGGCAGCAAAGAAGCTGTCTGAAGTGGTTTCCATGGGCTTGATCGGCAAAGGTGCTTTAAATACAAATGCCAGCCAGGCATTTGAGTTACTGGAGACCGGACAGGCAGGAATGCTTGTAAATGGCAGTTGGTTCTTTAATGATGCGGCAGTTGGTGGATACGGAGATAAGATCGGTTATTTTGAATATAATCCCTTTACGGACGCAGGAAAAGAGGAAGCGACTCATTGGACTAAATCCGGCGGAACCGGTGCAATGGGAGGCTATGGTGTAAGTGCAAAAGGAAAGTATGTGGAATATTCGAAAAAGGTGTTGATATCGTTTTTAGAAGCAAGAGACATAGCTAATGCAGAACTTGGTTCTCTCAGTGTACGTAAAGAGCCGGTAAAACCGCTGGAACCAAGAGCAGAATCTTACCAGGCTTATGCAGACAGCCTTGATAAAATCCAATCGACAACGAAATATGAATGGGCTTTGAACAATCAGGAATTGATTACCGGTCTTGAGGATGCCTGCGAATTGCTGCTGACTGGATTGAGTACGCCGGAAGAATATATCGCGGATCTTGAGGAACGTATATTTATGGCACTAGGAGAATAATTCAGGGGAATTTCCAGGGAAGAAAGGGGAAGATGATGAATCCGTTATTTAAAAAGAAAAAGGCTGCCATGTGTCTGTTTGTTGCCCCGGTTGTAATTTTATTTTCCATAATTATCGTAATTCCTCTCATACAATCCGCGGCAATGAGTTTCACGGAGTGGGATGGCATCAATAAAGCTGTTTTTAATGGAGTGAATAATTATAAACGTCTTTTTGCATCCAGAGATCTAAAGGTTTCCATACGGAACAGCCTTTTATATTCGGCGATATTGACTGTATATCAAATTGGTATTGGAACACTCCTTGCATATTTTATTGTGAATTTTAAGATTAAAGGGAAGCGGTTTTTTAAAGATATATATTTCTTCCCGGTTCTGTTGTCCGTATCTGTTGTGGCTCAGCTTTGGATTTCAATCTACCATGGGGATTTTGGGTTAGTGAATCAGCTTTCTGGTTTATTAGGATCAGACTGGAAGCAGAACTGGCTCAATGAGCCGGTAAAAGGGATTGTTGCGATTGTGATAGCAGAGTCCTGGAAGGGAATGGGGTATCATATGCTGATTATCTATGCAGCAATGAAAAATGTTCCTGCTGTATATTATGAGGCGTCATTTATTGATGGAGCAGATAAGAAACAGCAATTCTTTCATATCACCCTGCCCTTAACGGTATCTACTATTAAAGTCAGTGTGGTTATGTGTATTACTTATGGATTCCGGGCATTTGAAATGATCTATCTGATGACTGGCGGAGGTCCCGGCAATTCCAGCTATACGATGCCAATTATGATGTATAAGGCTTTATTCAGTCTGCAGAAATATGGTTATGGAAGTGCGATTGCAGTAGTTATTGTGGTGATTTGTGTAGGGATGATGCTTATTATTAATAAATTGACAGAACGATTTGATGTACAGTATTAACCGATTTGGAGGTATGGCATGAAGAAGATAAGATCTTCTGAGAGAAAAATAAAATCTTCCAGGATCATCGTATATACCATAATGATTCTCTATGGGGCGATATGTCTGTATCCGGTTATCTGGATGGGATTTTATTCATTGAAGAATAATGAAGAAATATTTGTAACGAATCCGTTTGGTCCGCCAATTGTTCCCCAATGGGGAAATTATATCAAAGCAGTCACACAGTTTGATATTCTCTTATATTTTAAAAACAGCATCTGGGTCTCACTGGCGGCAATGTTTCTGGGAATCCTGTTTTGTCTGATGTTTACATATGTTGTGTCCAGAGTGCGGGTTCGCACTACGAAAGCACTGCATTCCATGGTAATAGCCGGAATGTTTATACCCATACAGGCAGTGATGACACCTCTGGTTGTTATGGTGAAAAATCTACATTTGACAAATACATTGTGGTCTTTGATTGTGCCCTATGTTGCGCTAAGCTTTCCGTTTGGGGTGATGGTTCTCTATGGTTTTTACCGAAGCCTGCCGATTGAACTGGAGGAGTCGGCTTACATAGAAGGAGCGGGTTTTTGTAAAACCTATTTTCACATCATATTGCCCCAGATGAAATCAGCGGTCTCCGTGTTGATCATTTATCAGTTTATATCCCACTGGAATGAATTTAGCCTGGCATTAATTTTAATTACTAAAAATGAGCTGAAAACACTGCCACTGGGGCTGGCGGGCTTTTATGGGCAGTTCTCTACGGACTGGGGACCGGTTGGAGCGGCACTGGTGATAGCAAGTTTCCCGGTTATAATATTGTATGTATTTTTCAGCAATAAAGTAAGTGATGCAATGGCTTTTTCTGGAATGAAAAATTAAATTCATTGTCGGGATATATCAATCCCTTTATAATATTAGATGATATGAACTTGCATGATCAGGAATGTATGGGAGTGTATTTGACATTGCCGGTACAAGAGTCTGTTTTAACATGTTCTTGTACGGTTAATATCGCTAAAATTTAAATGGAGGGAATGGATGAAAAAGAGATTACAAAATATGATGATTCAACAGAGAATCAGCTATTCTTTTATTATATTCTTTACGGTTTTCGCCGTATGTGTGATCATAGGGCTGCGAGGAATATATAAAGAGCAGATGTACGAAAAACTTATTCAGGGAAGGCGTTATGAAGATAATCTGATCGTGCAGCAAATAGGGATGCTGTCAACGAATCTGAATAGCTGCTGCAATAGTGTCATAGTGAATTTAAACAATACCACAGGTCTGAAGAAAAGTAATTCGCTGTACCCGGATTTATATGACAGTAGAGCCAAACAGACCATATTAAATATTATTGAAAATAGTTTCCTCATGTTTCCGGATGTCAGTCAGATTGCTGTATTGTATCGCAATGGTGATCTTTATCAGAAGGATCGAAACCGTTCTTATATCTTTTCGGACCGTAATGACGATTTGATCCAGCAGTTTGACTCCATGGGAATATCCACAACCGGACAATGGTATTATTCTTTGCAAATGGAATCAGCCTTTTCAGAATTCAGCCTGCATTATGTAAAAACGCTGCGGGATGTTAAGGAGAACATAGATATTGGTTATGTGATATTGGAATTGGATGAGCAAAATATATATGATATTTATCGAAATAAAAATAGCAGTGAGGACGTGGAGTTTTATTTACTGGATTATAATCAGATGGTGATTTCCAGCGATGACCGGGATGCCATGAGCGGTATAAAAGCGATAGCAGATTATGATTCACAACTGGACTATTCAAAAAATATAATTGCTGATTTAGATAAAAAAATGTCTGATACTAAAAAATATTACAGCAGCGAATATCAGGTAAATGAATTATGGAATCTGGTCTCTGTTTTAGATGTGAAATCAATGCTATCCGATGTAAATAATATTACCATTGTGATCGTTGGTATCAGTATGGTTTTGCTTATGATATTTTATATGCTGACAATTATGATCGCGAGACATATAGCCGGACCAATCTCGGCATTGTCAGATCATATGAGAAAATTCACGAAATCTCTGCCGGAGAAGCTGCCGGACATGGATACGCATAATGAAGAAGGGATACTGATATCCAGCTTCAACCAGATGGTGGATATGAACCAGCAGTTATTTGCAGATATCACAAACGAGAAGAAGGAAAAAAGACAGTTAGAACTGGCACTTTTGCAGGCTCAGATAAAACCGCATTTTTTATATAATACATTAGATACCATATTTTGTCTGAATAATATGAACCGTCATGTGGATGCCAGCCGGATGATTAAATTGCTTGCCGGATATTACCGGCTGGTTCTCAATAAAGGTCTGGATCTGGTATGGCTTGACCAGGAACTGGATGCTCTGCAGAAGTATCTGGATATCCAAACGGTCCGTTATCAGGAAAGCCTGAGCTATTCCATTGCCATGCCGGAAGAATTAAGTGCTTTACATATCCCCAAATTAACCTTGCAGCCACTGGTGGAAAATGCAATTTACCATGGAATCAAACCCCGGAATGGAAAAGGGCATATATTGATCACCGGAGAATTGGAGGAAGATTGGGCTTACATCCGTGTGATCGATGATGGAATTGGACTGACAAAGGAAAAATTTGCACTGATATTATCCGGGGAGCAGCGAGAGACGGATTCAGAAAGCTTTGGATTAAAAAATGTGTCAGAACGCTTAAAGATTTTTTACGGTGAAGGAACCTGTATTCAGCTGGAGGATACCCCGCTTGGCACCTGTATTGTCCTGTGTATGAATTTAAAAAGGGGTGAAGATCATGAGTTATAAAGTGCTGTTGGTAGATGATGAGTGTATATACCTGGATTACCTGAGTCAGATTATAGATTGGGATTCCATGGAATGTTCCATCTGTGGTTATGCAAAAGACGGAGAAGAAGCGCTTCAGGTTATTCGAAAAGAAGTTCCGGATATTATTTTTATGGATATCAATATGTCCAGAATGAACGGTCTGGAAGCATGTGAGGCAATTAAGTCATGGAGTCTGGAATCCAGGATCATCATTATGACGGCTTATGATGAATTTTCCTTTGCACATCAGGCGATTAAACTCAATGTGTTTGATTATCTTTTAAAACCTTTTGACGGTGAAGAACTGCAGGAGGCACTGAACAAATGTATCGAAGACATTGAGACAGCAAAGAAAAATAAACAGATGCAGCAGGAGTTATTTCTAAGGGGGATTATTGAATTCCAGCCGGATCTGGATATTTTAAATGAGGAAATAGCCCAGACCAGTTCACCTTCACTTGTTGCCGTGATCAAAATAAGAAAGGGTTATGCGAATTATAATTTGTCAGTAATTCGAAATCTGTTGCATCATTATCTGAACGGGATCGGTATTGAGAATTATTGCCTGCGAAATGATGGGAGCTGTATTACGCTTGTACATGTAATGAATTCCAGCGAAAGAACCATGGAGGAATTAAAAAGGAGGTATGCCCAGCTTCTGGGAGATGAGGGGGCATACATGCTGGACTCAGTTGCCATGGGGAATATTGTGTCCGGACTGGAGCAATTACAGAATTCTTATAAACAGGCACAGATGGTTTATGAAAACAGTATCAAGTTAAATGAAAAAATAGCCTGCTTTAGTGATATCCAGAATTTAAACAAAGAAGTCACTTTTTACAGCACACAGGATGTTAATTTACTGATAAAGTATTTTGAAATGAGAGAATATGCAAAGGTGGATACGATTATAGAAAAAATGTTTGGACTGTCGGATAACCAGATGTTTTCATTTCAATATGTGATTTCTATCTATCATGCACTTTCCATAGGCGTCCATTCATATTTTCATTATAATACAGAAAATCAGCTTTCGGATTATATGCAGACTCAAGAGAGTATCATTTCAGAATTAAAAGATTGTTATTCCAGCCATCAGGTAAAAGACATCATTAAAAATTATGTATATGAAATGTTAACGGACTGCACTTATATCCAGATCACCAGCAAAAAAGAAATCTTAGTTACAAAAATTGAAAAATACTTACAGAACCATTACAGTGAAGCAAATTTATCTGTCAGCAACATAGCTGATAATTTATTTTTTGAAAACAGTTATATTAGAAGAGTTTTCAAGACCCAGACAGGCAGGACAATTATGCAGAGACTGGAAGAGATCCGGATTGAAAAAGCCAAAGAACTATTGCGGGAAGAGCAATACCGATGCAGTGAAGTTGCGGAGATGATCGGATTTTCAGATCAGTTTTATTTTAGCAAGCGGTTTAAGCTGTTTTGTAATTGTACACCATCTGAGTATCAGTCCGGAGTTATGCAAAGAAGGTAAATTAAGCGGTATGCAAGGGTATAAGTGTGAAAGAAAACCTCTTTCACACTACTATTGGTGCAATACCGCAGACCTGTCTGCGGTATGCAAGGGGTATAAGAATAAAATTTCGAAAAGCGGAGGAGTAAATCATGTTATATTGTAATAATTGGGATAAGATAATGGAGCGGTACAAAGAGTATTGGGCATTGGAAAATCATGACCGCCCAATCTTAAGCATTCGGGCACCAAAGAAGCACACAGAAGGTAAAACAGAGCGCTTTCACGGCTCTTTAAAAGAACAGTGGATGGATACGGAGTATATGATAAAAAGCAATAACCGGGAAATGCAGAACACCTATTACGCAGGGGAGGCATTTCCGGTTCTAAATCCAAATCTCGGCCCGGATTATTTTGCGGCATGTTATGGAACCGACCTTGCATTTGGAGCGGATACCAGCTGGTCCATACCATTTTTAAGGGATGAAGATGTTGAGGAATATCGTGGATTTGTCCTTCAAACCCAAAATGAGTATTACCGAAAAATGATAGAAATGACAAAAGCAGCGGTAGAAGACGGAAATGATAAATACTTAGTGGGAATTACGGATATACACCCGGGGCTGGATGGTTTGGTTTCCATGCGGGGACCTCAGGAACTCTGTATGGATACCTTGGATAATCCGGAGTTTATTAAAAAAGGAGCAATGGATCTGCTGGATGGATTTAAAATCATCTATGACGAGCTGTATGCATTAACGACATCCTTTCAGAAAGGCAGTACGAATTGGATGGGGATCTGGCATGAGAGCAGATGGTATCCAACCTGTTGTGATTTTTCCTGTATGATATCAGAACAAATGTATGAAGAACTGGTGGTGGAAGAACTGGAAGAAGAACTGAAATTCTTAGATGCCAGCATCTATCATCTGGACGGACCGGATGCACTGAAGCATTTAGACCGTTTGTTGAAAATAGATGCGTTAAAGGGGATCCAATGGGTGTATGGTGCAGGACAGCCTACGGCTTCACACTGGCTGGAAGTATTGCGAAGAATTCAGGATGCAGGGAAAATGATTCAGATTGATGTTAGACCGGAAGAGCTGGAAGTGATGCTTGAAAATCTGCGCCCGGAAGGTGTAATGTATACCATAAATGCAAATTCACAGGAGGATGCAGAAGAATTGTTACGAATAGCGTCGGGGTATAGGAAAAAGGTTTTCTGGTAGGAAAGATTATATTGGGGTTTTGCTGAGTAAGGACGCTTTGTAGATGTAGGTAGTGTACGAAAAGATGGACGTGGGAAACTGGTATGGACTCCGTCAGCTGGCCGCAGAACTGGTATTTTCTAACCTTTCCGAAGTCCTTTTTGGCGGCACGCGGGCATTCACCGAGAA
>JAGZJZ010000058.1 GCA_018365455.1 Clostridiales bacterium
TGTTTTTTATTCTGTGATCAGTAACAGGAGTAAATTTTCATCCTCTTTTACACATAAACACCCGAAACATACTACACTGCATCCAGTAGAACATCCTTCTATAGCCCCAGAGTCATGCTGAAAACGAGTAGTATAAAGCAACTAAACCTTCAGCGGACTAAATGGTGCCTGTCAGATGACCGGTTACAATTGGCTGAATGGTTCTTTCTATCAGAAAATAAAACAGTTCCGGATTTACCATCCCTCTCAGATTATTAATAATAAGATTATCCGTTGGCATAGCCGCAAATGAATCCAGCCCCTTCATGATGACATCTTTCCCGGGAGTTTCATTCCAGCGGATTTCTGCTTCCTCGTTTCGGAAATAAAATTTCACTTCCCTGCTTACGGCTTCTTCCAAAAAGGTAATCCTGATTTTCAAAACCCTTCGGTTCTCTTCATCCGTCGAAAATTTTCCCTCTGCAACTACCAGATATTCTTCTTCATGCAGTTTAACGGCGGTTGTTCTGGCTCCCTGAAATCCAATCTCAATTTTGTGATTATCTTCTCCTTCTTGTATTTCCAGATAAAATCTTCCACCGTCCATGAGAAATCCCATCCGGCTAATGCCCTCGGAATAATTATTATGGAGTACCTGGAGCATTAAGGGTGCAAGCCCCACATGCTTTTGCTCCATATCGTATACCCTGCCTGCAGCCCATTGTCTGTCATCCGGTACAAACTTCTGCCTGGGCTGTCTTCTCTTTTTATGTATACAGCAGCGGTTCCATCCTCCCTTTTCAATCAGCGGAAGATTTTCTTTAACGCCTCTGGCTGCCTCTTCTATACTTAAGAGCCTGCCATAATTCATGTTTTCTTCTGGCAAAACGGTTTCCTTACCGATTCCCGGTACAAAATCATTTTCAAAATATCTGCCGATCACATCCATAAGGGTGGATTTCTGAAATATTTCCCTGCTTCCGGCATGTGCCACGATGACCATTTGAAGGTCTGGGTATACGATAACATTTTGTCCAAGCATCCCATTAAATAAAAAGCTCCCTGGTCTGCCTCCCATCCAGATCTGGTAACCATATCCATTGCCGCCTTTCTCCGGGGGCGTATCCACCTGTTTCGTTGTGGATTCCTTTACCCATTCAGCCGGTATAATCTGACGGTCCAGCCATTTTCCCTGCTGAAGGTATAACTGTCCCAGCTTTGCTGCATCCTCCGGCAGCAGAAAAAGTCCCCAGCCTCCCTTTGTAATCCCTTTCGGGCAGGTCTCCCAGAAAAACTTTGTGATTCCCAGTGGCTCAAACAGCCGGGGCGTCAGGTATTCCGTCAGCGTTTCACCGGTGATCTCGGTTACAATCGCAGACAGCATATAGGTATTCATGCTGTTATAGTCGAACACCGTCCCTGATGTCCCTTTAACAGAGGACTCCAGAAAGCTTTTCGTCCATTCATTGCCGGAAAGTGCACCTGCCTCATTATAGACAATGCCGCTGGTCATGGTCAGCAGATCCCTGACCGTAACATTTTTCTGGCGGAACAGCCCGCCCAATATATTTTTCTTCGCAAAGATATCATGAATCCGGTCATCCAGCTCCAGTCTGCCCTCAGCCACCAGCAATCCCACTGCCATTCCGGTTATGCTCTTGCACATGGAGTGGGTGATATGCCACATCCCCTGTCTGTATGGCGCAAAACTGGTTTCTCCGATGACACAGCCATTTCTCAATATCATGATATGATGCATATTAATTCCTTCATTACTTCTAAGCTCTTCTATCAGATCCCTGATCATTGCAGATGAAATTCCCTGAGTTTCCGGAACCGCCCGCATAAATGCCTGTTCATAAGGTATTTCCTCCGGAAAGGAAATCTTCTGCGGGGTAAAATCAACTTTACTGCGATCTGTTTTCCCATTTATTAAATTCCAGATTAGTTCAAAAACCGCCATCTGTTCTTTCGTCATGTTGTACTCCTTTGCTCTTTCATACGCCATTCATTCCTACTCTATGATTATAGTATGGAAAAACTTCATATACTACCTTTAAAAAATAATATTTTGCATAAAAAAGTATAAAATTTTTATATGCTTATTCTAAAATTTGTTTTCAAAACATCATAACTGATGTTATAATCTTCCTTAATGATGTTTACAAAAGTTGGAGGATTACATTCATGTTTGGTATAGGTACACTGATTAACACCATTGCTGTGATAGCCGGAAGCGGAATCGGTCTTTTTCTGCACAAGGGCATAAAAAAAGAACTGCAGGCATCCCTGATGTGTGCATGCGGAGTCGCTACCATATTCATCGGTATCAGCGGCACATTACAGGGAATGCTGGAGTTCCAAAACGGCGTGATCCAGACCAAAGGCAGCATGATGCTGATCTTTTCCCTGGTTCTTGGATGCCTGTTGGGAGAAATCATCAATATTGAAAAAAGAATGGAACAACTGGGTGATAAATTAAAAAATGCCTTCCATGCCGAAAACGACAGCCGTTTTGTGGAAGGCTTTGTAAATACTTCTCTGATCATCTGCGTAGGCGCTATGGCAATTGTAGGCTCCATACAGGACGGATTAAACGGAGACTTCTCCATGCTTGCTGCCAAAGCCGTACTGGATTTTGTGATTGTGGTGGTTCTGGCTTCTACTTACGGCATTGGCGTAATGTGTTCCGCACTAGCCATCCTGGTTTATGAAGGCTGCATCACTCTGGCTGCCCATTTTGCCGGATACTTTGTGGCAGAAGAGCTGATCGCCAATCTCTCTTACATAGGGTCTGCGTTGATTTTCTGCGTGGGCATCAACATTGCTTTTGGCAAGAAGTTCCGGGTCGGCAATATGCTGCCAGCCTTACTCATTCCGGTTCTCTATGCAGTCTATACTGTCTTTCGGTAGCTTGGTCAGAACCGGCTGTGAAAATGACTTATGACATTAACCCCAAAAGCGCTGCGGCCTTCCGGTAAAATACTTTATCTGCCACATCTTCTTTACCGGAAAATGCCTTTTTACATTGGGCTATAGAAGCTTCTACTTCTCCAAACGGATAGTCTGTCCCAAACAGGATCTTGTCCTCTCCCATTAATTCTGTCAGGTCTTTCATTACCTCTGCCCCCTTAAAGGAAGTGTCTGTATATACATGCTCCCATTTATGCTTTCGAACCGCTTCCGCCAATTCCAGATATTCCTTTCCGCATTCCCCACCAGCATGTGCCGGTATTAGAATATACTGAGGATAGCGTTCAATCAATGCCAGCATATAGTGAAGGGCTCCATACTCCTTTGGTGCTATATTCTGATAGGGGCTGCCCGGTTTATAATAATCATTTACTCCGCAATGTGCAGTTACCGGCAGTCTTAATTCCCCAAAGACCTCAACTGCTGCATAAGTGCGCTCATCCGTAAGACTTACATTTTGCAGAATCGGATGCAGTTTTAAGCCTCTTGCGCCCATTCTGATATCTTTTCGAAGCTTTTCCTGCATTTCTTCTACCGGAAGTGTGAAATCGGGACTGGTAAAGGGTAAAATTTGGGGCTCCAGCTTTGATGCGGCAAGAGTCTCTTCAAAGCTGGTATTGGGAAGAATCGGCAGGGAAACCATATAATCCATCTGGTTCGATGTAATCACCTCACGGATAGATTGTAAGCCCCCTTTTTCCCAGATCCGGTACTGTCCGGCATCAATTAGTGTATTAAGGGCATCGGGATCGTCTGCAATAAGCGGCGCCTGATAACCGTTCTCCCCCAGCTGCCTGAAAGGGTCCTTATATTGGGGTAAATGCTGTGGTGCTTTGAAACTTATATTCTTATTCTCATGAAAAATATCACCTAAATGTGTGTGGAAATCTATAATTCGTGTTCTCATTTATAATACGTACAAGCATTGCTGTACTTAGATACCGGCACAGGATGATTCAGACGGTATCTGCCTTTCATAATATTTGCATAAATATGCTTCTGTATATTTTGTACTGCAGGGTTCCAATTTATGCATACACGACCTTTCCACCTGCCATTTAGACAGTCAATCAGATAGTTATTTTCATAGCTGTTCCATCATTTCCGATTACGGATGCAATCTGCCGAATCTTTTTAAGAAGTTTGTTTTTTCAATTGCTTTATAGGCTTTTGCCCAATTTTCGCTGATTACAAATTCCTTCGGATATTTTTCATAGTTTTCAAACCAGCACCAGGAAATCGGCCATACATCATGTTCCGGCAGGGTATCCGCAAGGAAATCCAATTCTGTTTCCACAAGATCCTCGTTGCCGGGGTAAAAGATACTGTCCTTTGATTTTATATAATCAGATGGCCGGTAACCATAAGATGGCCACTGTGCCGGATCTCTCTGTATCGACTTGTTTACGATTTCTATCAGCTCTTTTTCTAACCGGTCATAATCATATCCTTCTAAATTTACACGTTTCATAGCATTAATTAATGAAATATATCCGCTTGGTCCCATATCCCCCAGATGATCGTCCTTTAATCTATCCATCATGGTTTTGATCAAATCTAAAACAGATGGATAAAGTATGGACTCCGGATAGTGCTCAAGAATAAAGGCACAAAAGCGCAGGTGAATCCCCCTGCTTTCTATACTATTATATGCTTCATCATAATTATAAAAGCTGGCATGTGGATAATCCCCATTTGTAGGAACCGTAAAGATCCATCCTACCGGAAAATTACTGTGACAATCCAGATACTTTTTAATTCCGGCATATATGGGATGCTGCATATCGTAAAACTCGATTTCATCCATTACTTCCAAAACATAATATAGTCCATATGGAATAGAATTGTAATTCCAGTTATCCGGGTCAATCCCATTTCCGAAACCGCCATCTGCATTCTGATAATGCATCAAAGCATTTACCACAGCCTCTTTGCTTCCATTTGCAAAATAATAATTCCATTTCGCCAGTTCCAGTTCCCTGGCATTTCTATGTATCCAGACTTCAATGTGTCTCTGATCTACATGCTTCCTATTATTAGCCTTATCATTAGCTTCCATTTCATTAGTCCCTACATCATTAGGCTTCATATCATTAGCCTTCATATCATTAGCTTCCATTTCATTAGTCCCTACATCATTAGGCTTCATATCATTAGCCTTCATATCATTAGCCTTCATATCATGAACCTCCATATCATGAACCTTCATATCACTAGCCTCCATATTTTTAGTCTCCATACAATTAGTCTTCATATTTCGTAATTACATAACAATAAGATTAAACCGCTTTCCACTATTCATTATACTTTCATGCCCGACTGGGATCTTGTAAAAAAGCGACATTTTTAAACGCCAACTCCTTTGCCTCCTGAATGGACATCGAGTGGAAACGTTTAAAATCATGGAGTAAATGAGCCTGATCCGTATACTGATATTTTATCACAGCATCTAGTACATCAAACCTTGTACTTCCCACAATATCATTCCACAAATATTGATAGCGGATTACGGAAGAGAGTTGTTTTGGAGAAATACCGATGTTCTCTTTAAACAGCCTTTCTAACTGCCTGGTACTGATATGCACTTCCCTGGCAAGCTGTAAGGTCCTTATATTTCCTTTATTTCGAAAAATCTCATACAGTGCATCCGAAACAACATGGTTCATGCGCTCCGGATGAAAATTTTCCATGAGATACTTTTCGGCAATTGCTTTTCGTTCCATGAGACTGTCCATGGTAAACAGCCTATCTTCCAGTAATTTCTTTAACTTTGGAAAATAGTATCCCACATCACAATACAGGTCTTTTGCATCCCTCATGGATTCCCCGGAGAACAAAATCACTGCCCAGGCGTAAAAACGGATTGCAAAGGAAGAAATCTGCCTTTCTTCCCCAGGCATTGAATGAATCTGAAAAGAACTGATATTAATCCCTGCGAAATCATTGCTGATCCTGTTGTTGGTATAATCAATATCAAACATAATATCCATACAGGTATCCGGCGTCACAACGCTGCTCACAGACTCCCGGCATTGGGATCGGATAACGGGACCGGATGTCCCCCAAAAGCACCTGATATAGGGTTTAAGCGCTTCACAGGGCTCTATTTCCATATACGTCTCGTCCTTCTTAAAAGGAGTTGCGGTCAACGGTCTATATATTTTATGAAATTCCATATTGATCTCAAATCCTCCTCTATTGTAAAAATAAATCTGAAATTAATCCTTATTATAACAGATTACCGAAGCCATTGTATAGATTGTTCTCTGTGTAAGTTGTTACCATATGCCTGACTGAATTGAATAAAGGGGATATGCCCGAAAGCACAGCCCCTCTGTTCAGATTATAATTCCTGTTTATGAATATAATAATGCAGTGCCTTTGCCATAAATTCAGAAGCACCCTCACCGTACTTCTCATCCATGACTTTTCTGCCTGTTTCACCGGTATAGATATCAATCACCATGTCCCAGTATCCTTCGCCCATATCTACATCGATACTCGTCTCTTCTGAGAGTTCCATCAACTCATGTATAATATCCTGGATTTCTTCTGAAGTGGGATCCTTTGTCATATCCGAGGTCAGTTTCACATGCAGATCATCATTTTTTTTCAGTATATCATCTTTCTGCCCGCCGATATCTTCTATCTGCTCCATTAATTCTTGAAAATGCTCCAGATTGTATTTCATAGCCTCCGTGTATTTTTCAACACTGCCAAATTGTTTAATCGCGATCGGGGCTAAGGTTTCCTGGTCATCTTTCACTTTTTGGATAAATTCATTAAACTTATCCACACTTCCCCAGTATTTAATAACCTCTTCCGTCTTCTCTTTTTTGAACTGCTCTAATGCTTCGATATATTCACTCAAATCAAATTCTTTAAAACTCATACACTGTTCCCCTTTCTCCAGTTTCTCCAAAAGTTCTATCAGTTTGTCAAGCCTGCTGCGTTTCAAACAGAGTAATTTCTTTTGTTTCTTATAAGCTTCGATTTTATCAAACCCCGGTTCTTCCACAAATTCTTTGATTTCTCTTAATTTGAAATCCATTTCTTTGAAAAATAAAATTTGCTGCAACCGCTCTAATGCTTCGTCATCATATAACCGGTAACCGGATGATGTTACTTCACTGGGCTTTAGTAGTCCAATTTCGTCATAATACTGCAACGTGCGTATACTGACACCTGTTAATTTTGCAATCTGGCTTATCGTTCTCATCGTAATCAACTCCTGGAAATAATTAAGAAATAGTATACAAAAATCTGCCGGCGAATATCTTTGTTCTATTCTTTGATTTTATCATACACTATCACGTACCGTGAAAGTCAAGATTAATTTAAAATTTCCATAAAAAATCCCCGTAATCCCAACCCGGGAATTACGAAGATTTTATTGTAGCGCCTGTTATACAAAATGCAAGGGGATTGTTTGATCAGTTGCCGGGACTATGCATCTGACTAAATGACACGATGATCTCTGCCGCATATTGAAGTACCTCAGCGGAGTCTGTGCTGTCCACTGCTCCATCCATAATATCTCCACTCCGATAAGGAAGCATAATGTCCATCAGAAGCAAGTCTATTTTATTCTCAAGTAAGCAATCCAACACATGAAGTCCATCATATTGACAAAACACTTCATATCCATTTTTATTCAAAAAATCTGTCAACAGCTTATTTATTTCCACATCATCTTCAACAATCATTACCTTTTGCATTTATCAGCCACGTACTTCCAAAATGACTTTTCATTATATTTTTTAATTATTTTCAAGTAACTATAAAATTAAGGGTATATCACTTTCGCAATATACCCTCACATCTAATTATTTAATTTTAGATTACTGTCCCATCTGTTTTGCAACTTCAGCAGCAAAATCTTCCTGTTTCTTTTCGATACCTTCACCTGTTTCAAAACGAACAAAGCTCTTAATTGTAATCTTAGCGTTGTTTGCTTTTGCAACAGAATCAACATAAGCTTTTACGTTCTGTTTTCCATCTTCTGCTTTCACATAAACCTGGTCTAACAGACAGATTTCTTTTAATTCTTTGTTGATACGTCCCATTACCATTCCGCTGATGATTTTATCATTTGCATCTGGTTTTTCATTTTTAGCCTGAACGGTTAAGATTTCTTTTTCTTTTTCGATGTATTCCTGATCTACTTCATCTCTGCAAGTATAAACAGGTTTTAAAGCTGCAGCCTGCATAGCTACGTTCTTAGCCATCTCTTTGATATCATCATTTACTACATCTGTTACAACGTCTACTAATACGCCGATCTTTCCACCCATATGTGTGTAAGATGCTACGAATCCGTTTTCTTCAGTAACCTGTTTGAATCTTCTGATGTTCATGTTTTCGCCGATGATTGCGATCTGTCCTGCTAATTCTTCTTTTACAGTCTTTGTAGCATCTGCTTTCCAAGGTTCTTCCATAAATGCTTCGATATCTGCTGCATTTGTATCCATAGCCTGTGCTGCAACATCTGCTACGTATGCCTGGAATTTTTCATTCTTAGCTACGAAGTCTGTCTCAGCATTAACTTCTACTACAACTGCTTTCTTATCATCATCAGATACAAGAACTTTACAAAGACCTTCTGCTGCGATTCTTCCTGCTTTTTTCTGAGCAGTAGCAAGTCCTTTTTCTCTTAAGAACTCAACAGCTTTGTCCATATCGCCTTCAGTTGCTGTAAGCGCTTTTTTACAATCCATCATACCAGCGCCTGTCGTTTCTCTTAATTCTTTTACCATTCCTGCGGTAATAGCCATTTTATTCTTCCTCCTGAATTTGTATTTATATTGTAACTATCATTTGCGTTAATATTCAATTCACTTGAAAATAACTGCATAATTACATTAATTTCTATCTTAAATTTCTACTTTACTTAAGAAAGTGCGCACTAAATTAGTGCGCATTCTCCGTTTTCTATCATTATCGCTCTTATGCTTCTACTTCTGTCTCTGCTTCTGCATCCATGAATTCTTCAGCAACATCTGCTTCTGCACCCTGGTTTGCTTCGATAACAGCATCTGCCATTTTAGAAACGATTAATTTTACAGCTCTGATTGCATCGTCATTACCTGGAATAACGAAATCCAGTTCTTCCGGATCACAGTTTGTATCTGCAATACCAATTAACGGAATTCCCAGTGTATGAGCTTCCTGTACACAGATTCTTTCTTTCTTAGGATCTACAACGAAGATTGCATCCGGGATCTTCTTCATATCTTTGATTCCGCCCAGATTTTTCTGTAATTTATCTAATTCTTTCTTTAATGCGATTACTTCTTTTTTAGGAAGAACATCAAATGTTCCGTCTTCCTGCATAGCTTCGATTTCTTTTAAACGGTTAATTCTGCTCTGGATGGTTTTGAAGTTTGTAAGCATACCGCCTAACCATCTTTCATTTACAAAATACATGTTGCAACGTTCAGCTTCGCTCTTAACAGCGTCCTGAGCCTGTTTCTTTGTTCCTACGAATAAGATTGTGCCGCCTTCTGCTGCGATGTCAGAAACTGCCTTGTAAGCTGTATCAACCATACCTACAGATTTCTGTAAGTCGATGATATAGATGCCGTTTCTTTCTGTGTAAATGTACGGAGCCATTTTAGGGTTCCATCTTCTTGTCTGATGTCCAAAATGTACACCTGCTTCAAGTAACTGTTTCATTGAAATTACGCTCATGTTTTTTTCTCCTTTTTGGTTAAATTCCTCCGTGCACTTCACTCTTCCTCCAAAACCGGACATTCGGCACCGTCTTCGGAATCCATGCACGTGTGTTATTTTTTGCCTATGTAGTATAGCATATTATGGCAAAGAAAAGCAAGGACTTTTTTTGAATATTTAGAATTATTTTGTAATATGTTATATCTTTTCAAATTTTGCTGTTGCTAAAACAAAAAATCCCTCCAAAGCAGCAATGCCATTCACATATGCATGAGCTGCTTTGGGGAGATCCGAATTCTCTTTACTTCTCTTTATAAAAACTTATTCATGACGCAGTGCATCAATTGGATTCAGCTTCGCTGCCTTAACAGAGGGAAGCAAACCAAAGATAATTCCGATCAGCATTGAGAAAATAACAGAACCGATAATTGCCGGAACACTGATTGCCACCGGAATCTGCGATATCTTAGATATCGCCTGGGCGAGGATAATGCCCGCTATAACGCCGATGATACCTCCAAGGCTGGTCAACACCGCCGCCTCGGTAAGGAACTGTCCTAAGATGCTCTTTTTCTTAGCACCAATCGCTTTCTTCAGACCGATTTCACTGGTTCGTTCCGTAACCGATACTAACATAATATTCATTACACCGATACCGCCTACCAGAAGGGATATACTTGCAATCCACAGCAGCTGATTGTTTGTAGCTGCGCTCAGTTCTTCTTTTTCCTTCGCAATCTGCAATACATCGGAAGCTTTATATTTTATATTATCAGTATTTGTAACAGAGGCATTTACAATGTCTGCACACTTCTTGCCGATTGTACTCATATCATCCGTACTCTCCGCTTTCATAACTATATTCTGAGGCTCATCATACTGATATGGGATACACCAGGCTGAAGAGGTCAGGTAAACAATACCGCTTGCTTCATTCCCCTTATAGTTTGCATAATCTTCCATAGAATTAATAACCGGCTCAAACTGATCACTTTTTACCACCACACCGATTACGGTAAATGGCTCTCCTTTTATTTCTATGGTTTGTCCAAGGGGATCTTCATCCTGGAACAGACTGGTAGCTGCCGACTCATCCAGAATTGCAACTTTACGAAAATCTTTGTAATCATCTTGTAGAAATGGACGCCCGGTCTTCATTATGTAGCCGCATGTGGCAAAGTAATCCAGATCTACTCCGTAGACTCCTCCGCCGTCCAAGCTGGTATTCTGATGGTAGATTCCATCAGCATACGCTCTTCTTGTATATAATGATACTTTCTCGACGCCGTTTATATCACTGATCTCTTTTTTTGTCTCTTCTGAGATTACGGGCACTCCCTTAGGCAGAGAGTCGTAATCGGACAGGGAATAATCATCCCAGTCACCCTGGCTCAGGCTTACTGTTACCGTATTGTTGCCGCCGCCGATCAGGTTCTTTTTAATCTGCTCATTGGTTCCCTGGATTGTGGAAACAATGGAAATAATAGATGCGATACCGATGATGATACCCAGCATGGTTAAAAATGACCTCATCTTATGTGACCAGATGCCCTGAAAGGACAATCGTATATTCTCTAACACTGTTCCACCTCCTAGTACATCATTTCACTGGTGTCATCAGCATCTTTTACTTTTGCACCGTTCTTAACATTTTTACCATATGGGAATGCGATCTTATCTTCGTTGGTTAAACCTTCTTTAATTTCAATGTACTGTGAAAATAATGTTTTTCCGGTCTTAACAAACTGCTGTTTTAACCGTTTATTTTCGTCTACCTTGTAGACATAGCTCTGTCCGTTTTCAGTTCTTACATAAGCTTTGTACAAATAAATCGTATCCGCATTTCCCGAACCACCGCTGATTGTGATCTGAGCTGATTCATTGTTACTCAAACCGTCTGCTGATTCAATATACGCCGTAAACGGATAGTATGAGGAATTCGAATTTCCTTCCCCAAATCCATAGTTGTTGGAATCTTCGGGATAAGGAGAAATTTCAGTAATGGTTGCAGCAAAACTGATTCCGCTTTCATTCCCCATTCCCTGGACCACATCTCCTTTTTTGATTGTATCCAGCTTCAGTTCACTGATAGCACCCTTTACATACAACCCTTGATCGCTGGTAATCACAACGAAAGCTTTTCCGTCAATTTCACCAACATTGGGATCTCCCACACTTTTTACAACTCCGTTAATTGTAGATGAAATTGTAGCTTCATTTACTTCTCTTCTGGATTTTTCAATTTTTAAGTCTGATTCCCGTTTATCCAGTTCCAGTTTACGGATCTCCGCTTCCTTTTCCCTAATTGCCTGCTTTAATTCATCTTCGGTATAACCCTCATCAAAATCACCAGGATCACTCCAGTCTACATCGCCAGGATCACCCCAGTTGCCGTCCTTATCATCATCTTCAGGCGGATCATTAATATCGGTTTCCTGTTTTTTAATTCCATCGCTGGTAAATACCCAGGAGGTTCCAGGCGCATATCCATGGGTAACTTTAATGGTTCCATCAAATCCTATGGATTTTATAAATCCGCCCGTCAGGGAATCCGCTTCACGGATTTCCAGTTTTGCATGATATCCGCTTCGGATTGACTTTTCACCCTTTTCATCAAATCCCAGCATTTTATTAATAAAGGAACCTTTAACTACCGTCCCATCCTTGCAGAAGAAGACATAGGGATTTTTCTTTGTACCTTCTCCCTTATAGGGTTCGGACTTATAATCCAGGATATCATAAGGCTTAATTGAAGCTGCAGGTGAATCTGCCGGTTCATTGTAATGATAATTCAATGTAAAGGTACCTGCCGGCTTCTCTTTTGCAATCAGCGTGTATTCTGCTACCTCTTCACCTTTAACGGTATAGGTCCCGGATGGATCTAAATTGGAGAACGTTGTACTCCATTTATTATCTGCGGTCAATGTCCTGACATCCACTTGCTTGTCTCCATTCATCAAAGCAACTTTCACTCCGGAAGGATAATCCGTCACTGCATTGGTGCCATGATTCCAACCAATATTTACAATTACACTGTTTAATTCTGACGGAGCTTCTGTGGATGGTGCGTCTGTCTGCTGGTTTGTCTCTCCCGGCGTTTCCGGGCTGTCTGTCGGTTTTGTTTCCGGGGCATCTGTGCTGTCATTGCTTTCACTTGCCTGAGTATCCGTAGTATTGGTTTCTCCTGTACTTCCGGTATTGTCCGTACTATCCGTACTATTGGTACTTCCCTGCATCTGGCTCATAGAAGCCGTCACAAAATGATCAGTCAGTACTGCCCTTGCTTCATCACCTGGTCCATCATCCGAATCATCAACAGGCGACTGCTTGGGAACATTGTTGTTCCTGGCTGAATTTGGCAGAGGTGTAACCTTTTTTAACTTTTCAAGATCATTTTTGGATCCCTGGATTTTTAATTCCAGTGTCTTACCATCCAATTCATACATCTCCAGATTCAGTTCCATAAGCGTCGTATCATAAGACAACAGCTTATCACCTACTTTAACTTTATCCCCTTCTTTTACATATACTTCATTTACAATCTGATCGGATGCCAGATGTACTTCCTGGCTGACATCAGATACGATATTGGCATACAGTGTACTTCCGTCTCCCATCATCCCCATTCCCTGAAACTGGGAAACCGGAATGACTTCGACCGGATCACCACCAGATTTCACTACTTTAAATACTCCAAACCCGGCGGCACCGACTGCAAGAACAGAAGCTATACATATACCTGCTATGGCAATTTTTTTCACTTGGTAACCTCCTCCTTTGGATTGCTTTCAGAGAGTTCTCCGTCAAATATATATACCGTCCTTTTTGCACATTTTGCAATGCCCGGGTCATGGGTAATCATAACAACGGTTACCCCTTCTTCATTTAACTTTTCAAATAACTCCATAACCTGTTTGCTGGATCTGGAGTCTAATGCTCCTGTAGGCTCATCTGCAAGAATTATTTTCGGATTATTTACCAGTGCTCTGGCAATTGCAACCCTCTGCTTCTGCCCACCGGATAACTGTGTCGGTTTAAACTCTATACGGTCTTCCAGCCCCACTCTTTCCAGTGCCTGTGCCGCTCTTTTCAAACGTTCCTTTTTATGAACACCTGCATAAATCAAAGGTAATGCAACATTTTCCAGTGCGCTTTGTCTGGGAAGCAGCTGAAAGGTCTGAAATACAAATCCTACGCTCTTTAGACGTACATCCGCTATGGATTCCTCTTTTAATCCCAGTACATCCTGTCCATCCAGCAAAAATGTTCCTTTTGTCGGCTTGTCCAGACATCCGACAATATTCATAAGCGTTGATTTTCCGGAACCGGATGGTCCCATTATTGCAACATATTCACCCTTTTCTACATGAAGGCAAACATCCTTTAATACCGGGACAACCATTTTGCCCTGAATATAATCTTTATAGATATGATCTAACTCAAGAATCACTTTGTTGCCTCCATTTCTCAATTGCCTGCTGAAGCCGGAGCAGAACCATCACCTTCAATTGTTACAGGTCCCGGCGCTGATACGCTTCCTTCAGCATCATTTTCATCCATTGCATCATCTGGTCCTTCTACATCACCTGGAGCAAAATCAATCGAATCACTATTATCACCTTCATCATTTTCGTCAAAACTCTGAATTTCCATGCTGCCGGCTCCGCTGTCGCCGTTCATGCTTCCTCCCGGCATGGCGCCTTCGCCGCCCTGAAGATCGCTGTCGCCGCCTTCTTCACCATCTTCTCCATTCTGTCCTGACAGATCATTAATGTTTCTGGTTACCGGAGCTCCATCTTCGATGGTATCATCCGGATAAGCAATATAATCCTCTGCTGCTAAGCCCTCTGTAATCTGATATTTCTGCAGATCTTCATCAAATTCCCCAAGTGTAACTTTTCGTTTCTCAATCTTATCCTTCCCGTCTGCCGCCCATACATAGGCTTCTTCCGGTTTTTCTTCATCCATAATGAGATAATAGCTGTCCAGCCAGATTCCGTCTTTGTGGTCTTCCTGTCCATTATCCATTTCAATATAAACATGCTGGCCCAGCATTAAACCGTCAGCTGAATCCAAAACTACATAAAACGGATAGTTGCTGGAGGTTGTATCCGAACTTCCGCTGCTCATATACATACTGTTCTGGCTGGATTCCGGCTTGTCTGTTTCCACTGATGTAAGTGTACCTTTCCATGTCTTATTCTCATCCACTCTGGAACGGATAATAACCGGATTACCTTCAATAATAGAGGACATATTCTGTTCATTGACTTTTCCTTTTACACGATAATCCCCGGTAGCCAATACCGTCATAAAAGGTTCTGCTTCACCTGTACTGGTTGTAGCAGTACCATCCTTATTAATCGATTTAACAACACCTGCTATTTCGCTCAGCACATCCGCATTTGCAATGGTCTTCTTCAGATTTTCAATCTCAACTGCTTTTGTTTTCTTTTCATATTCTGACCGCTTCACTGAGTTCTGTGCAGTCTGGATCTGGGTTGTATAGCTCAGCTGTTCATCTGCGCCGGCTTCTTTCTTCTCTTTTTCCAGTTCTGCAATATTATTATTAGCGGTATCTATGTCAGACTGAATACGCTCCAGATCAATCTGCGCCTGATTCAGGCTGTCTTCGGATTCCTGGGTATCATAGGTAAATAATTTATCCCCTATTTTAACCTCCTGCCCCTCTTCCACATAGATCTCTTTTATTTTCTTATCCTGAGACACTTCAATTTTCCAGGTTTCCTGCGGTTCAATAACGCCGGAATATCTTCCGTTTAAGCCGTCCCCACTGGATAAACCGGCCAGATTAGCCACGGAATCCACATATACGGCATTCTTGCCCGAAGCAGTGCCTGTCCCTCTGAATTTGAAAAACCATATCGCTAAACCTATCACTGCCAAAACCAGGATAACTGTTATAACAATTATAAGTTTCTTTTTCTTCTTATCCATTGTTTACCTCCATAAACCCATAATAATGTTGATTATACCACCTGCCACTATGTGTGTCATTAAGAATTCATTAATTTCACATAAAATTCAAAAACCACCTTTTCCTGAATTTACTGCTTATTCTGGAAAAAGTGGTTCCTGATAAATTTATGATAATGGATATTTTTCGGTGAGACTCCGTACAAGTGCCAAAGCTTTGTCATGGTTTTCTTCCGGTGACTGAAGCATCATTGCAATTGCATCTGCAATCACATCCATATCCGCTTCTACCATACCTCTGGCGGTAACTGCAGGTGTTCCAAGCCTTACACCGCTTGTTACAAATGCTGACTGAGGATCATTTGGAATGGTATTCTTATTGCAGGTGATATTCACACTGTCTAAAATCTTCTCAACTGCTTTTCCGGTCTGTCCAAGAACGGATAAGTCAACCAGCATCAGGTGATTGTCCGTACCGCCGGATACAATCTTAATACCGCGGTTCATCAGTCCCTTGCTCAGCGCCTGGGCATTCTTAACTATATTTCTCTGATATTCTTTATATTCATCGGATAATGCTTCTTTAAAGCAGACTGCTTTTGCTGCAATCACATGCATCAGAGGACCTCCCTGGATTCCAGGAAATACTGCTTTATTGAAGTTGAATTTTTTAGCTGTTTCTTCACTGCATAAAATCAAACCACCACGTGGTCCGCGAAGTGTCTTGTGTGTAGTCGTAGTTACTACATCAGCGTATGGGATTGGGCTTGGATGAACTCCGGCTGCTACCAGTCCTGCAATATGTGCCATATCCACCATCAGATATGCATTTACTTCGTCTGCAATCTCACGGAACTTCTTAAAGTCGATGGTTCTTGCATATGCGCTTGCACCTGCAACTATCATTTTGGGTTTTGATTCCAGGGCAATTCTTCTTACTTCTTCATAATCAATGAAACCTTCATCATTTACTCCATAAGGAACTGCATTAAAATAGGCACCGGACATATTAGCCGGGCTTCCATGTGTCAGATGTCCGCCGTGTGCGAGATTCATTCCCATCACGGTATCCCCTGGCTTTAACATTGCAAAAAATACAGCCATATTCGCCTGTGCGCCGGAATGGGGCTGAACATTTGCATAGGTACATCCAAAAATCTCTTTTGCTCTTTCTATGGCCAGATTTTCAACAACATCCACACATTCGCATCCGCCGTAATAACGCTTTCCCGGATACCCTTCTGCATATTTGTTTGTCAGCGGACTTCCCATTGCCGCCATTACTGCCTTGCTAACCCAGTTTTCTGATGCGATCAACTCTATGTGGCTGTTCTGCCGCTCTTGTTCTGCTTCAATTGCCGATGCCACTTCTGGGTCTACTGACCTTACTTCATCCAGTGAATACATACTTAAATCCTCCTAAGATATTTTAACACATTGCAGTATTAATATATCGGTTTTTTCAAAAATTGTCAAGAGGTTTGACAATCTGCCTTTTTTCGTATAAACTATAGTAGATGACACAGATTCAGTATGAGATGAAACTTATTACTAAATTTGTCAAATACTGTCGAAAGGATTTCACATGTATTCAATTTCAACATTTTATCTTATTCTGATCAATCTCATTGGTTTTATTTCCATGGGTCTGGATAAGAGCAAAGCAAAGCACGGCAAATGGCGCATAAAGGAACGGACACTTTTTCTCATCGCCCTGGCAGGCGGAAGTATCGGTTCCCTGTGTGGTATGTATTTTTTTAGACATAAGACAAAACACCGGTCATTCGTTCTTGGAATTCCTGCTATATTACTTTTGCAGGCAGCCGGAATTATTTGTTACTATTTTATTTTTTAAAGGAGACTCTCATGAAGAAACATTCTATCAGATTGTTATTGTCTGTACTTTTTTTATGTGTGATATTTGTCCCTCTCTCAGGCTGTACGGACAGTGCACCCAAAAAAACCGTAAAAAAAGAATTGAATCTGATCCAGAACCTGGATGAAAATACAATTAAATCTTTCATATCATATGAAGATATGGTACATACCCACTCCAGCTCTGAAGAAATCAGCCCGGAAGCAGCAAAGACCATTAAATTATTTTTCAAGAACTTCACTTACAAAATCAAATCGACAAAAATTGACGGCGATCATGCTACTGTTGCTGTCGAAATCAAAAATCTTGATACGAATGCACTGGCAAAGGATCTCTGCAAAGCCCTCATCGCCCAAAGTGCTTCCTTAGAGAATGAATCCCAGGAAATCTCCGGTTTAACTCCCTATTTCACTTTATTACACGATTTTTTATCCAGGAACAGCTATGACCTGATCACGACAACTGCAGAAATTTCACTTACCCGAAACGATGATGTCTGGTCCATTGACAATTCACCGGAATTGGAAGATGCTCTGGTCAGCGGATTTGTTTCCCATTTGAAAGATCCTTTTCTGATTACACCGGAAGAAGTACTGTCAATTTATATGGACAGCTTTAAAAAGCTGGATGCCAAGGGCTGGGTACAGTATCTGGGCATGGAAGATATCTTCGCTACCGGCAATGCGATCTATCCGGACATTGACCTGGCTTTGGCTTCTCAGATTGAGAAATATTTTGATTATCAGATACACAGCTCCACACAAAATGACAACTCTGCCACTGTCAATGTGGATATTACCAGCCTGGACCTGGAAAGTGTACTTCATACATACCGAAACCTGCTTATGAAATATGCCAATACAACCGCTGCAATCCGTGCTACGGATTCGGAATTATCGGACAAGACTTCTTCCTATCTCTTAGAGGCCTTAAAGGATAACAAACAGACATTGACCAAAAATATTGAACTCAAGCTGGTAAATGACGGCTCCAGCTGGGTACTGCAGCTCAATGACGGCTTTTCTGATACCCTTCTTGGTGATATCAGTTCTGCGGTTTCCGCGTTCAGCCAGCCGGAAAGTGAAGAAAATTCGTAAGGAAACCAACACTGCCTGCACAGATTTGCAGCAGATGGGCAGTTAATGAAACAAAAAAGAAACTGCATACAGATCGAGGTGTCCAGATCGTTAGATAAACTCTAATGATCGTATGCCGGATCTGATACAGTTTCTTTTTATTTTATTTTACTTTTATCGTGGCTGCTTTACTGTATGATCCGTAAATGCGCTTATTGGCGGAGTCCATTTTGTAAGCACGTACTTTTACATAATATCTACTTCCGCTTTTCAGTTTCTTCACGGTCTTATTCAGCAACCCGGTATTTAATGTCTTTTTATTTTTTGTAAAAGAAGAATTCGTTGCATATAGAATCTGGTAGCCCTTTGCATCCTTTACTTCTTTTGTTGACACAACCATCCGGGTCTTTGTTGTACTGGACAGGCTGATCCCGGATACCTTTTTTACTTTAACCTTTGTCCACTGGGCATAAATCGTACGGTTCTTTGCGGATTTAATCTTTTTATCAGACGTAATTTTGCTTCCGCCCTTTTTCTTGGTGTACCATCCTTTAAACTCATATCCTGCCCGTTTGGCAGATGGCAGAGTACCATAGAATGAACCATATTTAATCGTCTTGGAATCTTTACTAGATTTACCACCGTTTCCGTTAAACTTCAGCACATAATCCAGTTTCGAAGGTATGGTTACCTTATTACCCTTTTTTACCTTATCGTTACCGATGCCCTTTGACTCTACAATTTCGTTGATATTCCTGCAATTCTTTCCGTAATCGAGGGTTAGGCCAGATCCATTAATTCCAGCATTCTGAAAAGCCTTAGAGTAAGCTTCTAATCCATCTATTTCATCGTCTTCCCCATACATCGCATCTTCATAGATTGGTTCTCTCAAATCGGCATTGATAGTAAGTTTCCCTTGAAGATTAACACAACCCTCAAATGTACGTATCATATTGTAAACACTCTTCGGTATATTCGGAGCCTGGCGTAAGCTGGTGCAGCCTGTAAAAGTTCCCATCATGTCTTTAACATTATTTGAGATTGCATAAACTTGAGATAATTTACTGCATCCGTAAAATGTATAGCGCATAGCCGTCACGGAATCCGGAATTTCTGTTGCTGTGATCAAGGAACTGCACCCCTGGAATGTACGAACCATTTCTTTCACACCACTAGGTATGGACGGTGTATTTGTTAAACTCATGCAATTATAGAATGTCATATACAAAGATTTAACCCCTTTTGGTATAGACGGTGCTTTTTTTAAACTTTCACATCCACTGAATGTATTTGTTAAATCTCTTACTTTTTCCGGAATCTTTGGTGCATCTTCCATACTGGTACAATCAGAAAACGTGTAAAATAAACTTTTTACATTTCCTGGCAGTACTGGTGCATTCTTTAGTTTCTTACATCCTGAGAAAGTCTCATTTAAATTCGTAACTCCTGAAGGTATTTTAGGGGATTCTATGAGATTTTCACAGCCGGAAAAAGTCTCTTCCATATTTGTGACACCGGATGGTATAGACGGTGCAGACGTAACCTTTACACAGCCTTTCAGATATCCTGCTATATTTTTAACCTTCTTTGGTATGGATGGTGCTTTTTCCAGATTGCTGCATCCTGAAAAAGCATACGATATCCCTTTAGCACTTGCTGGAATTGCCGGTGCCATTGTTATACTGATGCAATCCTGGAATGCTCCATTCAAATACTCCGCTTTTGAAGGTATGTCCGGAATTTCCAGTAAATTCGTACATCCCAAAAAAATATACGATAAATCAGTAGCACTCTCTGGTAAATCAGCCACCTCTTTCAGCGCTGTACATCCGTAAAATGCACTGCTTATATCTTTTAAATTTTTGTTCCGGGGCCAGTCAGAAAATTTCTCCATACTGCTGCAATCCCAAAATACGCTATTCAGATTTACTACGCTGTCAGGGATACCTGTTACAGACTGTAGCTTTCTGCATTTTGCAAATGCAAACTGCATATTATTATCTTCAAACTTCACTCCGTTTTCAAACTGAACAGATGTTATCTGACTATTTTTCGCAAATACTCCGTTTTTCCCCCTGTCTCCTGTTTTTCCTACCACAATGCCATACTCCGCATTACTGATTTTTACTTTATTCGGGACAACCACTTTGAGATCACTGCCAATATATTTCCGAAGAGTTACCGTCTTCGTCTTTTCATTGACATCATAGTTCCATTTACTTGAAAAATTCTCAGTCTGAACCTGCGTTTCTGTTTCGGTCTTACCTTCAGTGGTTGACTCCGTTTCTTTCGTCCGGTTGAAAACCTCTGTATCCGGTATAGCTTCCGTAGCTGCCAGCCCTTCTGTCTCAATTTCATCCGGAATCTCCGTTCCCACTGTGATTCCCCCGGATTCCGGCTCCGTCAGGGATTCCGTCTCCATATTATTATCTGCCTTGCTTTTCTCCCCGGGTTCTTCACGTAGCACATCATTTTCCTTAAGCTTTCCCACATTAGCTGCCTGTTCTGTTTCGCTCTGCAATTCTGCATGATCCGCTAATACAGTGATACCGGAAGTAGAAATGAGCGACGCACTAAGCAGAATGCTCATAATTCGTTTTCCTTGTTTCCATCTTTTCATAACCCACGCTTCCTTTCTGATCGTATGTACAATCTCTGTTCTCACAAAAGTACCGTAAAGTGTACTTATCTGATATACCATTACGAATATCAAATATTTATCACACTTCTACACAGAAAATTATAACATAGTTTCCAGAAATTTAAACCCATTTTTATCAATTTTTACCAGATAATCTATTTGAATTGTCCAAAAACACGCTTTTGTCTACATTTCCTTCCTGATGTGCCACAATTGTAGTACACACAGCATCACCGGTTATGTTGACAGCAGTCCTTACCATGTCCAGAATACGGTCTATCCCCATAATCAGTGCAATCCCTTCTACCGGGAGTCCAACTGCCTGGAAAACCATGGACAGCGTAATCAGCCCCACGCCTGGAACTCCCGCTGTACCAATGGAAGCCAGGGTGGCTGTAGCGATTACAGTCAGATAATCCTGCATGGACAGTCCGATCCCAAAAGCCTGGGCAACGAATACCACCGCTGCTCCCTGCATAATGGCAGTGCCATCCATATTAATCGTAGCTCCCAGTGGTATTGTAAATGAAGAAATCTGCTTGGATACCCCCATTTCGTTTTCCAGCGTTTCAATGGAAAACGGGATCGTAGCATTGGAAGTGGCTGTAGAAAAAGCAAATCCCATGACTGGCAGAAACTTGCGTATAAAGATAAATGGATTCAATCCCGTAAAGAGCTTTAATAAGATCTGATAGGCGCCGAATCCCTGCAATGCCAATGCCAGCAGCACGGCAAGCATATATTTGAGCATAGGAACAAAGGCATCAAAACCAATGCCTGCAAATGTTTTTGCTATGAGACAAAAAACACCCAGAGGCGCTGCTTTCATGACGATGCCTGTCATATCCATCATAATATCGTTGCACTGGCTCAAGAATTGAGAGACTGTGGAAGCCTTTTCTTTGCGCTTTGCCAAAATAACCCCGATGATCAGCGCAAAGAAGATAATCTGCAGCATATTTCCTTCCGCCAATGCAGACACAGGGTTTTGTGGAATGATTCCCAGCAGAGTGTCTGCAAATCCTACCCGGTTTATCTCAGCTGTTTCCACTTTTTCAATGCTGCCGATATCCAGCCCTCTTCCGGGACTTATGATATTCGCCACACAAAGCGCCAGGGTAATGGCTACTGCTGTGGTAAACAGGTAGAACAGGATTGTTTTTAATCCTACTTTACCAAGGGTTTTTGTATCCCCAATTGCCATACTGCCGCATACCAGAGAGCAAAATACAAGAGGGACGACCAGCATCTGCATCGCCCGAAGAAAACCATTTCCGATCACATAAAACAATCCGTCAATGATCACCGCATCTCGTATGAATCCGGACGGTATCCGGTAATGCAGAATCACACCTGCTGCTGCACCAGCCAAAAGACTGATAAATATCCAGGTGGTAAGTCCTGGTTTTCTAAAGATTTTTTCTCTCATTGTATATGCCCTCTCTTTTCCTCCTCTCTATTATCTCCCATTTTCGTAAAAAAATAACTATCCGGCTGACGGCAGGATCATTTTCTATGAAATGACCGCCGGCAATCCGGATAGTTCTTATCGTTTTTTACTCTGTTTCTTTTTCTTCTTCCTGGGGAGCTGCTAATTCCAGTTCCAGTTCCTCTAACTGCTTTTCATCTACAACCCCAGGCGCTCCGGTCATCAAACAGGATGCATCCTTTACTTTTGGAAATGCAATTACTTCGCGGATACTGTCTTCTTTTGTCATCAGCATGATCAGCCTGTCAAGGCCGAAAGCCAGCCCTGCGTGAGGCGGTACTCCGTATTTAAATGCATTTAACAGGAATCCGAAACGCTCCTCTGCCTGTTCTTTTGTGAAGCCCAGAACTTCAAACATTTTTGCCTGAATATCATTCTGGAAGATTCGGACACTGCCGCCTCCAAGTTCGGTGCCATTTAATACAATGTCATATGCTTTCGCTCTGACAGCACCCGGATCCGTATCAATTTTATCTAAATCTTCTTCCATAGGCATGGTAAATGGATGATGCATTGCCGCAAAGCGCTGCGCATCTTCTGACCACTCCAGAAGTGGGAACTCCGTTACCCAGAGGAATTTATAATCGTCCTTAGAGAGAATTCCCATATTCTTTGCAATCTCAAGGCGAAGATTTCCCAATACATCCCAGACAACCTTATTTTTATCCGCTGCAAATAACAGTAAATCTCCAGGTTCTCCGTCCATGGCTACAACGATTGCTTTTAATTCCTCTTCTGTCATAAATTTCGCAAAGGAAGACTTAAATGTGCCGTCCGGATTGATCACCAGATAAGCAAGGCCTTTGGCACCATAGCCTTTGGCAAATTCAACCAATGCATCTATTTTCTTACGCGGCATACTTCCCTGCCCTTTGGCATTGATGCCCCGTACACTTCCACCGTTATCAAGAGCCCCTTTAAATACCACGAACCCGCAGTCCTTTACCACTTCCGATATATCATTTAATTCCATGCCAAAACGGATGTCCGGTTTATCAGAGCCGTAACGGTCCATTGCATCCTGCCATGTCATTCTAGGAATCGGAAGGGGAACATCGACACCGATGGCTTCCCTGAAGATCTTCGCCAGCAGTCTTTCGTTTACTTCAATGACGTCATCAATGTCTACAAAAGACAGCTCCATATCGATCTGTGTAAATTCCGGCTGTCTGTCAGCTCGTAAATCCTCATCACGGAAACATTTTGCAATCTGGAAGTAACGGTCATAACCGGAGCACATTAGCAGCTGCTTAAACAACTGGGGTGACTGGGGAAGGGCATAGAAGTTACCTGGATGCACACGGCTTGGTACCAGATAATCACGAGCGCCTTCCGGAGTGCTCTTTATTAAAATCGGTGTTTCTATTTCCAGGAAGCCTTCTTCTGCAAGAAAGGTACGTACAGAAGTAGCCACCTTACTTCTTAACATCAGATTTCTCTGAAGATTTGGTCTTCTAAGATCTAAATAGCGGTATTTCAAACGAAGCTCATCCTTGGTCTGGATGTTCTCCTCTACCGGGAAAGGCGGTGTATCTGATTCAGAAAGAATACGAAGTTCCGTAGCGCGAAGCTCCCATTCTCCCGTAGCCAGATGTTCATTTACCGCTCCGGAACGGTTTTCTAAAATTCCTTTGACTGCTATAACAAACTCACTGCGCAACTTTCCGGCTTTTTCAAATCCCTCTGTACCAATATCATTTTCATCAAATACAATCTGAAGTAACCCGGAACGATCTCTCAGATCCACAAAGATCAGGCTTCCAAGATTTCTCCTTTTCTGTACCCAGCCCATTGCAATGATCTCGGTACCAATTTCGGTCTTTGTAACCTCGGCACATCTGTGTGTTCTCTTTAGGCCTTTCATTGATTCTGCCATTTAACTTATCCTCCATCATCAAAGCGGATCCTTACATCCACCTTGTTACTTTTTATTCCCGCGAGCAGTCGTCAAACGGACACGCTGTCGCGTCCATTTGGCAACTGCCGCAAGGATCAAAAAACCCGTTGCTTGCAGCGGGGTTTTTGAATTCAATACGATCCAAAACCTGAAAATTCATTTATTCTTTCTGAGAATACCTGCTAAGCAAATAATCCAGGAATATCCAACAAAGCCACTTCTGTCTGTTCTCCGGTTTCCATATCCTTTACTCTAGCCACACCTTTTTCAAGCTCATCAGAACCGATCACAACGGTTTTCTTTGCGCCGATCTTATTTGCATATTTCATCTGTGCTTTCACGCTGCGGTCCATATAATCTGTTTCCACAATTATGCCATGGCTTCTAATTTCATTAACAAGCTTATATGCTTTAGCCTTGGCTTCTTTTCCCAGAATTCCCACATACAATTCAACAGCATCTTCCGCCGGGAGCTGCACACCTTCTTTTTCCAGGAAATATAAAATACGTTCGATTCCCATTCCAAATCCCACAGAGGGAATATCCTGCTTTTCATCAATTTCATGGATCAATCCGTCATAACGTCCGCCGCCGCAGAGTGTAAATCCTTCTGAATTCACAAATTCAAAAACTGTTTTGGTATAGTAGTCCAGTCCCCGTACAATTCCGGTATCTATTTCATAAGGGACATTTAATTCATTTAAAAGCGCCTGCAGTTCCTCAAAATGCTCCCTGCATTCCTCGTCAAGATATTCAATTGTTCTCGGAGCCTTGTCCACAATCGCTTTACAGGTATCTACTTTACAGTCCAGCACGCGAAGGGGATTTTTTAACATTCTTTCACGGCAGGTGGGACATAAATGTTCTTCATGTTCTTTTAAGTACACAAGGAGGGCATCATTATATGTTTTACGGCATTCCTTGCAGCCGATGCTGTTAATATGAAGCTTTGCATCGGATAATCCCAATTTACGAATCAGTGTGGATACTAGTGAAATGACTTCCACTTCTGCCAGAGGACTTTTGGATCCTACAAATTCCACACCAAACTGATGATGCTGTCTGAGTCTTCCGCTCTGGGGCTTTTCATAACGAAATGCCGGGGTCACATAAAATAATTTGGTAGGTGCCGGCTGGGCATACATGTTGTGCTCCAGGTAAGCTCTCATAACCGGAGAGGTTCCTTCCGGCTTTAAGGTTATACTGCGGTCACCTTTATCCATAAACGTATACATCTCTTTTTGTACCACGTCCGTCGTTTCACCAACTCCACGCTGGAACAGCACCGTGTGTTCAAACATCGGTGTAATGATTTCAGAGATGTGGTACGTCTTAGCAAGGTCTCTTGCAATTTTCTCTACCAGGGTACGTTTGTGCATTTCTTCTCCGTACCAGTCCTGTACTCCTCTGGGTGCCTGTGTAATCATGACAAATCCTCCTAATTTCAATCTTTATATTTTCTCTGTCTAAAGGCATATCTTAAAAATCTTTGCACCAGTCGCCCGGCATAATCATTTTTCAGACCTGCTTTAATATTTCTTCAATTCCATCTTCGTGTATGACTCTTAAAAATGCAAGGAATATTTTCATATCGAAATTCTTTACTTCCGCAATCATCAGTTCTACAGCAGCATCCATTTCAAAAGACCTGCGGTAAGGGCGGTCGGAAGTTAAAGCTGCAAAGACATCACACACTCTTAAAATTCTGGCTCCAATGGGAATCTCATTTTCTGCCAGATTGGATGGATACCCGGTTCCGTCATAATTTTCATGATGGTGCAGGATACTCTCCAGAACAACCGGGGAATACCCCTCTTTATGCAAAATTGCATAACTGAGCGTAGAGTGTGTACGAACATACCGCATCTCTTCAACCGTTAAGGTTTCTTCTTCCCGGCCATAGATATATTTTGCAAGTTCCATCTTGCCTATATCATGGAGAAATCCTGCAATTGCCATCTCGTGGCAATCATTCTCACACAGCCCCAGTTCTCTGGACACACGGCTAGCCAGATTGCTGACACATATTCCGTGGGCAATCTCTTTTGCAAGATCTATTTGTATGATGTGACATGTTCGTTGTTTACGAGTTTCTGTCATTACAATTCCCCTTCGTATAATAAGAAGCCTTTTCGCTTCCGTTCTATCATTTCATCAATACGTTCGATATAACCTTTAATATCTTTTACATTTTCGATTCGTTCGATATGTTCCTCATCCAGCACAATTTTGGTAGCTGCACCTGCGCCCAATGCCAGGATGCTCTGCTTTTCTTCCATAATCAGAATATTGTAAATGCCCGCCTTATCCGGCTTGGCATACCCTACATTTTCAAAATTTCCAGCCATATTCTTCTGCCGGTACAGATAATAAGGTGACAGTCCGCTTTTGCTGACATAGGCGGCAGTCATGTCCATAATTTCCTGATTAATGGTAAATGTCATTTCTTTATACTGGTCTTTAAACATGTTCAACCTTGCCGCGCGTTTCACAGCAAGGGAATGTACGGTAATACTTTCCGGATCCATCTCCACGACTTCCTGTAAGGTATGTTCAACCTCAGTTTTTCCCTCACCCGGAAGTCCTACAATTAAGTCCATGTTAATATTATCAAATCCTGCTTCCCGTGCCAGCGCAAAGGCTTCTTTGGTCTGCGCTACGGTATGGCGTCTTCCGATAATATTCAGCGTCTTATCATTCATTGTCTGGGGATTAATTGAAATCCGGGTGACCGGATGCTTCCGTATAGCCTGTAACTTTTCCTTGGTAATACTGTCAGGTCTTCCTGCTTCCACCGTATACTCCTGAATTTTACTAAGATCAAAACAGGAATCAATTTTGTTCATGAGACGCGTGATCTGCTCCGGTTCCAGTGTAGTGGGCGTACCGCCCCCTATATAAATCGTGTTAAGTTCACGGTTTTTATAAAGTTTGCCTGCAAACTCCATCTCCCTGCAAAGGGCATCCAGATAGGCGTCCACTTTGTGTTTCCACACGGACAGAGGGCTGGAACTAAACGAACAATAAAGGCAGATGCTTGGACAAAACGGAATACCTATATATAGACTATAACCATTTTTATAATTTATATCCTTTAAAATGTAGCTTTCCCGGTTGGCAATCATCACACTCAATGAAGTTTTTTCATTACTGCAATAATATGTATGACGCATGTATTCCGCTATTTCAGTATTCTTAAGCCCCTGCTCTAACAGCGCCATGGGAATCTTCGTAGGGCGGATACCGGTCAGTGTCCCCCAGGGCAGTTCCTGTCCGGTGCGGGCACTGAGCATCTCATAAAGGAGGCGTTTCAGCCGGTTCTTAGTATCCTTGCGGTCTGCATAATAATCCACCCTGGTGCTGCGGCTGTCCAGTTTCTCACGATCCGGTCCATAAAATGTTATGGTAATGCCGTTGTCACTATAGGAAATGATTATCTGAAGTTCAAAAGTATCTTCCAGCAGATCTTCACCGTAATAGACAGGTACATCCATCCCCGGATAGAATGCTCTCACCAGTGAATGGATATCATATTCGAAATCTTTCTTATTCAATTGTACTGCAATCATCATTGTACCTCCTGCATACCGCAGACCTGTCTGCGGTACTGCACCATTAGAAAGTTTGAAACAATTTTTGCTTCACACTTTTCCCTGTAAAACGCTATTAAGCAAAAGGATTATATTTTTTTTCGTGAGCAATATCTGTCATCGATTCATGACCGGGGCAGACCCTCGTATCTTCCGGCAGAGTGCTTAACAGCCCTTTTACCGATCTTGATAATTCCGCCTGGTTTCCGGTTGGAAAATCTGTTCTGCCGATACTTTCACAAAATAAGGTATCCCCGCTGAATAAGGTCTTTTCTTCCGGCAGGTAATAGCACGCCCCGCCCTTTGTATGTCCCGGTGTATGCAGTACTTTGATTTTGAAGCCCGCAAGTTCTGTCTCTTCCTGATCCTGAAAGAAGCGGTCTGCTTTAACGACAAACGGCAGTCCAAACATGGAGGATAAGTTTAAATTGTTATCCTCTGTGATCACCTTCTCCTGCTCCAATACACAGACCGGAACCTGGAACTCTTTTTTTAAATCCATAGCTGCACCGATATGGTCAAAATGACCATGGGTTAATAAAACAGCTGCCACTTTAACCTGAAGGCTCTTTACCTTCTGTATAATTGCCTGTGCCCTGTCTGCGGGATCAATAATAACAGCTTCTCTATTTTCTTCGTTGACTGCCAGATAACAATTGGTCTGCACCATTCCCAGCACCATCTTCTCGATATGCAGCTTACTCATACTATTTACTCCTTATCCGGTGGTACGTTCAATATCAATCACGCTCTCCACCTGTCTGATTTTTTCAATAAGACTGTTTAATACTTCCCGTCCCGGCACATCAAAGCTCATGGCAATGGTTGCCGTTCCCTGTTTGCTTGTTCTGGAATTCACGCTGGTAACATCAATTTTACGCTCCGTGAAAATCCTGGATATATCAACCAGCAGTCCGGTTCGGTTATTGCCGTAAATCTTAATCTCTGCCGTGTAAAGTCCATTAGATCCTGTCTCTTCCGGCTCCTGCCATTCAGCATCAATAAGGCGAACCCGATCCTCTCCGCCCAGATTAACGATGTTGATACAATCGGTTCTGTGGATAGACACTCCTCTGCCTCTTGTGACAAACCCTACAATTTCATCACCGGGTACCGGACTGCAGCATTTTGAAAAACGTACCGCTACATCATGAATGCCCTTCACCACAATTCCGCTCTTGGTTCTGGCAATGCGGACTTTTTCTTTTGATTCAGCTGCTTCAATAATATTTTCATCCGTGATCTGTTTCTTATGCTGTTTCTGGTACTCTTCCAGAAGTTTGTTCACCACCTGGCCTTCCTTCAGCCCGCCGTGTCCAATGGCAGCTAATACCGATTCCCAGTCCCGGAAACCATACTTGCGCATCACGCTTTCCATATATGCCGGCTTAGTAATGTCGCTTACTACAATCGCTTTTGATTTGCAGTACTGGGCGAACATTTCTTTGCCTTTAATAATATTATCTTCTTTCAGTTCGTTCTTAAACCACTGGTTGATTTTATTTTTCGCCTGGGTACTCTTTACAATGCCCAGCCAATCACGGCTCGGACCTCTGGAATTCTGTGAAGTTACAATCTCAATCCGGTCTCCGTTCTGGATCACGTAATCAATATTCACAAGCTTTCCATTTACCCTGGCGCCAATCATCTTATTTCCTACTGCACTGTGAATGCTGTAAGCAAAATCAATGGGCGTGGAACCATTGGGAAGATTTTTCACATCTCCTGCCGGTGTGAAACAATATACGTTTTCGGCAAATAAATCCAGATCACTTTTTAAAAGGCTCATGAATTCCTTATTGTCGGACATATCACGCTGCCACTCCAAGATCTGACGCAGCCAGCTCAACTTTTCTTCTTCCTGCTCAGCCACTCCTTTTTTACCGTCGGAGCTTTCTTTATATTTCCAATGGGCAGCAATACCAAATTCTGCCGTCCGATGCATTTCAAAGGTACGAATCTGAATTTCAAAAGGCTGACCGCTGGGGCCAATCAAGGTGGTATGCAGGGATTGGTACATGTTGGGCTTAGGCATTGCAATGTAATCCTTAAAACGCCCCGGAATCGGTTTATACATCTCATGAATGACCCCAAGAGCTGCATAACAATCCTTCACGGTGTCCACAATGATCCGAACTGCAAACAAATCATAGATCTGTTCAATCGTCTTTTGTTGATTGACCATTTTTTTATAGATGCTAAAGAAATGTTTCACCCTTCCATCGATCTGCGCACGGATCCCGGCGCTCTCTACATGGAGGCTGACTTCGTCGACAATACTCTGCACAAACTGTTCCCGCTCTGTTTTACGCAGCGAAACCTTTTCCACAAGGTCATAATACACTTCCGGCTCCAGATATTTCAGAGAAAGATCATCCAGTTCCACTTTAATCTTAGAGATACCAAGCCGCTGGGCAATGGGAGCATAGATATCCATGGTTTCCCTTGCCTTTTCCTTCTGCTTTTCCGGTTTCATATACCTCAGCGTCCGCATATTATGCAGTCTGTCCGCCAGTTTAATCAAAATAACCCGAATGTCTTTCGCCATAGCCAAAAACATTTTACGCAGATTTTCCGCCTGAACCTCAACTTTATCTGCAGAATAGGACAGCTGTCCCAGTTTGGTTACACCATCCACCAGAAGTTCCACCTCTGCGCCAAATTCCCTGCGTACCTCGTTCGAAGTCAGTACCGTGTCTTCCACTACATCATGCAGAAGTCCTGCAACAATGGTTTCCTTATCCAGCTCCAGGTCTGCAAGTATAATTGCTACACTTAAGGGATGGATAATATATGGTTCACCTGATTTCCTCTTCTGATCCTGGTGGGCATCATTCGCAAGATGATACGCCTTTTCAATCAGCGAGATATCGGTAGACGGATGATATTTCCGAACACTGCTGATCAGCTCTTCATACAGAATATCCGGGCTCGTAAAATCAGCCATGCCCTTTATAATGGCATCCGCCTTTTTAATCTTATCTAATTTTTCATTTTTAATCGTCCCATTCATTGGCATTCATATCACCGTCTTCTAATTGTTATATTCGCTATAGTGTGTTTTAAAATTGCTTTCCGGCAGAGTACCTGATATCTGCGTCAGGTATGCATCTGCAACGGCGTAGTGGGCTACGATTAGCTTCACAGACGTGCACCTGGCAAAGATAGCGAGTGCTAGTTTCATAGTTATTAGTACAATGCAGTACTAGATCCCTTCGTAGCAGAGTACTGACTGAACATCGTATCCTTTCAGGCGTTCTCTGCCTTTCAGCCCCGCAAGTTCCATTAAAAATACAATCTTAACCACTTCTCCGCCCAGGCTTTCAATCAGCTTGACGCTGGCTTCTATGGTACCGCCTGTAGCTATTAAATCATCAATGATAACAACCTTTTGTCCTGGCTTTATGGCATCCTTATGAATTTCAATTTCAGCACTGCCATACTCCAGGTCATATTCCTCGGAAATTGTCTCACAGGGTAATTTCCCCTTTTTCCTCACAGGTACAAAGGAAGTATGCAAATTATATGCCAGGGGCATTCCAAAAATGAATCCTCTGGATTCTGTTCCAACAATTACATCCACCGGTATATCTTCAATTAATTCCTGCATGGAATCAATTGCAAGTTTTAATCCGTCTGCATCCTGCAAAATACTGGTAACATCTCTGAAAATAACTCCTGGTTCCGGAAAATCCGGGATACTTCTTACATAATCGTCTAGCTTCTTCATCCTGTTCTCCATTCTAAATTCAATCATTCTTCTTTATTCCCGCGGGCCCAAACGGACACGCTGGCGCATCCATTTAGTGACTGCCGCGAGGTTCAAATACCCCGTTGCTTGCAGCGGGGTTTTTGACTTATCAATTTAACTTATCCATAAGTATATCATTTATCAATCGAATTATCAATTGTAAACTCCTTCAAAATTAGACGCAAAAAAAGATGCAAAATGGTATATTTGCATCTTTTTTCTGTTATAATGTCGTATTATGTGGTTTTTTCAGTCCATAAGTTCCTGGTGCGCAAAAAACGTATCGCAGATCCTAAGCTGCCCATACCGGACTCCGATGCAGAAAATGTCATATTCTGAATTGCGGCTCCAATAGACTGCGCATCTTATAAGTTGTATACAACAAAAAATAGCCTTCACAATAGAAGACTACCAAAAGATAATACATATTAATTTATAAATGCGGAAGATGGGACTTGAACCCACACGGTATTGCTACCACAGGCACCTGAAGCCTGCGCGTCTGCCAATTCCGCCACTTCCGCGTTTTATGTAGTCACTTGCGTAACTTACATGTTACATAATACAATATTTATCACTGCTTGTCAACAAGAATTTTAAATTTTTTCAAAAATTTATACAATAAAAAAATTTTCAAATTTTTTCGATTTTAGTGTTGACATCTATTCTAACCAATGCTATAATTCTATCTGTTCGCAGCTGAGAGCTAAACGTCACAGCGGATATAACTACATAAGCGGGAGTGCTGGAATTGGCAGACAGGCAAGACTAAGGATCTTGTGTATGCATGTACGTGTGGGTTCAAGTCCCATCTCCCGCATAGTTGAAAAGAATACCTTTTAATCAGGTATTCTTTTTTTGTATTATTCTAATCCATTTACTATATATAATCAAACTCACTCACACCAAGCCAGAGTACCTCTGCGTCTGAGTCTCATAACCACGCGGCTGCTTTTTGGTCCAGATTACATTTGGTATCCTCAGCATCAGTAAAAAGATTAACCCCATATAAGAAAATCCAATATGACCTAACATTTATAACCCCTCCTCACATTCTGTACCCAATATTTCCTTTGCCTCTTTACACCATTGTAAATTTACCCAATCTATTTGAATACCCAGTTTCAGTCATCGAGACAGATAATTTCTGCCATCCGCTGCAATGGTGCAGAACCATTCAAAACCTATTCATTCTTTACCATACCCTTACCTTTTATTTTTTCCTACCAATTTCTTAATACAATCTAAAGCTTTTTTATAAATGATTTATTTCCTTGCCACACTTCGGACACAAATATTCGTTATACTAAGTATATCAAATGAAGAACAGCGGTTTTACCTAACACTTTGTTATGTAAGCTGCCGCTGGACTTCGACAAACAACTATCCTATTATTGGTTTATATAAATCTTTTTCATAACTCTGCCAGTACTGTTAAAGTACTGGCCTCCCTCTTTTTATGGACATTTTATCTGTGATTCCACTTTTTTCCACACATAATAACCAAAAAAATAAGAAATAATATCTCAAAAAAGGAGTGTGCATTATGGAACCTAAAAATACCAACAATAATGATTATAAGTTCGCAGAGATTAATGCTTCATGCAAGAGTGAAATTGACGCTTTGGAAAATTCAATCGGCAATAAGTTAAATAAGCAAATTGCCATTGTTGCTTACGAACAATCTAAAGAAGAAAAATAATACTATGGCTGCCGTATAATAGATTTTGATATACGACAGCCACAGTACTTTATGTTTGAGGGAGCCAGACTGGTAACGTTGTGGGGCATCACCAGCCTGAACGAGTTGTGAAATATACCAGCTATCGCTAATATATTTTGTATATTAACACATTTATACAATTTTCTCAATATCCTAATTTGTAAAATTTTATGTTATAAGTGATAAACTTTCTTGTTATAAAATTACCCTGCCGTCGTAATAGATACGATTTTTCCGGCAGGGCACTCTGATTGTTATTTCCCTTTGTATTTAATCAATGCTTTTTTCTTATTTCCTTGCTTCTTTGCCTGTCAGGAGCCCCCCGGCACCTTTGCAGCACTTATTTAGTGCTAATATGGACTTCATCCTCATATAGTATCCAAGTATTCTATTTACTGTTGTATTTACGCAAATATTCGATTTGCTCACGATCTTCCTGATCTTTGTCTTTTGAATTACCGGATACCTGGCATAAAGCTATTACAAAAACGCCGCTGGCCATTCCGGCAAAAAACAGCCCGAAACCCATCAATATCTCCAATCCCATATGACAATCCCCCTGTAAGAATATACTTCTCTATTTATAATAATATGATAGACATATTTTTTTATACTTAATCACCGAAAGAATTAATTTTTGAGAATAACCACAAAAATCCCGGGGAATTTGAATGTTGCTTTCGTCCCCAGGATTTCATTTTATATTTTTTTCTTTTAAAAGTTAAGAAGCAATTACTTTAATGGTCCATTCATAGCCGTTCTTTGTCCAGACTTTATAGTCATTATCTTTATGATTATAGGTAATATGATCCAATTCAGGACTTGCTTTGACATTTATGATGTTCATATATTCTATGGGATTCAATTCCCAGTTTCTGCTCCTCAGATATGAATCAATTTCGTGACTGTACATTGGATGTCCTCCTGTCTGTGCTTTTTGCTTAATATTTTTTATCTGATGTTCTGCTTGATCTGCCTGATCCGTCTAATCTGTTTTATCTGCTCATCTGTTTTATCTGCTCATCTGTTTTATCTGTTTAATCTGTTTAATCTGCTTGATCTGCTTGATCTGTCCCGCTTGATTTGCTTGACTATTTTATTTGCTGTTTTAATTTGTTAAGTTTTCTTTCTTCTTACTCCTATTTTACCAACCAAATCACATAAATAAAATAGAAATTTTTATCGATTTTAGGTAATATTTTATCTTCTTTTCGAATATTTGCCATTTGAACATAGATATATTCTGCTTTCTACCAGTTTTTCATCATAATAAAAAAAGTCTCCGCATAAACATGCTTAGACTTCCGCTCATATTTTCATTATTTAATTACCTTACTCAAAAAATTAATAATAAAAACTCCCCGAGTTGGGCTCGAACCAACAACCCTTCGGTTAACAGCCGAATGCTCTACCATTGAGCTATCGAGGAATACAAATCATATTATAAACCTTATAGGAAATATGTCAAGAGGGTTTTTGAACTTTTCCTATAATTCCATCGCCTTTTTACGACAAAATTCCCCGAAGATCAAACATCCCCGGGGTATCTAAAACACTATTATGCCAACTTTGTTTTTGCCAGTTCTGCAAGTGTTGCAAAACCTTCTGCATCATTTACAGCCATATCAGCTAAGATTTTTCTGTTCATTCCAACTTCAGCAAGCTTTAATCCATACATAAATTTGCTGTAGGATAATCCATTGATTCTTGCTGCTGCGTTGATACGAGCGATCCATAACTGTCTGAACTGACGTTTTCTTTCTTTTCTTCCTGCATAAGAACTAGTTAATGCTCTCATTACGGACTGTTTTGCTACTTTATACTGTTTAGATCTGGCACCTCTGTACCCTTTTGCCAGCTTTAATGTTCTATTATGTCTTTTTTTAGCGTTCATTCCGCCTTTAATTCTTGCCATGTCTTATTTCCTCCTTCGCCTACTCTTATAAATAAGGTAATATCTTGTTCATGTTTTTGAAATTTGTAGCATCTGTGATGATTGCTTTTCTTAAGTTTCTTTTTCTTTTGGCAGATTTTTTGGTTAAGATATGGCGCTTATAAGCTTTATTTCTTTTTAATTTACCTGTACCTGTTTTTTTGAAACGTTTAGCAGCTGCTCTGCTTGTTTTGATCTTTGGCATTGTATATGTTCCTCCTTATATTTAGACTTATCTATTTTAACTAAAAAATTCTTAACTGCGTTTTTCAGTTAAAAACATCATAATGCTTCTGCCTTCCATTTTAGCCGGCTTATCCACTACTGCAATGTCTTCAAGTTCTTTTGCGAAATCATCCAGAATATGTCTGCTGCTCTGGACATGAGCCATTTCCCTGCCCCTAAAACGAAGTGTTACCTTTACTTTGTTGCCTTTCTGTATAAACTTTCTGGCAGCACTTACTTTTGTATTCAAGTCATTTACATCGATATTTGGCGATAAACGAACTTCCTTTACTTCAATAACCTTCTGCTTTTTCTTCGCTTCTTTTTCTTTTCTCACCAGTTCATAACGATACTTTCCGTAATCGATAATCTTACAAACAGGCGGTTTCGCTGTCGGAGCGATCTTAACCAGGTCTAATTCTGCTTCTTTAGCCAGTCTCATAGCCTCTTTTGTGGGCATTACACCTAATTGTTCTCCGTTTTCACCAATCAAACGGATCTCTCTGTCTCTGATTTGCTCGTTAATCATTAATTCGCTAATTGTCTTGCACCTCCATAAAATGCTTGAAATAGTTACCACTTCGCTGCTGATTATCCGCATAAAAAAAGTGGATAGACAGACTATCCACATAATATCCCCATAGAACAATTCTATGTAACATATTAACCGATAGTCACCTCTGTGCTACGGTGAGAGTGGATACTCTACTTTGATTTCTTGTAACCTTATTTACTTTACCACATTCAAATTTTAATGTCAACTACTAAATTATTTTTCTATATCGATTTTTGTAACAATTGCATCCCCAGTTACCACACAAACGATCGTGTTTCTGATTTCAAAAAGACAGCCCGGTTATTCAGGCTGCCTTTTCCCGTAACTCTTTATTTCTCTTCAAAGCTTGCACATTCTGTCTGATCACAATGTTTTGCTGCTGCACCGGCAATGCCGATCTTATCTGCACTGCATTTACACGATTCATTGAAAGTACAGTTGCGTGCTTCACAGTCTACATCAATTTTCTGACAGGGAGTTCCCATGGAACTTCTGGCATTGTCACCTTTTCTCTCCTGGAAACTGGAACAACATGTTTCCTGGCATTTTTCTGCATGGTCTCCTCCGACCTTGATATCTCCTTTGCAACAGCACTCTGCATCATTATAGACACAACTCTGAGCGGAACATACTAATAATGGCATGATACTACCTCCTTTATTTTATTCCCGCGAGCAATAAGCTAAACGGACACGCTGGCGCGCCCATTTGGCGACTGCCGCGAGGGTCAAAAACCTCGTTGCCTGCAGTTGGGTTTTTAACTTGGGATAGTATCTGCCATTATTTAAATTTTATTCATTTAATTATCATGAGATTTCAAGTTAGGCGTACAGATGACAGAAAGGAATATTCAGACACATTCTAATCTTCAACTTCAATTTTACGGATTTCTTTCGTCCGGATCTCTTTACAGATATCATCTACAAAAGTATCCAGCGCCTTTTGCCCTTCATCTCCTTTAAATCTGCTTCTCACGGATACAACGCCGTCCTCTTCTTCTTTCGCACCAACAACCAGCATATATGGCACTTTATCCAGGCGGGCTTCCCGAATTTTATATCCAATCTTTTCAGAACGTTCATCAGTTGTACAGCGGATACCGTTTATTTTCAACTGATCTTCCACCTTTTTGGCATAATCATGGTATTTCTCTGAAATCGGAAGTACGCGTACCTGTTCCGGACACAGCCATGTTGGGAATTTACCAGCATATTTTTCAATCAACCATGCCAGTGTTCTCTCATAGCAGCCCATACTGGTTCTGTGAATGATAAACGGACGTTTCTTTTCTCCGTCTTTATCCACATAATACATATCAAACTGCTCAGCCAGTGCAAAATCCAACTGAATGGTAATCATTGTGTCTTCTTTGCCATATACATTTTTCGCCTGGATATCCAGTTTCGGTCCATAAAATGCTGCTTCTCCATCTGCTTCCACAAATGGAAGTCCCAATTCTGAAAGCATTTCACGCATAACTCCCTGGGACTCTTCCCAGTATGCAGCGTCTCCAATATATTTTTCCGTATTATTCGGATCCCATTTGGACAGACGGTAGGTTACGTCGTTCTCCAGTCCCAGGGTCTTCAGACAATAGAGTGCCAGGTTTACACATCCTTTGAACTCCTCGTGTATCTGCTCCGGAGTCATGATTAAATGACCTTCGGAAATGGTAAACTGGCGTACTCTGGTAAGCCCATGCATTTCTCCGGATTCTTCATTTCTGAATAAGGTTGAAGTTTCACCATAGCGCAGCGGCAGATCCCGGTAACTCTTCTGGCTTGCTTTATATACGTAGTACTGGAATGGGCAGGTCATGGGGCGAAGTGCGAATACTTCATCATCCTTGTCTTCATCTCCCAGGACAAACATTCCTTCTTTATAATGATCCCAGTGACCGGAAATCTTATACAGATCACTTTTTGCCATTAATGGCGTTTTAGTTCTCACATAGCCTCTCTTTTCTTCTTCGTCTTCAATCCATCTCTGCAGAGTCTGTATGATGGTAACGCCCTTAGGCATAAGAAGCGGCAGTCCCTGACCGATTACATCTACCGTAGTGAATAACTCCATTTCACGCCCCAATTTGTTATGGTCACGTTTTTTTGCTTCTTCCATTTGTAACAGATAAGCATTTAATTCATCTTTTTTGGCAAATGCTGTTCCGTAGATACGCGCAAGCATTTTATTTTTTTCATTACCTCTCCAGTATGCACCGGAAGAAGAAGTCAGCTTAAATGCTTTAATGGACTTTGTGCTCATTAAATGCGGTCCAGCACAGAGATCTGTAAAATCTCCCTGGCGGTAAAAAGAAATAGTGGAATTTTCCGGAAGGTCCTGAATCAATTCTACTTTATAAGGTTCCCCCTTTTTTTCCATGAACTGAATCGCTTCTTCTCTTGGCAAAGTAAACTTTTCCAGTCTTGCTCCTTCTTTGATGATTTTCTTCATCTCTTTTTCGATATTATCCAGGTCTTCTCTGGAAAATGGCTCATGATCAAAATCATAGTAGAAACCGGTGTCAATCGATGGCCCAATTGCCAGTTTTGCATCCGGATACAGGCGTTTTACCGCCTCAGCCAGCACATGTGAGGTAGTATGACGCAGAGCCGCCAGTCCCTTTTCATCATTAGCAGTTAAAATAGAAAGTTCACAGTCCTGGTCTACTACAGTTCGCAGATCCACAACCTCACCGTTTACTTCTCCGGCACATGCCATTCTTGCCAGCCCCTCACTAATATCCATCGCGATATCATATACAGATTTGCTGTCTTCATATTCTTTTTTTGATCCATCTTTTAATGTAATAATCATATTGTTACCCATTTTGTGCCCCAGGTTAATCTGCAGCACAGCCGCTACATTGCAGCTTCCTTTCTATCATTTTTCATCTTTTACAACATACTTCACGCAAAAAGTCCCCGGACCATACCTGCCGGTACGATCCAGGGACGAGTATTCGAACTCGCGGTTCCACCCTGATTGTTTCTTAGAAACCACTTCATTTTGATGATAACGGTATCACCGGACCGGATTAGGGCCACTCAGAGGCAGTTTTCAAATGTTTCCTAACAGGATATTTCCAGCACCAATCCCTCTCTGGGTTATTCCGCATTCTACTCTTCTCTTCAACGTATTAACAATCTCTATTCTTGATTATAGCATTTACACTTCATTTGTCAACACCTGATATTCATTTAAATATTTCCAACCAGTTTTTCTTTAACCAAAGCAAAAAATTCCCGCACCAGATAATGAATCTGGAACCTTGGGTCGGAAGCTGCTGCTATTCCCGACAGATTTGTATATCCCTGCTTCTTTCCCAGCTGTATTGCCCGGAAAACATGGAAATTGTTTGTCACAATGCCAACTTTGTCTTCTTTGCTTCCAATAAGCTGCGCACTGTACTTCAGGTTTTCCTGGGTACTGGTGGATTTATCTTCTAAAATTAGTCTGTTTGCTTCAATTCCCCCTGCTGTCAGGTAACGTCTCATGGCCTCCGCCTCGGTAATATCCTCGCCGGGACCTCTGCCGCCGGAGAGGACAGCCTTGCTTTCCGGATTTTCTTTCAGGTATTCAGTTGCTGCATCCAGACGCAATGTCAATGCTCTACTGGGGACTTCTCCCTTAACCTGGGCACCCAAAACGATTACGTAATCCAGATTCTTTTCCCCATGCTGGAACATGCCGGTGAAAATAAATACTTCCACCAGTAAAAAAACAAATAATCCTACCGCCAGCACGCCGCCTAAAATGACTTTGCACCAGGTGGGAAAAAAATGTGCCCCCGGATGTGTTTTATGGTAGTGTCCCAAAAAGGCAAGACCAAAAAACACTGCTGCTCCGCAAAGCCAAATGATTGAAAAATCCATTCCGATACTCACTAAAATCACAAAATAAAGCAAGGATGCTATTCCTAAAACCAGCCATAAAATCTGCATTGTATTTTGATACCCCCTTTTGTCTGTGTTTTCATTACTATTTTCGACTATTTTCCAACTATATTACAAAGATCTTTTTTCAGTTTAACTTATTTTACAAGGTCTGTCAATGCGGCGGTGGTTTCATAACGTAGTGTTCTATTAAATGCCTTATATTTGGGTTTTGCTGAGTAAGGACGCTTTGTATAAGATAGGTAGTGTACGAAAAGATGTGCGTGGGAAACTGGTATGGACTCCGTCAGCTGGCCGCAGAACT
>JAGZJZ010000124.1 GCA_018365455.1 Clostridiales bacterium
TTCCATAACAACATTTTAAATCAAAAACAGGAGGGACACAACACTTTTCATTACTTGTTTGTGCCTGAGCGAAGCGAAAGGAATGATAAAAAATATGAAGGATTATATTGCACAGCAAGTACATAAACGGTACTGGGACGATGATATTAACTGTGCCAAAACGGCACTTACCTGTCTGGCTGACTGTTTTTCAGTTACGATTCAAGACCAGACCTTAAGTGCAGCGATTGGTTTACATGGTGCAGGCGGTTTTCGTGCACAGTGCGGTTTGGTGGAAGGAGCATTGATGTTTATGGGAATTTACTTCCATCTAAATGGTAAATCTGATTCTGAAATTGCCCATATCTGCTATGAATATGCAGAACTGTTTACCAGGAAGTTTGGCTCCCTGGGATGTTTTGACCTGAGACCCAATGGTTTTAGTGAAAATGATCCGCCTCATGCCTGTGAAGAGATAACGGTGAATGCAATTTTGTTTAGTTATGAATATGTTCGGAGTATAGATTAGCGTAAATTTGCTGATTGTCCCGCCCAGTACTTTTTATCAAAATGCCTGGAGAAGTATCATAACGAAAAAGTAATAGAAATTATCTCAGGAATGCAGAAGGCAAATCAGGGTGAAATGATATAGATAAATTACAGCTTTAACAATACCTGAGATTTCTTCCGATACGCGCTGGGCGAAATTCCAATATACCGGGTAAAATATTTATTATAATGAGAATGGTCATAGAATCCCAATGTATGAGCGATTTCTGTGACAGAGGCATCCGTCAGAAGCAGGCGGATGCTTTTTTCAAGCTTGCATTCAATAATAAAATTACTCAATGTGGAACCGCTGATCTTTTTAACTATACGATTGATCTGTTGTGGGTGAAGCATGAGGGCGTTGGAAATCAGTGAAATGATGTCACCGCTCTGTTCATAGATATGATCGTTAATCAATTCCGTAATCTGAATGATCCGGTCATCAAGCTCGTCTTCCCGGAAAGCATGGGACTGGTAAAAGTTATCGCATAAGAGCAGGAGTATATTGAAGAGACAGTTGAACTCATATAGATCGGATAGTTCACCTGCTATCATTTTTTTACCAAAATAAGCAGTAAAAAGAGCATCAATAATAGACATACTATTATCTTCCAGATCCAAATGAAACGGAGCAGATGAAGAATTTCCATGTTTTAATAAAAAATACTGCAGTGTAGAACAATGAAATGATTCTGATGATAATTCATGAAACAGTAATTTGGGCAGCAGATAGATATTTTTTACATGCCAGTTTTTTACCTGAGAAATGGCATGGCCGGAGCCTATGGGAATAAAATAAATGCTGCCCCGTTTCAGTGGAAAAACACCTTGGGAAGTATGGTGTAAGGCACTGCCCTGGGTAGTGATGCCGATTTCAACAAATTCATGGGAATGCTCACCCAGCTGTTCTGAATTCTCAAATGAATACTCCTCTGAGAAGATGGGCAGTGATGTGTAGTTGTGTATATAATTTGTGGTTAGTATATTTTCGCTTTTCATAATTAGATTATATGTATATTACCATGAAAAATCAATAGTTATAAATGAAATTTAAAAGATAAGGCATTATTTTACACAAATCATTACTTCATATACAAGCAATTTGACGGCGCATATTCTATTATAAAGTCAGATAACCTTCAACGAGCAATGAGAGTTCTGAAATTCGCGGCAGCTGCCAGATATCCGCTTGGCTTGCTGATCGCAGAAATGAAAAAGGAGAAAATAATATGACGGCTGCGGAACGTATGTTTAAAACACTGAATTTTGAAAAGATGGAAGAGGGCGGGGCGTTTGCGGAAACCTTTTTTCCCTGGGATTTAAGTGTAGACCGGTGGGTGCATGAGGGACTCCCGGAAAAATTCACTTCTTCGTATTTATATCCTAAGCCCAGGGAACGTTATATGAGATATTTTAATGACTTAATGACAGAACACGTTTATGAATATGAGCAGTTTCTGGGGTATGACGGAGTAAAAAGAATGTCATTTTGCATTCCGTTTAAAGGATTTGACGAAAAGATTTTGGAGGAGAATGCCGAGTTTATTTTAAAAATAGATGAAGATGGCTGGCAGAGAGCCTATTATAAAAACAGATCACTGGTAAAAGAGATGAAACCTGTAGTGGACGGTGAGGACACGTGGGAACGGTTAAAAGAGAATACCTTGCAGGAGCTTGAAAAATATTGTACCGATGAAAATCTGCAGCGTACATACGGCAAGTATAAAGAGGATCATGAAAGAGGTGATTATTCACTCCGGTTCCGTGCTTCCGGATTTTTCTGGACTCCCCGGGAACTCCTTGGTGTGGAAGAACAGCTAATAGCGTATTATGAAATGCCGGAACTACTCCACGAAATTAATGATTTTATCCTGGAAATATATTTACATTACTTTGATAAGATATTTGATATCATTAAACCGGAAGTAGTTTTATTTCCGGAAGATTTGAGCGGAGCAAACGGACCTATGATATCACCAGCCATGTTTGATGAATTTGTAGGTTCTTATTATGAAAAATTAATTCCGTTTTTGAAGAAAAAGGGAGTGAAAAATGTATTCGTGGATACAGATGGGGATTTCCGGCAATTAATTCCCAATTTCCGAAAAGCCGGTGTAGATGGATTTTTGCCAATGGATGTGAATGCGGGAATGGATATCGTGAAAGTAAGAGAAGAATTTCCTGATATAAAATTTATTGGGGCATACAATAAGTTAGTGATTGCCGAGGGGGAAGAAGCAATCGACCGAGAATTTGAGCGGTTACTTCCTGTTATCCGCCAGGGTGGATATGTGCCGGGAGCAGATCATCAGGTGGCGCCGTCTACTTCTTTTGAAAATTACCGGTATTATATAAAGAGGTTGAAGGAAGTAATGCAGCAGGCAGGAGCTGACAGTAAAAATTTCACGCAAAAAACGCTCTAATCATAAATTACTTGAAAATAAAATGCTAAAACGCCGTACTGTTGAATTTATACCAACAGTACGGCGTTTGTGTGATTATTTTTTGCCATAAACTTCTTCGTGTGTGAAATATTTACTGTCAATTAACTTTTTATCCAGGTTCTCTTTTGTTACAAGCTGCCCTGAAATCAAGTTTGCCGGAACAACATTGCTTTTGTTGATTAAATTGGCGGGCACCGGATTGTCGCTGCCGTTGTCCATTTCAGAATTGATTGATAACTTTTCTCCCTTGGCCATCTTACATGCTTCTTCTACCGCTGTATTTGCCAGAAATCTTCCATTCATAAATATCGTACAGGATTGTGTTCCGGCAACGATACGCTGTGCTGCTTCCAGCTGCGCGTCCATACCCGTGATAACCACGGGAGACGTGATACCAAGTTCTTTTATAACCTCGGCACAGGCACCCGCAATGCCGTCGTTGGGAGCCAAGATCGCATCTATTTTATTGTTATTTTTGGAAATGGCATCGTATACCATAGTTTTAGCCTCATCTGGATCCCAACCAGGAACACTGGCATCCAGAATAATATCAATATCGTCACGTATCGGGTCAATATATTCCATGGCTCCATCATAAATATAACTGGAAACGTATTTATCTTCAGGTGGTCCGGACAACAGGATATAGCTGCCGCTGGTTACCATCTCGGAGAGATATTGTCCAAGCGTCTGCCCAATCTGAGTGCAGTCATATCCTACAAACAGATCGATAGGCTGCTGATCAGCCAAGCCTGCGTAATTGATGATTTTCACATTTTTCTTCTTTGCTAACTCAATGACATCTTCTATACCATCCGTGTCTTTCGGACGCATAATGAGGACATCTATACCACTGTTGATCAGAGCAATGCAGTCCTCCATTTGGGAATTACCTTCTGATTTTGGACTGAGATTTACCTCAATTTCAGCACCAAGCTCTTCTGCCCGTTCTTCCATATATACTTTTTCCTGTGCCCATCTGGGGGCGCTGCCTACGCCTAAAGATACCCCGATTTTTGGGGGCTTGTCAGAACCGCAGCCAGACAGAAAGGTGGTAAATACGGCTGCTAAGGTACAAATCAAAATTGCTTTTTTCATATATCCTCCGATAAAAAACCACATGCTCAACAGTGGTTTTATTTTTGATAATTATATCATTCTGATGCTAAGCTGTAAAGTAATAAAAATATTGAAAATCAATATGCCAAATATATTAGGTAACAGTGTTATTTTCCTGGTGTTCTTTGGCGGTGGTTCCACGATCTTTAATCCTGGACAATCTGGAAGAACAGAAAACAGAGGAGCAAATACTGACAAAATTAATGAACCGTTTTTCGCTGAGCCTGAAAGATGCAGAAATGTTTTATGAAAAATATTCTAAATATAGTGCTACAGTATAAAAGACCTCCGCATTGAGGCGGGGGTCAATGGCATCAACCAGTTTTTAAACGATGCGTAATAGGATCTGATACAATGCGTATTAGATCCTATTTTTTGTTCAAATTGTAGTATAGTAAAAATTCCTATATATGTTGATGTACATAGTTATTTTTAGTATAATTATAGTATAGAAAGGAGGGGCGCTTTATGTTCATTAAAGTAGTACCGAATATAAAAGGTGTTTCAGGCACCAGTTTTTGTTATCTTGTAGAGTCTTACCGA
>JAGZJZ010000059.1 GCA_018365455.1 Clostridiales bacterium
TAACCGCCAAAGTCAGTAATCTTATTTTACACTGAGGTATTTTTTTCTCAACCTTCTTTCTTGGAATTCCCTATATTTGAATTATACAGGAAGCTCCTTAATATTTCTTAAAACACCACTTTAGGATGTGCTACTTCATAAAGTAATTCCACTAAATGCGTCTGTTTTGTGCTTACACCATTTTGACTGATTGCATACCTTAAAGCCGATGTCTGAGCGATAAGATCACAATGATGTTTTGCTCTTGTAATTGCTGTATATAAAAGTTCTTTAGATAATAAGCTATATGCAGAAAAATCTATTCCAACAATAACGTGAGACCATTGCGACCCCTGTGATTTATGGCTTGTAATCGCATATGCAAGCATAATAGCTTTTGTAGAATCTCTGGGAATCAAGACTTCTCCAATCCCGTCAAAATCAACGATTATTTCACCATTGAAATTATTGATTCTTTTTACAATACCAATATTTCCGTTAAATACTGGAGTGCAATCTTTATCACTTTTACTATCGGTGGAGTTACATTCAAGGTCTATCGGTCTATCCCATTCACCCTTATATAGATGTGTCTTGTAATTATTCTTAGTATTAATTACCTTGTCACCTACTCTTAAAATGCCCACATGATCTTTATCGTACCAAATAGTAATTTCATCTTTTTTACTATCTGCAGAATTATATAGTTCCTGCATAGCTATGTTAAGATTCCATGTTCCAGCCTCTCTATCCTTGATCGGTACAATAACCTGTATATCCAATATGTTATTAACTCTTTCTAACTTTTCAGAGAAATGTTCCATTATACGATAAAAGGTATTGCTTGAATCTGAGTGACAATCAAGCGTTAGATCCTGAAGTTTCCCTCGTGTCTCTGTCCCTACCCAGTCTTTTATTATGATTTGTTTATTCTCTCTAATAGCCAAACTTTCAGTTACAATTGCTGATTCTTCTGCTTGTCGATGTATTTGTGTTAATTCAACTGATGCTATTTCTTGAGAAGAAATGATATCAGCTGCAATATTAAGACAACCAATGCTTTCAAGCTGCCCTATGTCTCCAAGTAAAATTAACTTTGATCCAGTTTGAATAGATTTAATAAGATTGTAAAATAACCAACCATCTACCATAGAAATCTCATCAACTATAATTATCTCTTGGTCTAGTGGATTTTCTTCATGTCTTCCAAATTTCCCATGAACATCTTCGCCTTTTGGATATTCTAATAGACGATGAATTGTATATCCCTCCTGATGGGTAATTTCAGTCATTCGTGAAGCTGCTCTTCCAGATAATGCACACTGGGCAAACGAATAGGAATTAAACACTGATAACATAGAATCAACAATTGTACTTTTCCCCGTACCGGCAAAACCTGATATCATAACTACCTGATTCTCTAGAACTGCTTTGATGCCTTGTCTCTGCTGATCAGTATAGTCCCAGCCCTGTTTCTCTTCCTTTTCTAAAACAATTTGCTCCCAGTTTTCATAGTTAAATTCATTTTTCCCATCTCTAATTCTAATTAGTTCTTCCGCAATCTTCTTCTCAAGGTTGTAATATCTCATTAAACCGATTCGATCATGCGCTTCGCTCCACCATACCTCATCCGAGAGGGAATTGATGGATTCTACTATTACATCATCTGGCAAATCATCTCCAAGATTATCTATTAATGCATCCATGAGGTTAACTGTATTTCTACCCTTACATTGAATGCCCATCTCCATTTCGGTATCGTAGTCTACTGGAATATAGGAATAACCGCTCTGTGCAATTTGTTCTAAATAATACAGTATGTATGCCCGTACCCTCTGAACGGAGAATTTATCCATTCCTCCCATTAAAGCAATTGCATCACAGGTTTTCCAACCGATCCCCTCTACTTCAACCAGAGTATATGGATTCTCTTTCACTTTTTGTATTACTAAATCTGCTGATTTATATTTATCTTTCAATTTTTTAGCCATATTATTGGTTAAGTTATAATCGGATAATTCTACAAATATTCTTGCCATATCTAAATTTTTCTTAAATCTTGCTAACCACTTAGGCGCTGTTCGGATTCCACACCCACTGACTTGCACCAAATCTTCCAAGTTACCTTCCATAAATGAATGATAAGGATTATTTAATGCTTTATACATCGCCTCAACTTGCCCCTCGGTGAATATGGTATTTAAAAACCTCCGCTGACCATCCTGGTCATTATCATCAAGTGTTATATATGTGCTCATATTAATCACTTTATACTGCATTCCCCATTTAGGATCATGCACTTCTTCCGCCAGCAGCTGGTAGACCCCTCCAACTCTTGGCTCTGGCATTTGCCCTTTAACAATAAAACAACCATATCTATCCAAAACAGGCGTACCATCCAATACTTCCTCTACTGATACCTCAACGATTCCAAAGTCAGTATCTCTTTTATAGAATCGCTGAGATTCGAGTCTAACTATGCACTTTACTGTGTTCTCTGCCGTTTACTTAACCTCCTGGTTTATTAATACTTCCCAGGGAGTGTCCCAAAATTTATAATTATCCTTAAAATCCTTACCAAGCACAAATGCTCCCGTTCTAGGATTTAGTAGATAGCAATAAAGCAAATTCTTTTGTTTTTCTTTAATTCTTTTTAATGCTTCTGGGGTAAAATGAATTATATGCACTTTAATGCCCCTTGGCATCCCAGTATCAGTAATGTCATTTACATTGAGAAACAGAAACTCCATTTCTGATGTTCGCACTTTCGGATTTATTACGCCTTGTAATTTATTTATTTTAATTTTTTCTGGTAAATCTTGCATTAATTCATGCACAATTGCATCTAATTCTTCTTCATCATTATAAACATATAATATTTTAAGCATTTTTTGCCCTCACTCTTTCAGTTGCTGCCATTAACATTCCATCATCTCCTATTTCTGTAATTAAGCATGTCGTATGTTTGTATATTGAATCAGCATATTTATAAACTCTGAACTGAGAGTCATTCCGGTACCCACAGATCATTATTTTATTCCCTCTTGTAAACCATGATTTTTCTAACTTAGTCTTACTTCCATCCTCATTCTGCTGTGATATCTCTTTGTCATAATATAAAAACTGACCGGAATTATATTTTACATTTACAACTCCATATTTAGTCAAAAGAGTGATTCGATGCTTGTTTTTGTCTTTATCAAGCACTGTTCCAGCCAATCGTACAATTTTATATTTCGGGAATCGTTTCTGTTCTTTCACTTCTACACCATTAATCTTCTGTTTAACGGTACGAACATAATAATCATACACTTCTGGCTGTTCCGGTAATTCAAAATAGTTTACTATGCCATAAACTGATTCGTTGGCATTTACTAATTCATGTGGTTCATTATAGAAGCTTAGGGCTTCCATCTCCCACTTAGCAACCGTTCCTAAACCGTACTTCTCTAAAAGATCTTGCATTTTACATTTATTAAATAACTTTAGTGTTTCTTCTGCTCCCAACCATTCTTTTAATGCGAAGGTGTTCTTATCATTCTCTTTCTTAAACTTCTTTTCTGATATAATATAGAATTCACCCTTAATACCAACGATTGAATCTTCGCTATAATACGATTGGTAAAAAGGCATAGAAACTTCATTCAAACAAAAATATCTGTCATTGTACCCACATTTAGGAACCCCTCTTTTAGCTTTAGGATCAATATAGTTTTTATAGAAAAAGTAGTCATCCAAAACATAATCTCTAAAATGCCGGTGTCTCATTGCCAATTTAATACCATCTGGTACAATTTTATACTTTGCATCATATGTATTAAGCTGTCCAAAGTTTTGAAAATTAAGCTGCTGAGCTGAATTTAATACATACACTTCTAAAAAACTGTTTAACGTTTTTCTCCGGTCTGTATTGTCTAATTCTGTAAAACATCCAGCTTTTATTAATTTTATCATCTGGGCTGTTTTAATAAGTTTAGTGGTTATCATTCTATCGCAAAAGTCCTGCATTGAAGCATACGGACGATTTTGGATAATCAGTCTTACTACTTCATCACCTATTCCGTTAATTGCTTTTAATGAATAAATGATACGATTATTATTTTCATCTGGAATGAAAGCGAATTCTGCTGTATTTATTAATGGCAATGCTATTTGTATATCTCGTTTTTGCATGTTTGAAACTGCTGTTGCAATTTTCCCATATTGTGTAGATTTATTTTCTTCTACTTCTTCATCTGCCCCAGCATCAACTATTAAACATGCTGTGTTCCAATATATAATTGGGTAATGGAAGGCTAGGTTAAGCTCTTGTAAGCCGATGGAGGAGTAAGGGAATGTATGGTTTTTGGAAAATGAATACCCAAGCTGCTTTCCTATAACTTCTTTCCAAATATAAGTCAGCAGATTCTCTGAAGTTCCTATTTCAATACCATGCTCGAAGAACATTTTTTTCATTGCCGCTTGCAATTCCTTATCTTTCTTACTTATCCCCTTACGTAATTTATTCGAATAAGCTACATCAAAACCAGCTATATGCTCATCCATAGAAAGTTCCATTACGATTTCCTGTGTATCTCCAACTCCATATACCGGTAAAAGGTAGGGCTCTACAATTTTTATTTCTTCTTCTGTTAAATGGTAATCTTCTCTCATGCAGAGATACCATTGACTAATATCATTCTTATATCTGATATAAGTGTCTATTGGCTGCTCCGCACCTTCTTCAGATACCATAAGTCTCATAATTGAATTTGCGGTTGCCAACTCAACAAGACTATGTGGCTTAATACGTCTTACTGCCTGAAGTCCTATATCCGTATCGAATTGAAAAAGATCCAGAACTTTATTTTCAGCAACCATATCCCACATCTCTGGAGTATCATAATCCAGCACATCTGGATGCAGATACTTATTATAAGTAGCTCTTAAGCTTCCTTGCCATTGCATATGATTAGAACGAATCAGCATTTCCATACAATGCCTTATGATATCAAGTGCCTTTATCGTCAAGAAGTCCATTTTTAATCCGGAACAATACACATTTTTCTTATTTTTCAATAAGTGTGGACTATATCATCTACCTATCAGGTAGCCTTGCGCTTGGGGAAAATGAATCTCACATTATCCCTACTCTACTTTCTTCCTCTTCTGAGTGATTTCGATAGTCTCTACAGCTTCTTCAGTCCAATAATAATCTTTATATATATGCTTATCCTTTATAGCGTTATTAAGTTGAGTATGTCCTTTTAATCCTAAATATTTCAATACTTCTCTTTTGCTACCAAATATATGTATCAACTTCCAATCATTTGAGTATTGGTAAATTACGCAATGTCTTGGTGACTCTATCCCATACTTTCCATAAAAATTATGATTTTTCTTATCACTCAAAAACTGTTTTTTTATCTCAGATATTTTCTTTTTAGTTTCTTCTGAATGATGTCGTCCTGTATTAATAATACGTAATTTTTCTTTAGTTTTATAACTTATATGTCGTCCAGTCAAAGCTTTTCTAATCTTTTGTTTTGATTCAATAGACATTTTTTTACCTTTATTAGCATCGCTTATTTTTTGTCTTACAGCCTTTGTATAAACCTGTTCTTTGGGTAAATGTGTATGACCTGTAATACCATTTATAGCGTTATATCTATGCTTGTCTATAGTTGATTTTGAAAGTTTTGTATTTTGTGAACCACCAATTGTCAAATTATATCCTTGACCTTCGTCAATAAAACTATGATAGTAAGCAATCCAGTATCTTTCTCTTTCATTAAGCATGTCATCGATTAATTTCGATTCTATAACTTCTATCTTAAAGTTATTAAATCCATATTTTCTCATTGCTCTATAAAGCACCGTATCAAATTTTTTAGGATTTTTTGCATCTCTTTTATGTTCTATCCATCTACGTTTTGCGCTATTCTTAGTTTGACCTATATAAATTTTATTATTAATTATATTTGTTATTTTATAAATCTCTCCTATTTAGAATTCTCCTCTCCTATATTTTTAAGACTGAAGCTTGCCACGGTATTGCCATATCCTTATAGGAGTTAGGTTTCCTTACTCATAATCTGTCTCCAGTTCTGAACCGTTAGCCTTAATATTAAGACACCCTACATTTGTAGGTTCACAAGGTTATAATTTACACATTGCTGTGTAATAGGACTATTATATTAATCCGAATCCTTCATACTAAACTGCGTAACATATGTGCCATTTGGTGCTTTCATTCTTGCGTTATGTTCTAAGAAATCATCATTGAATAAATACACTGCTGATGCATGAATACTACGCCCACTTATTAACCCTTCTATGCTCATTGCTGTTTCTAATAAGCCAGGAATTTTACTACATTCATCAATAAATTCCTTGATTGGTTTCCGGTCTTCCTCAATATTGCCATTAATACAATCACTTAATGACCAGTTAGTACCTCGTGTTATAGGTATCATATTTGCTATATACTGTAATATATCATTGTCAATCCCCATACCACGTCCTGCAGTCTGTATAGCCGATTTACTACCTTCTGTTTTAAAGGTACAACAATTAAGTACTTTTCTCTCACCTTTTTTTCTCTTTACTGCCTCGATGATTTGTGAACGTCTATTTGATTGTGTGTCAATATCAACATCAGACAATTCCGCTTTTTGATGGGAAATATGTCTCCAATGCGGAAGTCCCCATTCTATCGGATTCATCTGTATTAACCCGATTAGATACATCGTATACATGCCAGTAACGGAACCACGGGCTACTCCGACAAGCGAATCACCTTCATTCCACATAATCTCTATCAGCTCCAGCGTAGACAAATAATAAGAAGAAATACTCGTCTTGATCTTTTTCGTTACTTTCCACATTTCTGATAACTCAACATCGATTCTAGCTGTCAGCTTATGCAGTTCCTCATCTGAGATGCCTACATAATATGCTTTTTCATAAAATCCATTCTCAATTAAATAAAGCAAATATTGATCATAGATATCTGAACTATAGGCAAATTTCTTGATATACTCATACTGATCATACACTTTCTTAAAAATATGGCTCAGTTCAAAATCAGGAATGTCGGCTGCCGGTACGATTGTTGGGCAGAAAAGATCATAGTCGTTTATTTTATCTTTAATCTTCAATGTCTCATTCAACCCTTGGCTGACCTTTATCTCAGATATATATTTATCCATATATCCATGAATTTCATCGCAATCCATAAGATAAGTAGTAGCATAAAAATCACCTACTTCTCTCTCCTCTTCATGCGATTTTAAAAAAGCTTCATGGTAGGGGCGATCCTCTTTCTTTGCATAGTGCGCATCACACGTAATAATAAATGGAATACCCCACTCATCCGAGAGTCTTATTAATTCCTTATTTACACTTATTTGTTCTTCTGTTTCAGACGGTTGTAATTCAAAGTAAAAATCGTCTTTAAATATTTCTTTACAGTATTTAATAAATCTATTTGCATTTTGCTTACAAGTCTCATCATATTTCTTTTTATATGAATGTTTCTCATCATCAAAAGGTAGATCACTCTCTTTAGATAAATATGCTAAAATTATTTTAGGTAATTCGCCACCAAGACATGCTGTAGTTGCAATTAGATGACCCGGATCATTTTTTACAATTTTTTCTAAGTCTCTTTTCAAAGTAGGAACACGTTCCATTTTTCCTGTATAAAAACTATTATCCCACGCTAAAGAACTTAGCTCTCGTAATTGTCTGTGTCCAATATCATCTTTCGCAAGAAGGATAAAATGATAATATCCGTTACAATAATGTCCGCCACTCTCAGTTTCATATATTTCATCTACAAGGTAAATCTCATTGCCCAATACCAAGCGAAAATCTTTAGGTATTGAGCCCTTTACCTTTCCAGTTTTAACATAGTTTATTGCCTTAACATGCCCGGATACACTTTCATGATCTGTTATGGCTATCCCTTTGTTACCCAAGCTAACAGCTCTGTCTATTAGACTCGGTATTTTATTTATGCAATCTATGAGGCGGATGTTACTATAATCGTCATGAGCATGTAAGTGTATCATTTCTTCAAACTTTTCTTTTCTCTTATTTAACTCAGTTATTTACACTCCTCCATGCATCCTATATTTCTAATTTTGACGTAAGAAAAACATTACATCATCATCTTTGACATATTTTATTATATCTTCCAACATGGAATCCCTTAAATCTTCTACTTTACCACTTTCAAAATCAACAATTACAAGGTTTTCATAATCTATTTTTCCAAGCAGCGCATCCGACACCGCTTCAATTTTGTTTGGTAAACAAATTCTTTTCATAAGTTCTGTTGAATTACTTTCTCTGTTAAACATAAACAACCTCACTCTCAAAATATTAATTTTCTTTTTTTAGGTGTATTCTCTCTTACAGTATCCGTGTCTTTATTAAAAGTCTTATTTACTGCAAAAGATTTATTATCAGGCTTCCACAAGGAAAAGTACTCGCACATTCCTGCAAATTTCGGATCTGCATTAGGGGTATGGCACCTATCTGGGAAATCACACCAGTAGCATAGTGGAGTCGGACTAGGCTCATAAACTTGATTAATTACTAATTCATCTATTCTATTAAGCAGCTTATCCAGTTTTTTAATCCCTCTTTTTAAATATCCTTTGCTACACACACCATTTTCACTAATCTGCCTTTGATTTATTAATATGAAATCATATTCGTGTTCTTCTGGTAAACATCCAAACATCTGTAAGCAGCCTAAATCATAAATAACCATTTGTAAAGGTGTCTTAATCTTTGTGTCTGGGAAAACCTTCTTTGAAGATTTGTAATCAATCACCTTTAGTTTCTGCTCATCATCAGATTTATCCACTCTGTCAATAAATCCATGAATGATAACCTCTTTCGGTGATCCATCGTCTTTCACACCATATTGGTAAACAAATTCAAACTTGATTTCTGTCCCCATTACTTTCCAAACTTCATCTTCCATTCTGTTAGGTAAAACATTGTGAAAATATATATCCATTTTTTCCACATACGTCATTCCGGAAGCATTATCTGGTCTATTATACTCTTCAAAGTATTTCTTTCTGATCTCATCTATCCCAATTATGCGTTCTCTGCCTTTATCGGTAATTTCCTCGCATCCGCTTAAAACATTATCAATAATTTCATCATAGTCCACAGGAACGTTTTGTATCTTATATCTGCCTTTTAACTCTAATCCCTTATGTAGAATACTACCTATATCCAAAGGTAACGTACTTGCATTGGAATAATTGCCAAGTATATATTTTAAATAATACCTATAATTGCATTGGTCTAATAAATCAAGCTTGGAATAGGAGACAGACAAAAGCTTTCCCCTATCCTTTGCTTGCACTGGTCTTATCTTGTTAACCAGTTCTTGTATTTTTATTTACCCATCGTCTTTTCTTCATTATTTGTAGAATTAAGTGCTCTTCGGTATGCTTCTGCCTGAATCTCTATTGCTGCTTCTCTAGCCGCAGCTTCTTTTCTGGCTTTACGTTCATCCCTCTTAGCCTTTTCTTTAGCTCTTTTAGCTGCAGTCCTGGCTTTTTCAATCTCCAGTTCCTTTTCTCTTTTAAGTTTCTTTTTATAACCTTTGACCGCTTTATCTACCGCCTTATTATATTCAGATGTTCCACCGCATAATTTTTTGGCTAAGCAACATGTAATGCCCATTGATAAACTAAATTCATCATTGTCACTACACACAGATTTAACCATTGTTCCATCCCAGAAATAAACCTCAACTTCTTTGTTTACCTCTTTCTCAATTTTTAAGAAGTTGCCATTCTCATCGAATACTTTTTTATCACCCTTTATTACCTTTACACCGGCAATAGTATAGGGTTTAATACCAACTGGTATCACCCTTGCTTTAAAATCATCTATGATGGGACCATAAATTGGTTTAATTACATCTGTTGTATATGAATTTGACATATTTAAATCTCCTTTGTTTTCAAATAATATATTATTTCTGTTTCTATCCTGCTGAAGAACAAAACGAACGTCTTTCATAGCAGGAAAAGCTGTCATACCCATTAATAAATCTCTCATATCTATTTCCCTTCAAATTCTTTCATTATTGTTAACGTTTCTTCATTTACCGGTTGTTTATTTTCCAATAATTCCAGTAACACATCTTTTCCTCGATCGACTGGACTATCTTGGTACTTCAACAGACCACTATTATCCCAAAGGATATTTACATCACAATATGGTAAAATATCCTGAACATTTTTTACCAGTTTGGCATAGTATACCTGTGCCTTAAATGAACTTGGATCTTCAAACTCTTTGTCCGATGCTATTATTAATTCTTTAATTTTCAAATCATATATTAGTATTTTAATTTGTTGTATCGAGAGTCTACCAGATCCGCACTTTGCCAAAGAAAAATCATTTACTCCAAAATATACTCTGTTAAGCAGCACTGATTTTTCTCCTTCATACAAAATTGCTTTTTTACATTGTTTTATTTTAGCTTGATTTTCGTACAAACCATAGAATGTATCATTTAAAGAATGTCTTAGAAACTTTCCTTCTACTATGACAGGTACATATTTTCTGCCCTCTTCCAAATCCCAATCTTCTAGACACCTGCCCCGGACACCAATAAGCTCACCATGTATATTTCTATGAGGTATTATAATTTGGTTTGTCTTTGTCCAGTATTTAATACCGAAGTAGCTCATTACTTCCTTTGATATACCTTGGTTTAGCCATGATTCATGGTAATAGTCTTGAAATAGCTCCAATACATGCTCATTTAAAACTTCATAATCAGAACTTTCAATTTCTTTACCTCGCCCAACATGCTTTAACCGGTTAATCCATGACCAGTCATCAATACGAAATTGTTTTAATTCCTTTGTTGTAGAATCTTCGTAGAACATGTTCCCGGTCATGGATGTTATATATCGAACAGCCTGGTAAAATGTTATATTTACACCACTTGCTCTGTGAGCTCTTATAACAAGTTCAAAGATATTGAAGCTGTCAGAGCAGTCAGTATAGCAATGAAATGTTTTTGCTTTATATTTATCTGTTGCCTCATGATAATAAAAGAGTTTATATTTATTACCACCATGACATACTGTTTGAAATACTAATGCTTTCCCATCCTGCCTATAATCCTTTGATCCCAGATCCAGTAAAATTTTTATTATATCTTCTTTTGTGAGAGAGTCTACAATTGCTTCTATATCAAAGTACATCGTACACCCCCTAAAAGATTAAGTTTCTGACTGCTTCTTCTTGTTCTTCCGGTGTCGCATATATTTCATTTATGCCAACTTCGTTTTCTGATAGAACTTCATCTATATTCTCGATGGTAAGCTTTTCAACTGGAATCAACTTACAGTCAAGATCAGTCACGAATAAATCCTCTGTCCTACATGTGCCCAAATCACTATACAGCCATACCATAACCCTGTTTAATTTCCCTTTTCTAACTTTATAAACATGGTATATTAAATTAGGTTCCTTATAAAAGCCTGTGCTTAAGACATTTTTTCTTACAGCTTCTAACTCAGCTGCACTTGGAGCTAAAGCAATAATTCCTGCATCGATTTTATTAGCAATCGCTTTTCCACCTGCTAAAATATTCTGATTCTTTTCTTTTACATTTTCATAATTGCCGTTTACCTGTGTGAATGAATCCATATGCACATTTAATTTATTGCATAAAGATTTTAGCTGAGCTGTCATCATGAGCAGAACCTGGTCGCCTCTTAATTTTATACCACGAGCAGCACCTGATATTTCCGTCATGATTTTAACGGTTTCTTGGATATAGTCGAACATGATGTATTGTACGCCATACTCTCTTTTATACTTTTTGATAATATGAGTGAGATCCTGTATATTAAAATCTTCCATGTATGCAACATATAATGGTGAAGACTCTATATAGGTAATTGCCTGATCTACTCTTGCTTCCTCATCTTTATCCCCTCCAGCATACTTACCGTCACATATATGACTCTCATCTACTCCAGAAACATAAGCCATAATCATGGTTTTTACATCTGGATGTTCTACTTCTGTTGTAATCAAGAGAGACGGGCAACTAAAACCCGTATGTATCCACTTCTTCTTATCCGTGTCATAGTACCAGGGAATGGAATAGTTACATATATCTCCTGTTCCTGTTCGAGTTTTACCTGATCCTGTGTTTCCTGATCTTAAATACAACTTTCCTATACGGGCACCCCTAAGAATCGTATTCATAAAACCACTCTGCATGGGAATTCCAATTTCAGGTTCTTCTTTTAGTTTTTCTTTCAGCTCCCGCATCCCCTTGCCAGCTAATTCTTCAGTGACTTCGCTGTCATTCGCAAATTTAAGCTTTGCACTGGACACAAAAAAGTCTTCAACAAGATCTATAATGCTGTCAATTGTATAAGAATCAAATTTTACTTCTTCTTTTTCTTGCTCGATTGGATCAACTACGGAAGGATTATATATAAATCTTGTATCCAAACCGCATTTCTCATAATAACGTAGTAAACTGAATTTTTTTAATCGCCTAAAATTATATTCAAAGTTTTCTAACTCTGACGCTTGTTCTGCTTCATAGCAATAGTCGCAGCCTTTGTTTAAGTTAAAAACTGCATATTGTTTACTGTAGTTTGAAAGAAAATTATCAATTACAATATAATCTATCTTATTTACTCCTTGATTAAACAAGTTATAAACGCATGAAAATATAATCTGATAAAATTCTTCACATTCAAAATCCTCTTTTTCAAGACTGTATTCCTCTAGGAGTGTTGGATTTTGAATTAGACATCCCAGACACTGAAATACAGTTCTTTTATCAAACAGGGAGGCTATTCCCCAACTCCTCTGATCCCGTTGATTCTATTCATAAATCACTCTCCTATCTTTTCTATATCGATTTGCGGAGGCGAAACTGATGGTTTTCCAATTCTTACTGTCCTTTCCCTATATAGGTCTTTTACATTATTTAACAAGGAACTATTGTATATATGCGTCTTTTCTATTCTTTTGTAATATCCCAGAGCCTCGTCTATATAATACCGTAATCCTGCCGCTATATCTTCAGACCTAGCCCATTTACGATCATCTACAGCTATTTTATATCTCCAATGAACAGCTTTTTTTATATCTTCGTAAGAATATTTCTCTTGATATAATTTTTCGATTAGAGCATAAGTTTTCGCAGTAAGTTTCTCAGTGCCTTGTATTTCTCTTATCAAATCCATTAAAGCAACTTTTTCTTTATACTCAGTTTCAGATAAGCCAGCTTTTAATTCTTTTTGTGGTTTAGTCTTCTTTGGCGTTTGCTTTTTCTTATCCTGAAGTTTTTTCGTTTGCTCATTTGTTACAAGTCGGATTGTTCTGTTAAAACATTCTCTATGCGCATGTCTGCCTTTATAGGGAACAGCCTCCGAATCATTTTCTATGGGCATACCGCAAATAACGCATATTTTCTTTCTAGCCATCGATTATCATCCTTATACCTGGAGAGTCCGAAGACCCTCCAGGGAACTTAAAGTCCTAATTCACTACATTTATCTTTAATATTATCAAGAATAACAGACATAGCCTCTTCCTGACCTTCTACGCATTCTGTAACCTTTGCACCTTTTCCAAGCTCTTTTTCAACAATGCGAGTCAACGTACTTATTTGATCAGATTCTGCCATTTTGTTCCCATAAATCTGCAGTTCATCCATTAATTCTTTATACGTCATACGATCTATCTGATAAGCTTTTTGTTGCTCTTCAAAACTAACTGCTTTTGTACCTTCCGCTTTTTCCTGGCGTTCTATTGCTTCAATAACAGCTTTTTCAAGATTAACCGCTGTAAATTCAGGGATGTATGTATCAATATAATCAAATCTTGATCTTGCAAAGAATTCAGACGTTTGCGCTAAATAAGCTGAACTTCTGATAACTCTGCCTTCTTCATCAACACCGTTTGATTGTAAATAACAAACAATATCACAAAGATTTATAATAGGATCAAGTGCCCTCTTATCACCTTTGGGAGAAATATATCCCTCTTTGTCTACTGATGCATGACCAATAAAGTAACAAGTATATCCCATTGATGTAAGTGAATTTATTTGCTCCCAGAACTCTGTCTCGTATTCTTTCCACAGTCCATACCCACCATTGCCTTCACCTATTGTGCGCACACCATTAGTTGTACAAAGATAATTTTGACACATGATACTGGCGGCATCAATTGAATCGAATACAACTGTGTCATATAGATCTCTTGCCTTTTTTGTGCATAACTGTTTATTATATTTTCTAAAATCTTGCCATTTTTGAATTGGAACCATCGTTGTCTCAAGTGCATTAAGACCTGACTCAAATGGTAATACAATAGGCTTAGAAAGTGAAACACCTACTTTTGTCTTTCCTACATTGTTAGTGCCATAAACACAAATAATCTTTGACTGTAAACCCTTTGCTATTTTAGTAACAACCGGATTAAAAATATCAACTACTTCTTCTTTTACATTTGTTTTCTCTGCCATTATTCATCACCACCAATCCTAAAACAATCCTGGATTTTTAGGTGCTGAGGGCTTAGCCATATTAGGCATTGTTCTACCTGATGTAGCAGTTGGTTTAGGCGGAGCAGTCGTCGTCCCATTTTTAGCATCTTCAACTCTTTTTGCTAATTCAACCTCTTTTTCTGCTAAAGCTGCTTTGATTGTTTCCGGATTATAAGCATTGATATCTCCTTCAACGTAAGGATCAGAAGCTCCTGTGATAACAAGTTCATTTTTATACTTTGTCTCTTTTTCCTCTTTTACAGCACCGCCAAGTAATGGAACGTACTTAATTATTTCTTCCTGAGTGTTGACCAAAGACCCGTAGAACTTTCCTGTCATACCAACCTGGTAGTTATCAGAAATTAATTCTGCCCAATTAAGTTCTCCATCATTAGGCGCAATTAACTCTAATTTTTCAATACCGTTGAAAGTCGGCATAAAACCAATGACTTTCATTCTGCCAGTCTCTTCGAACTCACCGTCTGCTCCCTGTTTCATTTCTGGAACAATGGCATTTACAAATAATTCTACTTCGAATGTAGCTTTCGGCTCAAAGTTATCGTTTGTCTTAAGTCGGTTCACAAAGTTGGTTCTATATGCTGCATTTATTTCTCTCTTTTCTCCAGACTTCGGCACTACCATTACATACGGATTTAACTGTCCTTTTGTTACACGTACTTTATCGCATTCCTCTTTACCTACTTCAGCAATTGATTTGTACTGTTCATAAACTGTAAGTACTCCTGCATAATTACCATTCGGTTTCTTATCTTTTCTTAATTCAGAAGCCCCGTATTTAAAAGTAACAAAATTATCTTCAGATGTCTGAATTACAATGCTTCCAGAAATATTGTCAACTCCATCAATCTTTTTTAATTCCAAGTTCTTCTCCGCTAAATATCCTTCTGCAACGATTTTATTTTCTGCCTGTCTTAAATTTGTTTCCATAGTATATTTCTCCTTCTAATTTAAATTTAGTTTTTTATATGAATATCTTGCATACTTACAAGATGAACTTGCCTTTTCTTCAATATAAACAACTACATAATTAAAATCTTAGGAGGATTAACTTGTCTTTTCTCTTTATGTTTACATGTGATTCTCCCTCTGTCCTTTCTATATAGTATCTATATAATCGATCCAGCTATCGCCGGTAATCGTAATATCTTGGATCATTATTAACATTCAGATATTTCTCAAAAAATCTATCTAAGTTTTTATCAATTACAGTAAAACTGCTATTACAACATGGGCTTTTCAGCCCTATGTCCGTCTGAATGCGTTCATGATACGTAAATGTTTTTTTACAGCCATGACACTGGCATTGTGTGTTGGTGTTATGTAAATCTTTTTCTTCCATAAGCTTTCATAATTCACCACCTTTCTGTTAAAAATTTTAGTAGTGAATTACTCTAATTCATTATCTGGAGCTTCAGATAGATTTGCTTATGCCTCCTTAGCTCTACTATGCTATAAGAGAATAACACCTATCTTTTTTCGTCCACCTTATCATTGTCTTTTTCAACTATTTCTTCACAGCTTAGAATTTCTATCTTTTTACCATATTCTTTTTTCAGAATATTTTCTGCATTCAACTTTGAATTAGTCTTAATAGTACAAGACCTAACCTGATCAAAATATTTTTTCTTTTCTTTCCACTCAAATTTATACTTCATTCTTCCTCCTAATTATGCAAATTCAATTATATACTTTGCACTCTAATTATTATTTTTTATCATTGTCCGATGTAAGTATCCGAACTCCACCGTTCGCCTGAACCGTATTGGTCGCCAATTCATTCATCTTGATATATGCGTTATCCAATTTATTCTGCAGTTCTGCAATCTTGTTTTTAGCCTCTTCAGCAGCTGCTTCTAGTCTTTGGATTTTATCAGTAGCCAGTTTCTGCTCATATTCATATTGCTGTTTTAAAGAACGCACTTCAAACACATGACTCTTATCGGCATCAGCTTTACCTTTCTTTACGCCTTCCTCTTTTGCCTCTTCAAGCATTACTGGGATATGAGACACCTGCCCCTTTAGAGTTTCAATTTTTTCTAATTCTTCATCTAACATAGCTTCTTTTTCAGCTACAATTTTTTCATTTATCGCCAGTTCTTTTTCTCTAGCTGCTTTTTCATCTTCCCATGTATCATTTTCCAGTTTTCTCTGCCGTCTTAAATTATAGGAGTATTCTTCTTCCGCTCTCTGCCTGTCTTTAATAATTTTTGCTGTCATGGCATCTGATTCAGTTTTAATCTCCATAATTTTATCTTTTTTCTGTTGCTCCAAATCGCTGATTTCTGCCTGTAACTCGGCTTTCTTCTCTGACATCTCATTAGCTAATTTTTCTTTAAGGATCTTATATTCCTCTTCTTTGGCAACTTCCAAGTCTTTGTGGCTGTTAATCAGTGCAGTTAAGCTGTTTAATTCAGCTTCAATTTCGTATCGCTCTTTAATTCGTTTATCTAATAAACTCAAAGCTTCCATCAGTTTATTATATTTATCCAAGTAATCATCGTTTAAGATACCTGCATTAACAATATTAGCGGCATCAGTCATAACAATGGCTTCTCTTTCTTTGGCAGCTTCTCTCACCGGATCATCTTTCATTGAATCCCTTAAATTCAATTTTGCTAAAGCATCCTGATACGCTTCCATAATTTCTTTCTTAGTGCTTTTTTCTGTAATTTTTCCCATTCTGATATTCTCCTTATACTATCTTTTATTTTTTCACTTCTTATGAAGTGGAATTTATTATTGATTTAATTTTGTTAATAACATATAATTTATAGTAATGGTAGTCACCGATACATTTTGTTTTTTAATCTTACCTCCACAGCTAATTAGCTTAAGGAGGTGATAATTTATGGGCAATGTTCCTATGGTACGTGTCCGTGCTTATTGGCGATTCCGCTGTAACAAATGGGAATTCGTTAATAAGCACCTGCGTCATTATCCTAGCCGATAATTGATGCAGTGGTGGCTACCAGCCTTCTAATATTAAGTTGGTCTTTTTTATTCACCTTCAATTTTCCTTAACCTTTTCTTTGACGTTTCATTTTCTCCAGCAGTTCCTGAGCTTCTCTTTCTCGAGTACTTTTCCCCAGTCTTCTATCATTGGCTTCGGCACTCGTTTCATAAGCAATTTTACTACCGTTAGCACGCTCTCTTGTTTTATTAGCACCCTCTCTGACACGCTCAAGCATTCTTTCAGATTCATTATTTGTCGCTAAGCTGTCCATGCTTTGATGTATCTGAATAATCTGTTGATCAGCCTCTAATTGATAGATTGTACGTTCCTTTTCTTCCTTTAACGCAGTAAGATCCATAGCTGCCTGGTCACGTAAATCTTTTTGGTGTTCTTTTGACTCTTTTAAATCCAAAATTGTCTGCTTCAAAACCTCAACCTTTGACTCGAGTGTGGACTTCTTTAAAGCATAAGACATTGCGTCTGATTCATTATTTGCATCCAAGCATCTATTTATCTCTTTATCAATTTTCATTAGTTCTTTTTGCGATAAATAAAGATCTTTTTCAGATTTATCTAATTTACCTGAGATCTCTGCTAAGGTAGCACTAGCTCGATTGTAAAAATCTTCTTTATCTCTAATTGCAGTATTATAATAATCTGCAGCACCTTCTGGCGTTGTTGCGTCCTTTCGCATTATTTCGTCCGAACGTCCTTTTAACTTTATCCAAAGTTGTTTCCGAAAAGGTTTATTAGCAATTAGAAATATAATAAAGAGCAATAGTGTACAACCTAAAGTATAAAATAAATAATTCATAATTCCTCCTATTCCACATCAATACCGAAATTCCTGCAAAGAGAACCTAAACCGCCATTAAACCCGCTACCAACTGCATTAAATTTCCATTCTCCAGCATGTTTATACAGTTCACCAAATACGATAGCCGTCTCTGTGGAATAATCCTCACTTAAATCGTATCTTAAAAGTTCCTCTCCAGTAGGCTCGTCAATAATTCTGATGTATGCATTTGCAACCATCCCGAAACACTGACTCCTAACATCCGCATCATAAATCGTAGCTGTTATGGCAATCTTTTCATATTCGTCAAGTACTTTAGATAAATCAACTTTAATTTCTTCATCATCCCCGTCACCATTGCCGGTTCTGTTATCTCCCATATGAATGACTGCTTTAGTTGGATGCTCAAGATTATGATAAAAAACAAAATCTGTTTCATTCGTAACCTTTTTGTTTGATCCTAATAAAAATGCTGATGCATCAAGATCAAAATCATTTTCCCCATCATACTTATTAGTATCCCAGCCTAACCCGATGATTAGCTTTGTTAAGGAAGGTCTCCCTTTTGTTAATTCTACTTTCTGACCTTTAGATAGTTTTACGCTCATTCTTACCCCTCCTAATTATATCTTCTTACTAATTGTGAAATACAGACATCGTTCGTAGCCTGACCAAGTGCGTTAAATTTCCACTCTCCGTTCTTCCGGTAAGCTTCTCCAAATATCATGGCTGTTTTATCATCATACTTTTCACTTAAATTATATTTACATATCTCTTTTCCTGTAGACTTATTAACTAATCTGATATAGGCATTCCTTATCATCCCAAAATGCTGGTTACGCTTGTCTGCTTGATAGATATTTACAACGAAAACTACTCTTTCTATATTTTCTGGCATACCTTTTAGATCAACGGTAATTTGTTCATCATCACCATCACCGTCCCCTGTTAAATTATCTCCATGATGCAATACGCAACCATTGGCTCCTTTCTTTTCTCCATAGTATACAAGCCCTTTATATGTATCGCCCAAACCTAATAAAATTACAGATGCATCACAATCAATATCATATGTACTTCCAAATATCCCTTTTTTAGCAGCATCCCAGCCTAGACCTACAACTACTTTTGATAACCCCTCTACTTCTTTCGATAAACTTATTTTCTGACCCTTTGTTAATGTTACTGACATTTTTTCGTTCTCCTTTTTTTAATTTATATTTACTCCAAACTTTTTGCAGATTCCGATTAGTGAATCAACAACACCTGATCCAACTGCATTAAACTTCCAATTGCCATTATGTCGATACAATTCTCCAGCAATTACACCCGTCTCGGTAGAAAAGTCTTCTCCTAGGTCGAAATTAAATAATTCATTTGTGCTATCATCAAATGCCCGAATATAAGAATTACTTACCATACCAAAATTCTGCAATCTACTTTCAGCATCATATATAGTTGCGCAGAATATAATCTTTTGAATATTTGGTGGTATTTTGCTAAGATTCACTTCCATTGTTTCATCGTCACCTTCTCCTTCACCGGATTGGTTATCACCAGAATAAATCAATGCCATGCTTGGATGTTGGGGCTGCCCATAGAAGATAAAATCCTGTTCTCCTGAAACTTTTTCATTCTCACCTACCAGAAATGCAGACACATCTAAATCAAAATTTTCTTGACCATCATATTTATTTGTGTCCCATCCCAAACCAAAAGTAACTCTTTCCAATCCAGAATTCCCTTTGGATAAATCAATTTTTTGACCTTTTACTAAACTGATTGACATAATTTCTTTGACTCCTTTTCTTTATTTTTTAATAATATCTTTCTTATCATATCAATTGGAACAATCAATACAGACAATACCCCCATTAATAACCACTGATTTAGAGTCAAACTGGTAGTGTGTATCAAACTGCCTCCAAAAGTTACCAGTAACGCTATACCCACAAATATGCTTAAAGCAACTTTTATGAATAATTTATTCTTTTCTATCCCTTTCATCAGATTCAAATGATCTGTACGGATATTAAAGCCGTTAATTGTTGCCATAATTACTAACATAGCAAATCTTACTGTTAAATAATGCTCTTCCGAACCAAATATATTACGTATTCCGGGTACCGCAGTTATCATAAAGATTATAATAAAACCTATTGTTGATACCGCAATTTGACTAATCGTCTCCTTGTTTAATAATTTTGCACCTTTAGGGATTGGTCTTTCCAACATGTATTCTTTTTTTGATGGTTCTCCCCCAAATGATAATGAATTTAAACCATCCATTACAATATTAATTACAAGGATTTGTACAGCTGCAATTGCTTCCACACCGAAAAGAATTGGATATAATATACTAAGTAAAACCATACTTACATTAATCGGAAGTTGAAATTTCAAGAATTTTAATACATTGTGCATAAATGTTCTTCCCAATAACACACTAGCAGTAATAGAAACAAAATTATCATCTGTAATAATTATATCTCCAGCTTCTTTACAGACATCCGTTCCACTCCCCATAGAAAATCCGACATCCGCAGCTTTTAACGCTGGGGCGTCATTCGTACCATCCCCTGTCATCCCCACACAAAGATTTAATTCTTGTGCTAATTGGACAATTCTTAATTTGGTTTTCGGAGTTGCACGTGCAATAACTTTTATCCTTGGCAATAAATTCTTTGCTTGGGTATCGCTTAAATCATCAAATTCATTTGCAGACATCATAATGTCATCTTCTTTTGTTATAAGACCAGCATCGACAGCTATTGCTTTAGCCGTATCTAAAACATCTCCCGTTACCATCATAACTTGTACACCAGCACCATTCATTTCCTTTACTGCTTCCGGAACCTCTGCCCTTACATCGTCTCTTATAGCCACAAAAGCGGTAATTATTAAATTATCTGGTAAAGTACCATTTTCAGTTTTCCCATCATAATATGCAGTAGCAATTACACGCATTGCTTTAGACGTAAAATTTTTGATCAATTCTTCAATGTTTTCTCTATTTAATTCACATTTCTTTCCTGTGTTATCTACATATGCAGACGCATTCCTCAATAACTTCTCAGGTGCACCTTTATATAATGTAACAATTCTAGATTCTTCTTTAACAGTAATGCTAGAAAACTTATTTTGACTATTAAAAGGTAGTTTGTCTACAACTGCTACGGATTCTTTGATATCTATATATTCTGAGTTTGATACCAGAGTTAGTAAAGCTCGTTCAGTAGCATTACCGCCCAATGCTTTTCCATTCTCACTAAGCATTGAAGATGAATTTATTACTATATTTTTATTAAAAATGTTTCTTAGCTCGGATTTTTCTGGTATTTCCTCACCGGCACCATTAATGATCTTGATCGGTATAAGTTTGCCACATGTTAGTGTCCCTGTTTTATCAGTACAGAGTAACTGAATATTACCACATTCTGGGATCTTGTTTGTGTGCTTTGCCAAAATATTATTTTTAAGCATAACTTTCGCATTTTGTGCAGTAATTATATTAATTATTAAAGGAAGACCTTCAGGCACAGCAGCAACAATAATGGTTAATGCTGTAGTGATTATAGTAAGGATATTTTTAATAACTAACATCCAACCCCCAGAAAAGTATTCATTAAAACCATAATTTAATATTTGTGTTCCTAGTAATGCAATTGTAATAACCAATGCACCAATGTATCCGAATTTTGATATTTGATCAGCCAGATCACTCAATTGAATATCCAAAGATGTTTTCTTCTCTTTCACATCATGCATTGCAGTTATTGTCTGACCATTAACAGTATCTACACCAACTTTTGTAACAACCATTTTCCCTTCGCCCTCTGTTATTATCGCACCGGCAAACAGACTATTCTGATCAACATAATCGTCTCCGCTAATAATTTTATTAGGATCATGACCATAGTTCTTTATTGGAGACTTTAAGCACTCTTTTGATTCTCCATTTAAAACGGAATTGTCTACATGAACAGTACCTTCTAGCAAATAGCCGTCAGCATAGATTGCTTCTCCTGACTCAATAAAGATTATATCTCCAACAACAATATCATCTGTATTTAATATTTGTATTTTTCCTGATCGAAGCACATTACAGTTATGTACTGCCGTTTTATCCCTCAGCTCTTTGGTGCTTTTTTGACTTTTTAAATTGGTATTCATCCCTATAAATGCTATGGAGACAAGTACTACTGCTATCCCTGCAGGTTCTGATAATGATCCTTGTCCTAATACCGCCATAATAGTGAAAACGATCAACATACACAACAATATCAGATTTAGCTTATCCTTAAATGTATCCATAAAAAACGAAAAAGCTGATTTTAATTTAGGTTCCGGTAGCCTGTTATCCCCATATTTTTTTCGACTATCCAATACCTCTGATTCGATTAATCCTGTTTTGTTCATTTTATCTCCTTTTCTTTTATTTAGAAAGTTTGAAACTTCCTGCAATAATAAGATAGGGAATTGAACCCATATCTTACTCCCTTTATAAAACGCCTCGATCCTGTCCGAACAGTCGATATATTTACTTCCAGGGAATTCCTATGTTACAGGGGTTTGTTTGGTATCACCTGTATCCATATCTCATAGGAAAAGTTTTTTACCATTCCGCACCAAACCTATATTAGAACGATCTTTTAGACGATGTAACAGTGTAATAAAATTTAATAATTCGTAATGCAGTTAAAAATAACTATTTACAAGTAACATACTCATTCAGAAACATGGCTTCGTTCCTTGCGCTTACTTCCAAGCTAACTCTGCTCTAACTGACAACTTTCCTTGCAAGATACTAATTACAGCTTTACAGAAATTATTCGTCTTTGCCCGGTGCGCTTTCCGGGTTTAAAGTTATACAATATCTAACAACAAAACCAACTGAATGAGATGGGTCATACTGGACTCGAACCAGCGACCTTGGAGTTATGAGCTCCCTGCTCTAACCAACTGAGCTAATGACCCTTAGTTACCGCTCTTTTTCAAGCTACGAACGGTAACATTGAAAGGAGTATTTTTAACTGGTCTTACATAGAAGATAATGCATTCCCACATACACTATCCACTAATGCCAGGAGTTGCTATCTTTGATAGATAAACTGATCAACCACCTTGCCCACAAGTTTATTATCTGCCTTTCCTTTTACTCTCGGCATCAATTCCTTCATAATCTTGCCTTTATCTTTGCCCGAAGGTGATTCGATTCCCAGAATTTCTTTTACACAGTAAACTTCATGTCGTATTTCTGCTTCACTCATCATTTTTGGAGCAAACTCAGAGAGTATATCCAGTTCCTGCTTGCTCATCATTATATTGTAGATCCTGTCTGGAGGAGTAAGATCAATGACTTCCTTAATCTGATTCATTTGTTTCAGAATGATTCCATTGATTTCTTCATCAGTGGCTTCTCTTTTATGTGCAATTTCATAGTTGTAGATTGCACCCAGAAGATAACTGAGTACATCTTTTTTCTTTATGTCTCTTCTCTTCATAGCATCAATTTTAGATGCTTTTATGATATCTATTTTTTTCATTCCTCAATTTCTCCTTTAATCATTGCTATAAATTTTATCTCACTAATAATAGGTATATTAAGCTCTGCAGCCTTTTTATTTTTAGATGAACCAGATCCTGCATCATTTGTTAGAAGAAAATGCGTTTTCTTATTTACGCCTGATACTACCCTTCCACCAAATTTTTCTATTTCCTGCGTTAACTGATCCCTATTCGAGAACTGATAAAGTTTTCCCGTTACACAAATATTTTTACCTTTTAGGACATTAAGAGCATTTACAGCTTCACACTTTGCAAACGTAATGAATTTTATGATCTCTAATATTTGAAATCTGTTTTGTTCCCAGTAACTGTTTAAGCAGTTATTCATAACATCTCCAAAATCTGGAATTACTCGCCAATTGTATTTACTATCCATTTTATTTTGAAACAAATCCCAGTTCCCCTGACAATGCTTACTTATTTCTTTTGATACACTACTTCCTATATTAGGTATCCCTAATGCTCTAATGAACCGGTTTAACGGGAGTTCTGTTCTGGCTTTGTTAATAGATGATACTAAATTCTCTACTGATTTCTTACCGAATCCAGGCAACTTTTCGATAGTTGATAGATCCTCTTCTTTTTCTGGCAGTGACAAAATATCAATATAGTCCTTAATGATTTTTTTGTTTACCAACGTCTGCAAAGTTGCTTCTGAAACCCCTCTTATATCTAATGATTTTTTATCACAGAAATGTTGAAGTCTACCAACTATTTTGCTATTACAATCTATATTTTTGCAATATAGTTGTGCTGAATCGTTTTCCATTAGAATTTCGGTTTTTCCACCACATACAGGGCATCTATCTGGAACTTTCAAACTTCCACTCTGAGTTAAATTTTGATAAATCTGAGGAATAATCATATTTGCTTTATATACCTCAATTTTATCACCGATACCTAATTTTAAATTATTGAAGATACTGACATTATGCAAGGATGCACGACTTACTGTAGTTCCTTCAATTTCAACCGGTTCAAATATTGCTACTGGATTTAGTAGTCCAGTTCTTGAAGCGCTCCATTCCATATCTGTTATTGTAGTCTCGACAACTTCATCTTTCCATTTAAAAGCCATAATATTTAAGGGATGATGAGTTGTTACCCCTAATGACTTACCATAATCCAAATCATTATATTCTAAGATCAATCCGTCTACTGGATTTTCATATTTTAGAGGATCAAAGTTTTTCATCACGTCCGCAATTTCCTTAGAAGAACTTACTAATCGATGTTCAACCACTGGGATTCCCAAACACATTAAGAACTTAAATTGCTCACTTTTTGTTTTGAATGAGTTATTTGATTTAACAATTGCAAATGCTTTAAATTCAAGGCTCCGTTCTCTAGCGATATTACTGTCAAGCTGCCTTACGGTTCCTGACGCTAGATTTCTTGGGTTCTTGTATCTCCCAGGATTCACATTGCTGATTTCCTTAAATGTTTCATAGGATATAAAACATTCTCCTCTGACCTCTAAGTATTCTCTGTGTGGTATATGTAAAGGGAGTTTTCTGCAAGTTCTAATGGTATGTGTTACATCTTCTCCAATCTCTCCTCCAGATCCTCTCGTGATTGCCTGAAGTAATTTTCCTTCTTGGTATTTCAATACAATGGTTAGCCCATCTAATTTCCAAGAAAGAACACCTTCTTTATCTCCTAGAAATGTTTCAAGATCATCAAGTGATTTTGTTTTATCTGCCGATAACATCGGCGTGCTATGTATAACCTTTTTAAGTTCTGGTAAAATTTCGCCTTGCACTTTCTGGGTTGGACTATCATTCATAATTATTCCTGTTTCTTTTTCTAATAGTACAAGTTTGTCGTATAAATTATCGTACTCTCTATCTGAGAGAATTGGATTATCATATTTGTAATAGAATACAGAAGCTTCTTTTAGCTTACTGATTAAATCTAGCATTTTCTCATTCATTATTTTTCTCTTTTCTTTGTTTTATCTTATAAACGAATTATAATACACCTCATTAGCGTTGTCAACTACTATTTTATATTTTTTAAAAAATTATAATTTCGCATATTCTTTTTTCGTTATAAAGCCTGTAAATATGGCCTTTTTTCTCTATTTGCAACTGATTTATTTCTTCTATTTCTATAAAATCATCATCGTCAATCCCCTCTATATACAGATTATTCCCCATTATGTAACACCCCATTAGCTTTATATTAATATTTTCATTGTTTAGAACAATCATAACCTCCTTCATACCCATACTCTTTAAATTTGATACGAACTCATTAATCCCCAACTTTCTCTACCTCCAAAATTATTTTCAAAAAATCGAACATATGTTTTGTTCGAATATATGTTCGTATTATATCACACCATTTTAATGCTTACAACAATTCTCGACAAAAAAAAGTGAACGTTTTATTGAACGCTCACTTTTTCTTAAAAATTCAATTTATTTATTTCAGTTTTAAACCACTCCCTTGGAACATAATCGTAGTCCCGCAAAATTTCTTTAACTTTACCATTTCTCAAAATTTCTTCTCCAGAAATCTTTTCACTTGAAGCTATATCTACTATTTTATTGTATAATCCTGAAAAATATACTTGTTTGCTTGACAACGCTTCAAATCCTTCGAATCTTTTCCAAAGCTTGAATTTTGATCCAATCAATGCTCTAATATCTTTAATATAGGATAATGGTTCCATCTCTTCTATATTATAGTTCTCTTTTCTTTTAAATTTTATGACCCATCCCATTACCTCAACCTCTACATTACTTGCCGTAACATATTTCTTGGTTCTTATTGCTTGATCCGCATAATTTGCTAATCGTTTTGATATATTAACTGATCTTTTGATATATGGTCGTCCATCTTTATCCAAGTTGGATAATTTCATCTTAAGATTTTTAAAATCAATATGTTCCGGTTTTAAAAGAGCAAGTTCCGTGCACATATTCCCTTTTATACCACTATAAGTGGCATAAATAATAAACTTATCGATTGGATTATACATATAAGATATCAATTCTTCTATTTTACTTTCTGGTATAAAAACAAAATCATCACTTTTCGCTAGACTTTTGAGATTTTCACTAATTTTTTTGGCAACATTGGTATTATTGTAAACATAACCACGATTAATGCACCAATCAATGTAATCTTTTATTAAATTGTTATAAAGCCGCAGTGTTGTTAGCGTTTTATTATTTCCATAGAATTTAATCAGTTCGTCTTCCGTAAACTCATAAATATATTTATTCTGTAGTCTTTCATTCTCATCAACTAAGTTAAATACAGCTTTTTCCAGATAGTCATTAGTGCTGTTTTCCTGAAGATAATCTCTAATGGTTTCTTGACTGAATCCTATATTGTACATTTTACACACCTCCTGCAATTATAGCTGTATCAATTTAAGTGAATAGATACGCACTATTAGCCTATTATACCCGAACGAACACCTATTTTGCAAGTCATTTTGTCCATTCTTTTAAGTATTTCTTCGGGTTTTACCTTAGTGTCAACATAATATTTTTTTGTTATGCTAACACTTTGATGCCCCATTGCCTCTGAAGCCTTAGATATATCCCCTGTCTGTTGGTAAACCAGATTTCCATATGTTGTCCTTAATTTATGTGGAGTAATTGGCTTATCAATGGTCTGTGTATATTTTCTTACTATTTCTCTTATAGAATTCGTATGTATACGACGAAAACCCCCTTTCCACTTTGTAATAAATAAAGCAGCACTATTTTTACCAGCAGATCTTAATATCTCTTGTCTGATATCTAACCACTCTCTGATCTCATCTTCCAGAAAATCATTGAAATAAATAGATTTTTTTGCATTCTCTTTTTCTATTACAACAATTTCTCTTTTTTCTAAATTTATATCGCTTATGTTAATTTCTGACAAGGCGGTAACTCTTAATCCGGTCAAAATTGGTATTAAAACTAATAGTTTATCCCGTTGAATCCATTTACTCTGCCTAGCCTTCATCCTATTTGTTCCAATTCCATATTTTATATTATTTATAATCTCGCTTATTTCTTCTTCACTCAGAGAAAGGATCTGTCTATTTTCTATTCTTTCTCTTGGTGCAGCTATTTCATCCCAAAAAATATAGGACAAAATCCGTTTATTATACAGGTATTTGTGAAACCGTTTAATAGCGCTTATCCTGACTTTCCTTGAACTAAGATTCTTTAATCCATTTTTTGCTTCATACATACTCAAATAGCTTAAATACATATTAAAGTTATCGTAAGTAAGTTTTTCAGCAAGATCTGTCTCTGCTGGATAATTCATGTAATCCAGGAAATTAGCAACATAAAGAATATAATCTTTTTTTGATGTTTCCTGCATATCAGAAAGCGAATAATAAAATCCTTTGAAATATTCTGGTTTCCCCTCTAATCGCTGCTTATTTTTTTCTTGATTCTCTATAAAATGTTCTAATCTACCGTTCATCTTTCCACCTCATTTTTGCGTACAAAAAAAGAACAGGAGAAACCCGTTCTTAAATAAAAGTTGATTAAATTTTACCTTTATCTAGGATTGTAATTCTTCCAATGAATCCCTGCTCCAATCCATGAAGCAACAACAATAAAGCTCGCTATTTCTGATCCACCTGAAAACACGCCTAGTATAAGACCAAAAACTGTTCCCACCACTGCAATTACTAGTGATTCAAAGCCAACATTCGTCATAGCTCTTTCCTCCTGATTTTTATTTTAATTTTATTCTTACTTCCTTTACTGATAGGCAGTATTGTCTAGCAACTGCCTTTATGTCTTGAATCTCTTTATATGCGTTCCGGATGTCTTCTACATGATCCTCTATTGGCTCCGGTTCATTCATAAATTTTTCCATTTATTCTCCTTTAAAAGCAACAATTCTACGCCAATTTATCTAACATCCTTTTTACCCGTTCAATTTCATCTTTTGTATGAGGAGTACCACCAGCATTCATATCAATATACCACTGCAATACTTCTTTCTCAGTCTTCAAATCATTTACATTAACAATAAGAGTATGTTGATTCGCCATTCTTGGATCATCAAATTCTTTAAAATATGACCCAAAAACTTTTATTTCATTATTGATAAACTTACATATAGCAGTTAATCTTTGTAGACCATCAACGCATACATAATCATCGTATTCGCCAGATTTCACTTGATAGTGCCACGATGGGCAATTAAAATATACTACATTACCAGATTTTCCACCTCTTAAAAAGAATTTCAGCCATGCAATTTGCTGTTCTTCTGTCCAAACATGTCCACGTTGAAAGGTTGGATTCAATTGCAAATTCATTTCTTCTTGTTCGTTTTTAATCCATGAAGGAATTCGTCTAATATCCATATTGACTTGATAATTTCCATCTCTCGTAAATTGGGGGATATTCGCGAACTTTGTAATCTTACCCATATCAAAGCTCCTTCCCACAATTCGGACAGCACTTTACCTTATACCGCATCGACATTCCCTTAATCGTAGTCAACATATTTCCTCTACTGTCTACAAGAGCATTATTCTCATCATCAGCCCAATATAGAGCCTCATCGCCTTGGCAGCAATCGCAACCAGCGTTTCGCTTTTCTTTCTTATTAAGTGAATCAATAGTAAATCCATTATTCTTACAATACTGAACATCCTCAATCCTGATTTCCTCATCAGTATGAGCCTGTTCCCGACTCTGAACAGTATGTACCGAGTATTCATTATCTCTAAATAACTGAATCACAGAAACAATATCATATGCTAAACCCGTTCCATAGAATCGTTCACCCTTTGAGTCAACACCTGTAACTTTATATCTATTCTTCGTCATTTTCTCACCTCGCTCATTCTATTCTTCCAATCATATTATATTGGCATGATATCAACTACATTTTCACAGTCTATAGTAATTAATCCATTGTCAGTGTCAATGTCAAAGCATTGAGATAATCCACCAACTTCAACAAGTGTACCTTCACAAATTTCGCCAGTTGATAGCTTTATTTTTAATCCATGTCCTTCAGAAATATAAAACACAGAACCACCTTTTTGAAATTTATATTCCTGGGAAATCATTAATCTTTCCATATTAATTTTCACTCTCTTTCTTCCAATAAATACCGGATTTCATAGCAACTAATTTCTAAGTCCTAATTCATCATATTTGATATATTGACACAAAATTGGTGCATCATCAAAAGAACTACTATACCTATGCACTTGAGTTACCTTATTAGCAATACTATTCTCTATCTCTTTGAACCTTTTCTTAAAATCTTCTACCCTCTCATATCCAAAAATAGTAGCTGCATTTTCTAAGTGTTCTATGGATTGTAGAGTAATTGCAAATCGTCGCATTAATTGATTCTCATATCCGCCATACACGTATAGTAGCGGAAACCATAACCAAGGGTTCTTATAATTATCTATAAACATTGCCACATTATAACATAGTGAATCTGCAAAAACTAAATCATTTTTTGAACATACATCAGTGTTTATATTATTCATCCAATATTGGGCTGTTCCGGAGTAATATTTCTTACCATCTTGATGTTGGACTGCATTATCAAAATTTTGGTTTAAATAATAAAATATATTGAAACTTTGGGCGTTTCCCTTATAATAATCACTCACGAAATACGTTTTAGTCAAAGTATAAGAAATAGCTGCATAGTTCTTACTTTTATAGTATATTGCTATAAGATATATAAATATTTCATGCAATAATGTTTTTTGTATTTCATTAACATAACCTCCTCGACCTTTTAGATCCTCACATACTTCTTCTAATTTAGATGCTACTAACTTTTCTCCAGTATCTACAAAAGGAATATAACTCAATAAATGTAAAAATTCGTCACGTAGTGATTTTGTCTCAGCATATAACGCAATATAGTCTTTATGCTCAAGTTTTTCTACGGTTTCATCTTTTTTAAAATGTATAAATCTATTTTTAAAATCTGAAAGAAATAATTCGAACTGCTCAATTTTCGCTTTGTGTGGTAAATTATTTCTTAAGGCACTAAATTTATTTCTCACTTTTGTATTTATTGTTGTAGTCGAATCAATCCATGCAGGTCTACTTCCAATCTCGGGTTTTTTTACAATTTCTACACCATATAGTCGTTTTGCAAGTCTTTCATACTCATCATCATAGTTCTCTTCTTTAGACAAATCAAAATGCAGTAATCCTTTTAGATAAGCAGGTTTAGGAACTTCGCCTTCTAAACCCCGTTCAAAAATAATAGGTAAAAATTTTTCTTGATTAACTTTATTATAAATTGCAGGAGAAATTATTTGAGTTTCAGTTCCCACACCACCACTACGTTCATTTGCTTTTATTTCATATTCTGGATCAAGAAGTATCAATACATTAGTAATTTCTGAATCAGTTACACTTTTTTCCATAAATGCATATGTATCATTGCCTTCTTTTAGTGACCATTTGTCTAATACGACTTCAATACCATCCCTCATTAAATCTCTTGCCAATGCTATAACTTTTTCTTGGTATTCTTTTGATCCCCACGCATAGGAAATAAAGACTTTAGGGTTTTCAATGCCAGGACTACTCATATTTTTATACCTCCAATATATTCTATATTATCCAAACAGTAAATTTAATAATTCTTCTAATTCATTCAGGTCTTTTTGAAATAACAAAATTATTCTTTGTCGTCATTAATATGTAGTTCTTCAATTAATCCAGCTGTAATTATACCTGCAGGTAAAGCCACAATAGCAATACCGAAAACGGAAGAAAAAATCGTGACTATCCTTCCAATAGTTGTAACTGGATATATATCTCCATAGCCTACTGTAGTTAAGGAAACAGTTGCCCAATAAACTGCATCAAAAAAATTTCCAAATGTTTCAGGCTCTACATTGAAAATTACTAATGCAGAAATAATAACATATCCAAGCGCAATACCACCCACTGCTATAAGCGCTTCTTTTTGTCTCTTAAATACATTACAAATTAAAGCGACATTTTTAGAGTATCTAATGGATTTAAACACTCTGAATATTCTAAATGATCTCAACATTCTAAATATCTTAAATAATTTAAAACCACTATTCAGTAACGTAAGAGACGGTAAGATAGATAGTAAATCTATTATTGCCATAGGAGAAAAAGGATATATAAAATAAGACCGTATACCTTTTCCTATTTTGAAATCTGCTGTCATCAATCTCATAATATAATCAACTATAAATATTGTGACAGTTATTTTATCAATTTCAATAAATACTCTGTTTGTTTCCTTAAATGCCAACGGTATTATACTAGCAGCTATAGTAATCAACATAAAGATATCATACATATAACTAACTCTTCCTGAATATTCACTAGCCACCTCAACTGTTTCATAAACACGTTTTCTAATATTATAGCTAATTAAATAACACCTCCCGCATGTTTATATAATCTGCTGGTACATCTTTCGTTAGCCACACTCCATTCTCCGACAAATAAAATTTATATCCATCACGATGCATTTTTCCTGCATCTATTTGCAACACTGTCGGCTCTCCATGTCTTTTACCTACTTTTACAGCTGCCTCATGATTTTTTGATAAGTGAACATACAGCCTGCTCATAGATTGCAACCCATCTTTAAATATAGATTCCAAAAATCTTTTTGCCGTTCCATGGTATAAAGTAGAAGGTGGTTCCTGCTCCTTTAATTCCACGTCTACTTTAACACTATGCCCCTGGTTGGCTCTGATCAACGTTTTGTCCTGGTTAAAACTATAGCGACTTTTCTCGTCACTTCTCACAATCTCCTCCAAAATTTCCATTGTTATCTGATGTCCATGTCCACTCTTGTTTATACCCTCTATTAGTTCATTTACATTCGCCCATCCATGCTCCTCCAATGTAATACCAACAGCTTCTGGCTTATGTCGGAGAATTAAGCTAATAAATACGCTTAATTTATTTTCTTTCTTTTTTTCCATCAAATATCCTAATACGTATGTATTCTTTCTTCTCGTATTTTCCCCTCTGGAGTAATATATATGGTAACATAATCCAGGCTGCAATCTTCTTTCTCATCATTGCAGTCTGTCTGCCCTTTGTATATTTCTAAGTCAGCATTGGCTAATTTAGCCTTCCGGATAACATTTTCAATAGCACTTAGCGGTATAGTCACATTTGAATTCCAAAGTAAATCATAATAAATTTCCTCTGCTATACTAAGATCTTTATAAATACAAGATATAATTTCGTTTCCATGCGCATCTACTATCGTGAATGTGCCCTTATCAACTGGTACGGGTTTATTATTTTCATCTCTAAACCCGTAAAATTTATTATCTATTTTTTTATCAACCATATCCTGAAGTACCTTCGTACAAATTATCGTTGCTGCATCTATCATAAATTCTTCTACAGACATTTTGTTTGCTTCTTTTAACTGCTCGTCCGAAAGGAAGTCATCATTGTCCAGCCAATCCTCTCCGAACAGTTTAGTACACATTACATTTTGAGTATCTAATTTCTTTTTATGTAACATATATTTTAATCTTTCTCCAGAAATATACGGTGAAAATTCTTGTTGATAGCCTGAATTCCAAGTAACGCTAATATACCTATGATCGTCTCCTAAATCTTGTAGCAATAGGACTTTATAATTTAATAGCCCACCCTCAGAATCTAATTTGGGAAATCCACACAATAAATAATTGATACTAAAATCCCCCTTATTAGCTTCTAACATATGGTTTATTAACTTTTTAAATCTTTCTGTAATTTTTATTTTCATAACTGTCCCTCTTTCTGTTTTTATATTTTATTATATTGGTAATCTAAAACTCTTTTTCCTCCGTTTAACAATTCCCAATCAACTGCATCCTCCTGCATATAATTATATACAAACAAATACAACCAGAATTCGCCCCAGGCTTCCCCGTCTCCAAATGTTAATTGCGCACATTCTTTAACCTTTGTAAAAGCCGGCATCTCCCAGATCGTATTGCCCCAGGATGGAGAATATACACCTTGGCAATTATTAATCTGGTTCTGTACATATTTTTGTATCTCTTCATGTTGCTCTACTGTTAATCTTTTCTTGATACTATTATACAGGTTTATCCGTGACAGGGGAATACCCTCTTTAATTTTTATTTTGTCATTAAATAAAGCCATTACTATTAATCATCCTTCCTATAAACATAATACGTTTATTATACCATAGAACGTATGTTTTGTCTTGTTATAATTATATTTTTATGTTATATTATTAGTGTATTATATACTAATAATTATACATTAGATATGTAATACTACAAAGCCCAGATACCTCCTCGTCTGGGCTTCATTTAAAGTTACAAAAAAAGGACATATTAATAAACTACGTCCTTTAGAATCAACTCAGCAACTTTCTAACAAGCTCCTTATCCGTCAAGAAGCTTTTTAATAAAATACCTCATGTCTTTTCAATACAAAAATAATAATTAATACAAGGAATGAAATTCCCCAGACCGCTAAAGAAAAAGTTGTAACATATGCCCAAATTATATAGCGCGTATATTCAAACAAAATTGCTCCAATATATGTAAGCGGTGCACAAATAGAAGTCAAACAAAAGGTTATATATGTAGCCTTTCCGATTTTTGATAATCTCATGAACTTTTTTATAAATCCACCTGTAGAATAAGATAATCTTTTGAGCAACTCATAATATTCAATTTTTATATTTTTCAGCAAACATTTAGCTGTTAAAATACAATTCTTATTTTCATTCTCGTCTTCTAGATACATTGTTAACTTTTTATTATACCTAATAATATCCGGTAAAAGATAATTATAATTTCCACTTATCTTACTGCAAAGCTTATCATTTAATGAAAAACATAACTGCTTATCTACTTCCTTCCCACCGATTATATAATCTTCAAAAGTTTTAAATAGATTGGTGTATATGCTTAATTGCTTTTCTCTTATTTTAATTATTCTTTCATCTTTAATAATAAAACTGTTATTTATATTATAAGTTACAATTGAAACTAAAGAAGCTAAAATAGGTAAAATAGCTATATTCTTAAATTGCTCTATAAATCCTTCCATTATATAAGTCTCCAACTTTTAAAATTTAGTTACGGTACTAATTTATTGTATCATTAACTAAATCCCCATGCAAGAAAATAATATTATAATTATTTTCTATTCAAAATATTTGAACTTCAAAGTTATTACAATAAAACGCATCCAGGCATTTCTTAACCGCATTTTTAACAAATCTCCCAATCGCATACGGAACACCATTTCCACATTGCTGCTGTCTCTCACTAAGTGTTCCGTGAAACTGAAAATCTTCTCCAAAACCAGATAGAGCACTTGCTTCCGCAACAGATAACGTTCTATTTTCTGTAGGATGAATAAGAGGCGGTTTTCTCCAATTAACTATTGCACAAGCCGTTTCATCTAATTTAAGCCGATGATAACAGTGGCTATGTTTCTTAGCTCCAGTACATGCTGCCGTTCTATATTCTTCAGGTATGTCTTTCCAATTCCCACCTTGAGGAACATAAGACATTCTCACCTGAGTATCTGCTCTTGGCATTGTTACATCTTTGTAATTAAACCACCTATCTGTTACCTTTGATAATGCCTGACCAACCGTTTTGAAACTTTTAAGGACAATATTAGGCAAAGTAATTTTTCCAATTTTGCTTCCACAGATAATGGCACGTTTGCGATTGGTGTAACCTCCTACCTCACAGTCGGTGACCAGGCTTGCTGTCACCTCGTAACCAGATAGCTCATCCAGAATCATTTGATAATATTTACCTTCACAGGCTGATAGTACTTGAGGTACATTTTCCAATACAAACACATCCACTCCTGTTTCTTTGACTAAACGAATATATTCTGCAATGAGTTTACTATCTTCGTGTTCCTCTAGCCGTTTGATCCGGTTCACATTTGTAAATGGTTTACAAGGTGCTCCACCTATTAACACTTTTGCATCCGGTAGATCTTTACCTTTGAGATCCGAAACACTACCGCACACCACATGTTCTCCAATATTATGCTTGTATGACTCCACAGCTGCTTTGTCACTGTCTATTGCAAAGACAAGCTTGAACTGCTCATCTTTTATAAATGGATAGTCCAGCATCCCAGCACCTGAGAACAGCGACAATGTATCATATACTAATGGAAGATCTTGTTTGATCTTTTCGGAAACAGAAGACACAGATTCGTTTTTATAAAACGAACTTTCTGACAATGCTATATCCATTACCTCTGACAGATGTTCACTTCCTGCGGCCATAGCTAGTATATTTTTATCCAATAAAATAGAAGAGGTCTTCCGCACTGGGATTATCTCTTCTAAACGAATGACTTTATTCTGTTTTAACGAGGCTTTCTTTTTAACTGCTGTTTTCTCGTATGTATGCACCAAGATTTGTTTATCTTGGATTACAATCTGCAGGTAATCTGCTTGCTGCACAAATTCCTTGACTTCTTTGCTACGCAGATCCAGAAGCGGCTTGACTTTTTGACCAACCTTTTTACGTGAGACTGTGATTCCCTGCTCTGCCGGCAGTATTAATATCGAATTACTTGCTTTATCTATTGTATAACTTACTTTTGTCCCAATATTAAATGAATTCGTTTGATCAAAAGAGAAGGTTAATCCTCTGTTTGATTTTTTTATTACTTTTTCCATTTTGTACTCCTTATTTTATGTTTAGCTTTTCACCAGAGGTAAATATAATGTGTCCATCAAATCTGCATACCATGATTCCATATCCAATTCTGCACTCAAATGCGTAGCTAATAATTTTCCTGTAAATCCATTGAATACAGAGAATAGACCGTTAAAAGTATTAAACATCACCGTCAACGGTAGATCGTGCCAAGCTCCTTTGAAATATACAAAGTCACTGCCTTTATCAAAATCAGCATTATCAATCTCCATTCCCTTCTCTTTCATTAATGCCCTCTTTTCTTTATCCATTAAACCATTTGTCAATAATATTAATTTCTTTTTCTGTAAATCCGTAAGAATTATTTTTAATTTCGTTCCAGGTTTCTATATTTGGATCAATTCCATAACCAAAGATAACTTCATATTTATCTCCATTATATTTCCATTCAACATTCCAACGATTCGTTCTGTATTTATATATGCTGTTTCTTCTTGCTCTTTTCACCCGTTTAATAAATCTCTTATACTCCTGAAATCCGTGTTCTAAATCATATATTTTTTCTTCGCCAGTTGCATTAATCCAGTTATTTCTTACAAATTCTTTCCAAGTTTCGATTTTATCACTATTCGCTTGAATGTCAGGCTCTAAATGAGCAACTTTAATACTAATATCATTTATATAAAAAGTTTCCGCTATAAATGGTACAAAACTAATCGATTTAAGTATTATTCCATTTGATATTACGTAGAAACTCCCTTTATGAAATGTAAGAAGTAAGTTTTTATCTCCTGCATACACATAAAAATTTCCATTAATATTAATATATTTATCATTAACAGAACTGTTTTTATATCTTGCTTTTTCTAAAATATATCCCGTATTTGATTGGTTCATAAATAAACCAATATTTTTATTTATAAATTTACCATTAATTCTTAGCAATGCTCCATAATCAATCATAGCCATATTTTTCTCCTTTTCAGATTTAAATTTCAGTTTTGCGAAGCAAACCTCGGAACAAAGGACCCGAAGTCAATTGCCGGAAATTCTGCGCTCCTGTCAATATTGTTTACTATGCCAATAAAATCATGATAAAAATTGAAATTATCGGATTTCAACCAATCATCCAACCGTAGATTAAACTTTTTATCCGCACTCTCTATATCCATCATTCTATCAATATCTTGATCCTCATTCATCAACCCCATCATTGTTGCCCTCACCATTATATCTGCATATTTGCTATGTCTTTCTTTATCTGTCATCTTCTCATCTCCTTAAATTTTAATAGTCGTCATATTGATCCGGCAAATCTATCCACAAGCAACAGGTTTCACATTCTGGCAATCCTTTACCAACACATAGTGGATAAGGGTTATATTTCTCTGGTTCATAACACTCCGGTTTCTCGTATTTTTCGTTCATTTACCCCATTCCTTTCTGGACTAAATTCTAATTGTCTTTAAATATCTCTTCTATTTCTTCCTGTTCCAAAAATTCCTGATAACTTTCTGGAGTTAGTACATTCCCGGTTCTTTCGCACCAGCTGACATATTCGTCCCCATTGATGCAACATTTAATATCTTTAGGGAAGCTGCAGGCTATACACAGAACACTATGCGGATCATACTCAACACATTTCATAATTTTTTTACCCCCATTCTTTCTCTTTCCAACAAAAAAAATAGCCATAATCTTTAATAGCTGTTACCCTTATCTACTATATGTAATTTATAATCTTCTTTATATATTTAAGTTGAAGTTCTGAAAATAATAAAGGCTCTTCCTCGTATTCCCCGTAGTCATAATGATCTATTGACATTTCCCTTCCCTCCTATAATCCCATTAAATCTTCCGCTACACTCACATTAAAAGTATTTTCAAACCAGAACCATATTTGCTCTCTGTGAGTTCCTGCTGGGAACCCGTTCCATTCTTCCTCTATGCATTCTGTTTCTGGA
>JAGZJZ010000125.1 GCA_018365455.1 Clostridiales bacterium
TCTCAACATATTAAACACCCCTTTTTCTTTATTTTACCATAAAATGGGGATGCAAAACATTTGTTTTGTGCAACTTTTAATTTTCAAACACGCTCTAGAACAGTCTTCACATTATCTTCAAGGGTTATGGTCATCATTCTATATACGCACTGCTCTAAATAGGCATTCTCATGATTAATTTTCTGCAATAGCTGTTCTGTTGGGTTTTCCCCAATCATTGGATTTCGCAGTTCCACTTGTGATTTGAGTTTGCTTAAAAGTTTGTCCAGAACTTTTTCATTATCAATGTCAATCTTTAGTATGTAATCCTCTACCCCATTTTTAAAGCTTTGCCTGACCAAGTTAAAATCACTATAAGAACTAATCACCACAAACAATAGATCCGGCAAGAACTCGTGCAACCGTTCAATTAGTTCCAACCCACCCATATGGGGCATTTTTACATCTGTAAAAACTATATTTACATCATGTTTTTTTAAAAAATCTATTGCAGCAAAACCATCATAAGCACATCCCACCACACGCATATTATATTTCTTCCAGTTGATAGTTCTCCTCAAAATCTCAATAATCATGGGTTCATCATCTACAATTAATACATCGATCACTGGTCTACCTCCTGTTTTACAATACAAGGAAGGTCAATATTTACCACAGAACCTTCATTTATCTTACTGAATATCTTAATTCCAAAATCATCTCCACACAGCAATTGTATCTTTTTATGCACTGTTTTTATTCCCAGATTAGTCAGATGTTCACCCTTTTTTTGATCTCCTGTTTGCATAAAATTAATAAGACTATCTTCGCAAAATCCTACTCCATTGTCCTTAACCTGCAGAAGAATACCATTTTCTTTTCTACTCCCTAATATAGTGATTTCACCGCCTTTTTCACTTGGATAGATACCATGGAAGATACAGTTTTCAACCAGTGGCTGTAGAATAAAGTTTGGAATCAATAAATCTTTTATATCCGGTTCTACCTCAATGGTAAAACGGATATTGCCATTGTAAACAACATTTTGGATCAGCATATAATACTCTACATTTTCAATCTCTTCACTTAGTGAAATCATATCTCCATCCCTGCCAACTGTGCTGCGCAATAACTTAACTAATGCTGATATAAGTTGACTGATTTGCTCCTGATGGTTTAAAATTGAGATATATTTAATATTTGTAAGCGTATTATACAAAAAATGTGGGTTAATCTGTGCCTGCAGTTTTTCAAGTGTTATACTTTCGCATTTTTCAACCAATTTTACAATTTCCGCTTCCCCATCCGCTGATTTCTTTGAAAGAGACAAAATCGTATCACTAATCTGTTTTAATTCATAGCAGTCACTATCAGTACCATTGATGTCAGAACCTTTTTCTCCTCTTTTTGTAATTGCCTCAATCGGTCTATATAATTTACGGTTAATATAGCGAATAAACACCGTGAACAGTATAATACAGATAATTCCTAAAAAAATAACAGTTATTTGCTGCTTCAACAATTGTGTACGAACAGTTGAAAAGGAGATACTACTAAATATACAGAGTTTCATTTTATCTTTTGCCGATGCGATATAGACAATCTTTTTATTTGATTTTTCTGCCTCTAGATACCCCTCTTGTTCCAGAAGCGCACGTTTATTGTTTAGGAATTCTGAAAACTCCTCCTGATTAGCTGCGTCAGAATAAAGCACAGTATTATCATTTTTTACAACATAAATATCCGTGGTATCACTAAGGCGGCTCTGTAAGGGTTGAAATAACTCCTCCACACTGTAAGTAGTAAAAAGAGTGCCCAGTAATTGTAGGTTTTTGGTATGTATCATCATTTTTCCCAGTACTAAAACATCCTTATTTTCTTCATTCTTTGCAACCCCAATAATGACACTTTTACCATTCTCCTTCTGTGCAGCAGGGCACCAATCTTTCAAAACGATGTTTCTTATAAACTGTTTGGACACAAACGAATTTGTATAAAAATCCCCATCTTTCGTCACTAAAATCGCTGACTCCATCTTCAATACATTATTATCCGCATTGATGGAATCCATAAAATCATCGAGATATCGAAAATCAGTCGCAAGCTTCGAATTGAATTTTTTAAAATCCGTTTCTTTTAATATTCTTTGTACCTCACCATCCATATAAATTTGTCTGGAATTCTGTTCCATTTGTTTAAGCTGCTTTTCCAGGACCAAATTCATTAATCCCACAACACTTTGCTGCTCTGCTATGATACTTTTATGAATGGTCCTCGCTGAATAATAGAATAAAATCCAGCTAAAGACCAACAGTGGTATAACAAAAAGCAGAATACAGGAACGTAATAGAATTTGCTTCATGGTTAATGTTTTATCAGTTTTCATGATTCACCTCGCTTTTATGAAAAGACAGACTATGATATCTGTCTTTTCATATTAAATAATTTTCAAGTCCTCATCTAAAACCCATTATACATTATTAACCATAGATATATCATTTGAATTTATAGTTTTACATTATTTTTTTGTATTGTTCTTCTCCTTCTTCCAGAACTTCTTTTCCTCCGTTTGCGAGCCATTCTTCCACAAACTGATCAAATTCGCTGAGCGGACGTTCACCTGTGATGAAGTCAAGGTAAGCATTCTGATATATTTTATTTATGGTTTCGCTTTTTGCATTATAAACAGGACGATAATACGGAGCCAGCACATCGTATTTTCCTGTGCCTTTTGTCTCAGCATCTTTACGTATATCCATATACTGTGGCTGTGTCATATATTTTGCCAATAAATCATAATCATTGAAACAACCAGGAAGCAGATAGAGGTCGATCCCAAATTCGTTACGTTTTTCTTGTGAATCATATGGTGGGATCCATGTCCGTCCGGTTTCTTCGTCATATGTGTATGTCTCTCCCTCTATTCCGTAATAAAGTAAATCCTGAACCTCACGATCAAAAGACCCGTCAAATACTTCCAGATATTTTGCAAGTTTTTCTGGTTCATTTTCCAAATGTTTTCCAAATACCACTACCCCTATTATAGGATTTTGCTGAGTTATACCTGATTTACCTTCCGGCCCTTTTGGAGGATTCGTAAGGGTAAAGGCGACTTCCGGATCTTTTTCATGGGCTGTTTCATAGTAGTCTCCTCCGAAGAAGGCTTCTTTGGGCGTAAAATTCCACCATGACCAAGATGCCGATGCAACTTCACTATTAGCAAATTTTTCATTCATTTGTTCATGTTTTGTGATTATAAATTCAGGATCAATATAACCTGCTTCGTACCAACGGTTCAGAACTTCCAATGCTTGTTTTGCTTCTGGCTGAATAGGACCATATTTTAACTTTCCATCTTCCTCATACATACACAGATATGTTCCAAACGCTCCAAATATAGGTCCAAACCCTGCCATGCTTTCAGCTCCCTCTACGCTTCCCCCTTCGGCGCCAAATGCAGGGATATTTAACTTATCTTTTATAGCTTTAAAAGCTGTTTCCATCTCATCAATCGTCTCGGGGGCTTTCGATATGCCTGCCTGCTCCAAAAGATCCTGGCGGTAAGCCATAACATTACCGCTAGATGCCAGAGTCCATAAGTTTAACATGGCATAATTTTTTCCATCCTTCATAAATTGCTCCCACACATTTTCTCCCATGCCACTCTCACGCTCTACCCATTCACAATATCTAGGAGCATGTTCTTTCAAAAGTTCTACCGGAACCTCCGCCAAAACTCCCTGATCCACAAGATTCCAATAATCAGTAACATTAAATTCAACCATATAATCGGGAGTATCACCTGATGCAATTTGCAGATTAACACCTTCTTTTCCGGGACTTACATGATATTCAAATTTTACATTATATTTTTCTTCTAACATTTTACGGACTTGTTGGTCCTCCGTGTACTTCTCAGGCCATGGAATCGCTAATTCTAAAACCATAGGTTCTCCCGCTTTTGTATCTTTTTCAGAAGCTGCTTCTGGCGTTGATACTGAAGCAGCTTCTGAAGTTGAATCTTTATCTGTTCCTCCCGCACAACCAGATAATAGCCCTGCTGCCATGGACAAACTAAGCAACAAACTTAACATTCTGTTTCTTTTTACCATTTTTCTTTCCTCCTAATATCACTTATATAGTTTAAAATATTTACATTTTTCTTCTCAACCCTTAACAGAACCCACCATAATTCCTTTTACAAAATATCTTTGTAAAAATGGGTAGG
>JAGZJZ010000018.1 GCA_018365455.1 Clostridiales bacterium
AATACACCATACTAGCTTTTGCCACCAACATACTTTATGAGAATGACAAGAACCCGTTACAATCTGTAACAGGTTCTTTTTTCATTCTCAACTTTTGTCTGTAAGTGGCAAAGGGATAGTGTGCATTTTATCATGCCACTATATAGTATACAATAAGTAACATTCAGAGACAACCTATCATATACTGTTATGTTGAATTTTTAAAGTCATGTAATTAGGTGACTTAGTTTAACGAAGTAAAAGAATTCGTTACTATCAATTACATTACCGTTGTATCAAGAACATCCACGCTCCATTGGACCGGGAAATAACCGCATTCATATGCATCTTTTATCACATGATTATCATAGTCTCCATATGGCGGACGAAACAGCTGCATCTCAATTCCGGTCAGTGCTTTCACCTTATCATGTACCTTCATAATTTCCTGTTTACACTGTTCATCACTTAACTGACTCATATTTTTATGATTTTCGCTGTGATTTCCAAGATCATGTCCTGCTGCCGCAATTCGTTTTACGTCATCTGGGAAAGAATCAACCCATCCCCCTGTCATGAAAAATGTAACATGTACGTTATGTTTTGCCAGAATATCTAATATCTCCTGTGTATCTTCATTTCCCCAGGCTGCATCAAAAGACAGTGCCACCTGGTTTTTCTGAGTATCCACGCAGTAAATCGGAAGCTCCCGGCTGCCTACTCTGCTGCTCCCTGCCGTCTGCAAGGTGATTCCTCCAAAACTGTAAATTCCTCCCATTACGAGAACTGCGCACAAAAGCAGAATGCCGATTCCTCTGAATTGATGGAATTTAGTCTCTTTATCCGGGTTCGGCTCTGATTCTCTGACAACATTCTGGTTTGATTGTTTCTCACTCATATGCCACTCCTAAACATTGGTTCTGCTATAGTATATGAGACACAATTTAAGAATATAATGAGAATTTCGACATACAAGCTTTCTCGTTGATACCTGCCTGTACCGTCATAAATCTTTGTAGCAGGAAAATGTTATTCCCATCGGAATTTTTTTATGGAAATCCATATACCAATCACGGCTGCCCCAATCATTACCATACTGGGTATCAGAATATCCGTCTCTGTGCCCATGGCAAAACCTTTCAGCAACTTGATTCCCTGAGTCAGTGGAAGAATGCTGGCTGCTTTTTGCAGTGCCAGGGGCAGAATCTCATAAGGAATTGTAGCGCCCGAGAGAAACAGCATAGGAAAATATACCAGGGTACAGACGAGGTTTGCGATCTTAAGATTTTTGCATAAACTGGCTAACATCATTCCCAGTGCATACATGGATATCAGTACCAGAATATATGCAAATAGAAAACCTGTTTTTGATCCTCTCATCTGATATCCGAAAACAAACTTCATCACCAGTAAAATAGCAGTTGCGGAAACAAGCGAATTCAGGAAATTAATTGCTACCTGCACCATCAATAGCAGCATGGGGCTCACTGGTGTGACAAAAAAGTGTTTCAGTATCTTTTTATCCCGATAATCCGAAAGTCCAAGAGGAATCCCCATAAATGCGGTGGCACAGATTCCCACCGTGATCAGAGCCGGAAATGACGCTTCCAGAAAGGTGTAGAAAGCCCCCTCATAAGCCGGCTTGTCTCCACAGATAAAACCAATCAGTACGGCTATTCCAACGGGCATCAGAATGCCAAAGAAAATACCGTCTATTCCTCTGACTGCGATCTTTCCCTCTATTTTCAGCAGTTTTAAAAATGTTTTCATTTTATTTTCTCCTCTCCCATGTACCAAAGATAAGCCTCTTCCAGAGTGTCATACGGACTATTTTCAATCACGTCTTTTACCGGTCCCCATGCCACCTTTTGCCCTTCCTTTATGATGCAGATGTTGTCACAGAGAGCTTCTACCTCGTCCATATAGTGGGAAGTGAGGAAGATCGACACTCCCATTTTTTTCAGTTTTACCAGCTGGTTCCAGACCTCTCTTCTCGCCAATGTGTCTAATCCTGTAGTCAGTTCATCCAGGAAAATCACATCCGGCCCGGGGAGCAGTGCCAATAAAACTGACAGCTTCTGCCGTTCTCCTCCAGACAAGGTAGCGACGTATTGATCTTTACATTTGAAAAGACCAAACTCTTCCAGAAGTTTCTGGTAATCTTCAGGGTTTTTATATAACACTGCATTTTCCTCACATAACTCACCCACCTTAATTTTATCCTGATACGAGGTATGCTGCAGCTGTACCCCTACCCTTTCAAATAATTCTTTCCTCTTTTTTACCGGATTCATTCCCAAAATACGAACTTCTCCTTTCGTAAAAGATTTCAGTCCCAGCATACAATCGATGGTTGTGCTCTTCCCCGCTCCATTGTGTCCCAGTAATCCGAAAACCTCTCCTTCTCCTACAGAAAATGAAAGGTCTTTTACCGCAGTTTTTTCTCCAAAACTTTTACTCAAATGCCTTACTTCGATTACATTTCCCATTGCTTCTCCTTTCTTCTGCACCACATCTTACCAGGGCGTATCTGATCATTCAATTACGCCATCTGCAATTCATTTTCCTGCAGAATACCACCTGATTCCCGGGTGGATTTCCGGTTGCAAAGGTAAGGATATATGCTCCTGCAGGGGGAGAGTCAAGCCCTATTTTCAGCAAATTTTATGACTGATAACTTCCTGTTTCTACTTTCTTGAAAACCTGGTCTGTGCTATACTGTTTTTAACAGATCCTTTATCTGTCCTCAATGAAATCTGCTGCAAAGCCATAGTTCTTGACCATAGCAGCAGTTGCCAAATAAACCCGCAGGCTCTTGCGTGTCTCTCGGCCCCGGGAATAAATTACAACGGAGAATATTATGGAAAATATAACTCGTAATCTGTATCATGACCATTCTGACAGAGACTTCACCAGCGAAGAAATGAACCAATTTATCGATCTGGCTGTATCCGGTGATAAAAATGCCATGGAATACCTCCTGGTCTCTGTACAGGACCTGATCTTTAACCTGGCTTTGAGAATGCTGGGCACAATCCCGGATGCGGAAGATGCCGTTTCGGAGATTATGATCCGCATCATGACCCATCTGGATACATTTCGTAAAGAAAGCGCCTTCTCCACCTGGGCTTTTCGCATTGCAATAAATCATTTGAAAAACTATAAAAAAAGTATGTTTGCCAAGAGACCGCTCAGTTTTGAATTCTATGGTAATGATATCCGAAACGGTGCTACAGACGATATTCCTGATCCGGAGCAAAAGGTAGATCAGCCATTGTTAGAGCAGGAACTTAAATTGTCCTGTACCAACGTAATGCTGCAGTGCCTGGACCCGGAAAGCCGCTGCATATTCATTCTTGGAACTATGTTCAAAGCCGACAGCAAAATTGCAGGAGAAATGCTGAATATATCCCCCGAGGCATACCGCCAGAGGCTGACACGCATTCGAAAAAAAATGGCGTCATTTCTGGATGAGTATTGTGAACTTGGCAAAGAGGGTTTCTGCCGCTGTAGAAAACGCATTCCCTATGCCATGGAAACACATCGCCTGAATCCGCAGAATCTGGAATATTCATCCCTGGAGTTGCTTCCGAAAGAGCTTCTGATCAGCTGTAAGAATGCAATGGAACAGATCGATGATCTTTCCCTTGCTTTTTCTAGCATGCCCCACTACCGGACACCAGCAAATGCAAGAACTTTTTTTATGAAATTGTTAAAGACGGATTGTTATAAAATAATAGAAAGGGCCGATTGAACGACTGGAGAAATAGATGAATACACTTGATCATATAAGACATGCAGAATCTGTTAAAAGAAAGTTTCCCTAAATGCCGCACATTAAAAAGCACTGTATCCCCTCAATCTTATACAGTTCCCCGAGATAATCTACAGGTTCGGATTAACACCCAAGTAATTACTTATATCGTACAAAAACTTTAGATTCTGTACAGCATTTTATTATACTTGAAATTCCCCCTGAATACTATTATTTTTTGCATATAAACAGTGGATGGCGGCTTCCACTTATCCCTTGACATCAAGTACAATAAGCGTTATGATAGTTTCAATAACAATAATCATTACTATATTTTGAAAGGAGATTTTCGTATGAAGCGTTTAGAGAATAAAACTGCTATCATTACAGGAGGCAATTCCGGAATCGGTGAAGCTGCTGCTTTACTTTTCGCTGCAGAAGGAGCAAACGTTGTCATCACAGCCCGGAGAAAAGAACCGCTAGACATGGTGGCTGAAAAAATCAAACAGGCAGGAGGTTCCGTTCTTTCCATACCCAGTGATATCTCAAATCCGGATAGTTTCCAGGCACTTGTTCAGGAAACCGTGGAGAAGTTTGGCACGATAGATATCCTGGTAAATAATGCAGGCGTCTTAGATACCGGACTGCTCCCGGTAGACCGTGTACAGGATGATGAATTAGACCGTGTTATGAATATCAATGGAAAAGGTACCATTCAATGCATTCGAACGGTGCTAAACTTCATGTTAAAGCAAAAATCCGGATCTATTGTAAATGTTGCTTCCGTAGCCGGGGTGAATGGTGGAGGCGGTGCGGCATATGTTGCATCTAAAGCAGCAATCTTAGGTATCACCAAACATACTGCTCTTAGGTGTGCATCCGAAGGTATCCGCTGCAATGCCCTGTGCCCGGGATCCGTAGTCACCCCCATGGGAGCCAGCGCAGCAAATGCTGCATTAGACATGGATATGCTTGGCGCTATGGCGAAACATACCGATATGAAGCTTCCAGTCTGCCAGCCTCAGGATGTAGCCAACGCTGTTCTATTTCTCGCAAGTGACGAATCAAGAGCAATTACCGGCCAGGAAATCGTGATTGATTTTGGTACCAGCCTCTAGTGTAATTACTTTGACAGTGATCAGCATCTATCGGAAAAACAAAAAGAAAGATTGACATCAAAAAAGCAACCACTAAACTTTGACCGTTTGGGGGTTGCTCATTTGATGCTTAACTAATTAACCGAGGTCAACCTTTTCACTGGCAGCACCTTTCCTGAGTTTTATTCTGCTTAAACAGCATGAAGATTTTTTAATGACACATCCAGTATCGGTGCCGAATGAGTCAGGGCACCGCTTGATACATAGTCTACACCAACGTCAATGATACTTTTAATATTTTCTTTGGTAACATTGCCGGAGCATTCGGTTTCAGCTCGCCCTCCAACCATTTCCACTGCTTTTTTCATGGTCTCCGGTGTCATATTATCCAGCATAATGATATCCGCACCTGCTTCCAGGGCTTCTTCTAACATTTCCAGATTCTCTACTTCTACTTCAATTTTTCTAACAAATGGTGCGTATTCCTTCGCCATTTGAATCGCTTCTTTTACTCCGCCTGCTGCTCCTATATGGTTATCTTTAATTAAAATTCCGTCGGAAAGATTATAACGGTGATTATACCCGCCGCCCACCTTTACCGCATATTTTTCAAAGACACGCATATTGGGAGTTGTCTTGCGGGTGTCCAGTAGTTTGGTCTTGCTGCCCTTTAAAAGATCTGCCACATTTCTGGTATAGGTTGCAATACCGCTCATACGCTGTAAATAATTTAATGCTGTTCTCTCACCGGAAAGCAGTACCCGGATATCTCCGGTAACAACTGCCAGCAGATCCCCATTTTTTACTTTATCCCCGTCTTCAAAGAACTTTTCTACCTTTACCCCGTCATCTAATAATGAAAAGACTCTGGCAAATACATCCAGTCCTGCAATAACTCCATTCTGTTTACAGATCAGATCTGCTTTTCCGGGTTTGCCCTCACGCATTACCGCATTCGTTGTAATATCCTCACTGGTTATATCTTCACGCAATGCCTGCATGATAAGATTGTCTGCATTTAATTTGGTTGTAATCTGATTCATGATATCTTTTTCTCCTTTAACCGATTGCTTAAAATATCCATTGCCGCCCGTTTTGCAAAGACAAGGCTTTCTAATAATGAATTGCTGGCGAGGCGGTTTTTGCCGTGAACACCATTACAGCTGGTTTCTCCCACAGCATATAAATGCTCCATAGAAGTCCGGCTGTCCAGATCCACATCAATGCCTCCCATAAAGTAGTGCTGTGCCGGTACAACCGGAATACACTCCCTGGTCACATCAAATCCTTCTTCCAGACAATGCTTGTAAATATTCGGAAAACGTCTGGTCACATCGATTCCCTGTATGGTCTGCATGCATAATAAAACATAGGGCATATTATCCTTTTCCATCTGCTTGTAAATTTCCTTTGTCAGCAAATCCCTGGGCAGCAGTTCATTGACAAAACGCTCACCCGCTTTATTATACAAAACTGCGCCCTCGCCCCGGACAGATTCCGAGATCAGAAATCTCCTGCCTGGTTTAGTGGAATACAGCGTTGTAGGGTGAATCTGTATGTAGTCTAAATTCTTTAGACGAATATCATGCTTCTGGGCAATTGTAAGTGCATCACCTGTTAAATGGGGATAGTTTGTGGAATGCTGATAGCGCCCTCCGATACCTCCGCAGGCAAGCACAATATCATGTGCCATTACTGCGGTTTCCTGACCGTTTTCCATTTCTATGATAACACCATAACAGTCATTATTGTGGCTTAAAATATCTGTCATGGAAGTATGCTCCATAATTGTAATATTCTTTTTATTCAAAACCTGTTTTAACAGCTTTCCGGTTATCTCTTTCCCTGTTACATCTTCATGATATAAGATCCTCGGTGTGGAATGGGCGCCTTCTCTCGTATAGCGAAGCTCTCCCTCCTCAGTTTCAAACTCCACATCATAGCCGATTAAATCAGATATGATTTCCCTGGATGAACGGATCATTATTTCTACCGATTCTCTTGTATTCTCATAATGACCTGCTCTCATGGTATCTTCGAAATAACTCTCAAAATCATTTTCATTTTTCAAAACACAGATTCCGCCCTGTGCCAAAAAAGAATCGCTTTCTTCTAATCCGGCCTTTGTAATCATCAGAATCTCCAGATAATCCGGCAGATTCAATGCATTAAATAATCCCGCTACTCCGGTTCCAACAATGAGGACATCTACATTTTTTTTCATAATGCTCCATCTTCTTCCTTACTTCGCAAGCTCCAGCATCTTTTTCAGCGGTGCGTGTGCCTGGTTTATAAATGTTCCTTCCAGCTCAATGGAAGGGGTTCCTGTTTCCATTGCCCGCATGATATTTTCCAATGTAATTTTTTTCATATCCGGGCAACATTGGGTTTCATTAACAAGATAAAATTTCTTTTCCGGGTTCTGGCGCTGCAGTTCATATAACACGCCTTTTTCTGTTACAATAATAAATTCTGACGCTTCATCTCTGGCGGCATATTCGATAATCCCGGATGTACTTCCCGCATAATCTGCCATTTCTGTAACCAAAGCCTGACATTCGGGATGAACCAGAATTTTTGCTTTCGGGTGGGCATTTTTCGCTTCCCTGATTTCATCCACTGTAATTCTGGCATGAACCGGGCAGTAACCATCGTTTAATATAATATTTTTTTCCGGCACCTGAGAGGCTACATAAGTGCCAAGATGTTGATCCGGAATGAAGAAAATGTTTTTATTCGGCAATGCTCTGACTATTTTTAAGGCATTGGATGAAGTCACACATACATCGGAATGAACTTTCAGTTCTGCCGTGGAATTTACATAACAGACAACAGCCACATCCTCATATTTTCTACGGATTTCCTCAATTTTTCCGGCATCCGCCATATGTGCCATGGGACAATCCGCCTGCATATCCGGCATTAAAACCTTTTTATCCGGATTTAAAATCTTTGCGCTCTCTCCCATAAAGCGGACACCGCAAAGTACCAGTACTTTTTCTTTTATCTTGGTGGCAATTTCACTAAGATAATAAGAATCTCCTACATAGTCTGCAATTTCCTGCACCTCATCATTCACATAATAGTGTGCGAGTATCACAGCATCTTTTTCCTTTTTTAATTCCTGGATTCTTAATTGCTTCTCGTTCATCTTAACCTCCCTTTTGTAAATGGTTCGATGAATTAGTATACCACAAAACTTTACAGGTGACAAGACAGTTGTCAATTTAAATTAATATTGACTTTAAACTGTATCTATGTTATAGTCACAGTAAGAACGGAGGCGATTACTATTGAATATCATGATCTCACCTATTTCTGAAATTCCAATTTATGAACAGATACGGGAACAGGTTACGGAACAGATTCTAAGTGGTAAGATTCCGCCAGGGACACAGCTTCCTTCCATCCGAATGCTGGCTAAGGAATGTAAAATTGGAATTATTACGGTTAAAAGGGCTTATGAAGAGCTTTGTAAGTCTGGAATTGCTGTGAGCATCAATGGAAAAGGCGTCTATGCCGCAGAACTGGATGCTGCATTTGTAAAGAATTCTTATCGCACCCAGCTGAAAGAACAGCTGAAAGACGTTTATCATTACGCAAAAACGGTGAGTTTTAGTGACGAAGAATTTATGAATCTGGTTCGGGAACTGGTAGAGGAGGAATCAATATGACATCATCAGCACTTATTATCAATGGCCTTGAAGTAGGTTTTTATGAAAAAGATTTTAAATTATCGGACATCTGCCTGGAGATTAAAACAGGTACGATTACCGGCCTGATCGGCAGGAACGGCGCTGGTAAAACTACTCTTTTGAAGACAATCATAGGACTTCAAAAATACCAAAAAGGAACCATTACTTATTTTGGTACTGACAAAAGCCTTAAAAATCCGTTAATCAAAGAGCGGCTCAGCTTTACCTCCAATGCACTCTCTTATAACCCACGGTTTTCTCCGGATCAGATAACAGTTGCAGTTTCACCCTTTTATAAGAATTTCAAACATGACTTCTTTCAAAAATACCTGAATCTGTTTCATCTGAATGAAGATCAGAAGCTGGCTAATTTCTCCACGGGTCTTCAGAGGAAATTTCAGGTTTTACTTACCATTAGCTGTAATCCTGATTTACTGATTCTGGATGAACCTACTGCCAACCTGGATACCGTGTCTAAGGATGATATTCTGGAAATGGTGATGGATTTTATGCAGGATGAATGTAAATCCGTACTGTTCTCCACCAACCTGACCGGGGATGTGGAACGGATTGCAGACTATGTGGCTTTTATGGACAGTGGCAGAATTGTATTCTCCCAAGAGAAAGATGTGCTTTTGGAACAATACAGGCTGTTTCACTGCCCATTGGAACAGATGGTACCGGAATTGAAAGAACATGTAATCGGTATGAAAAAAACTTCTTTTGGATATGAAGGTCTGATATCAGCCGGACATTTAGATATTGCCGGATTGAATACAAATGAAATTCGATTTGTCAGAGCGGGATTCGATGATTTTATGAGATATTTTTCAAAGGAGGATTCGTTATGATAAAAGAAATTTTAGACTATCGTAGATTGGAACGGGTTGCAGATGTGGGGCACATGCAGGTTTTGTCCTATATCTTAATATGTTTCCTGCTGGGACAAACATGTCTCTTTGGAAATGGCGTTCTCTCTCTTACTTTATGGGTATTTGTATTTACCATACAAAAACTGAGAAGAGTGTACTTTGAGGAGCATTCAATTATGCGGTACGCACCGCTTCCCCGAAAAGATATTATTCAGAATTTATTAATAAAAAGCTATTTCTACCTGTTGCTGACAATCATGATTGACATGTCCGTCACCTCTGATTACCTGATATACATGTATTCTCAGAGTTCAATGCCCAGATTATTCTGTGCCCTACTCTTTTACTACTTTTGCTTTATTTTTGCCTGGTATATTGCTTTGATGATCCTGACTATTGATAATAAGATTGTTCGGTTTACACTTTTTACAGGCGAGGTCATCATTCTGATTATTGCTGTTATAAACCTTTATCCTACCCTGCATGAAAAAACCGGAGACATAATTTTATTGATAGCTCAGTCTCCTTACTTTTATCTTTATCTTATCGTTGCAGGTATCCTGGCGATTGGTACATCGGTTACCGCCATTCAACTGTTTACTTCAAAAATTTATCAGGCATAAGCATTGGTTTTTCCATTCGAAACAACACGAATCAGACGTTCAGACCCTTTATTGTAAAGGTCCATAAGCAAATACACCCAGCTTGTGGACCTTTTTATTTTTCTATTCTTTTCTCAGCAGATTACTTAATATACTTTTGGGCAAACCGGTCCACTGCATCCCAATAGGTTTTGCTGTCAGTCATTCTGGCTTCACCGTGAGCCGCGCCAGGGATTACCAGCTTTTCCTTTTCATTGGAAGCTGCATCATACAGCTGATCTAACATGGCAAAGGGTACGAAGGTGTCCTGGTCACCATGAATGAACATTGTTGGAGTATGGCTCCTGGCTACTTGTTTCACTGCACTTGCCTCTCCTAAAAAGTAACCAGCACGCATTTTAACCACAACAGAAGATACATTCAGCACCGGAAATGGCGGCAGTCCAAACATTTCATTTAACTGGTGTTCAAACTCATCCCATACGGAGGTATATCCACAGTCTTCCACCACAGCTCTTACCTGGGAAGGCAGATCCTCTTCTCCGGATGTCATCATAACCGTTGCTGCACCCATGGAAACACCCATCAGAAGTATCTGTGCATCTTCGTCATCCGATACAATGGTATTCACCCACTTTATTATATCTCTTCTTTCCGGCCAGCCCATCCCGATTAATTTTCCTTCACTCTGTCCATGCGCTCTGGCATCGGGAATTAATATATTATAGTTATTTTCGTAGAAATGTTTTCCGTAAATAGCCATATTAGATGCTTCCCCTTTATAGCCATGACACAGAACAACATATTTGTTGGAAGGCTTTTTTGCATCCACTTTAAAAGCATGAAGCTTGAGGGAATCGTCACTGGTCAGCCAAACGTCCTCGGATTCTCCGGTCAGCCAGACTGCAGCCGCTTCCTTTTCTTCATTATCCGGCGTTTTTTCCACCTCGTCATCGGATTCAACCCCATTGGTTACGGCAGGATTTAAAGCATAATTACAAAAATAATTGCCGACAAATAAAAACGCTGCTGCAAGGATCAAAACCAGGACTATTATGATTCCAATAATCAGTTTCTTTTTCTTGTTCTTCATACACTTTCTCCCCGGTCTGCGGTTGCCGCTGCTTCATTTTCCTGTACCTTATTCCGCCGCATACCCATATCAACTTGTGGTTTCATGCCTGCTGCTGTCTGCGGTTCCATTCCCGCTGCTGTCTGCCGTTCCATTCCCGCTGCTGTCTGCGGTTCCATTCCCGCTGCTGTCTGCGGTTCCATTCCCGCCCTGCTTACCGTTTCTACTTCCTGTTTTTCAACCGCCACGTTGATCGTCTCACGTACAACGTATTGAGGCGTCTTATTCAGATTCAGCATGATTTTCCCGATATACTCACCCACAATTCCAAGCATAAACAAAACGATGCCAAAAAACAGGAACATGGCGCACATCAGGGAAGACCAGCCCAGTACCATCGTGGGATCCAGAATCCGGCGCACAAATACAACCAGCGCCCCAATAACACCAAGCACTGCAAAAATCCCTCCCAGCAGCATGGAAAAGCGCAGAGGAATGACCGTATAATTAATGCAGGATAAAAATAGCCGGAATAGCTTTTTAAACGTATAATTAGAAGTTCCCACCTCACGGCTGAAATGTTCAATATCCACATTTGCTATATGGTTCGTGGTGCGGTAAAACAATACCTGCAGATATAAATTATAGTTATCGTATTTAACAATTTCATCTCTGACATATTTCTTGGCAAGCCAGAAGCTGCAGGCGGTAATCCCCTTTGGCCTTTCAATCATATGCCAGACTATAAAATCGCTGATTTTACTGGTCAGATTTTTAAACCAGGAGAATTTCCGGGTCTGGTATCTGCCATAGACCAAATCATAGCCTTCATTCATTTTTTCAATAAATTTATGGATCTGGGAGGGGTGCGTCTGCATGTCATCGTCCATTCCCATAATCAGCTCTCCATTTGTATGCTGAAGACCAGCCATAATAGCATTATGCTGTCCAAAATTCTTAGCCAGGTCAATCCCTTTCACAAAAGGATATCTGGCTGCACAGCGTTTAATGGATTCATAAGTCCGGTCTTTTGAATAATCATTAACCAGTACAAACTCACACTCGTAACCATCTATTTTTTTAAATTCCTCTACACATAAATCCACAACCTTTTCAATGGTATCCTGGGAATTATAGCAGGGAATCACAATTGATATTAACATCTTTGTACTCCTTTATTTCCGTGATCAGCAAACCAGACAGGTGGCTGCATATTGCTGTAAAATATTTACTTGTGCCGTCTACATGGAAAAAACTAATATGCCTGCAAGTATGACAAGAATTCCAATTAATTTTTTCTTTGGAAAACGCTCTTTTAAAAAGAAATAACCCATTACTGATACAAATATGTAACTGGTAGATTCTAAAATAGGCGACATGGAAAGCGGCACATAGCGCAGTGCAAACATGGTCAGCAGCGTGGATAAAAAGAACAGTCCATACGCAAATATGACAAGTGGATTCAAATATTCAAACAGCATACTTTTATACTTTTTCATCGTTGCCTTTTTCAGCAGTATCTGGGAAATCGCTGAAATCAGAACAGATGTCAATAAAATACAGACAGAAAGACTGAACTTACTCATCAGAAGTCACCACCAGATAGATTCCAAAAAAGATAATCCCTGCTCCCAGCAGCATGTTCCATGTGATTACCTCACCAAATATTAATTTGCCAAAAATCATACCCCAGATCAGGGTGACCGGTTTATTTGCAAATGCGACAGTCAGCGGGATACGCTTTAAGATCTGCTGCCAGATAAACGCATATACAAACATAATCAGCAATACCAGTCCATAGTAACCGCAAAATTCCAGGGATAGAAATTTCTGATTCGCCGCCATCTTTGATGCCACTCCGCTTAGAGAACTAAAAAGCAGACTAATATGCAGCACTGTAAATAACTTTATATAAAACCATCTGTTTTTTGTCTTTTCTGCCATATCATTCTTCCACTTCTATCGTGATTTTGGACAGTACTTCTTCTAACCGCTCCCTGCATGCCTGCAGCGTATCACCCTTTATAATAATCTGGCCGATTCTGTCTCTGCCATTGTTATACTGGTTCACGTGATCCCCTTCCCTGATATTAAAAGACAAGTCAATAATATCCTCAGAAGGCCCGTTTTCATTTACCAGCTTCGTAACCTTACCGGTCTTAGAAGAAATTAAAATCTTTGAAAGATTTGGTACCGGACGCAGCATGGAAGCGCGGATAAACAACGCCCGGACATCCAGTCCCATTGCCAGCATGGCAATCACTTCATAATAATGTATTCCATAGTAGATACTCACTAATTCCGGCAGGCAGGTAGCCCCTGCTCTTGCTGTGATTTCAATCACATAGACTTTGCCTTCCTTTAATATGAGATCGCAGTTAACGGGACAGTTATCAAATCCCAGTGCCCGGACTGCCTTTAAAACTTCCCTGGAAATCTGTGGCGACAGCTGGTCAATATGCTCCAGAGGTACCGAATGTCCCACCGGGGTAGGCGTATATCCCTGATATGCATCGATTCCGTTGGGAAGCATAAAAACAAGTTCTCCGTCCTGAAGCATTGCCTCCGTACCGAATATTGTTCCTTCAATAAATTCTTCCACCAGGCAGTAGTCCTTCCCGGTTGCTTCCATTGTCTTGCTGTAATTGGAAATGGCTTCCTCTTTGGTATTGCTTCTGAATATTCCTCTGCTGCCCATCAGGTCCACAGCTTTCACAATCACTGGAAATGTCAGTTCCTCCAATGCCTTTTCCAGATCCTCCTGATTTTTCACAAGGCGGAATCTGGCGGTGCTTACGCCTTCTCTCTCAAAAGCTTTTTTCATTTCCCATTTATTTGTAGAACGGCATGCAGCTTCATAGGTCGGTCCCTTAAGTCCCATCTTCTCACATACGTATCCTATTGCCGGTACTCCGGTATCCAGACAGCAAGTGGTAATTCCATCTATCTGAAGCTTTCTTGCATATTCCAATACCTGCTCCGGCTTTGAAATATCGGCATAGCAGAATTCATCCGCCTCTGCAAATCCCGGAAAATCACCCGGTATGCTGGCTGTAATGGTATGAAATCCCAGTTTTTTTGCCGCCCTGATTAACGGCACCTGAGAATAGCTTGCACCTAATATCATTAATTTTTTCATATTCTTTTCCTCGGTATTCTGTTGTATTTCTACGCTCTAATTCTGGTTGATACCCGGCGCTAATATACCTGCAATCTCCTGCATCTGTGTTAAGTCCCCGGTTTTCATGATGTAAAATCCGAACCTGCTTCCGCTGTCAACTACTTCGTGGGAACCAATTTCCCCGATCTCGCTGGTAAACACTATATTCTCCGGGAATATTTCTTTAATATTTCTGTATTTCTCCATATCCCCGGCTCCAAAAATAAACTGGATTCTGGCAAAATGGTGAAACGGCTCTTTTAAAATCTCCGGGCTTTCACCCAAAGCAGTCTGTATGACCATTTTCAGATAATCCTGTCCGGTGGAAAGCGGTACCAGATGGGAGCCGATGCAGTCTCCGCCCATTCTTGACCCAATTTCAATGATTTTCACTTCCTGCCTGCTGTTAATGCGGAATTCGGAGTGGGACGCCCCATTTCGGATTTCAAGGGCATTCAGAGCCATTCCAAGTTCATGGAATACCCGGGCTTCCATTTTAGGGGACAAGCCGGAAGGTTCCATATGACCCGTCTCGATGAAATGAGGTGCCCCGGTGGTATACTTTCTGGTAATGGCCAGAAAGGTATGCTGCCCGTTATAACTGATTCCCTCACAGCTGAATTCTTCTCCGTCAATGTACTCTTCTAATATTGCCTTTTTCTCAAAAGAATTAGAAATGGCAGCCTCAACCGCCACGTCTAACTCTTCTTCCTTGAATACCTTGGTAATCGCCCTGCTTCCGGAACGATCCGTGGGTTTGACAATAAGAGGAAATGTCATGTTCCGGGGCAGTTCTATTTTCCTTGTCTCATCCACTACCGTAAACAGCGGCGCAGAGATATCATTTCTTACAAATGCACTGCGCATCTCAAATTTATTGGTGGAATACAAAATACAGTTGTCGCTGTTTGTGCACAGTCCAAGCCTGACTGCCAGATACTGTACCGTAATATTCGCAAGATCCGAACCGATACTGGCTACCGCATCCGGCTTGATCTTTTTGCATTCCTTTAAAATTTCTTCTTTTTCCACAATACTAACCGGATAGAAATAATCTGCGGTCTGTTCTCCCACAGCGCCTTCCTTCCAGGCAAATACATGAGTCTGGTAACCCATCTCTCTGGCTTTTAATATCAGCGGATTCTGAAAATCGTTTGCTCCGATAATGACAATTTTTTTCATACTAACCTTTCCTTAAAGCGTGACTTCGATTACATAAACCGGTTTAGCAGACTGTACCCATACAACAAAATCGGGACCAGGAAGCTTCTGTTATGAGGCTTCCGAATCCCGTTTTCCTGCTGGAGCATGCTTGATATACCCGCTCCTGTAATCCAAACTTTAAATAAGAAAATCCTTCAGTCGTTTACTGCGAGACGGATGACGCAGCTTACGAAGGGCTTTCGCTTCTATCTGCCTGATACGCTCTCTGGTAACATTGAATTCTTTGCCGACTTCTTCTAAGGTCCTTGCTCTTCCGTCTTCCAGACCAAAGCGCAGCTTCACCACCTGGCGCTCTCTGTCCGTAAGGGACTCCAAAGCAGTGCCAAGCTCTTCCCGCAGCATGGAGAAAGCTGCTGAATCTGCCGGTGAAAGGGCAGAATCGTCTTCGATAAAGTCACCTAAATGACTATCGTCTTCTTCACCAATGGGTGTATCAAGAGATACCGGATCCCTGGAAATCTTCAGTACTTCCCTTACTCTTCCAACGGGGACATTCAGTCTCTCAGCCACTTCTTCAGCGGTTGGTTCTCTTCCTAATTCCTGCAGTAAGGTTCTGGTCATACGAAGGGTTTTATTAATGGTTTCTACCATATGTACCGGAACACGAATGGTTCTTCCGGTATCCGCAATACCACGTGTAATCGCCTGACGGATCCACCAGGTAGCATAAGTACTGAATTTATATCCCTTGGTATAATCGAACTTGTCCACAGCCTTCATAAGCCCCATATTCCCCTCCTGAATCAGATCCAGAAAAGGCATACCGCGGCCAACATATTTTTTAGCAATACTGACTACCAGACGCAGGTTTGCCTCTGTCAGTGATTTTTTAGCTTCTTCATCGCCATTTTCCACACGTTTTGCCAGTTCCACTTCTTCTTCTGTACTAAGCAGAGGCACATTACCGATTTCTTTCAGATACATACGTACCGGATCTTCTGTGCTGACTCCTTCCAGGACATCAACATCATCAATAATTTCAACTTCCTCTTCTTCACCTAAAAGCAGGTCATCATCGCTTTCCAGCAATAATTCTTCTACTTCTTCATCTGCAGAACCATGTAATACATCAATATTGCTCTTTTCCAAGAATTCCAATATTGCGTCCATCTTGTCTTCACTGAGTTCAATTCCTGCAAAAGCATCGTTGATTTCTTTGTACTCAATCATGTTCTTCTTGCTTTTTGCCTTATCAATAAGTCCTTTTAATGCTTTTGAAAATTGTTCTTGTAATTCATCCATAAACTTTCTTTTCTCCTCTATGGTATTCCTACAGATTACCATAACATTTTTGACATATCCTGTCAACTTTTGTTCCTGAGATTCCACAAAATAAATAAAAAAGATCCCGCAAAAATACATAAATCGGATATATTAAACACGATTTGGCGAAACTTTTTCCATTTTGTGTGAAAGCTGAAGTAGTCTACTACGTATCCACGCTTTATCCTGTCGTAAATATTACTTGCCGCACCTCCCAGCACCAGGGCAAATCCGGTCTTTAAAAGGCCCATTCCTTTTTTGCCCAGAAGCCAGAGATAAGCGAAGAGGACTCCCACCGTCATCCCGGTTGACAGCCCGGCTACAAACTCCTGCTTTTTATCCAGAAAATTTAACATAGCGCCTTTGTTATGGTATTTGTGAAGAATGATTTTGCCGCCCAGTATTTCTTCATCTTTTCCAATTTCTCTGGTATTCTCAATTTTGTCTTTTATAAAATAATCCGCGATAAATATAATTACCGGTATCAGAATGTATATCATAGGCTTATCCCTCCAGCGCAGGTACTCCCCGCATGGTGATCAGCGGTCCTCCTGTATGATCAATATAAGCTTTTGTAATGGTTACCTTGCCTATATTATCGTCCTTTGGAATCTCATACATAATGTCCAGCATAAACTCTTCAATAATTGCCCGGAGTGCTCTTGCCCCCGTCTTCTTCTCCAAAGCTTTTTTTGCAATGGATTCCAGTGCTTCATCATCGAAATCCAGTTTCACTTCGTCCAGTGCAAGCAGTTTCTGGTACTGCTTTAAAATAGCATTCTTTGGCTCTTTTAAAATCTGTACAAGCATCGCCTCTGTCAATCCCTGTAGTGTATATACGATTGGGAGACGTCCGATAAATTCGGGGATCATTCCAAAGGTCCTGATATCATCCAGTGTAACTTTTTCCAGGATATCCGGATCCTCATCATATTTATCTTTCAGATCTGCTCGGAAACCAACCGATGCCTGCTTATTTAAACGTTCCTTAATGATATCTTCCAGTCCCGGGAATGCTCCGCCGCAGATAAAAAGAATATTTCTGGTATTTACCGTTGTCAGAGGCACCATAGCATTTTTACTGTTCGCTCCTACCGGAACTTCTACATCAGCGCCTTCTAAAAGCTTTAACATCCCCTGCTGTACGGATTCACCGCTTACATCTCTCTGATTGGTATTCTTTTTCTTGGCGATCTTATCAATTTCATCAATGAATACAATTCCTCTTTCCGCCTTCTCCACGTCATTGCCTGCTGCCGCCAGCAGTTTGGAAATGACACTTTCAATATCATCTCCAATATAACCGGCTTCCGTAAGGGATGTGGCATCCGCAATAGCAAGCGGTACATCCAGAAGCCTTGCAAGAGTCTTCACAAGATAGGTCTTTCCGCTTCCGGTAGGCCCGATCATCAGCATATTGGACTTTTCAATTTCTATGTCATCCATGCTTCCGGTAGCCACTCTCTTATAGTGGTTGTAAACGGCTACAGATATAACTTTCTTTGCCTTTTCCTGTCCAATGACGTATTCGTCCAGACTTGCTTTGATCCTGTGAGGTGCGGAGATTGACTTTACATCAAATTCCTTTTTCGGCTCCTCTTTTGGCTTTTTTTTCTTGACCTTCTGCTGATTTGGAATCTTATTCGTAAGGTCAGACAGGTTTACCATATTTATATTGGACATATTCATCAGGTCATTGTATGGAATATTACCGTTGTTCATTGTATCAAATGCCTTTTGCATACATTCCGAACAAATATGAATACTGTTGGGGAGATTTACCATCTTACCGGCTTTGCTTTCCGGGCGCCTGCAAATAAAACAGACCTCTTCATATTCATCTTCATCCGGCTTATCTTTATTTTTTTCTGACTTTGTATTTTCTTCGGTCTTTGTAATATCTGCTGTCATATTTTCATCATCAGAATCAACAGCATCCACTACATCTTTATCATATATTTCATCTTTTTTATCTGACATATTATTTCCTCTCTTTTGCACAAACTACTACAAGTAACTATATCATAGTCAAAAAGCTCGCACAAGTGAAGATTTTATAAAATCTATAAAAAACCGTTCCAGGATCTCCAATTCCTGGAACGGTTATACTTTTTTGCTGACAATACTTAATTATTAAAGTTGAAGAACTGCTCCATTCCGTTACCTCCCTGGTTTGGGATCATCGGTGAAGCCTGGCCTTGCTGTGACTGTCCGTTTGAGGAACCATCACTCTGGGGCGTCGCTTCACTGCTCGTGGTATCCGCACTCTGCTTATCTAACGTAACGCTGACTGTTCTGGCTTTGTATTCACCGCCTTCGGCTGCCTGAACCTCTAAGTCAATTGTTTCCCCAGCCTTATAATAATTCATTCTGTCATATAAATCATTTGCTGATGTTATGGAAATACCGTCAATCTTTGTTACAATATCTCCTTTTACCAAACCTGCTTTTTCTGCTGCGGAGCCTTCCACAACTTCGTATAAGAATGCACCGGAAGGCATATTATAAACCTGCTTTGCTTCCTCTGAAACGTCTACCGGTTTTACACCCATGTAGCCTTTTTCGCTGCTTTCTACTTTTGATCTTGTGGTACGGTTCATTAAATCATCCAAAATTGGTTTTGCTGTATTAATCGGAATGGCATATCCCATCCCCTCAACACCTGAGGATGCTGCTTTTACAGAATTGATTCCGATTAACTGTCCGTTGATGTTTAATAAAGCGCCGCCGCTGTTACCAAAGTTAATCGCTGCATCTGTCTGAATCAGGCTGTTCGTAACTGTTCCGGAAGTGGTCTCAACGCTGACTTCACGGTTTAACGCACTGATGATGCCGGATGTAACAGACTGACCGTAGCCAAGTGCATTACCGATTGCAATTGCCTGCTGTCCTACCTGCAAGCTCTCAGAATCACCGATTTCTGCTATTTTAACCTGGTTTAGAACATCTGCCGGAATATCGCTTAACTGTACGGCTACCATTGCCAGATCATGTTCCGGATCCGTTCCTTTTACCTGTGCCTGAACAACTTTATCTTCCTGGTTTTCTACATTTACGGTGAAGCATACCGTCAGGTTTTCAGAGCCTTCCACTACATGGTTATTAGTCGCAATCAGTAACTCTTTATCATTTTTACCTATGATGATACCCGAGCCGCTGCTCTCTTCTTCCTGGGACTGTGTTCCGTAAAAATAGGTCTGAACTTCCTTTACTGTCTTACTGGTAATTGCTACGATGGAAGGCATTGCATTTTCAGCAACCTTCGCTATATCGGTGGATGATGTACTGACTGTACTGCCCTCTGCTGTCTTATTCTGCTCATTTACCGTTCCTGTGGAACTGATTTTGGCTTCTGTTTCCTGTGTCCGGGGGAAAACTTTATTGCCAACATAATCGGTAAGCTGGAACGAAGCACTTGCCACTACACCAAATACAACTGCTACCGATGCTGCCACTGCAATCTTGGACATTATGGTTTTTTTCTTCTTTGGCTTTTCATACCGCGGCGGGTTCGGATTCTGTCCACCTGTCTGATAGGAACCGTATGAATGCTGTTGTTGCTGCTGATTCATCTGCTGCTGTGGCTGCTGTTCTTCCTGTCTGTTGTCCCTGTCATACGCATAATGATAAAATGAACTGTCAGATGTCTGCCCGTTTTGATTGCCTGAATTTGTCATCTGATTTTCCTGTCGGGCATATGCCTGATCCTCTGCTGTATCAGCCGATGTAAAAGTCTCTGCTGCATCGGGTGTCTCCATGGTGTCTGATGTCCTTGTTGTATCAATCGTACCTGTCGTATCTGTCATCTCCGACGAATCATATATCATACTTTCATTTGACGGCTGTTCATCCCGTTGTCCATAAACATCGTCCTGTCTGTATCCTTCTCCAGTATTAGAAGGGGTACCTCCGGTTACATTATTTTGTTCTTTATCGTTAAATTCATCATACATTTGAATTACCTCCTCGTATTTTTTCTCTTTGTTATTTTCTGGTATCAGTTTAACAATCAAATGTGTTCAATCTGTGATAAAACTTTTAAAAATATTTGAAACGACAAAAATATCAAAAAATGTTGAAATAAAATATGGACGCAGTACTTTCGGAGTTACGGACCACACTTAAAATCCTGTATTTCCTATTGTACTGCGCCCATGCTGATTCTATTCAATAAGCATACACAAATGTATCTTCCTGGTACTCCATTCACAGCTGTTTACCCAATGCTGTACTAGTTTTATATCATTATTCTACGGTAACCGATTTTGCAAGATTTCTTGGTTTATCTACGTCACAGCCTTTGCCCAAGGCTACATAGTAGCCGAACAGCTGCAGCGGAATAATCGCCAGTGAATTAGCAAAATACTGGTTTGTCTTGGGAATGTAGATTACATAGTCCGCTGTTTTTTCTGCATCGGTGTGGTCTGCATTGGTCACAGCCAGAAGAAATGCCCCTCTTGTCTTTACTTCCTGCATATTGCTGATCATTTTTTTATAAAGGTCTTCCTGAGTGAGCACTGCAGCCACCAGGGTTCCTTCTTCGATCAGGGATATGGTGCCATGCTTTAACTCACCTGCCGCATAGGCTTCTGAATGGATATAAGAGATTTCTTTCAGCTTTAAGGAACCTTCCAGTGAAATGGCATAATCTATTCCTCTTCCGATAAAGAACACGTCCTTTGCCGCTATATAACGGTTAGCAAAGCGCTGGATCTTCTCTTTGTTATTCAAAAGCATTTCGATCTGCGCGGGGAGCCTTTTCAGTTCCCTTATATACTCTTCCATCTGGCTTGATGTCACTTTCCCCCTTACCTGGGCAAACTTAAGAGCCAGAAGATAATGTGCAATCAGCTGGGTGCTGTATGCCTTAGTGGTAGCTACTGCTATTTCCGGGCCTGCCCAGGTGTACATCACGTTATCTGCTTCCCTTGCTATGGAGCTTCCCACGACATTGACAATTCCCAGTACCTTAATGCCATGTGCTTTTGCTTCACGCAGAGCTGCCAGAGAATCGGCTGTTTCTCCTGACTGGCTGACGATAATTGCCATGGTATCCGGCTCAAATATAGGATTACGGTAACGGAATTCACTAGCCAGATCCACTTCTACCGGAATCCTCGCCAGGCCTTCAAACACATATTTTGCCGTTATACCGGTGTGATAAGCGGAACCGCAGGCAATAATATAAATTTTACGGATTGCCTTTATTTCTTCATCGGTCATGCCCAGCTCTTCGATTACGATTTCATTTCCTTTAATTCTTGGATTCAGGGTATCAGTAACCGCTTTTGGCTGTTCGTACATTTCTTTTAACATGAAATGCTCATATCCGCCCTTTTCCGCAGCGCTGATATCCCACTGTATTTCTGTGGATTCTTTATCAATCTCTTCTTCATCAATATTGTAGAAGGTCATGCCGTCTTTTGTCAGCATGGCAATTTCTTCGTTCTGAATAAAATAAACATTCCTGGTGTATTTTAACACTGCCGGAACATCAGAAGCGATCAGATTGCCATCTTTGCTGTGTCCCACGATTAAGGGGCTGTCCTTACGAACTGCATAGATTTCACCCGGATGCTCTTTAAACATAATTCCAAGAGCATAGGAGCCCTCTACACGGTGCATAATTTTCGTAATGGCCTCTAACGGGTCACCTTTATAATAATAATCCAGCAGATGGGCAATTACTTCTGTATCTGTCTCTGATAAAAATTCATACCCTTTGGACTGGAGTTTTTTCTTAAGCTTTAAATAATTCTCAATAATTCCATTATGTACAACTACAATAGATGCATCTTTATTAAAATGGGGATGTGCATTTACATCAGAAGGCGAACCATGGGTTGCCCATCTCGTATGTCCAATCCCCGCCATACCCGGCATCGTTGCCCCGCCGTGTGTCAGTTCATCCAGAATCTTCAGACGCCCGGTGGATTTCTTCATTTCAATTGAGGTACCATCATAAACTGCTATTCCAGCAGAATCATAACCACGATATTCCAGTTTTGACAAGCCGTCCAATAAAATTGGGGCTGCCTGACTCTCTCCTATATAACCAACAATTCCACACATAGTTATTCCTCCTCATAATTTGTTTAGAGCATATTTGCAAATTGCTTTTGGCAAGCTGCAAACACACTCTAGAGCGTGTTTTAAAATTGCTTTCTGGCAGCTGTACGTTCCAGTTTGTGGGATGGATGTGCCAAATTTAGGACGCGTAGTGGGCTACGCAGACTAAATTAGGCACATTCAGGCCGCAAAGTGGGGCGTGCTGATGGCAGGAATGAATTTTCAAACGCACTCTAACGGTTACTTTGCTTCTGTGTCCAGTAATTAGGGCTCATCGTACATTTTAATATCAGCCATCTGGGCAGCTTCCGGTATCTTTTACCAAAGAAGTATCCCAGATATTTAAATCCGCTTTTCATGACCAGATCGGGGATCAGCCATGGTTTATGGATTTTTATAAGATATGCTGCGGTCTGCTTAACCATTCGCATCCCTTCACTTTCGGAACTCGCCATAGAAAATATCTGTGGGTGGTCCGCCTGGGAAACAGCCAGGTCAAAATTGCGTTTAAACTGCATGATATTTCCATAGTTATGGGAATGATATACCATAGCTTCCGCCACATAGGCGATCTCTCTGCCGGATTGAATCATTTTCCCTGCCATAATCATATCTTCATTAAAAATGGTATGCTTTTCAAAACCACCAAGAGCAAGGTACAAATCTCTTCTGTAAGCGGCACACACATTGGAGCAGAAAAAGGTCTTAATCCCCATTGCGGGTAGATTGTCTTTGGATTTAATCACGCTTTTATCCCCGTAATTAAAGGATCTTGTGTAGCGCTCAATAATCTTACAGTCCTCATTGGGAAGCTGTCTGGCATATGCCGCCCCTACCAATTCCCGGTCAAATGCTTTTACCAGGGATGAAACCAGAAATTCATCTTTAGGCATGGCATCCTGGGTCATAAACAATAAAATGTCCGTATCAGACATCGTGGCGGCTCTATCTCTAGTGCCGCCATGATTAAATTCCTTTGCAGATAAATGGTGCACTTCCACCCCTGGCATTTTTTCATAAATACCGGCCTCCGGGAAATACTTTTTCTCTGTATTCATAATGCGAATACTATGAATGGGATAGTCCTGTCCGGACAATATCTGCATCAGCTTATGAAATTGTTTTCCCGGCTTATAAGTCGGGATGATTACATCAACTGTATAATTTTTCATAGGTTTATTGAATTCCTGTTTCATTAATGATCTTGTTGCTGATCTCCTGTACGGTATTGGACGGTGTATATCCATCGCTGCCAAATAGGTACGTATGAAGTTCTTTTACATTCTGAGCCAGATTAACAGGTACTACACAGTCACCTGCTGCTATGTTAGCCGGCATCTGTTCGAACGGAAATCCGGTAGTATCGCTCATGTTATAAGCAGCGATGTCTTTTGCAAGGCTTGCCATCTCTGTAACACTTAAACTTGTAGAAATATTATCAAATACACTGTCAATGATTTCATTTAATTTTAATATGTTTGCTGTCTTCGCTTTTTTAAAGATCTGTTCCAGCACGGTTCTCTGACGCTCTGTACGCTTAAAGTCATCACCGGTTGTATAACGGATTCTGCAGTAAGATAATGCCTGTAGGCCATTTAAAGTCTGAAGTCCTGTAGATTCTACGGGTACGATCTCTAATCCCGTAACTTCAGAACCTTCCACCTGATAATTGTTCAGATGCACAATCTCATCTTCCTGAATATCGATTTCCACGCCGCCCAGTGCATTTACCACCTCTGCAACCGCATTAAAGTTAACCGTTACATAGTCGGTGATATCCATATCCAGATTCTTATTAATCATATTCATGGAACGCTTCGGTCCGCCAAACTGGTAACACTCGGTAGCTTTCCGGTATTCGCCGTTGGTATTGTCTAAGTAAGTATCCCGGTAAATGGAAACCAGTTTAATATCTTTGGTTTCGTTATTAATACTTGCAATCATAATAGTATCACTTCTGGAATCCGTTGTGGATGCATCTCTGGAGTCCACTCCAAACAGCGCTATATTCCGATATCCCTTCATGACCGCTGCCTGCTCAGAAGGAATCTCGGAGTTAATGATGATATCCCCTTCTGCAATCTTTTCTGTTTTTAATTTACTGAATTTGGCAGCCACAAATAATCCTACTGCAAGCAGCAGCAGAATAAGAATTTCAATTACAAAAATAACTCTTCTTCTGGTTTTTCTCTTGGATGATTTCCTGTCTTTTCCTCCCGGATATCCACCGGCCGGCGCTCCATTGCCGTTTTTCGACTTTCTGCCCTTTGGCGCTCCATTTCCCGGACCATTGTAAGGCCCGTTCTGATAAGCACCATTCTGATACTGCCCGTTATACGGTCCATTCTGCTGATACTGCCCATTGTTATATGGTCCGTTGCCCGGTCCGTTATAAGGCCCGTTCTGGTATCCGTTATTCGGTCCGTTGTAGGGTCCGTTCTGGTATGGTCCGTTGTTCGGTCCGTTGTAAGGTCCGTTCTGGTATCCGTTATTCGGTCCGTTATAGGGTCCGTTCTGATATGGGCCATTATACGGGCCGCTCTGATACGGACCATTGTTTGGACGGCCCTGGTTTCTATTCTGGCTTTCGCGGTTTTTCTTTCGATCTGACATTTCATTCCCCTTCTCTAATTAATCTTTAATAGTAACAACTCAGACGAGCTGACCTGTTACTGCAAAAATCCATTCATAATCGCTTGCACGATGGGATTTTTGCACTTCTGAATCACTTTCTTACGGTATGCGCAGTAAATGCGCATACCTGTCTGAACTGTTACCTTTAATATGCATTCTTATTGACAAATCCCTTGAAAATCGTCAAAAAAAGGATTTTAATATCCAATCCCAAAGTCCAGTTTTCAATATAGTACAAGTCATAATCTATACGGCGCCTGATGGAAGTGTCTCCACGGTAACCATTAATCTGTGCCCAACCGGTCATCCCTGGCCGTACCTGATGCTTTATCATATAACGAGGTATTTCCTCTCTGAACTTTTCTACAAATTGCGGCCGCTCCGGCCTTGGACCCACCAGGCTCATGTCGCCTTTCAGGACATTAAAAAGCTGCGGAAGTTCATCAATACTGGTTTTCCGCATAAACTTTCCGATCCCGGTAACACGCGGATCATTTTTTACGGTCCAGGCGCGCTTCTCTGTGTTTGGTTTTTGTACCTCCATGGACCGGAACTTGTACATCATAAATGGCTTATTGTGAAGCCCTACCCTCTCCTGCTTAAAGATGAGAGGTCCCGGAGAAGTCAGTTTAATGACTCCGGTTACGATTAACATGATTGGAGAGAACAAAATGATTGCACAGGTTCCTCCCAGAATATCAACCGCTCTTTTTACCATCATGTTAAATGTATTTGTAAGCGGGACATGCCGGATATTTACAACCGGGAGTCCCAGAAGATCTTCGGTATAGGGTTTGGTGGGAATTATATTATTATAATCCGGTATAAATTTTGTATGGACACCTGACTTTTCACACAGGGAAACAATCCGTTCCAGTTTGTAATATTCATTCAGTCCAAGTGTAATCGCAATCTCATCCAGTCTGTTCTGAGGCAGAATTACCAGCAGATTATCAATCCGCCCGATTACCTTAATTCCTTTATACATGGTTCCGCTTTCCACATTATCATCCAGGATACCTCTAATCAGATAACCCCACTGGGGATTTTCTTTAACCCGGTCCACAAATTCTTCTGCCGCCCGGCTGTATCCAACCAGAATAATATGCTTCAGATTCATTCCCTTTGCCCGCATATTCATTAATACTTTACGTATAAAATAGCGAACCAGAATTTCCATGCCGATGTTCAGGCCATAGAAAATGAAAAGCATCTTTCGCGAAAAGTTGTTTTCATGTATCATATATAAAATAAGTATAAACAGCAACAGTGCAATACTGTTTGCTTTCATGATATTACCAAATTCTAACCGCCTGCCCTGTACCCTTTTTGGAGTATAAAGGCTGAAAGCGTAATAAAGCAGCAGCAATCCCGGTATTAATGGAATCAATGCAGACATGTAAGTTTCCATCGGAAGCTTTCCAATATCCGGATCTTCCAGAATCCAAAACTGAATAAACCATGATGCCACGTAACTGACCGCAATCACACAGCCATCAATTACAACATGAAAGCGATTTAAATACTTTTGATTATCTTTAATCACTCCTATTCACTCCTCGCTTTATCCATACGTTCTATAATACAATATCTCCCTAAAAAGGGCAACTGTCATTTTTCGTTTTGATATCTAACTTTTTTAGAACTTATCTCGTATTTTTCAGACGTTTTATGATATTAATCCACAATTCAATTTGAATTTTAACATAATTCTTAATATTTTTCTTTTTAAATTTAACTTTACTTCCTTTTGCCGCCAGTGCAAAGCCTTTCCAGATTCCCTGTAAATACTCTTTTAAATATCCTTTGCAGCCAAAAAATACTGTTTTCACCAGTATACCCGCAATTAAGAAAGGTATATTGAATAGTATTTGCAGAAAAGGCATGTTTTTATAAACTAAATAAATATTATTTCTGGCTGAGTAGCCGATTTTAAATTCGTTATATCTGGAACCGGTAGTTCCGCTTCCCACATGATGTACGACAGCACCCGGTGCGTATCGATTCTCATACCCTTCAATTCTTGCCCGGTATCCGATATCAATATCTTCCAGATATGCATAATGCATTTCATCAAAATATCCAATCTCTGCAAAGACACTTTTTCGGTATATGGCTGCTGCTGCACAGGATGCAAAAATTCTGCGAGGCTCATCGTACAGGATTGCCGGCATATCTTTTCCCCAGGCAAATGCCCATCCCAAAGCGCAGTAATAATTCCCTCCGTCATCCATCAGCGTGGGGTTATGCATCTGCAGTAATTTCGCCTGGCTGGAAAAACAGCCCGGATGCATTTCCATATCAGCCAGCAGAGCTTCCACAAAATCCGCTTCTGCTTTAGTATCATTGTTCAGCAGTATTACATAAGGAGCCTTTGCCTTCTTAATTCCTGTATTCACCGCTCTGCAGAAACCATAGTTTCTATTTAATACAATACACTTCACTTCCGGATATTTTTCTTTCACATATGAAATACTGCCGTCATCGGACCCGTTATCCACCAGAAGGACCTCAAAGTCTTTCTCCGTCTGCCTGCGCAGTGAATCCAGACATTCATCCAGATAAACCATTCCATTAAAATTTGGTATCACCACTGATACTTTACACATAAACTAGTCCTCATACGCTATTTCCGGCCAGTACGGCAGCGCCGCACTAGTCATTTTTCAATTCATAATTCCAGGTTTTCAAAGAAAAATTAGGATTATAATAAGGATCACCCTGCTTTAGCAGGGATATCCAATGGCTTCTCATATATTCAATCTCCGACTGGAAACGCCTTACTTTCTCCTTGGTATCTTCCGGTCCCCGAGTCTTTGACTCATGATGGTACATCTCCACAAAGGGATCGTAGACCACAAGATAGCCGGCTCTTCCCACCTTCAGGCAAAAATCCACATCATTAAAAGCAACCGCCAGCTTCTCTTCAAATCCGCCTGCTTCTTCATAGACAGTGCGCCTAAACATCATACATGCAGCCGTAACTGCGCTTAAATCCTGCTGCAGCCTTGCTTTATGCAGATAGCCGCTATGGCTTCTGGGCAGGCCGGTAAACATACTGCCTGCTATTCCGCCGATTCCCAGGACAATTCCGGCATGCTGAATCGTATCATCGGGATAATAAAGCCTTGCGCCTACTATACCGACCTCTTCTCTCATTCCATGTCCCAAAAATTCTTCTATCCATCCCGGTGTTATGACCGTAATATCATTATTCAGGCAGATGATGTACTCGCCTGAAGATTTAGCAATTCCAAAATTATTGATCGCCGAATAATTAAAGCTACATTCCGAGGTATGGCTACATTCCGAGGTATGGCTACATTCCGAGGTATGGCTACATACCTTGTCCCAATATACTACCTGAATCCCTTTTTGTCCATCCAAATTTTTATAAAATGCAAATGTTTTTTCATCTTTACTGTTATTTTCTACAATAATAATCTCATAATTTGGATAAGTTGTCTTTTCCCGGATGGAAGTTAGACAGCTCTTTAGGATCTCCACATGATCTTTGTTTGGAATAATAATGGATACCAGCGGCTTGGATGTCACTTCATAAGTTACCCGGTAAAATCCCATATCTTTCGTATGACTGACGCTGCCTTTTACCCCGCACCGGTTCAGATGCGCTTCTATAGCCCGTTTTCCGGCATCAAAAGCATAAGCTTTGCTGGCAGGATTATCTGCCGTGGACGCCTTGTGGATCCTCCAGTGATAAAGTACCCGGGGAATATGGATGACTTTTCTTGCTCTGCATCCTGCCAACCGGACCGGTATACTTTTATCATTATCCGGTAACAGCTGTTTATTATTACCGCTGCATCCAGACCCTGCATCCTTGCTTGCCTCTTCCATACAGCGGAATACAAAGTCATAGTCCTGTGCACCTTCAAATGCACTGTTTAGTCCACCTGCTTTTTCCACCAGGCTTCTCTTTACCACAAACAAATGGCAGATATAGTTGTTGGATCTTAACAGATCCAGGTTAAAGTCCGGTTTAAAATGAGGCTGGAAATGTTCCGACAAGTCCGAGGTTACTTTGTCTTCATCTGTATAGATAACCTCTGCCTCTTTATTTTTCTGGATTGCCAGTGCTACCTCATACAACGCATTTGGTGCCAGAAGGTCATCATGGTCAAATAACGCAAGGAAATCTCCTTTTGCCATAGCAAATGCCGCATTGGTATTATCTGCAATCCCCAGATTCTTTTCCAGTTTCTCATATCGGATTCTGGAATCCTTTTTTATATATTCTGCAATGATCTTACCGGTCTGCAGATCGTCACCGCTGCCGTCAGCAATGCACAATTCCCAGTGGGGATAGCTCTGTTCCAGCACCGACTCAATCATCTGGCGCAAAAACAACTCCGGTGTCCGGTAAACCGGCACCACAACGCTGATTACTACCGGATCCTTCCAGTTTTGTTTTCTCTGCCGTTCCAGTTCTTCGGCTGTGGCTCTATGCCGTTCAAACCAGTCGGAATAGTCCACATCAGAATGTTCAAAACGCTCTGTAAGCTTTACGGTAAATTCTTTGAAACCATAATGCTTCAGATAAAGGCAAGCCTTTTTTATATTATATGGTGAAAGCCGTGCTAACAGTTTTCTCCAGTCAACCTTTGCATGTTTACTCATTTTTGTCCCCATCACTTATTGCAGTCTGACCTGCAATAATATCACTTCCTTTGAAGAAGCGTTTGATTGTTTTTACCACATGTTCCAAATCCTTTTCCTCCAGGCGATAATACATCGGAAGCCGCAACAGGCGTTCACTTTCCGCGGTAGTATAGCGGTCTTCTCCCGAAAACCGTCCAAACCGGATACCTGCAGGCGCCGTATGCAGAGGAATATAATGAAATACACTATGTATGCCATTCTCGTGAAGATAGTCGATTAATCTGCTTCTCACTTCCAGGCTTTCCACTTTAATATAGTACATATGGGCATTGTGTTCAGCATATTCCGGCACCCACGGCTGACGGATATATCCCTGGTCCGCCAGCTCTTTTAAGCCAACCTGGTAATATTCATAACTTTTCATTCTGTCCCTGGTAATTTCATCCGCTATTTCCAGCTGTGCATAGAGATATGCAGCATTCATATCACTTGGCAGATAGGACGATCCATAATTCACCCAGGTATATTTATCAATCTGCCCCCGGAAAAACTTACTCCGATTCGTTCCCTTTTCTCTTAGTATTTCCGCTTTTTCACGATATTCATCCATCTGGAATAAAATTGCTCCGCCTTCTCCCATAGAATAATTTTTCGTCTCATGAAAACTGTAACAGCCAAAATCCCCGATTGTGCCAAGTGCCGTGCCTTTATAATAAGCATCCACGCCCTGTGCCGCGTCTTCAATTACAACCAGATGGTGTTTTCTCGCAATTGCCATAATTTCGTCCATGGCACATGCAACCCCGGCATAATGAACCGGTACAATAGCTTTTGTTTTTTCCGTTATCGCTGCTTCGATCAGCCGTTCGTCCATATTCATAGTTTCGGGCCGAATATCCACAAATACCAGTTTGGCGCCCTGCAGTACAAAAGCATCCGCTGTGGATACAAATGTATATGCCGGCATTATCACCTCGTCTCCCGGCATGATTCCAGCCAGGAAAGCCGCCATTTCAAGTGCATGAGTACAGGATGTGGTGAGCAGTGTATGTTTTACATTAAAACGCTCTTCCATCCACCGTGAACACTGCCTGGTAAACTTTCCGTCTCCGCTGATTTTCCTTGCATCAATCGCTTCTTTTATATAATCCAGTTCTTTTCCTGTAAATGGTGGTACATTAAAATCTATCATTTCACTACTCTTCTTTCTCTGCTTATCCTTATGTTCGTAACAGTTCAGACAAGCTGCCCTGTTACTGCAAAAATCCATTCATAATCGCTAGTGCGATGGGATTTTTGCACTCCTGAATCACTGTGTTACCGTATGCGCAGTCAGTGCGCATACCTGCCTGAACGCTTTCGAATGTTCCATATCAGCATTGAAATAAATATGATACAGCTGATCATGCTTACGATTACACCTGCTTTAAAGAAAGGAGCCTCAAAAACAACTTTGACCTCGTGGCTGCCAGCGGGTGTCTGAAAAGCAATAAATCCATAGTCTGCCCTTTTTATTTCCTGCTTGATTCCATCTAAATATACAGACCACCCTTTTTCAAAAGGAATTGCCAACATCACCATGCCGTCCTCAGGCACTTCTATACTGCCTGTAAGCATGCTGTCCCTTATGGGATCTGTAAATTCAATTTTCGCTTCTTCATTATATGCAATTGCATCCTTGTATCCATATGCTGCCACATTCGTCAGCTTTGCATTCACCTTACCTTCATTAATCTGTATCGTGATCTTTTCAGTCTCTGGCAGAATGTTAAAAGCGATATCTTTCGGTTCATCTTTTCTCACATATACTTTATAATGGCGGTCATCATTGGTAGTGATCTCCACATAGGTGGGGAAATCCACCGTTAATGTAAATTCAAACCTAACTCTCTGATATTTTCCAAATGATGTTTGATTAACCGGAAGATTAATAAAATGCTGGTCATAGGCAGTAATTTCACTCCCGGAGACCTGGCACACCGATGTGTCAATTTTATCATAATCAATCAAATCTGCGGCTTTTTTCTTATCATATTTCTTTAACTGCCCATCCGATATTCTAATTCCACTGTCAAACTCGCTATCTGGGTCATCTAATACCAGCACCTCTGACAATAACCCCTCCACATCCAGTTGACTGCGTTTGGCTGTAAATTCCTGTTCTTCCATGGTCTTGGTAAAAAATTTGCCAAGGGAAGATGTCTTTTCATTCCGATAAATATAGATGTCTCCCACTTCACGCAAAAACTGATAGCCGTCTACCTTTAAGTCATTGGTCTTTGTCAGGATGTATTTCACATCACAGAGAGCTGCAAGACTGCTGTCATGAACTGCATTTTTAAACTGATAGTGATTAATATCTCCCAGACTATACAGCTGGGGCCATACCCGGTCCACAAATGCTGCTATATTCCCGTTCTGAGTAGAATTATAAGTACTGACTCCATGATAATACTGCGCCAGTGAATCCATACTGTGGGATGCAGACACGAAATCTTTCTCTACCCGGTAAAAGGAAGGATCAATGGATTTTAAATATGCCAGAGCTTCCCCAACCGAAGAATGATAGGTATCTTCAAAATATGACGCGTCATCTTTCTTAACGGTGTCCCGGTTTCTATAGTTCAATGCCGTATCGCTGGTGATGTTAAAGAAAAGCAGTACCGCCAGCATCAGGTAGAGATTCCCGGAGGGCACCTTCCACTTTTTCTGTACAAACAACCAGAGAATCACCGCCATGCCGATTCCGCTTACCAGCATGTAAAAAGCGTTTTCTGCGTAGCCTGCTTCCCCCAGATAAGTATAAGCCTTGCCATATACCGCCAACATACCAAGGCAGGCTGCTGCAAGCCCCAAAATATTTAATTTTTTCTCCTGAATAATGCGATCCAGCATCATCGCGCTGACCAGTGCAAAAAGCGGCATGAATAAAAAGCTGTGCCTGGAAAATTCATATGAAAACCCATTAAAGACAATGCTGCCGCATTTAAGCCCGATGCACAGAGCAATCAGTGCAACTGCCGCATACTGGGTTATTTTATGCTTTTTATTTGTATTCTGTCTGTGAATGGTAAATAAATACTGGAACAGCAAAATGACAAACAAGGTGGACATAAACAAATGAATGTCTTCATAATAATTTGAAAAGCCACTGTAGGAGTAAGTGGATCCCGACTGCAGGTTACTGGAAAACAGATTGTATATTGCGGTCTTATAGTAATCTTTCGGCCATAAACTCACAGACTCCAGCAGACGTTGTGACAGGCTTGTGGTCGCATCCAGTCTTGCACTGGTTCCAAATAGCAGTGCTGCAACCGGGAATAGATTGATCGCTCCCATTCCCACACCCAACAGCATAAAGCAGCCGTCACTGATTAATAACACGATTTTTTCTTTGATTTTTCTGCCATTCAGCTGCACCAGCCGGAAACACAAATAGATACCGCCTCCCAGCAGACACATATAGCCCCAGTATAAGCTTCCAAAAACAATGATGCCACAGACTGCCGCAAGCAGCAGCTTATATTTTTTCCCAACCAGTGTTTTCTCTAAACAGAATAACAGCAGCGGAAAGAACACCACTACTGTTGCAAACTGGTAATGCTGTCCCCATACTACCATGAAACCGCTGAATGCATACATAAATCCAGCAAGCAACTTTCCATATTCCGATAGTGAAAAACAGGATAAATAATAGTATACAGCAATCCCTGCAAGCACGATCTTCAGAATCTGGAAGTAGACCAGATAAGATGCCAGATGCTCCGGCCCAAATACCACGCCCAGCAGGTAAAGCACCATCAGAAAAGGATCCGTCAGATTTAAGCCAAACATATTTACCCCAAATCCGTTATTGAAATCCCACAGTGAGAAACTTCCATTTCGCAAATGATTTACGATGGTATTGTACTGCATCAGATACTGCTGCTTTGTATCAGAACCGATGTCTCCAAAGACAAAGGTTTCATTTCCAAATAGATAACTCTGAAAAACAAGTAGGCAGGCACCTAAAATGATCAGGCTCAGAATTCCTGCCGTCTTAAAACTGCTTGTATTTTTCCCCTGTACCATACGTTCCTCCCTTTATATTGCATGTGCTGTGCCAAAATTGGGGCAGCCGCCAAATTGAAATGACAAAAGCCTGCTGCTGCAATATTGACCGGCATACGATACTGCCACTTAAACTTTCAACGAGAAATCCGCCTTGTCCAGCGATAAATTCACGTTGTAATACGGATCTCCTTTTTCCAGAATATCCGGCCATTTCCGCAGAAATACGTTGGCTTCCCTGTTAAAACGCTGTACTTTATCCGGAGTATCCTCATATCCCCTGGATTTGGATTCATAATGATAAAGCTCTGCATATGGGTTATACACCACTAACTTACCAAGTGACCTGACTTTGAGACAGAAGTCAATGTCATTAAACGCAACCTGAAGTTGCTCGTCAAACCCGCCAGTCTCTTCAAACACGCTTCTTTTTACCATCATGCATGCCGCTGTTACCGCACTCAAATCAGCAGCACAGATAATTCTGGAAAAATATCCGTTATCTTCCCGTAAACTGCCGATAAACGCATGACCTGCGATTCCGCCAAAGCCAATGATAACACCTGCATGCTGAATGGTATTATCCTCAAAATACAGCCTGGCTCCCACGGCTCCCACATCATCACGTATACAATAGCCCAGCATTTCTTCCAGGCAGTCTCTATTGATAATCTCCGTGTCATTATTTAAAAACAGCAGGTATTCTCCTTTTGCATGCCGAACACCAAAATTATTGATACCGGAGTAATTAAATACATCTTCCCAGAAGACTACATGCACACACTCATGCTCTGCCTCCAGTCTCTGGTAATATTCAAATGTTTCTTTTTCCGTACTGTTATTTTCCACAATAATAAATTCTATATTGGGATAAGCCGATTTGGTTAAAATAGATTGGACACATTTATCCAGATCAGCAGAATGGTCTTTATTCGGAATAATAATCGAAATCAACGGCTTCTCATCCGGTATGACAAATCTGGTCTTATATAACCCCAGATATTCCCCGTTTGTAACAACTGCTTCGATGCCTACTCTGTCATAATGGGCCTGAACTGCGCGTTTTCCCGCCTCAAATGCATAGAGCTTGCTCTCCGGGTTTTCAGCCGTGGAATCCTTGTGGGCACGCCAATGATAAAGTGCTTTTGGAATATGGCAGATCTCTTTTGCCTGCTCCACACATCTTAAAATAAAGTCATAATCCTGTGCTCCGTCAAATTCCTGCCGCAGACAGCCGACCTGTTTTAAAAGCTCTTTTTTTACAACAAATAAATGGCTGATGTAATTCATACTGCATAGTAAATCAATATTAAAATCTGATTTAAAATGAGGCTGGAAATATTCTTTTCCATTCATGGTGATTTTATCTTCATCCGTATAGAGCACGTCAATACGGGAATTTTCATTTATCGCTTTTATACACTCAAACAGTGCATTTGGCGCCAGCAGATCATCATGGTCTGCAAACGCAATATAATTGCCCGTTGCAATCTGAATTGCACAATTGGTATTTTCTGAAATCTGCATCTGCCTTTTTGTATAGATTACCTTAATTCTGGAATCCTTTTTCTGCAATTCATTCAATGTCTCGGTAAGAGGCGAATCCTCCCCGCTGCCATTGGAAAGACATAATTCAAAATTTTCGTAAGTCTGATTTTGCACGGATTCCACAAATTCTTTCAAATAGGGAATCGGTGTCTTATATAATGGAACCACTATACTGATCAGCGGTCTTAGCTCGAACTTGGTACGTCTTTGTTCCTCTAATTCCTCTCTGGAAATCAGGTGTTTCTTCCGCCATTTTCCATAGTTCTCTTCGATATGCAGATCCACACGCATTACTTTTTCTATTGTGCGCTTAATAGCACGCTCCAGGCCGTTTCGTTTCAGATATGCCATGCCTTTTGTAAAATACGATGGCTGTCCTGCCTTTCCGGCAGCGGAAGAACCCACCGTATAGCCGGACTGAAGTCCACATGCCGATACCGTGATCTTTACCTTTGCGGTGGCAGGCTTCTGATATTCTATCTGGAAGCCTGCCTGACTGCAGAGCTGCCCCTCCGGAAAATTACCTGCCAAATCCACACGCTGGTGATATTTTATTTCTGCTTCTATCTTGGCGCCTTTTTTGTCCTGTACTTCAATTTGACAAGGCTCTTTCGATGCCGCCCATCCGCTGACGGACATGTTGCCTCCGGAACCTTCGCTGATGGCATCGATACAGAAGTTTACTTCCTTTTGCTGTTTTAAAAGATTGGAAGCCGGAAGCCGGTAAATCTGCTTCTGTTCCTCTTCCACCTTTTGGAATACGGATAATTTCTTATAGGAACCGATTTCTTTCGGAAGTTTAATCCATATAAAATATTCCCGGTCAATCTCCAGCCCCTTAGCCAGATATTTTTTCCGCACCTCTATCCCCGATAAGTCCGTTATTTTCACGGGAAGCCGCTCCCGGTCCATATATGCAAAAATATTCTTACCGGTGATTTCATCTCCTTCACAAATTCCCTGCAATACATAGCAGTCCCTGTGTTCCAGATGAAATCTGGCTATCTGTACATTAAATAATCTGTCCATCCGTATCCTCCTAAATTCATTACCGCATACTGCCGCTTACCAAAGGGTAAACGGCGCGCGGTTTACTGAGAAGTTCTCATTGTAATAAGGATCCCCTGCATCTACAACAGGTCCCCATACAGAACGGAACTTCTCTACCTCTCTCTGGAAACGCTCCTGTTTTTCCGGCGTATCCTCGTAGCCTCTGGATTTGGATTCGTAATGATGCCATAGAGAAAAAGCATTATAAACGATCAGATACTTTTTCTCCCGTACTTTCATACAGAATTCCACGTCATTTAACGCTACGGCAAAATCTTCATTAAAACATCCTACTTCTTCGAATACCTGGCGGCGAACCATCATACATGCAGCCGTTACCGCACTGTAATTACAGTTAATAACAGGCCGGAGCATAAATCCAAGATCATCCTTCCCGATTCCGGAAAAGACATGTCCTGCAAATCCTCCAAATCCCAGTACAATGCCGGCGTGCTGAACGGTATCATCCGCAAACAGCAATTTCGCACCAACGCATCCGACTTCTTTTCGCATACAGCAGCCCAGCATTTCCCGAATGCCGTCCTCGCTGATTAATTCCGTATCATTGTTTAAAAACAGCAGATAATCCCCTTTTGCATGCTTTACACCAAAGTTATTGATGGCTGAATAATTAAAACCACTTTCCCAGGTAACCACATGGACATTTTGAAACTCCTGCTGCAGTTTCTCATAGTAGGAGAAAGTCTCTTTCTTTTCACTGTTATTTTCCACAATAATAAATTCAATATTTTTATAATTGCTCCGATCCTGGATAGAGCGCACGCAAAGATCCAGGTCTTTGCTATGGTCTTTATTTGGAATAATGATAGAAACCAGGGGATCACCCGGCGTATGGTATTTTACATGGTTCATTCCCCAGAGATCCATTCTTTCCACATCCGCTTTTACACCAACACGTTTCAGATGTTCCTCTATGGCTTTTCTTCCCGCTTCGTATGCATACATTTTGCTTTCCGGATTCTCAGCGGTGGAATTGCTGTGCATTCTCCAATAATATAAAATTTTAGGCACATGCTTAATCACCTTTGCCTTTTCGATACAACGGAACATCAGATCATAGTCCTGGGCACCGTCAAATTCTTTTCGAAATCCGCCCACTTCATGGAAAATCGTACTTTTTACAACAAAAAGATGGGTGATATAATTATGGGAACGCAGCAGATCCAGACTAAAGTCCGGCTTCAGATTGGGATCCATGTGTTCGGATAGATCTGCATTCACCTTATCTTCATCCGAATAAACGATATCCGTCTTCTTATCCTGCAGTGCCTGCACCATTTCACTCAGAGCGTTCGGTGCCAGGACATCATCATGATCCAGAAGCGCAATATAATCACCGGTCGCCAGTGGAACCGCACCATTGGTATTCTCGGAAATGCCCTTATTGCTGTCCAGCAGAACATATTTAATTCTGAGATCCTTTTTCGCATAGGACTCTAAAGCTTCTTCCAGCTCTTTATTCCCGCAGCTGCCGTCTGCAATACACAATTCCCATTTTCCATAGGTCTGTGACTGAACGGAACCGATCATCTCATGGAGATACTTCAGCGGTGTATGATATGTGGGAACTAAAATGCTGATCACCGGCTCATAGATAAACTGATGCTTTCTCTGGTTCTCTAACTGTGCCACCGTAGGAAGCTGTGCTTCAAACCAGTTCTGGTATGGGGTTTTCGGTTTTACCACTTGCGTATCCGGCTTTTGCGGCATCATCTGTTTTGCCTTGAACTTGGCATAGTTTCGCGCTGTACGCATTTTTTCCATCGCCTGGAAGCCTTTTGTCTGTTTCAGGGCATGCAGCTGATTCTGCAGTTCTTTTCCCTTATCATGATAGTTCCTTGCTTTCTCCCGCAATGTCACCAATTCTTTTCTCTGGGCCGCCAGATTTTTAACCAGTTCCCGTTCATCCAGAATTTCAATATGTCCCTGAATTGTAATAGTATGAAGTTCTTTAAAATTTCCATGGATCATATACGCAGGATCATAATCCCAGAAAACATCCCCGTCCCCCTGACAAAATCCATTGATCGGCTCAATCTGTGTCATACACTCCGAAATAACTTTGTCAATTCTGCAGCGGCAGATTTCCCGTTCCAGCGGGTCCCATCGAAGAGCTCTGATGTCACCCGGATTCTCTATCTTAAAAGTAACTGAAAAACAGCCGTCTTTATCTAAATATAACTTCTGATGTTCGGACCGGTCTTCAGAAAAGACTTCTCCCCCCGCATAATATAGGGTACTTACAAACTTCGTCTTAGGATGATAATTCACTCCCAGCCCATCACCTCTCAGGTCAATAAATCCCTGGGAAATAGAGCTGTACATCTCACGAATTGGCACATGTCCCCGTACTACATAATCCTGAAAAGATTTCTCCATTTCCAGATAGACCGGTATCAGATCGGGAGAGATCCCTTCCTCCTGAAAATAAGGTGCCAGATCGTGCTTCGATATATCTTCATTACCGTGTAGAAAATAGTGAATAACACGGAAAATTACAAAGTCAACCGGAATAGGAAAGTCAAAGGTCCATTCATAATCGATCAGATTCCAGCCTTTGCCCACCAAAATATTGCCCAGTACCATGTCTATATCCGATACCGGCATGGAATACAGGTCTTTTGGAAGATTTGGCGCACCAAAAATTTCTCTGAATTCATCCGTCATTTTAAAAGGCTCTGTAGCACTCTCACGAATAATTTCAATATAGATATTCAGATACTTCATGGCTTTTTCTTTCTTGCCGGACTGCCACAGATGATGCAGACCCTCTTCTAAAGTATACATCCCCTCCAGATATTCCAGTTCTACACCTTCTTCTGTCAATGCACAGTGATTAACCGAAATCTTTGTGCCCTGAAACATACTGGACAGTTCATCGTACCATCTCTTTATATTATTGACATGAGAAATTCCCTCTTCATAACAGGGTACCTTCCGGACTATTTTTTTCTTATGTTCATCCATCAGGATATCTGTACGAATATCAAATGCTTTACTTCTTTCATTTGAAAATTTGGAATATACCACTTTTTTCATAATAATTATTTGTTCCTTTCTGGAGCATATCTGTTAAACACGCTCTAAAATCGCCAGGTATGAATTGGAATACAGCGGAAACAAGCGGCTGTCTATCAAAGAATCAAACACTTTTTCCTCATCGAATAATAGAAGCCTCTCTCTGTCAAAATTCCAGATATTTTTATTTAATTCTCCCTTTTTGGGAAGATATTCATCTGAATAAATCGTCATTGGAAGCTTGTAGTCCGGGTATGGATAATAGAAATCCACATTTGCAAAGCCGGCCTCTTTAAAGATATCTTCCAGTTCCGGTTTGGAAAAAGTATGCACGCCGCTGGTATTCGGATAATTTTCCAATCCTTCAAAATAGGTTCCCACATGATCTTCCCTGCAGCCTGCCCAGTATTTCAGCCCCAGCCGGTTTTCAATGGCAATAATCAGTTTCCCCTGGGGTTTTAAATGAGTTCCGATTAAACGTAAAAACTCGGTATATGGTTCATCTGTTCCAATATATCCTTCCGCATATTCAAAGACACCAATTAATGTGATATAATCAAACTTCTTATCCAGACTCTTCTCAATGTCTGCGAAGTTCCCTACACATATGTTAATATTGTCATAATTCCGGTTGCGGTTCGCATTGATCAGGCTTCTCTTTTTCGACAGTTCGATGCAGGTAACCTCTTTTACCCTGCGTGCGAGCGCACCGGTGATCGCTCCGCAGCCGGAGCCGATTTCCAGTACCTCTGCCTGTTTTTGAAACGGGAACCAGTCAATGATGTTCTGTCTGATATGAGACATGTGGTATAACACTGACCAGTCCCGGCTGTCTGCAATCACCTGATTTAATTCCTCTTCTTCATAACGGCTTGCTATTTCCAGAAGCATATCTTCAATTTTGCCGTCGCTGTACAAATCTTCGCCTGGATAGTATTTATAATCCAGCCGGACTTTTCCCACCTGTTCCTCCATTGTCAATCCTTTTCCTTTCCCCGTATTGGAAATGCCGAACTATTGTGCTAAACAGGCACTAGTTCAGTAACGCAACTTTCGAATTCGCATCATAGAAACCAACGGTATTCTTGGTTGATACGATCGTCAAATTGCATACCTCATATAACCTGTGATGTACAACAAAATCCACCTGGTCATAGCCGGTGCATCCAAGTGAGAGCATATACTCTCCTCCCTGCATATCCATGCGCTGTGTAAATGCTATTTCCTGATATTCTCCCGGTCCTTTGCTCTGTACATTCACTTTTTCAAACAAACTGTTGGTACCGGTTACGTCTGTTCCTTTCAGGTCAGTAATCGTAAATGCATAAATTGGATCATTAATCTTATCATGAAACTTCACACGCATCTTTATGGTGCATGTGCTTCCTTTTTCAATGGTGTTGCTGGACAATCCTTTTTCATCTATAATATTGAATCCGATAATTTCAGCTTTCTTATCTCCATATTCGTTAATATGGGGATTTACATCGAAGGACGGACTCCATTCTTCCTGGTTCTCTATATCCGCTGCCAGGACAGTTTTTTTCTCCGGTACGACTTCCGTCAGCTTCCCCTGGTCATCCAAATCCAGTTGGTTAACCAGAACCTTCTTATACATGTCCACCATCTGTTTCGGCACGCCTTCCGCCAGCTTCTTTCCCTTATTCAAGAGAATTACACGGTCACAGTACTTACTGATACTGCTCAGGTCGTGGCTTACCAGAAGAATCGTCTTTCCCATCTTCTTAAAGTCCTCGAACTTGCGGTAACACTTTGTCTGGAAAAACACGTCTCCAACAGAGAGCGCTTCATCCACAATCAAAATCTCCGGTTCTATATTAATCGCAACTGCAAATGCCAGGCGGACAAACATACCGCTGGAATAAGTCTTCACCGGCTGGTATATAAATTCCCCAATATCAGCAAATTCCAGGATATCGTCAATCTTTTTTTCAATCTCTTCTCTTGTGAAGCCAATCATGGTTCCATTCAGATATATATTTTCAATTCCGGTGTATTCCATATTGAAACCCGCTCCCAACTCTAACAGTGCTGAAATTCTGCCGTTCACCGTCAGATTTCCGCCGGTGGGATTCAATACACCTGTAATAATCTTTAAAATCGTAGACTTCCCGGAACCATTGGTTCCGATAATGCCAATCGTCTCACCTTTTTTTACATCAAAGCTGACATGCTGCAGTGCATAGTGATCTCTGGAAAGAACTTTGTTCCTGCTAAGGCCCAATGATTCCTTCAACCGGTCGGTAGGCTTGTCATACAACTTATATATTTTCGTAAGGTCTTCTACCTTAATCGCTATCTCATCCATTCATTCTACCTCTTCCTACAAAACATCTGCAAAATGTACCTTTAATTTTCTAAATAGTTTGGCACCTATAAAGAATAAAACTGCCGTAAAAACCCAGAAATAAAGTGTCTGCCAGGGATGATTCCAAAAGCCCACTTTATCGATTAATGACTCACGGTAGCCAAATACAATATAATACATCGGGTTCAGTTTAAAAATCACTGCCAGTATCCCGGTAATCTTCAGATCTTCAAAATTCCACATAATAGGCGTCATCCAGACACCTACCTGCAGGATAATATTGATAATCTGGGTTAAATCCCTGAAAAAAATTACAATTGCACTGGTAACATAGGACAGCGCCAATACCATCACAAACATGCAAAATGAATAATAAATAATCTGCAATGCATAAAGGGTTGGATAATGCCCGGACACCGTATACATAACAAGAACTACTACAATAAAAAACAAATGTACAAACAGTGCCGATATTACTTTTACCACCGGAAGAATACTGATTTTAAAAACTACTTTTTTAACCAGATAACTATACTCGATAAAAGCATTCGTCCCATTGTTCAGCCCTTCTGAAAAGAAAAACCAGGGAACCAGACCTGCAACCAGCCACAATACAAAGGGCACGTCCCGAACCGGACCGGACCTTAATTTAGAAAATACAAACGAATAGACAAGAACGGTTACAATGGGCTGGACAAATGCCCAGATAATCCCAAGATACGAACCTGCAAATCTCGTTTTGAAATCATTTTTTGCCAGCTGCATAATCAGTTTACGGTTATGGTACAGCTCTGACGGCAGGGAAATTATTCTACTTAACATTTAACTACCTCTATTATTTCTTAAGTGTCGCAATGCCGCCCCACTTCTGATCTTTATCAGAAATGATAAGCTGCATATCAGCTGGGATCGGCCATTTTACTCCTATTTCAGGATCGTTCCATGCCAGTCCGCCTTCATCATTCGGATGATAAAAATCCGTACACTTATAAGCAAATTCCGCGGTATCAGACAATACTACAAAGCCGTGTGCAAAATTTTTCGGAATAAAAAATTGTTTTTTATTTTCCGCTGAGAGTACCACACCAAACCATTTTCCATAAGTTTTGGAGCCTTCCCTCAAATCCACGGCAACATCAAATACTTCACCGGAAACGACCCGGACTAATTTATCCTGTGGGAAATTAATCTGGAAATGAAGTCCACGCAGTACGCCTTTTTTAGACATCGACTGATTATCCTGGACAAACTCCATATCAATCCCTGCTTCTTTATAGTCATTATAATTATATGTTTCCATAAAATAACCGCGTTCATCACCGAAAACGGCAGGTGTTACCACTTTTAAACCTTCTATTTCACATGTCTCTACTGTAATCTTACCCATTATTTTACCCATTTTAACTGCAGGATTGCCTGCAATACTGCCACATTCAAACAAGCCGAAAGAATCACCGTGGCTTCCTTTCTGTATCATCATTTTCTTTCAGCCTTTAAAAGTCATTTCCTTTTACACATAACCTCTATCATCTACTCTTATCATAAGATTTAAATCATTAAAAGCTCTGATCCGGACAGCTCTGCTGAATAATCATCATCACAAATTTCAGGTTCATTCAGCGAAATTACTATCCGCTTACAGACCGTTTGCAATCTCCATGAGATACTGTCCATACTCCGTCTTAAGAAGCGGCTGAGCGAGTTCAATCAACTGCTCTTTGTTTATAAATCCTCTGCGGTAAGCGATTTCTTCAATACAGGAAATATAAAGTCCCTGACGCTTCTGGAACGCCGCAACAAAGTCTGCTGCATCTAATAAGGAATCATGGTTGCCGGTATCCAGCCATGCAAAGCCTCTTCCAAGAGTCTCTACATGAAGAGTGCCTCTCCGTAAATATTCATTATTCACACTGGTGATTTCAATTTCCCCTCTGGCAGAAGGCTTTACATTTTTTGCTATTTCAACCACGTCGTTGTCATAAAAATATAAACCCGGTACCGCATAATTAGACTTTGGATGCTCCGGTTTTTCTTCGATAGACAATGCCTTTCCATCTTCATCAAACTCTACCACACCGTATTCTCTTGGGTCTCTTACATAGTATCCAAAAATAGTAGCACCTTTTTCTCTTGCCGCTACATCTCTTAAAATTTTGGAGAAACTCTGTCCATAAAAGATATTATCTCCCAAAATCAGCGCAACACTATCATTTCCAATAAATTCTTCGCCAACAATAAATGCATCCGCCAATCCTCTGGGCTCTGTCTGTACGGCATAAGTCATCTGCAATCCCAGCTGTGAACCATCTCCCAGCAGATCTTCAAAAACCGGTAGATCCCTTGGTGTGGATATAATTAAAATTTCTTTGATTCCAGCCAGCATCAAGATAGACAATGGATAGTAAATCATCGGTTTATCATAAACCGGCATAATCTGTTTCGAAATTGCCTTTGTAAGTGGATACAGTCTTGTTCCGGAACCGCCCGCTAATATAATACCCTTCATTTTATATTCCTCCTATTTAACGCAAACGAGCAGTGCCTTGGTACGGCACTGCTATATGCTTACTTATTTGTACATTTCCTGGTAATATTTCTGATAATCACCACTGGTCACATTTTTCATCCAATCTTCGTTTTCAAAAAACCATTTGATTGTCAGCTTAATGCCATCTTCAAATTTCGTTTCCGGATACCAGCCGATTTCAGCCTTAATCTTATCCGGTGCAATTGCATATCGTCTGTCATGGCCTTTCCGGTCTTCTACATAAGTAATCAGGTTTTCACTGACTAATTCTTTTCTCGGATCACCTTCCGGCAGCATTTCCTGCAGCGTGTTCAGGATAATATGAATAATCTCAATATTCTGTTTTTCGTTATGTCCGCCAATATTATAGGTTTCAAAAAGTCTTCCCTGCTCCTGTACCATGTCGATTCCCTTTGCATGGTCTTCCACATATAACCAGTCTCTTACGTTCTTGCCATCACCATACACAGGAAGTTTCTTGCCCTGCAGTGCATTGTTGATGATCAGTGGGATCAGCTTTTCCGGGAACTGGTAAGGTCCATAATTATTACTGCAGTTCGTAATATTAGCCGGGAATTTATAAGTATCCATATAGGATTTCACCAGCATATCGGAAGATGCCTTACTTGCTGAATAGGGGCTGTGTGGATCATAAGGCGTTGTCTCATAGAAGAACTCGTCCTCTTTTTCCAAAGAGCCATACACTTCATCCGTAGATACATGCAGGAACTTTTTGCCTTCCTTGAAAGTTCCATCCGGAAGCTCCCATGCTGCCTTCGCCGCATTTAACATAACCAGTGTCCCTAATACATTTGTCTTAACAAATACTTCCGGGTTCTTAATGCTTCTGTCTACATGGCTCTCAGCCGCAAAATGTACTACACGGTCAATCTCATTTTCTTCAAAAATCTTCGTAATAGCGTCGCTGTCACAGATATCTGCTTTTACAAAAGTATAATTATCACGGTTTTCTACACTTCTTAAATTCTCCAGATTTCCTGCATATGTCAGACAGTCCACATTGATGATTCGAATTTCGCTGTCATATTTTTTAAACATGTAGTGAATATAATTAGAGCCAATAAAGCCTGCTCCTCCTGTTACCAGATATGTTCTCACTTTTATTTCCTCCAGATTTTGTTTATAAAGCGCAAAAATGCGCCGTTTTTGAATTGCGCTACGGGTATTATATCAAATATTGCAGATTACAGCAAGGAATATTTGTTTTCGGCAGATTTACACAGTTGAATGCTATTCGCCCCAAGTCTGTTTTCCTTTTTTGATCATCTTTTCGTATTTCTGATAAGATTCTCAAACACTCTTCTTCTTTTTATTATAAATAATAATCCCCGCAAAAGAAATCACACCTATGAGCGAACACAAAAGTCCTGCCTGAAGTCCCGGTGTAAAATATTTCAACTCCACTAAGTGATTTCCCTTATCCAGCAAAATACCGCTATACATGGTATTTGTACGTAAAATCTCCGTTTTCTTACCATCCACATAAGCTGTCCATCCTTTTGAGTAAGGAATCGTCAGGCAAAGTAGCTTTGAAGAATCCAGATCAATGTTTCCAGTTATTTTATTAGCTGTAAATTCTGTATTTTCCAGATGGTCTGCTTTTAGAGCTTCTACCTGCGCCGGGTATTGATTCATTGGCTGGCAGATTACTTTCAGATCTTTAAATGAATATTTGCCTCTTCCCGTTAATTTTATCTTAATTTTAGTTACAGGTTTATCACTATAACATAAATTAATGGCATAGTCCTTCTTTCCTTCATAAAGATGACTTTCAGGTGTAATCGTTTTAAAATTCTTTTTTACATTTCCTGAACTCACTTCAATCTGCGCCTTTCTTGCCCGTGGTCCTGAATCTTTTTTTGCCTTATAAGCAAGGTTTTTAAACACAACGTAGGTTTCTGCATCTTTTTTTCCATCTAACAAAAGTGTGATTGTCCCGCTTCCTTTTTTAACATTAAAAAAACCATTTTTCAATTCTACACCTTTACCATATTTGATTTTATAAGGTATTTCAACAGACGAAAAAGACGGTTCTGCCTCTGGCAAAATATCAGCCTTTTCATCAATCACTGCTGCCTGCAGCATAGCTTCCTGTTTTTCAATCGGTGACAGACTCTTATATTTTTCTGATGATAGATAATTAGAATACGTATAACCAAATGGTAAAGCTTGCTCATTTTCATATATCTGGACAGGAAGATCAACCTTATGATCCAAAGGTTGATACCCATAAAATGGATTCTCTTGCATGCTTTGTGGTGTTACCTGATATTTCACATTGGCAAGTGTACTTAACCCTATTCGGTTATCAAGACCTTTGTAACAAAAACTTAGGTAGATTCTATTCGCAGTCTCATCAAAAAACTTTGTAATATAATTATTGGATAAACTAAAATAAAAACTTAATCCATTCACATTATTTAAAACCGATGAATTATGAGGCATAGTATATTGTGCTTTTCCATAAGTTTCAAATCTTACAAACTCCTGATCTTCCAACCTGCTGACAGCGGTAGCTGATGTACTCATCATCTTTTTATATGCGGTTCCTTTGTCGATAAAATCATATATATATCCAGCTGATTTTCCATATCTACTATTTGCCTGAAAAAAAATACCTGCTGCCATAACCCCAAAAATAACAGTATAGTTGATCCTCTTTTTTAATAAATCACTTATGTGTAAATATTTTTTAATAAACGCACACGCTCCAAAGACTAACACTGCTGCTAATAAAATATACCAGGCTGATAAAAACCTTCCATCCGGATTCTTTTTAAAAATATAATATGAAACCAAATAGACAAACGTTAATGACACTATGATAGCCAACTGTTTTTTTGTTATTCTCATTAGCTCAGGCAACATAGTCACTAAAATAAAAGACAATAAAAATGTATATCCCCATTCCCAACGATTACTTGAATAAGAAAAGCCATTCATCACATGACCTGCAAAAGGGAATAGAAGCATAAGCGTTAATATCACAAAACTAATTTTTAATTCTTTATACTGTTTTTTCTTCATAAACAATAAAACTATTGCAGGTAATACAATAGCCGAACACCCAACAATTGTCCAACTGCCTACCAAATCCCCAGTTATCAGACTTGTAGACAATTTTTGATAATAAAAACCTTTATAAAATAAATCTATACTATTCTTTATACTAATGCGATCTCCTGATACTAATGCAAGAGCACTTGGAATAAACAATACACCAGCCAGAAGAACCCCAACCAAATAGTAACCACAAAAATTTCTCAAACACAAGAAAAATTTCTGTATTCTGTCCTTTTGATACACAGAAAAAAATCTGATCATAGCATATAGAAAGCACAAAATTGACATCATATAGAAAAAATAAAAATTACTTATCGCAGAAACAAATATAGTACCAATAAATAAATAAGGCTTTTTTCCGTGAAAAATTTTCTCTACTCCTATCAATAACAGAGGAAAATAAATCATTGGATTTATAAAAAAAGGATGCCTTGCAGATGCAAATAATGCATACGCACAAAATACATACGTTAACGTTCCACATAGTGTTGCAAAACTACCCTTTTTGGTGTATCTGCAATACATAGAAAAACTAATCCCTGCTAAGTAGAGGCGTAATAAAACTAAAAAGCTGTATAAGTATTCAGTCTTTGATGCAGGAACTAAAATAGATAATAGATTGAGTGGATCTCCAATTACATAATAATTAAAAGTTGTTAATATATCACCGCCATATCCAATGCTAAAATCCCATAAGGGAAGTGTGAAATTACCATTGGAAAATAATTCACCAACAATACCACGTAGGTACTTACCATAATATGTCAGCGCAATATAATGCTGACCTAAGCCATCGCCATTCCAAATCATAGCTTTATTTAATGAAAAAAATGGCCAGTAACAAATTATAGCAAAAACAATAAAAGCTACAGTATAAGTTCCATAATATTGACCCCTGTTTTGATACCTAATACCTAACATTAAATTTTTTTCTTTAGTAAATATTTCTTTCATAAGCTTCCTTTCCCACACAAGGTAATTCCTACATCTGATATAAACTATAGCAAACATTTTAATATACTCATTAACGGTCTTTCACAATTCTATCAAATTTCCTTCCTACATGCAATTTAAAATTTCTTAAAATTGCTTAAAACGCTATGACAATTTTCCTTTTATCCTCGGAATACTTGCCATAGCGTTATTTACTGTTTACCGTCAGTCTTTACATTTGCCCAACCTGTTTCGTAATATTGCTCATACAATTCATAAGCCTCATCCCAGCTCTTATATTCCTCTTGCCCCCGTTTGTCTTTAAAATCATAATTCTCAGCGATATAATTACCTAAATATTCCGTTACTTTTCGTGCTCCTTTAGAATTTAAATGCATAGAATTATAATAATCGGAATCAAACTCCATTCCTAATTCATTATACAATCTTTCATCATTAAAATTCAAAACATCCTGCCCATATTCACGCGCCATTTCAAAAGCTGCATTTATTTCTCCCTGTGCATTCACACTCATAGGTGCAGGCATTAGCATAAATAAATAATGAAGATCGTTTTTTTTGCCATATTCTAAAATTTCTGTCATAATATCTTTTTGCAATTGATTCAACTCACCAATTTTATTTGATACAACAGGTCTTTTTATTTTACGTATTCCAAATGCAGCTTGTTCATAAACTCCCTTCATTTTAGTTTCAGGAACCATAAAATCTTGTTGTTCCAGCTGATTCCATCTAGAATGATATTTTATAAAAGGGATATAAAATGATAATTTATCATCTAAAAATGACTTATCTTTATTATATTTTTCAACGTAATCAAACGACTTATTTAAAACATCGATTTTATTTTTAGAAAATTTCATATTATCTGTTAATCGCCTGATTTTAAATTCCTGCAGTTCCAACTTTGATGTTCGCAATCCTCTGAGATCTATAATAAAAAATTTCACATCCTGCTTTTTACGAATCTCTTCTATTATGTTTGTAACAAACGGTAATGGAAGACTATCCGATGACATTGCATACAAGGCTATGCCATGTTCATGCCATGCTAAAGGCGCCGCCCATCCCCGGTCAACAACACTGCTGCCCAGCAAAACACCATCCCATGTATTCTCAGGTTCTTCTTTATAAAAAGCTCTATATCTGGAATTTGTGCCAACAGTAGCCGGCTGAACAACAACACTGTTGATTTTCCAAAGTACGAAACCTAGTATAATAAGAAATCCTGCCACTTTAATAATATTCTTTTTTCTCATAGCTCAAGTTTACTCCTTTTAGAACTGTTGGTAAATAAATTCTGTAGCTGAATATCCGGGTCCATAAATTCCCACAACTAATAATAACACAATCGCACCAAGATAGACCAACCATCTAAAATATAGATTCTGTTTTGCTAAAGTTTCTCTGATACGTATACCCCGTTCTTGCAAAATTCCAACTACCAACATGACAATAACCATGAAAATGATTACCAGTATATTATAGATATCCAATCCTAAATTCAAAAGTGAACCGTCAAACAGCACCCATGGATTAAATTTTGTAAATGTTCTCTTCATCATATCGATTGCCACTAAAAACGAAAGTCCTCTGGAAAAAAAGCGCCCTAAACTACATAAAATAAAAGTTCTGACCATTTGAAAAAACATCCAGCTAAACGATTCCGTATTTACCTTAAATTTTTGAGCGACTTTAATATATACCGGTTCCAGTAGTATACTGGATACAATAATTATACCATTCCATAAGCCATAACCAATATATTTCCAGCTTGAACCATGCCAGACACCGACCAATAAAAATACAATAAACATTGACAAAAATGTTGGAAGTTTCTTACCGATATAATTTCCCAGTAATTTTCTTGTCTTCTTGCCAAGTTTTGAAAATTGTTTTGACAAAGACAATGGATAAAATATGTAATCTTTCATCCAAGACCCTAGAGTGATATGCCACCTACGCCAGAATTCAGATATAGAACGCGCAAAATATGGGCGTTCAAAGTTAAGTACCAGATCAATTCCTAATATCTGTGACACACCTCTTGCAATATCCATTCCGCCAGAAAAATCTGCATATACTTGAAAACCATATCCCGCTCCTGCTATAAAGAGCATAATTCCCTCATACGACTGATAATTATTAAATATCTGATCTACAATAATCGCAAGTCTGTCAGCAATCACCAATTTTTTTATAAATCCCCACAAAATTAACTGTATGCCCTGTGTAACCCGGTTATACTCAAAATGATGCTGCTCATATAACTGATGAGCTAACTGATCATATCTGGCAATTGGGCCTTGCACAATCTGAGGAAAAAAAGACATAAATAAAGCAAATTTAGGGAGATTAGGATCCGGTTCGTATTTACCACGATAAACGTCAACTACATACCCCACAGACTGCAAGGTATAAAATGATATTCCTAAAGGCAGTAATAAGTTAAGAACCGGTATTTGTGCATTCGTTGTAAATAATCCTATTACAGCGTTAATATTATCCGCCATGAAATTAAAGTACTTTAAGAAAATTAATACGCCAAAATTAATTAATATAGCACATAGCAATATTTTTCTTTTTCTGGATACCTGCTTATTTTTATAGACTTTTTTCTCTTCTCTGGTAAGATTTTTCTTTTCCGCATCTAAATAAGCTGACGTCTGTTCATTCACTTTTCCAAGCCAACGTCCCGTATAAAAAGTAACCACTGTTGTTAAAAGCAAAAATATTAACAGTTTGATTCCTGAAAAAGCATAAAAAATGTAGCTTGCCACTAAAAGGACAAGCCATTGCATTTTTTTAGGAACCAGGAAGTATACTATGCACACTAATAAAATAAAAATTAAAAATGAGCCAGATACAAAAGCCATGATTTATTCCTCTTCCTGTAATTTTTTAACTAAATCAAGCATCGCTTCCACTGAATTAAAGTTTTCAGGCTGTAAATGCTCAACGTTAATTTCTATATCAAATGCATCATTTAACTCACCAACTAAAGAAACAATATCAAAAGAATCTAATACCCCATCATCAATTAACTTAACTTCCGATTCAAATTCCACATCTGGTCTTAATTCACTTAAGATCTCCATTAATTCATCTTTCATTATAAATCTCCTTTTCTCCATTCATCTTTTATAAATAAATTGTTTTGATACCATGCCATCTTCTTTATAGCCACATTTTCTATAAAGATTAATTGCTGGAGTATTCTCAACATCCACCCAAAGATTACATACTTTTGCACCTTTTTCAAATACAGTGTCAATGGCATACATAAATAACGATTTTCCTAAACCTTTTCTTTTAAAGGTCTCAGATACCGCTAAATGTTGTAACAGGCATGTCGCCCCATTCAACAAAAACTGAATGGCTGCACACAATTCACCTGTATCTGATGTAATACAAAAAACTTCACCATGCTTTATCTTAGCAATTAGTTCCATCTTATCCGGTAACGGTGTACTCCGTTCATCTAATCCCGTTTTCCAAAGTTCCAATATATTGTCGGCCAGGTTTAAATCTCCAACTTGATATGAAATCTTCTCAGATGAATCTCTTTGCTTATAATTTTCATTCAAATCTGACTTTCGTAAGGCCATTCTCTGATACAAATGATAATCCTTGTATCCTATGGATCTCCATTTATCTAGTAATTCATCCAAATTAGCTGGTTTTCTCTGATTTCTATATACAAAATCCAAGATACATATCTTTTCCTGAAAAGTTTTTGCAGGGAGAGCATTTTTTTCTAAAAAAAAGTATAATCTGGTATATTCCTCTTCTTCCACAAAAAAATATAATCCGCCATCACTTTCAGCATAGCTTAATTTTTCTTTTCCAATATACTCATCAATTTCTTTAGCCATAAAAAAACAATTCGTATATGATTTTCCATACTGCCTTTGGAATTCTTTTATCAAATGACTATATTGACAAAAACTCTCAACTTTCATCATTTGTAAGAAACCTGCCTTTCAAAAAAGCCCTGTCTATTTTACCATTCTTATTTAAAGGAAGAACTTCTAAATATACTAATTTATTAGGAAACATATATTTGGGAAGGCTCTTACCCATACTTTTCAGGATCTCTTTGTCACATTGTTCTTTTGCTTGATAGAACATCACGATTTTTTCTTTTTGATTATCATAAATGCAACATGCTGCTCCTATGATCGGCAATGCATTTGCTATAACCTCAATTTCCCCAAGCTCTATACGGTGCCCCATATGTTTGATCTGATAATCTTTTCGAGATACAAACATTAGATTTCCATCTTCTGAATAATATCCCAGATCCCCCGTTCTATAAATCACCTCGGGATACATATTATTAAGAGGATTTTGACAAAAGACCTCTTTTGTCTTTTCAGGATTATTATAATACCCTAACGCCAACGAACTTCCCCTGACGCATATTTCTCCAGTAGACCCTAAATTTACACTCTTATTATTTTCATCTAACAGTAAAATATCCGTATTTTCAAAAGCAACTCCTATTGGTAATTGCTCCTCATCTGAAAATGGTCTGGAAACTTTATAGTATGTACAATTACATGTAATTTCAGTAGGCCCGTATAAGTTAACATATTGTACTTCCGGTAGATAATTACGCCAATAATTCAATACTTTGTTTGGCATGACTTCGCCTGAAAACATGATGGTATGAAGGTATTGTGGTAACTCTTTCTCTAAAGCTTTCAGGTTTTCAACAATTCTTAATGCTGAAGTTGCCCAAATCACTGTATTTATTTTTTTCTCATTTAGATATGCTATTAGTTTACCCGGAAACGAAAACATGACTTTCGGTATAATATGCATTGTTGCACCATTTTTAATCGTTGAATAGATATCTTTAACTGAAACATCAAAGTCAAATGGTGCCTGATTACCAAATACATTTTCATGAGAAAACTCAAATTCTTTGGCAAAGTTATCCGTAAGATCAATTACAGAATGGTGTCCTACAAGAACACCTTTTGGCACTCCGGTTGAACCGGATGTGAAAATTGCATACAACGGATCGGTATCCAGAGATATTAAGTGTATATCATCCAATTTTTGTTGATCAATTTCATACTCTTCTAAGACCTGCAGCGTCGTGATACTTTTTTTAAATCCACATTCATTTAAAACCTTAAACAGCTTCTGAGGTAATATTATCACTTCAGGCTCTAATGTATTGATGATTAACTCGATTCGCTTAACAGGCATTTGACTGTCAACAGGAACATAAAAATTACCACTGTAAACAACGGCCATAAAAGCAACGATGCTGTCTATATTCCTGTCAATCATCACAACAACCGGCTTATGTCTTTTATTTTCCATTATTGCAGCAAGTCCACACCCAGCCCTTTTAGCCCTATAACCAAATTCCTGATAGGTTATATTTTCTTTGTCATCTGAAAAAACTACTTTATCCGGATAATTGACGATAGAATTTTCCAGATACTCCAAAATATTTCTCTGCATATTTATCCCTCTTCACACCTAAATTTTAGCTACTTTATTTTGAATTTCTACTGAGTTGTCCAGCCGGCATTGTAAAAATTATTATACACTTCCCATGCCTGGTTCCAACTGGTATATTCTTCTCTTCCCCGTTTATCTGTAAAATCATAATTCTGACTTATATAATTTCCTAAATAATCTGAAATCTTTCTGGCTCCTTTTGCATTAACATGTGCAGGATCATAAAAATCTGTAGAAAAATCGATTCCTACTTTTTGATACATAGTTTCTTGATTAAAATTAATCCCATGATAACCATTTTTGTCAATAATTTGAAAAGCCTGATTGATCTCTTTTTGTTCCTTTTTGCTCATTTCACCTGGCAGCATAGTAAACAATAGTTCAACATTATGCTGTTTCCCAAAACGTATTACGTCATCCAGAAGTTCAATCTGATCGTCAGATAAACCACCTGCTTTAGTTGTAGTTTCAGGTTTTGCCTGTGCAACTGTCTTAAATGCGGATCCCTCATATACACCTTTCATTTCAGATGTTGGTTTCACAAAGTTAGACTCTTGCAATCCATTCCAGTTGGTATGATATTTTATAAAAGGTATATAGTAAGATAATTTATTATTAAGCATCTGATCTTTGTCTTTTGCAATATCTTTTTCTTCTATATATCGAAATACTTTTTTCAAAGCTGCAGTACGGGTTGGGGAATATTCCATATTATCTGTTAGTCTTCTGACCTTCACTTCAGAGACTCCTGTTTTACTTTCTCTTAAACCTCTTAAATCAATGATAAACAAAGGTACATTCTGTTTTTTCAATACCTCTTCCATTAAATCTGTTGTCATGAGAAACAACTGGCTGTCCGTAGCCATAGAATATATAGCTAATCCATGTTCATGCCAGGCTACTGGCGGAGCCCAAGCCCTGCTCACAACGCTGCTTCCCAAGAATGCGGCATCCCACGTATTTTCTTTCTCTTTCGCATAGAAATCATGAAAACGGGAAGACATTCCACTCCCCTCAGGGCTGACAAAAATATAGCTCAACCACAAAAACAATATAATGGTACAAAGTATAAATAATATTGCTCTGATCCCCTGCCTCTTACTCATTAATCCACCTTCTTAAACATAACAATAAAACAATTATTGCTAAGATAACACATTTTTAACATATTTGCAATATTTCTTTATGATTTTCTTAATCTTTTTTAATTCTTTTTCGTTTCTTACCCTTGAAAATTCTACGCTTTCTTCTTTTAATTGTCAATATTATATATCCTGTTATCAATATAATAATAACTGTAACCACAATTATGCATAGTGGTATAAAATCAGAAACATAGATAACCTGAATTGTATGACTCCCCTGTATACTTTGAAATTCATAACTGTTCTTATATTGATCTTTACTGACAAATTTACCGTCAATTAAAATTCCCAGCAAAAAAGCCTTATCTTTATCAGCTTCATACGATATCTTAAAATTTTCTCCCCTGTAAATTTTCTTGGAGCCTTCACTGATTTTCCCACCATAAATCTTTGTTATAATTTCATAGGTAGGAACTTCTTTGAATTTAACATCAATTGCATGTTCTCCTTGTACGTTTTCCAAAATATATTGAGTTTGATCTCCTTCGATTGTGACCGATTTTCCATCCACTAAAACGGAATCTAATTCATAATGTAAGTCAGGTTTAAATGTAATTTTAAAATTGTTACCACGATATACTGATTTAGACTTACTCACTGTTCCATTTTCTGCTGAAGTCACTATTTTATACTTAGGAATCTTTTTATATTTTATTGAAATCTCATGGTCTTTTTCAACGTCAGAAAACGTGTACTCAGATGGATACTTTGTAACATCAATTTCTTCACCATCTATAGTAATACTCCCTAACTCATAATGCTTATCCGGCTTATATGTAACCTTACATTCTCCTTGTGGATCAACTTGTATATCGCTTTCATTAACAGAACCATTTACCGCATCTGCTTGAATATTGTAAACAATTGGTACGGTAACAGAATAAAATCTTATCCGCCTGGGTGCAGCAACACCTGTACTGATGATAAACTTTCCAGGTTCAATTTGACAGATTCCTTCTGCCTCTCTTTTTTCTTCATAATCAGCAAAATTCAGATAATATCGACCGACTCTTTTCTTTTGAGAAATGGAGTATATCTGTATGTAATTGTCTACTCCAGAACTTAAGCCATAAGATATACTTATAATATAATCGCCATAAACACAAAAATCCTGAAATGTAGTCCCTTTTACTCTTTTAACACCATCTATGATATATAAGATATTAAAATCTGCATCGGCAACTGCAAATGAATAGCCTCCAGACCTCCCCATTTGCAGTACATACTGATTTGTTTGACTATTGTAATCTACACCGGAAAAGAACACATCCATATCAGTTACTTTAATGGTTCTTTTATATTCCAGAGTATCTGCATCCGCTATCATCAAGCAACCCCTGTTATCGGGATTACTTGGTCCACCAGTCGCAATTATCAATTCATTTGTATTGGGGTTAAAAGTCATTCCATTTCCATGTTCATAATCAGTTTCACGAACATGTCTGGCATAACTGAACTGTGGTACGGAATACCCATCTTCGTCTTTATCTGTTTTATAGAATGCAATCAGTGTATCCGGTTCACCCTGCACCCCATTTTCCAAACAAACCAGATATTTATCAGTAGCACACATCGCCTGTGTCCAACCATTTTCATCAATTACAGATGCTTCATGATCATATGCCCATTTTACATCTTTAAAAACACTCGGACTTTTTAGCGTTTCTGCAAAAACATGTTTCATTGGAAACAACATAAAAAATAGAAAAGCAATGCCCAACATCACTCCCAATTTCATCAGGTCTTTGTTCCTTATAATCATCTTATCCCCTTTATTATTTATGCTAAAACCTCTATTCTTCTATTGTATTTTCTTTTCTACCCACTTTTTTAGATATTAAATACCGTGGACGACCTTTTACTTCTTCATAAATTTTAGATATATAATATCCTATAATTCCCAAACTCATCATTATAATACTGCCTATTAACAGTATTAACAGAATAACTGTTGTAAATCCTTCAACCGCATGTCCAGAAAAATATTTACACAGGGATTGAATCCCCAGAACAATTCCCATTACAAATACGAATACTCCCGCAACAGTAACAAATTGCATTGGTGCTGTAGAAAAAGAGACAATATTTGTAATAGCATACTTAACAAGTGACCATGTTGACCACTTTGATTCTCCATCAGTTCGTTCCTGTACATCAAATTCAACAGTCGTACCCTTAAATCCAACCCATGATGATAATGCTCTAAAAAAAGCATTTTTCTCTGGCATATTAAGCAATGCATTAACTGCTTTACGATCCATCAACTTGTAATCAGATGCTCTGGACATATCTATCTTAACTGCCTTGGACATAATTTTATAGAACATTCCCGCACTTGCCTTATGTATAACACTTTCTTTTCCCCTGCTTTTCTTTATCCCTTCAACGATCTCATACCCTTTTTCCCATAATCGATACATATCAATCAGAGTTTCCGGCGGATGCTGTAAATCACAATCCATAACTACACAGCAATCACCATTTGCATTCGCTAATCCCGCAAAAATAGCAGATTCCTTCCCAAAATTTCTAGAAAAGTGAACACCTATTATATTTTTCTCTATCTGGCTAATTTTTTCAATTTGAGCCCATGTGTTATCTTTTGAACCATCATTTACAAAGATTATTTCATAACATATATTTTCTTTTTCTAATACTTTACCTATTGCCTCCGCCGCTTTCGGAACCATTAGCTCCTCATTGTACGCCGGAATAACTATGGATAACAACGACATATCTTCTATATTCCTTTCATTATATAAATAGCATTTGGATTAATATTACACCAAAAAATTCTTACCGTCAAAGAATTTTGCATTAATTTTTCTTAAGTTGCCATTTTTCATGTTCATTTAACTTGATATATGTTATACTGTCCTTATTATGAAAAAACAAAATCAAGGAGAAGAATTATGAAAAACACAACACTGGTAATCATGGCTGCCGGTATCGGAAGCCGCTTTGGGGGCGGAATCAAACAACTGGAACCTGTTGGACCGGCCGGAGAGATCATCATGGATTACTCCATACACGATGCGCTGGAAGCCGGATTTAATAAAATCGTATTTATTATTCGCAAAGATCTGGAGAAAGATTTCAAAGAAATCATTGGAAAACGTATTGAAAAAATCGCAGACGTATCCTATGCATTTCAAGAATTAGACGACCTTCCGGAAGGCTTTCTCAAACCCGCAGACCGGACAAAACCCTGGGGAACCGGACAGGCAATTCTCTGCTGTAAAGGCCTGCTGAATGAACCGTTTATTGTAATCAATGCAGACGACTATTATGGTAAAGAAGCATTTGTAAAAATTCACGACTATCTGGTAAACTGGACACCAGTCCCCGGTAAATTTAATTTCTGCATGGCAGGGTTCATTTTAGGTAATACATTAAGCGACAATGGCGGAGTAACCAGAGGTGTTTGCAACATTGACGAAAATTACCATCTTGCAGATGTAGATGAAACTTCTGATATTATCAAAACAGAAGAAGGCGCTGCAATCCGCATGGAGGATGGCTCACTGAAACCGATCGATGAAAAAAGTTATGTATCCATGAACATGTGGGGCTTTACACCGGATTTATTAGACGAGCTGGAAACAGGCTTTGCAAAATTCCTCTCCGGCATTAAAGAAGGCGATATAAAGAAAGAATACCTGCTTCCTATTATCGTTGACCAGCTGATTAAATCTGACAAAGCCCAGGTTACTTTACTGGAAACAAATGATAAATGGTTTGGCGTTACATATAAAGAAGACATGGATACCGTAGTAGAATCTTTCTGTAGACTCATTGCAGAAGGCGTTTATTCAAATCCTTTATTACCGTAAGCAGCCTGCCAAATGGAGACGCTTGCGCATTCATTTGGCGATTGCGGCGTGGGTCAAAACCCCGCCGCAGTGTAACAAATGTGATGCCCCGTTACCACGGCGGGGTTTTTGACTTTAGGAGTGATGTAATGAAAAAATCAAAATTAGCACTATCTCTTATTTTGAGTATTTCACTTACCACCATGGCTCCGGCGGACTTCATATTGGCTGCCGGTTCATCTGGAGGTACCAGTGTTCAAAATCGAAAAGCTTTAGCTGCCCAAACAGCTGAAACTGAATCTGAAACATTAACTAACACAGACACAGCAAAACTATCAAACGAATCCAATACCACTCAGAGAAAAATCAACACAGAATATTACAGTGATGCAGGAACAAATGGCAAAGCTGAAACATCGAATACATCAGATGAAACCGAAATACCGGAAGAATTAACAACAGAAACACCGTCTGTTATTACAGAAGCTCCGGAAGCGGACCTGCCTGATTCACCGGACTCTTCCATTCAGACTGAACCCCAGACAATTACAGAGGGAGAAACGGACACCATAACAGAACCTCAAACTGAGGATTCCGGTTCTCTAAAGAAAAAAGCTAAGCGTGCTGGCACCACAGAAAAAGGCGCTGAGAAAATTCCGGATCTGGATTACGTACTTGGGCGGCCCATGACCCAGGATGAGTTGGACCAGCAGCATTCCATGGCTCCTCAGCTGATAACACTTCCTTCCTTTGGAATGCCGGCCTTAAATGCAAACGGCGGCTCTGCAAGCCGCGCCAGAGCATCCTTTCCTTCTTATTACAGCAGCAAGGATCTTGGATTTGTAACTGGGGTACGGGATCAGAGACCATGGGATACCTGCTGGGCATTTTCTTCTCTCGCCTGTGGCGAAACTTCCTTACTAAAAAAGGGGCTTGCATCAACGTCACTGGATCTTTCGGAACGCCATTTAGCATATTTTTTCTATAATACACAGACTGACCCACTTCAGCTTACATTAAATGACCGAAACCTTCCGATCTCCCCGAATCTAAACTATCTGGAGACAGGGGGAAACAATTTATTCACCATATTTACACTGGCAAAATGGGTTGGCGCAGCAGATGAATCAGTAGCACCATACATCAATGATTCCACTAAATTTCCCGGTGGTTTAGATTCGAATCTGGCCTATACTAATAAAGCGCATTTGCAGAATGCATATATTATCCCATCGGCTTCCATGGATGATATGAAGTCACTGATCTTATCTCAGGGTGCCATCGCCGCAAATTTATACATTGATCCATATAACTATTTTAATTACTATAACCCCAACACTGCAGCTTATTGTTATGTGGCAAAAGGAAACCTTAACAGCCAAAACCACACCGTTGAAATTGTAGGCTGGGATGATAATTATAAGAGAACAAATTTTCTTTCCGGAAAACAGCCTTCCCGCAATGGTGCATGGCTTGCAAAGAACAGCTGGGGAAGCAATTGGGGGAAAGACGGCTATTTCTGGATCTCTTACGAAGATGCTTTTATAAGCAGCGGAGATGGAGATGCCACCGGTGTTGCCTTTGACTTTGACACAGCCGATAATTATGATCACAATTATCAGTATGATGGATCCAGCGGCAATTCCTATAACATGTATCAGGGAAGTATGTCCATATCTAATGTTTATACCGCAAAGGGAAACCCAACGGGAGCAGATGAACTGTTAGAAGCCGTATCTTTTGCCCATTATACACCTGGTGTAAATTATTCCATCCAGATATATAAAAACCTCAAGGATGCATCCAATCCTACCAGCGGTACAAAAATGCTTGCAAAGACGCAAAAAGGTGTAAGCCAATACGCAGGCTATCAGACGATTACGCTGAATCAGCCGGTTACCCTGTCAAAGGGAGATACCTTTGCTATTGTCATTCAATTAACACCTCCCGGCAATTCACCACTTTATATATTTATGGACCGGACATATACCAATGGCTCCTGGGTAAAATTTATTTCCACTTCCGACAAAAACCAAAGCTTTATTAAAAAGTCTTCTGACAAAACCTGGCAGGATGCACACAGTATGACCGGTTCCAAAGGCGATACGGTACGAATCAAAGCATTTACCTCTGATTTAAATACCGTTTCTCCCAGAAAATTATCAATAAAGGCCAGCAAAACATCCACCTATGTAGGTAGAAAAATCACCCTGGACGCTTCCTTTACACCAAAGAAAAGCTCCGTATCTTCCATTACGTGGAAGTCATCCAATTCAAAAGTCGTGAAAATAACTTCTACTGACGGCAAAAAAGCTACTGCTGCTGCTGTTGGTTATGGAAGTGCTAAGATTACAGCAACTACATCGAATGGCCTGTCTAAATATATTACCATCAAAGTGACCAGACCTAACTTTGAAAAAGTATCAGCACGCGGTTATAAAAGCATCAATTTGAGCTGGTACAAAGTATATGGGGCAAAAGGTTATGCAATTTATCGCAGTACAAGCAAAAATGGACCCTATAGTAAAATAGCTACCATTAAAAATTCCGCAACAACAACCTATATAGACAAGGGGCTGAAAACGGGGCAAACATACTACTACCAACTCCGCTCTTATAAAGTATCAAGCGGAAAAAATGTCTACAGCAACCGGTCCTATATCAGTTCCTGTAAACCGGCGCCACAGGCTCCAAGATTAAATGAGCTTTCTTTATCAGGCAGCTCGAAGGCTAAAGTGACCTGGAAATCAGTCTCCGGTGCCAGCGGTTATCAGGTATACCGCAGTAACGCTAAAAAAGGTGAATACAAGCGTGTCCGAACAACTACCGGGAAATCCAGTACCTCATATTATAATAAACTGATAGATAATGGAACGTACTATTATAAAGTGAGAGCTTACCGGGTAGTAAAGGGTAAGAAAGTGTATGGGGCTTATTCAGAGGTGAAGAGTATTACGAAATCTTAATTTTACACTCGTTTTAAAACAGTAGGTAAGAATAATGGGCCGGTGGATCATATTAATTATAATCCGCCAGCCCATATATTTTCATATAAAAATAAACTTTTTTATTTTCTATTATTTCTACTTCTTCCAATATTTCTGTATCTCATCGGTCCAGTCACCCATGGCATAAACAAATTCATTTTTATCCAACGGAATACACTGATAACCCATTTGATACAACTTTTCCACTTCCGCGCTATTACTAAAGATAATTGCCTGGTCATCTTCTTTTTCCGGAAGCTCGGGTATAATCTCATATCGGTTTAACATAAACTGATAAAGGTAGAAGATCTGGTGATCTGTCTTTTCCGTAGCATCATAGACATATAATTTCTTTGGAAGTTCCACCTTATTTTCCATTTTCTGAACTAAAGCATATCCGGCATTTGCTTTCTTCATATTTTTTTTAGACGCATATTGATCAAAATAAACGCTGGTATATATATACTGAAACATACAAAGACCACACACAAGCAATACCGGGATAATTGTTTTATTCTTTTTATATAGATAAATAATCAGTAAAAAAACAACAATTGTAATTATAACGCCCGGCAAATACGTCATCAAGTCAACTTTCTGTCCCGGTTTTGAAAGCGACAATGCTATAAATACTTCTTTTGTCACCCCATTATTCTTTATAAAAGGAAGAATAGCTGTCGTCCAAAATACCTGCAGTACAATAAAGATAATCAGCGCCGGCTTAAAATACCGCTTAAACCATTCTCTGTTTTTGTAACCGCATACAAAGCCAGCCATAATACCCGGTCCCAGATATGGTCCGAAATAACGGATATATGTGATTGCTTTCATAGAATAAATTTCTGTGCCAAAGCCATCCCGAACCCCTTCAATTACGCCGGGAAGCCAGCTGATCGTCTGGGCGACAATTGTCATTCCAACACAGGATAATAAATAGACTGAAATTATAAAATAAAGTTCTTTATCCTCAACAATTATAAGATTTTTGTTTTTGACTCTATCGCGAAGCATACCAAAAAACAGCCAGGTCATAAAGACAAAGCACAAAATCATGAAGCCTCCGGTGAACACGGATATGGTGTTTAGCTGGCCCAATACCACAGATAATGCTGAGAACCAGGTAGTCGGATCCAGTATTTTAAAATTGATTGAGACATTGATAGCACCATTACGGACCGTCTCACCATTTTCAGCCGCCCATACTGTCTTCTGTACCAATGATACAAACTGAGTTCCGGCAATATAACTGAGAATGCCACCGAAAAGGACTACCGGTCTTGATATCAGCCATTTTTTATACAGATAAAAGTATAATAGGACTACGAAAGCACAGGCTATCCATAGGGTTAAAGCCCTGGCATGTACGGTCAATCCATACGCCAATACCAATAATAAAATTGCTGTCAAAATACGTGTCTTTACTTTTTGCCCCATACATCTTTTTAATTCTAAGAAGAGTAGAACTACAATCCAGGTTAATAAAACTAATATATGCTCATTATAAGTTCTATTTGGAAATGTAACCACCATATAGGAGCAGGCAACAGAAAATATACACAAAACTTTTACATTCTTAATCAAAAAATGTCTCTGCATTATAACAAAAGCAACAATAGCAACTAAAGCCTGAGCCAGTGACGCGCCTATTAACATACATTTGTAAATAATGAAGGGATTCTCTGTAATTTTAAACAACCAGAAAAACAATCCGTAAAACCCACTTCCATAATATCCCGCTTTAGAGATCACCGCTGACCAATTCAACCCGGCAAAATGGGCTGCTCCTGACAGGGTTGCTATCTCATCTGATATCATGCGTACCGGGTATTCCTGCATACACAAAAAAACCCTTGGTAAAAAAGCAATTAAAAAAGCAATTGTCAGATATATATAGTATTGTTGTAAAAATGTTTTTTTCAATGTTGATTCCTTTCACAATTATTTACTGTACATTTCTTCTCTATTCTTAAATTTACTATCGCTTATCTAATTAAAGCTCAACTAAGCTTCTTTTGTGAAATTTCCGGGAAAATAGATGTACTTTATCTGCTTATACTTATTTACTAACTCTTTTCTAACTCTAACGTTTGATTTTTAGAACCATCATCTACGAATATAATTTCAAGTTCATACACAAAGTGTTCACTGCACTACTTTTTCCACACAATGTAATGCCTGCTCAATTACATGATGCATATCATAATACCGATACTCAGCTAATCTGCCGCCAAAAATGATATTTTTTTCTTTATCTGCTTTTTCTTTATATTTTTCATACAGCTTTCCATTTTTATCATCATTTATTGGATAGTATGGATCAGATCCTACTTCCCATTGTTTTGGATATTCTTTTGTAATAACTGTCTTTTTCTGATTACCATACTCAAAATGTTTGTGCTCTATTATTCTCGTATATGGAATATCATATTCAGTATAATTTACAACAGCATTCCCCTGATGGTTCTCCTCGTCTAATAATTGAGTTTCAAAATGAAGACTTCGATACTCTAACGCTCCATAACACTGACCATAAAATTCATCTATCATACCTGTAAATATTGTTTTTTCCGCTAAACTCTCCAACTCTTTACGGTTAGCAAAATAATCCGTATTTAAGCGAACATCACTTCCGCTAAGCATCTTCTCTATTATCTGTGTATAACCGCCAATCGGAATTCCCTGATATAAATCGTTAAAATAATTATTGTCATAAGTAAAACGAACAGGAAGTCTCTTAATAATAAAACTTGGCAACTCTGTACATAATTTCCCCCATTGCTTTTGCGTATACCCTTTTACTAGCTTTTCATAAATATCTTTACCAACCAGCGATATTGCCTGTTCTTCTAAATTTTGAGGATTTACTATTCCACTTTCCTTAATCTGCTCCTCGATTTTAGCTTTTGCTTCTCCAGGTGTGGCAACCCCCCACATCTTATTAAACGTATTCATATTAAATGGCATATTATAAATCTCACCTTTGTAATATGCTACTGGTGAATTCGTGTAACGGTTAAACTCTGCAAATTGATTTACATAATCCCATACTTTTTTATTGCTTGTATGAAAAATATGTGCTCCGTATTTGTGTACTTGAATTCCAGCCATTTCTTCTGTATATATATTACCACCTACATGATTGCGCTTGTCAATAACCAGACAGGTTTTCCCACTTTTTGCCGCTTCATAAGCAAATACCGAACCAAATAAACCCGCACCTACAATAAGATAATTATACATCATATATTCTCCTTTTAACATTCTTCTACTATTTCTTCTAATTCCTTTTTAATACCCTCACATCTTAATTCTGCTTCTTTTGAACTTCTTTCTTTTACCCCTATATAAAACTTAATTTTAGGTTCCGTTCCGGATGGTCTTACACAACACCATGCATTATCTTCAAGCTCATAATATAGAACATTTGATTTTGGCAATCCAGTCTCTTCCACCCCATCTGTCATTATATTTTTTATATTTCCTGTTTGATAATCACGAACCCTATTCACATTTAAATGTCCAATCTCACTTATATTACTGCAACGAAACTTTTCCATAATTCTCTGTATCTTCAAATTACCATCCAGACCTTTAAATGTAAAAGATATAAGATCTTCCTTATAATAACCATATTTTTTATAAAGTTTTTGCAAATAATCCCATAATGTCATATGATTATAGCTACAATATGCAGCCACTTCACATAACAGCATCACAGCTGATACAGCGTCTTTATCTCTTGCGTAAGTACCAACGAGGCAACCATAACTCTCCTCCATGCCAAATACATATTGATACTGCTTATTTTTTTCAAAGAATTTAATTTGTTCTCCGATATATTTAAATCCAGTCAGTACTTCAATCAATTTTATTTGATATTCTTTTGCAAGTTCATCCACCATATTTGTAGTAACAATGGTCTTTATCAAAGCTGCATTCTTAGGCAGAATATCATTTGCTTTCATTTGAGATATCATATAATGGGCAATTATCATCCCTGACATATTTCCGGTAAAACTTATATACTCTCCTGTTTTACTATCTTTCACATAAATCCCAAGTCTGTCTGCATCCGGATCTGTAGCCAGAATAAGATCCGCTTTTACCTTATTAGCGAGTTCAAGTGCAAGCGTAAATGCTTTTGGATCTTCTGGATTTGGCGAGACAACAGTTGGAAAATCTCCATCTGGTTTTTCCTGTTCCTTTACAATATAAACTTTTCTGAATCCCAATTCTTTTAAGATCCTCTGCACGGGTATATTTCCTGTACCATGTAATGGAGTATATACTATAGTCATACTATCTGCCATTTTTTCAATAACTGTTTTATTCATAGAAAGTTTATGAAGTTCTTGATTATAGCGCTCATCAATCTCTTTTCCTATGATCTTATAAAGCCCATTTTCACACGCAATATCTTTCCCTATCGTTTTTACAAAATGATAATCTTCAACTTTTTTCACTTCCGCAATTATTTCTTTGTCTCTTGGGAAGGTAATCTGCGCACCATCTTCCCAGTATACTTTATACCCATTGTATTCAGAAGGATTATGGCTGGCTGTGATTACGATTCCTGCTATGCAGCCCAATTCTCTAACTGCAAAAGAAAGCTCAGGTGTCGGCCGAAGAGAATCAAAAATATAGGTTACTATCCCATTTGCATTTAAGCATAGTGCAGCCTCATTGGCAAATTCCGGAGACATCCTTCTTGAATCATAAGCAATAGCAACCCCTCTTTTTTGTCCTTTATGAAGTAATATATAGTTCGCCAGACCTTGTGTAGCTTTTCGAACAGTATAAATGTTCATTCGATTTGTCCCGGCTCCAATTATGCCACGCAATCCACCTGTTCCAAATTCAAGATCTTTATAAAATCGTTCCTTGATTTCATCCTCATTACCGGCTAAAGCTTTTAATTCTATCTTGGTTTCGTCATCAAAATAATTGTCTTCTAACCAATATTCATATGCGTTTGTGAATCCCATAGATAATCTCCTTTTTTACTAACTTTATATAATTTAAACATGTGTTAAGATAAATTCACATTTCCCTTCAACACACACACTTTTTTTACCTGCATGGATAAAGAATGTATCTCCCGCCTTAAATTTTAATGTAATTCCTTGCGTTAAGATCTCTCCATTACCTTTGATTATAACAACAGTCACAAATGAAGTGTCATCAACTTGAAAAACCACCGATTTATCTACCAAATATTTTATACTGACAAAATATTTGCACTGACCAAGCTGTTGTTCCTGATACCCCATTCCATTTATTATTTGATAATCCATTTTTTGTAAATTGCAGTCATAATCTAAAGTTGAAACTTCCAGTGCTTTATCTATATGCAGTTCTCTTAACCTGCCATATTTATCTGTTCTTCCATAATCATATAGTCGATACGTGCAATTTGAATTTTGCTGTATTTCACATAATAAAATCCCTGCACCAATGGCATGAATAGTTCCTGCATTAACGAAAAATGTGTCTCCCTTTTTTACCTCAACCTTATTAAGAATTTCAAGAACTGTATTATTTTCTATTCTCTTTTTCAACTCTTGCTTACTGACATTTTTATTGACACCAAAATAAATAAATGCACCTTCTTCGCAATCCATTATATACCACATCTCATTTTTCCCGTACTCATATTCTTCCCTGAGTGCATAGGAATCATCCGGATGTACTTGTATGGATAACTGCTGCTTTGCATCAATAAGTTTTATTAAAATCGGAAATCTTTCAAATGCTTTGCATTTCCACCCCAAGGCTTCAGATCCAATAACTTTTAAATACTCGTCAAAAAGCATTCCTTTATATTTACCTTCAGCTATTGAACTTTGTCCATCTCCATGTGATGACAATTCCCAGCTTTCCGCAATAATATCATACTCACAATTCTTACCATATACATCCCTTAGTTTTCTTCCCCCCCACAAATAATCTTTAAAAGTTGGCTCACACTTAACAATTGCTTCTTTCACCACACTTTGTGCTGTACCCTCACTGATATACTCCATATCTTTGTCAGCCATAAGTTTTCCGGTTGCTACTTCAATAATTACTACATTATCACTCGTATTGTTTGACAACATATGTGGCGTTCCGCTAGGAAAAAAAACATTTTCATTAATATGATAATCCTTTGTTGATTTATCCAAAGTAATTGTCGCTACACCTTCTACCACAGACCATTGTTCACTTCTGTGCTCATGCCGGTGATAAGTCGTTGCTTTTCCGGGGAACAAGGTAACCTTCTTTACTTTATAATGTTCGGTTTGGTTTAATATTTCTACGGTTCCCCAGGCATTATATATTACAGTATTATTTTCAAAATAATTATTATATATTTTCTGATTCTTCTTAATGATTTCTTTAATGTGATCTGTTTTATATTTTGATGTAACGTAGGTTACATCATCTGTATTTACAACTATCGTATCTTCCAGATTATTAACAACCACCAGTTTTTTATCTGTATGATTAATCACCATCACATCTTTACAGTCTTCTTCAATTATCCGCTCTTCATTCTTTGCTGACATATAAGATGCCAATACCGCAATATCGCTAATATCCTGCCAATAATAATCCGATTTCACTACTTTTACATTCTTTGACCGCTCAAAGACTGCGTTTTCTACACTGACTGCAGGGATAGACCTCATTTCCTCATAAGACAATATTATTTCTTTTTTACTGAGGCTCTTTTTAAGTATTAATTTATGGCAAGCCTCATAGATCTGTGGAGCCTCTAATAGCAATTCATGTAAAAAATCCCCTGCAACAAAAAGAAAATTGCCACTATTCCAATAATAGTCCCCTGAATTTATATAATTTACTGCTGTTAAATAATCCGGTTTCTCATGAAAAGAGCAAACCTTTTCACCTGAATATCGTATATATCCATAACCTGTATGCGGAGACACTGCTTTTAACCCAAAAGTAACCAGTGCTCCTTTACGGGCAAGCTTTTCTGCTGCTATTATTGTATCTTTATAAGTACTGCCTTCTATAATATGATCTGAAGATACTACATACACTAAATCCGATGGATTACTGCAAAAACAAGCAATCGCTATTGCAGGTGCTGTTTTACGCCCTTCTTCTTCAAATATGCATCTATATTTTAACCCTTGAAAAGCCTTCATTTGCCCTTCCACGATAAAATGATGATTATAATTTGTTACAATTATATATTCTTCACAAAAAGGCATATTTCTTGCGATTGTTTCCTGAAAGATAGATCGATTCTCCTTAATCTGCATAAATTGCTTCGGATAATTTTCTCTTGAAAGTGGCCAAAGACTGTTTCCTTTTCCACCAGCCAGTACAATGCACTTCATAATCAGGTTTCTCCTCTCATTGAAAACTATTGCTATTTTATCATACTAACCATAAAAAGTCTACAAAAGCTAGTACTCCATCCGAACGGTAATGATATTGACAGTACTAAATATTTTGTCATCTGTTGTAATACAAAAAGCAAATCATGCGTACATTAACAACGATAATACCTGTGTCCAATGACTATCGTTATTAATCTTTTATGATTTGCTCATATAGATTATCTACTATAACAGAAAGTAAAATAAATAATATATTACTTTTAAGACTTACTCTCAAATCATACTCTTTCAAATAAGCTCCGATAAAATAGTATATAGTAAGTGGATACATGGTAACCTTACAAATATCTACTTTCACCTTTTTCTTTTAGTAAATCAACTACTTCTTTTACATTTTGTGCTTTATTTCTTGAGCAGACCAATAATGCATCATCTGTCTCAACAATAATTAAATTCTCAACACCTATAGTAGCGATTAGCCTGCCATTCGAAACAGATATACAGTTCTCGGTATCAATATTTATCTGATCACCACATATAATGTTACCATTATGATCAGATTTGAATAATGCATCCATAGTATCCCAGCTACCAACATCGTTCCACCCAAACTCACCTGTTAATACTACTACATCCGAAGATTTTTCCATAATACCATAGTCAATTGAAACACTTGGAATTGACGGATAAATGCGTTCGATAACTGCTTTTTCATCCTCTGTTCCTATGGAATCAGAAATTTGATCTAAGCAATTATAAATATCTGGCAAATATCTTTTGAAGTTATCAAGTATTGTGGATGCTTTCCATATAAACATACCGCTATTCCATGCATATTCACCTGAATCTATGTATTTCTTAGCAGTATCCAGATCTGGTTTTTCCACAAATTCAATAACTTCTTTTACCATATCATTCGATTTATTATACTTAATATATCCATAACCTGTGGATGGAAAGGATGGCGTAATTCCTATAGTGACAAGTTTCTCTGATGCCATTGCTGTTCTTATCGCTTCATTAAATATTTTAACAAATGATTCCTCATCCTTGATATAATGATCTGCAGGAAATATACACATAACCCCATCACCATACTTTTTCATGATTTCTATTGCTGCATAACCAATACATGCAGATGTATTTCTTGCTGATGGTTCCGATAAGATATGACCTGCCCCAATAAACTCTGGGGTTACTTCACACATTTTATCAGCTTGCGCAGAATTCGTAACGATAAATATTTTATTTTCATCTACTACTTTACTAACACGTTTTATCGTCTCATTAATCATAAGATCATTGCCTGTTAGATTTAAAAGCTGTTTCGGTGTTTTCTGTCTGCTGGCAGGCCAAAAACGAGTACCTCCGCCTCCTGCCATAATTACCCCATATATATTCATATTTTATCCCTTACCTTTCTTGATAATATCTATGAAGTGTGTGGTCAAGCTATTTATTGTAACACACTCATTTCAGTCGTTTTAGTGAAATTTAATAGGTTTGGCTGGTACGCCAACTGCTGTACTTTTTGCTGGGATATCAGTGATCACCACGGAACCTGCACCAATGATTACTTCATCTCCAATATTTTTACACTGTATAATATTAGAGCCAACTCCTATTTCACTGCAATCTCCTATTTTCACATTTCCCGAAATATTTACGCTTGGATAAAGAGTAACATAGTCCCCTATTGTGGAATCATGACCAATTGTACAGTCCGAATTAAAAACTGCAAAATCCCCAATGCTAATATTTACAGTAATAATGCATGAAAAACAAAATATACAGCCTTTTCCAAAGGAAACTTCTTCAGATAACCGAACATCATCTGCAATAAATGTCGGAAAATCAATGTTTTTATTTTGGGACAATCTTTCAGCAACCGACTTTCTATGTTTTGCATTGCCCAGACAAATAACTGCATTAATTGCTGCTGGATACTGCTCTAACCACTTTGAGTCTCCAATAACTTTCAATCCATTTACAACTTTATCAAGCAAATCTGGTGTATCATCAACAAACCCGAGTATATTATACTCTTTTAAAAATTCTTTGTTAACCTGCATTTGAAACAATATTTCTCTTCCCAATCCGCCTGCTCCAAAAATCACAAGATCCTTTTTCATTTACTTACTACTCTCTTCCTCATTCTAATATACAGTGAGCTATCATTATATTTTCCTCAAGCTTAAAACAATATCACATATTCTATCAACATTATCTAAGGTAAGGTCTGCAAATAAAGGTAACGTTAATATACGCTTAGAAATATGTAAAGCTATTGGTGTCTCTTCCACATTATATAATCCGTTAAAACATTCAAAAGTATTTGTTAAAGGATAAAAATATTTCCTGGCATAAATATTGTCTTCTTTTAATCTGTCACAAACCTCATTACGTGTAGCACCAAAATCAATTTCGTCAAATACTACCGGGAAATAAGCATAATTAGATTTCACATTTTCTTGATCCATTGACAAATATAAACCTTTTACATTTTGGAGTCTCTCTTTATATCTATTTACTACTTTCTTTCTTTTTTCAATCTCATCTTCCACATGACGTAAATTACATACTCCCATTGCAGCCTGGAACTCATTCATTTTTGCATTTGCCCCTACTCCATCTACTGTAACTTCATCACGTATTCCAAAATTTTTCAATCGGTATAATTTACCTTCAAGTTGGTTATCCCCAAAGCAAATAGCTCCACCTTCAATTGTATTAAAGACTTTTGTTGCATGGAAACTAAACATCGACGCATCTCCATATGAGCCAATCCCTCTGCCTTTATATTGTATTCCAAATGCATGTGCTGCATCATAAATTACTTTTAAATCATATTTTTTTGCAATTCGTTCTATCTCTTCAATATTGCATATATTTCCATATACATGAACCGGTACAATGGCTGTCGTTTTATCCGTAATCAAAGATTCAATTTTACTGATATCAATGGTAAAGTCCCCTTTGTTAATATCACAAAAAACTGGTGTTAATCCATTCCGTACAATTGCATGTGTTGTGGATGCGAAAGTAAATGGTGTTGTTATGACTTCTCCCGACAAATTAAATGCCTGTATTGCTAATTCCAAGGCCATATGGCCATTAGAAAATAAAGATATATGGTCTACATCCAAATACTCTACCAATTGCTTTTCAAGTTTTTGGTGAATCGCCCCCATATTCGTTAACCAATGGGTATCCCAAAGTGGTCTGATTTCCTCCATATATTCTTCAAATCCCGGCATAGAAGAATTTGCTACTAAAATTTTATCTTTCATCCTAATCACCTAATAATGACCTTTCTGTACTTTTGCCATTTATCGTGTCTGAACTATATTTAATAACTCCCGACTATTTAATACTCTGGTCAACCTTTTTTAACATGCCCTATTAACTCTAACACGATTCCTTTTAAATATATAAAGCTTTCAAATTTAAAAATTATAGAACCTATAAGGTATATTAAAATACCAACTAAAATTTGTAAAATCAACAAGATCCAATTATTACCTATAAAAAAACCAATAGGAATAATTGCTATCCCCATAAATATAGACAGCAACACGGATGGCAAAATATCTTTTACCTGTTCTAAATAACCATATTTCAGTAATCCTTTATTTGGATATGCGTTAATAATACTACTTATAAGCGAAATAAACAAGGCACTTAACGCAATTGATATTACTCCCCATTTCATTACACATAGAATCACTACAATACCAATTGTCTTCTTTACCAATTCCAACTTTAAAAAAAGATCACTGCGTCCCACCGCTTTCATCGCTTCTAAGTTAGCTGTGTGGATTGGCCAAAATGCATAAGACAGACAAGCTATTTGAAGATACGGTACACAAGATACCCACTTATCTGTTAGAAGTATAGTGATAAGTGGTTTAGCTATTACCGCTAAACCAATCATCAGAGGCCACATCACATAAGAACTAATTTTTATAGCACGTCTCGTCATATCCTTTACTTTGTTTTTATCATCCTGATACATGGAAATTGCCGGAAATAATACACTGCTAATAGACGAATTGATATTTACAACCAGTAAATTTGGCAACTGATCACCTTTGTTATAATACGCCAGATCCTGTGAAGAATATACTTTACCAATAACCAAACTTCTTAACTGATTGTAACCGGTATCTAACAAGCCGGAACACAATAATTTCCATCCATATTTAAATAGTCCCTTAAGCCTGGATAATGAAAATGAAAGTATCGGGCGCCATTTAACAGTAAACCACAATACAATAGTATCGATAATGGTATTTGTTAAGTATTGTGCAACTAATGCCCATATGCCAAACCCATTATATGCTAAAACCATCCCTACTACCCCGGAAGTAATTGTCCCAAAAAAGGTTGACCAGAAAAACCGTTTAAATAACATGTTTCTTGACACATAAGCTTGCTGAACTGAATTAATAGCTGCAATCGGTATTCTTATACTTAAAACCCGAACTGCATTACATAGAATCTCATTATCATAAAAATTTGCTATATGAGGTGCTGATATAAATAGTATAATATATAAACAAATAGAAAAAACTATATTGAAATAAAATACAGTCGAAAAATCAATGTTATCTGCTGTTTTTTTCTGAATTAATGCACTACCAAATCCATTTGTTACAAACACGTCCGCAATTGTTATAAACACAGTAATTAATGCAATTGAACCATAATCTGTGGGGGCCAGTAAGCGAGCCAATACAACCGAAACAATAAAAGTTACTAATTGAGCAATAATACGTTCAGAAAACTTCCAAAAAAGTCCTGAAAAAACTTTACTCTTAATTTTAGAAACATGTTCTCCCATATATCCACCTTTATTTAAGTCTCTCTATGATGTGATTTCGTTTTACTTAAATTATAAATATCACCAATATAATGAAATCCCGGACAATATCTTAATATTCTATAGTACACTTTTCTATATATACTTAGCTGATTCCAATTATCGCTATACCTCTCTTGCATCATCTTCCTAAAATCTCTTTGCAAAAGTAATATTGTATATTCATAATGTCTAATATATTTATCAATATATTTATCAAATCGACTCTGTGTATATTCGTTGTATTCCTTCATACATTCAATTTGATTTTTATAATAATCGCATACTTTTTCTTTTTGTTTAACCGTTGTTTTCGTTACACTGGAGCTGCTGCCCAATCGATAACAGGACATATTCTCGGGTAAATAATAGATATTACCTTTTGTTATCAAATAAAGCATAATTGGCAAATCTTCTACTATTGAATTTATTAAAAAGTCCGGTCTGGATTCACAGAGCCCCCAGATGTCTCTTGTCCTGAAGAAATAACTGCTGGTTTGAAATGTCCACTCAATATTGCCTACTTCTGACTGCATATAATCTTCTGGGGTAACTATCCCTGGTCTGATAATATTGGGGGGAAATATTTTGTCTAAGGTCGAACCGTCTTCTTTAATCCATGACACAATATGCGTTGATACAGAACAATCCTGATGACGCTCTAATATCTCATACTGCTTTTGCAATTTACGATCATCTGTCCAATAATCATCTCCCTCGCACATAGCAATATATTTTCCCCTGGCATTCATGAACAAAAATTCAGAATTCATCTTTTTACGCTTAGAGTACTGATTTTCCGTTTGATAGACTGGTTTTATGGTTCCTGGATATTTTGCCTCAAATTCCTTTATTATTTTAACTGTACCGTCAGTAGACGCATCATCATTTATCAATACTTCAAATTTAAACTCTGTCTTTTGACTAAAAAAACCCTCCAGTGTTTTTCTAACATATTTTTCATGATTATAAGTTAAACAACAAATACTGACTACAATATTATCATTTTCCATCAAATTAGTCCTTTCAAACAATTAGTTACTTCTTGATCTTTATAAATTACTTATTACTCTTTCAGTCGAAACAAATTAAATTCGTCGCTGTAAACCAAATCATAAGATTCTAATAGCTGATCCGCAGAACTGGACTCGGACATTGTAATAACGTATTTTACTTTGTCTACAGACTGTAATTCAGAATAGTCTATACACTTCACTTGCCTGTCCGGCAATAAAAATTGTACATATGCTATATATGTATAATCATATCCACAATTTCTGTCAATTTCATTAGAGACATAATAAATAACATCTCCGCCATTATTATTTTTTATCTCTTCTGCCATTGCCAAACTGTCTACCTGTTCTTTTCTGCCTTCGGTATCTTCAATCGGCTTAAGTCCTAAATTCACCCATATACAAGTTAAACCTAAAATACCTATAGTTGTATATAATATACGCTTCATATGATATTTACTAATCAGAAAACACAAACCAAATGAGGCCGCTAACACTTTAGCTGTTACTAAAAACTCAAAGGTCTTGTCTTCTACATTTCCATTATTTTTGAACATACCATATATCCCAATAATAGAAGGTGAAACTAATCCCTCCGGATCCCATTGTTTCAAAACAAGGAATACTAAGAACGTTAATGATATTTGTATAATGATGAATATAGTGAATAATTTCCAACGATTCCTATTTCTATATAATTCATATATCCCGCATAATAAGATTGGTGCCATAACAAACTCTATATAACGTCCATACAGTAAGATGTCAATTCTTCCAAATGACATCATTGTTATTGCACTAATTGCCATAATGCCTAAGAATGTCAATAAAAGGAATAAATACTCTTCACCCTCTAATTTCGTATCTTTTCGTATAATTGCTAATATATATCTTTTAACCTTTTTTAATATAAACCATAACCCCCAATAAAAAAGTAAAAAAGATGCAGCTCCTAAATAATATATTTTTCCAAGAATACTAATACATAACTGTCTGAAACCTTCCAATGTAAAGATTGCAACAACTTTGTCTGTTTGAGCGGCATAATCATTACCTCCTGCCAAGACAGGATTCGTATACAAGGCTGCTGTTATATCATTCTTTAAAATCATACTAATGATCAAAAATATTCCCAAAGTTCCTGACCATATTATAATGTGCTTTATTTTAATTTTTTTTGTAACCGCTAATAAAACCATTAACATTACTGATGATATAATAACAACTACTACTCTCATATGAACCATGTAAAGATAAGCCAATAAAATTGCAGATAATATACAGTTGGATATTTTTGGATCTTTTATTATATTCAGCATTAAAAGTGCAAAACAACAGAAACCAAACCATAATAACGGTTCTGTCATTGTCATATGAGCAAAGAATACCGAACTGGAATAAAGTGTAATGCAAAAACTTACTAGTAAGATAAATCTTTTGCCTATATTACAAAACATTCTTTTACCGATCTCATTTAAAGCTATAAAACTACCACATAAAAATAAGGCATTTAAAATAATTGCTATTCTATAAACCCAGACACCATTTTTAGTGATCATATAAATCGGCGCTAATAACATACCATATCCGTATGCATAATATGGCCACATGGATGAAACTCCTGACCAGTCCAATTTAGCAAAATGTGCTGCAGCCGCCCAATACCCTAATTCATCTGATGTAATATAAATCACTTTTTCATTTGGCAAATTATACAGACCAATAATCAGTATTACGCCAAGCATTATAATTGTCAATGCTATTAACTCTTTATCTTTTACTTTTCTAACCATTTTTCCACCTAACTGTCTTACATAAAAGATTTCTTACTAAATTTACACAAACCAATCATGTTCTCCTACAAATTCATATATCATATTTCGACTGCGTTCACCAATTTTTCTAGCTGGAATTCCTCCATAAATTGTATATGGTTCTATATCTTTTGTAACAACTGCTCCACTGGCAACTACCGCTCCTTCACCTATTGTAACTCCGGGTAAAATTGTTGCATTACCACTGATCCATGCACGGTCACCTATTTTTACTTTTCCTGACTGATACTCAAAATTAGGTCCATTGACGTCATGCTGTCCTGTCCAAATTCTAACCTGGGAACTCAAATTTACATTATCTCCAATCTCTATCTCACCACGGCCATCCAGCATATTATCGTCACCAATTATAGTCCCATTTCCAATATGTATTTTCCATAAGTCTATAGCTATAAGCCCTTTATAAATGACAACCCGCTTTCCAATATCCAAACCAAAAATCTTTGTATACACTATATTCCGAATAAAATGTGAAGGAAACTGTGATATTTTTATAATCTCATATTTTCTTAATCCCATTAAGAAAAATGAAAATAGCTTACTTGTCTTTTGTTGGTAACTTAAGGATTTTTGAGATATGATTTTCTTAGGAGTTTCATTTGTTTGCTTTCCCCAATGTTTTTTTCTTCTTTGTGTATATATTCTGCACAATACTAAGCCGAATGCTAATATAATGTATTTTAATAATATAATTAGACAAATCATGTAAACTACAAATTTTATGATATACATTTAACCACCCTTTTACTTAACCAACAAATTTTTCTTACATTTTCTGCAATTTTTTTTGATAGTCCACAGGATCTATTGTTTTTCCTCTTCTGTTTAAAAGACCATCTTTCCAAGAATTCCAAATAATAGATATCCGCAATTTCCTGTATCCGGAATACTGTTTTATCAGAAAAGTCCTTAATACTTTTTTACCCAGCATAATACCAAATAATGACAATGCTTCAAATCTGCGTAAAGGACTATTCGTATATTTTTTTATAAAAAAAATACGGTTTCTCCAACAATAATAATCTTTCCACCAAGTCTTAGGTGTAAATACTCCCCCTACAAGCGGTGGATCCTGGTGATTAATGACTGCTTCCCTGACTAACAACACTTTAAATTCACGTGAAACCCGATAAGTATATTCTAAATCATCTCCATAAATAAAAAGAGTTCCATCTGCAATGCCAACTTTCTCTACTGCCGCTCTGGAAAATAACGGACCAACAAATGCACTTGCTTCTATCGGTGTAATCTCAGCTAAATCATCCGCTTTATTTACAATTGCTATATCTTCCAATAATAACTTTGACTCCCTTTTGTGATGGTACAATTGATATTTTTCATGATCTATCCCCCAGATCAATGGTTGCAAGCAACCTATATTATCTGTATAATCGGTGTATTTTATCAGTTTTTCAAGGCAATCTTCTCTGGGAAATGCATCATCATCCATTAACCAGTACCAGTCAGGATCCAATTTTTCCTGGGCATATTGCATTCCTGCACTAAAACCACCAGCACCACCTAAATTTTCTTTCATCCAGACTATATGAATATGTTCCTTATTTTTAATCAACATCCGAATATTTTCTTTATTTTCTTCATTGCTATTATTGTCTACAACAATAATTTCGTCAACAGGATGTGACTGATTTTCCAATGCTTCTATTACTCTTTTTAAAAAATGACTACTATTGAAAGTAACAGTAATTGCAACCATCTTATAAATGTTTTGTTTCATAGCTTATCAACCTTTCCAAAACCATTCTACAATTCTAATAACCTTTTAACTACATTATCCATTTTGATAGATGGTTCAAATTCTTTTATCATAAAGTTCTTAGCTTTTTCTGATAACTCCTCGGCATCAATATGATTATTAACTAAATTACTGATCGCTTTAGCATATTCCATTGGTTCTTCACAATGAATATATTCTATTCCGTTCTTAGCCGGTATGCCCTCTATACCGATTTTATTTGTTAATACAGGTATACCTGAAGACAATGCTTCTAATATTTTCACCTTTATTCCAGCACCTAATACAAGTGGTGCTGCCAAACATAAACTCTTTTCAAAATATGGTGATATATCTTTTACAAACCCTAAGATTTTAATCCTGTCATTTTGCTTTTGTAATAGCTCTTTATGAGGTCCGCCCCCCAGAACAATGAAATTTACCTCTTTATCATCAATGAGCGGGAATACTTTTTCAATAAACCACATAGCACTTAAATGATTTTCAAGCCTTCCCATGGCTCCAAAAAAAACTATATCTTTATTGGAAGGTTTCCTCTTTATTCCTGAGTAATCATCATAATAGATTGCTATCTGATCTACTTTTTCTTTGGGACAATGATTTTCTGACAAAAGTTTGGCATCTTTTTTATTATTTACCAATATCAGATCAGTACTATTAAGATTATCAATCTCCATTTTTTTTAATCTCTCATACCGATATTTATAAAATGCCTTTTTTAAAGGATGATTAACGTATTCGTACTTCCTTTTAAAACCTAAAAAAGCTACATCTTCTTCTATCGCAACTATTTTACTATTTGGGAAACATTCTTTTATCAAAGGTAGAAGTAACAACATTTGGGTCCATTGTAAAATCACAATATCCGGCTGCTCTCCATTCTTCACGTACTCCTTTATTAACTTTATTACCTTTCTGCCTTGATAGTTAGGTAATAACCCACAATATTTATGATAAGGATTAATAATTGACCCTATATTATTCATTTTTCTAATCAAGTTGTGATATTTATCCCCTTCAATTACCGCTATCCTATTTGGTATCTTATATTTGTCCAAATCAATTTTAGCGATTTCTCTCTCATAACATCTAGATAATAAAAATATTTTAAATTTATCAGTTTCATTTATATATTTTACATGATAATTATGATTTTTCCCTCCAGCATGATCAACGGTATCATATGGAACAAAACTAGATATCCATAATATACTCTTTTTCATCTATTTTCTCCTAACAATAATTTATTTAACCTTGTCATTTTTCCCTGTTTTACCAAGCATACCATCAATATAACCATACCACATTAAATAGATTGCATTTTTTTTATTCTTCTTATAATCTAACCCACATAAAATACGGAGTGTTAAATAACAAGATTTAGAAAAATGATAAATCCCCAGTAAAAATATATTTGTTTTTCTTACTTTTCTTGCGAAATATATCGTATTACGGTTAAAATAATAATCCCAAACTCTTCCGGTTGTTGTTCCATGCCGATGTACAATTGTAATCTCCGGATTATAAATTATATTTAGCCCCTTTTCATAAGCCTGTACAAAATAATCCGTTTCTTCTCTATATAAAAAATACTCTTCCGGAAGAAGGCCATTTATTTCTATTGTATTTTTAGAAATCAACAAAAACGCTCCAATTAAACTACGACAACGACAAATCTTTTCCGGTGTTTCTCGATAAGTTCTGCCCCATTTACTGTCAATTATGATCCCAGAGTCTAATGTGCCGGAAGCATCCAACATTTTAGGTCCGATAATAGATGCATTAAGTTCTTTCATCATAACTAACAAGTTTTTAATTGTATTTGGGTAAATAATTTCCGTATCACTATTTGCAATTAAAAAATATTCGTAACCTAATTCCATAGCTCTTCTAATACCCACATTATTACCAGCCGCATATCCTGTATTATCTTCTAAGTAAATAACTTCATACCGACCGTCTAAAATACTTAAAATAGCTTTGTCCTTCTGTTCAGAATGATTATCTATTACTATAATATGATAATTCTCTTCATACTTCTCAATACTTTTTATCAAACGAATCGTATCCTGTGCCGAACAATAATTTAATATGATTACTGCAACTTTATCATTGATCACACCTTTCCCCCCTTTCATAACTCTGTATACTAAGCTTAAACCTCTGAAAATAATTTAAAATACAGTTTACTTATCCTTATATAATTATAATTTTCATTAATTATTTCACTAATACTTTGTAATTTTTCTTTATCTACAGGTGTGTCCAGACATTTTATGATTGCATCAGCTAAAGCATACTCGTCTTCTGGTGGAGAATAATAGCTACACATTCCCTTTGTTATTTCATAGTTTGTTGGTATTTTAGAGATTAATGTAGGTATTCCACAAATCATAGCCTCGATTGCGGTCATGCCAAAGCCTTCATATAATGTAGGGTTAATATATAAACGTGCGTTTACAAATATCTCCTGCATAGTTTTGTCATCCACAAAACCGGTAAAAGAAATAAAGTTTTCTAAATTATGCTTTGTCACATAATCTTTTAAATATTGAACTCTATCAGGAACACTTCCAACTAAAATTAATTTACAATTAGCCTTATCTTTTATTAATTCAAAAGCTTTAATTAAAGTTATTATATTCTTGTGATGAAATTGAAGATTTACCGCACAGATATAAGGCTCTTTTACTTTATTACTTTTATTGGATGGAGTTATATTTATGGGATTGTATATTCGTTTAACTTTTGCGCTTGACTTAGGATAGTATTGCGTTATTTCTGATTTATCCGTATCACTAATTGCAATTATTTTATCTGCATGATCAAAATCTATGCGATACATAATTCTATATATCCAATATTTGTAAAATGGAACCTTTACATTTGCTATAACTCTATGAGCAACTGCCTTAATATCATGAGGAATTACGATGGAATATGCATTATATTTTCTCAAACCATTATTGCAGCTCAAGTGATAGATAATATCAATTCCGTATTTTTTTATTAATCCAGGTATAACAAAAGTATTTACCATGGAAACCTGTATCATTCTTAGAACTTCGCTCTTATATGTTTTGGAAGTAATTGATACAATCTTTATATCCGGTGATATACTCTGAATTACCTCTTTAGAATAATCAAAGCAAAATACAATCATATTTTTCGTATAACCGTTTTCATGGAATCCTTTAAGTAAATTTAATCCTACCTGATCTTTGCCTCCAGCATGATTTTTGCTTAAATATATATAATTTAATGCTATTTTTTTCATGGACTCACCTAAACTCTTTCTAATAAACGCGCATACTTATTTGCAATTACTTTATAGTCGTATTCGTATGCTGTTTTTAAAGATTTCTCAGATAATTTTTCATACAATATATCATCATTTAATAATAAATTAATCTTAGATGCCAGGGAATCAACATTTTTTTCCTGTGCATACAATCCATTTTCTCCATCATGAATCAGATCAGTTATCCCTCCTGATTTATTAGCAACCACCGGAAGTCCTGATGCCATTGCCTCTAATATAACTAACCCCAGCCCCTCTTGTTTTCCATTCTCTACCGTGATAGATGGTGCCGCAAAAATATCAGCAGATGCATAAATTTTCTTTAGTTCTTCATGGCTTTTTGCACCTAAAAACCTCACTTTGTTACCCTGAGGTTTTGCCTGATTTACCAGTTCATTTCGCAGTGGTCCATCACCCACTATAATTAATACAGCATCTACTTGCTTCATAGCATCTATTAAATGTGTAACACCCTTTATTGCAACTAATCTGCCAACAAATAGTACCACTTTTTTGTCTTCTTGCTGAAAATAGTTCTCAACCGCAAAATGTTTACCAAAATTCTCTGTTTTACATCCCATTGAAATAATATTTATTTTACTTTCTTCCGCAAACTTCAACGCTTCTTTTTTTAAATGCCGTGACACTACAGTTAAACCACTTGATTTCTCTACCGCCCTTTTTTTAAGAAGCTTAAATATCCCTTTATTCATAGAGACAATGTCTGTTCCATGACCTGTAATCATATATGGTTTCTTAAAACAAGACTGTAGTACTCCTTGTGGTATAATCCAATTTGACTGAACAACATCTACCTTGGGCAATATTTTCATTAACGCAAAATATTGAGATAAGAGTAAAAATGGAACCAGTAATACTCTTACTTTCTTTTCTTTTATACGTGGTATAATAGCTCCCGGATAGCATAACGTCTCCAATTTATGAATTGGAAAGTAATGATAACGTATCACATTTACACCATTCATTACCTCTTGATCTTTTGCTTTAGGAGCTGCTGGAACAAGTACCGTTACTTGGAAATAATCAGTCATAGCCTCAGCAAGATCTAATATAAACCTAGGTTCTGTGTCGTTATCCCACCTCGGAAAGGTTGATGCTGTGATTAATAACTTTTTCTTCATACTTATCTCCATTCCACATATAATGTATCTTACTGTTTTTCAATCCACGTTGGATATGCTTCCAACTTATTACCCTTATAATTTAATACTCGGATCTCAAGTTGATTCACATTTTTTTCAAGTTTAACATTCATCTCCATAATTATATCACTACCATTATTAAACTGATCAGATGTAATATTATAACTTGCGACAACTTGCTCCAACGCCACAACCTCACCTATTTTCTTACGAACTTCTGTATTTTTTAGATCTTCCGTGTTCATTGACCCTTCTTCTATTGCATCATTAATATAATCATCAATAGCAGCTTCACGGTCTTGAACACTAACTAACTGAATCACTGCATTATTTACTCCAAACAATTCTTGACTGCTAACCTTTATGCTAATTAGGTAGTTGCCAAGATTTAATTGCCCAATATTTCCTTCTTTCACCTGTTGCTTATCATCTGATTTATTAAGGACATCTATCGGTATTTTCTTTCCTATTGTAATCATTCCATATCCTTTTTTCCGTGCAAGCTCTTGAAGTTCTCCGCTATTTGCCACCCACAAGGAATAAATTCCTTCTTGTGCAATCATTGAATAATTATGAGCAATCCCCATCGAACCAGTGCCAAAATTCTCCACAATAAGATAACAATCTGTCTGCAAATTTTTTACTTTGTGCTGCGTTGAGTTTGTTATAGTATATTCAGGCAAACTATTCTGAAGATTGGACATTGAGAACATTCCTCTATTTTTTGCACTGACAGATGTGACATAATAAATATCAGAAACATCGTCAATATCTTTAATGATATCTGTTATTTTATCCATACCGACCTGATTATCACTGCCAACTTGAAATTTATCCGAAGTCATCTCAAGATACATTGGTTTAAATTTAATTTTTAAATCACTATTTATTCTGCATGTTAATTTTTTCATTTTGCCTCTGGATGCGAGGGGTACTTTAATAATCGCTTTTCCATATTCATCAAAATCAGATTTAGATATTTCAACATCTGCAAATAAAGAATCGGAACTATAAATCTCAACAGAGCCTATTTTTCCTTCCGGCATCAAAGCTATTTCAGCAGATAATTCAATTATATAATTATAATTTCCACTCAATACTGTAATCGGAGATTCATAATCATATACTCCATTTTTCTTTTTCAAGAAATTATGAATATCTAAATTCCTCCCACTTGATAAAGGCTCTTTTTTTAATTTGGCTAATTGTTGCAATCCACTGTAATTATTTCGCGCCAATAGAATAAAATTACTATTCATTTCAATTATTTTATATTCTTCCATGTAATCATAATAGGAACGGCTATCCGCTACAGAAATTAAATAATCACTATTTGATTTATCATCTTGAGAAAGTAATTCTATTGTATATTCTGGCAATTGGCTTTTGGCATATTCCAACATTGTTTTCTCATTACTTGTAAAAGAATCATCTATTACGCTTATATTTCCCTGAATACCAGAAACATCATCTAAATCATATATCAAATTGCATATTTTTTCAAATTGATCTGGAGCATCTAATCCAATAGAGTAACCCTTTTCAGTCCTTCTATATATAAAGTCTTCCACTGTAAAATTTGTTGAATTTTGATATTTTATGTCTAAAGAAATATCTTCTAAAGTTTTACCACTTGTTATAGAAAATCCTATTGCAATATTTCCATTTTGTATGGTAGATGCATCAACTACAACATTTTTAATATTTGTATTTCCACTAAATAAGGATATTTCCGCCATTCCTTCAGGTTGTGTTTCTTCGCACTTAAAGGAAACGGTACAATCATATGTGCCAGGCCCCATATAAATCTTTGTATTTTCAGAATTTTTCAAAGGTAACTCATAAATGCGTTCGGATAATTTTTCTTGTAGTTGATTAGACTCTTGGCTGTCTCTCACACTAAGAAGCTTACTTTTTTCAGTCACATCTGTAATAGTGTAGTTTTCTATATATTTATCCATATCATTATCTGTTGCAGTAATTACTAAATGCGGCTTATTCTGATTAATTGCTTCATTATAATTCTCTATATCTTTTACATTAACATTTTCTTTATTAACATTATAATTATTAACAATAAACAATTGCCTGTTGCCAAGTAAATACTGTATTTTCACAACATCTTTATCCAGTGTCTGACCTGACTCAACATAATAAATAGGAACATCTTCTGAAACATCGTTTACCAATGATGTTATTCTTGCATAATCGTCATTTACTTCTTTTCCTGCTCTTAAAATATCACTTTGTTCTATGACGCCTGTAATAACTATTAAAAATACAATTCCGGATAAAACTCCGCCTTTTGCTAACACTTTATTACATATTTTGAAGTTGACGTTGTTACGTAATAAACATATAGATACAAGAGTTACCAATGTAATCAATATCGTAATAAAAAATACTCTGCCCTGAAGATCTTCTGATATTTCTTCTAATCCTTTAAAAATAACCCCAGCATTAAAATAATCTATACTAATAGCCGAATAACTTTTTAAAATCTCTGTTGACATGAAAGCCAGAAATGCCATAACCCCTATAGAAGAAATCAAGATTTCCAACCATCTCCGACTTTCAACTATATCAAATATACCTATAATTAACAAAGGTGCAATCATAATAAATAGCATACGTGCATTTATTATACTATCACCTGTCTTACCTGAACTATAGTACAAAGTAAGCGTCAAAAGCATAAGTACAAAACTTATTATTACATATAATATTTCTCCGGGTAATTTTTTTCGATTACAATAAATCGCCCAAAACCCAAAAAGACAACCTAACATCGAACCTGCACTTAAGCTATATAATTTCCCGACAATACCTTGTAGAAAACCAAAAATCCCCTTAGTTTCTAAACCTTTTGCCATTCCATCAAAAAATGCACTTAAACTCGAAGTAATACGCATATCAGACTCTTTAAAAATTTGATTTAGCCAAAATGATTCCATCACCTGCAAAATAGCAAACAAAATAACAACACAAACGCCTACCTGCAACGCTTGTATTGCTAATACTCTTTTCTCTTTTACTAATTTTATAACCGCAATCACTCCCGCTGCAGCAACACAAAGGAACGCTATATGAAACATTAACCCTATTACAATAGTTATTCCAAAACCAAGTAATTTTACAAATGAAGGTTTTCTATAAAGTTCTGCCAGAAGTACAATTGTTATCCAAAAAATCATAAGAATAAATAAATCCGGTACTGCCAGCAACTTTACTTGGGCATAACCTGGTATAAGTGCTGCAATTCCACATGCCAATGCAATTAACTTCTTATTTTTATCAGGGAATATTCTGTTAATTGCATATACAGATAAGATGTATGAAATACATAATGCTACTGCATTACCTAATACTACAACTTTATATATTGCCCCCGGCCTCTTAAAAATAGCACAGAGTGGTACTAAAAACAAACTATAACCAAAAGAAATCAGAGAACTCTCTTTCATGTATGAAGACCAATCTACTCCTAATAAGTTATAAGCATATCCCCATACTCTGCTCTCATCCTCTGAAAATAGTAACTGGCCAGCATTTAATATTCCCGGTATAAAGGTAGCAAATATTATTATTAATAAACTAATCTGCAATATTAACAAACTATTTATCTTTGTTTTCGTCCCCGTCTTTCTTAACTCCATCATAGTCCAACTTTCTCACATGATATTGTATATCTTCTAATAGTTTCCTATTTCCGGAAATTATATCCGCCTGTAAACCTACAATTCCCGTCATAACACCTAAAATAATCATCATACTAGCCAAAATAAGGGATTGTGTATGACCACGACCTCCATCAATTATAAAGAAATAAATAAATCTTATGCCAATGGCAACACCTATAAAAGACAGAATACTACCAATAATGGTAAAAAAATACAAAGGCCGATACATCATAAACGCCCGCACAATCGTAAGCATAGACTTCTTCACATACCCAAACATACTGCTAAACAGCCTTGATGGTCTAAGTTCTCCATTGGTCCTAATCGGTACTGATGTGCAAGCCATCTTATTTCTGCCTGCCTGTACAATGGTTTCCAGAGTATAAGTATACTCATTAATAACATTCATGCGCATAGCTGCTTCCCGGCTATAAGCCCGAAATCCGCTTGGTGCATCCGGAATATCTGTCTTTGATGCCTTACGAACAACCCAGCTGCCAAAATGCTGCAATCTTTTCTTTAACGGAGAAAAATGTTCCGTTTTATCTATAGGTCTTTCCCCAATTACAATATCCGATTCCCCATTTATAATCGGTCTTACCAGCTTTTCAATATCTTCCCCACAATACTGATTATCTGCATCTGTATTTACAATAATATCAGCACCATTTCTAAGACAGGCATCCAGTCCGGCCATAAAGCCCTTTGCAAGACCTTTGTTTGTTTTAAAGTTTACAACGTAATGGACACCCCAGTTTTTTGCAACCTCTACCGTATTGTCCTGGCTTCCGTCATTTATGATCAGATACTCAATCTCATCGATGCCATCGATCTGTTTTGGCAAGTCATTCAGTGCTATTTCCAAGGTTTGTGCTTCATTATAACATGGAATCTGAATAATCAATTTCATAATTATTTATCAACCTTTCCTTCGTTCTCTCATTTTCTTCCAACCACCCAAAAAACGGATATCTGCAAAAACGGATATCCGTAATTCCTTGTCCTACATTAACTCACTATTTACTGTTTTACGTCCAATCGAATTATAAATTATTTTTGTGCCTTCAAATACATCTAAGGAGTAACAATTTCTCCCATCTAAAACGATAGGTTTTCTCATGAGTTGTTCGTATTTCTTAATATCAAAATTCTTTACTTCATCCCACTCGGTAAAAATAAAGCAGATATCTGCATCTTTTATAGTCTCTTCGATGCTTGAACAATAATCAACTTTCTTTGGATAGAGCTTTTTAAAATTCTCCGTACCAACCGGATCCCAGGCTTTTACGTTTGCACCGTCTTCTAAAAGGATCGGAACATTTACAAGCGAAGCTGCTTCACGCAGATCATCTGTTCCTGGCTTAAAGGTAAGCCCCAGCACAGCCACATTGAGATCTGAAAAGTCTTCGAAATATTTTTTTGCTTTTTTTACCAGCTTTAATTTCTGGTTTTCATTTACATCTATGGCTGCTCTGATTGTCTTTATTTCGTTGTCATTAAAACTTGCCAACCAGCTTAAGGCTTTTGTATCTTTTGGAAAACAAGATCCACCATAACCAATTCCAGAATTTAAGAATCTTTTGCCGATACGAGCATCATATCCCATACCTTTTGTAACATCTTCAATATTTGCACCTACGATTTCGCACAGATTCGCTATTTCGTTTACATAGGAGATCTTCAGTGCCAGGAAGTCATTGGATGCATATTTTATCATTTCGGCACTTCTTCTGTCTGTTACGATTACCGGTGCATCAAATTGCTCATACACTTTCTTTAATACTTCTCCTGCTTTTTCATCTTCCACACCAATCACAATGCGGGATGCATGAAGGGTATCCGGAACTGCCGTTCCCTGAGAAAGAAATTCAGGATTCGACGCTATATCCACTTTAACATCATGGACCAAACGCTCCCGCAGATAAGCTTCCACCTTATCATTGGTACCGATCGGCACGGTAGATTTTACTACAACTACACAGTCCCGCTCTACGGATTGTGCGATCTGTTTTACCACTTTAAAAACATAGGCTAAATTCGCAGAACCATCCTGCTTTTCCGGAGTTCCTACGCCAATAAAAATGGCCTCCGCATCTTTATATGCAGCGCCATAGTCCGTTGTAAACTGTAAATGACCCATGCTTTGCTGCATTAATTCATCCAGTCCTGGCTCATAGATAGGGGATATCCCCTTTTTCATTTTTTCCACTTTTTCTTCATCAATATCAACACAAGTTACATCGTGTCCTTTGCTCGCCAGGCAGACACCTGTGACAAGTCCGACATAACCAGTTCCTGCAACTGCTATTTTCATTTTATCTTCTCCGCATATTATTCAAATATAGTGTTTAAATTATATCATATGTTTTAAGATTTTACCACCCTGTATAAGGTTATTTTTTACATGTTTTTTGCTAATTTTGACATTCTAAGGTTTTTAGTTCATACTTTTATAATATTTTCTTCATATTTTATATCATAAAGAAATCAGAAAAGTACTGTTTTTCATACTTTTATAAGCGTATATGCTCCTCATAGAAAGAGCTATCAGTTCAAAGTTCTGATAGCTCTTGCCTGCATTTTATAGCTTTTACAAGATAAACCTATTTCACATAGAATGTATCCGTTATAAATTTCACCGAAATCTTATCTTCCATCTTCTCAAGGCAGTCAATCACATACTGGTTCATGCTATTCGACTTCTCTTTCTCAATCCGGTACTCCATGCTGGAGTTGTAATAGTTATCCTCAATCGGTGAATAGCCATCAAATCCGGCACATGCTACGTTTTCTACTTTTACTTTCATCAATGTCTTCAGAAGCATAATAAATGCATTGTCAATGATCTCTGCATCTTCATCCACGAGTGAGCTGTAGTTTAACGTATAGTCAAAGCTTCCTTTTGTATTAGTCACATTAGAGGTGGCAATTACTTTGGTATCACGGTTTTTATACTCGGTTATTACGCTGTTCAGCTGAACATATCTCCTTGAGTTGCTTAAGAATACATAATCCACCATCAGGGCTCCCGGTATATAATTTGTGGATATCACAACCGGATGATTTTCGTCTATATAAGCTTTGATTTTTTCTTCCTGAGCCTGTACATTCTTGCCTGGTCCAACTAAGAGAATTTTCTTTCCTGCTAACTGTTCTTCCAGTTTTGCCAGATCACTTATATCATTGCATTCTGCGTTCTGATATTGATTGTACAGATGTTCGATATACTTCTGATCGTATAATAATTTCTTTTCAAATTCAATGCTGTTCAGTATTTCATTTAAGGACTTCAGTGATAAGGTGTGCTTGTCCATTAAATATTTTACATAACTTGGATGACAGTTATTCGATGCTGACAGATAGAAGAAGAGATTATATCCCCATGGACTCTTTTCATAGATGTTCATGATGTTGATGTCAATAGCTTCTAACATCTGGCTGATATCGTAATTCTTTCCGCAGTTGGTATTCAGATACATGGAGAGCAATTCTATCGGCGCATTTCCGGCACTTTTACCCATCCCATAAAGTGTTGCATCTACAACTACCATACGGTCCGTATGCGCCTTCAGTACTTCCATACAGTTGGAATATGCCAGCTGGAAGTTGTTATGAGAATGATATCCCACACCGATTTCCGGTACGAGGTTGTGGTCTAATAATTCAAAATAATGCATCAGATGTTCCTGATGAAGCAGTCCATAGGTATCTACAATGGATACTGCATAGGGTTTTAATTCGTTTACAAGATCGATCAGATCCAGCATCTCTCTGTCCGAATAACTTGTAATGGAAACTGCCTGGGTAAATACCTGATAGCCCAGATCTTTCACCTGGCGGCAGAAAGCAATTGCTTCATGCATTAAATGTTTTTTAAAGATTACACGAATACCGTCCAGATAGCTGTCTTTACAAGGGGACAGGTTTTCAATGCCGCAGGTACCAAAATCGATCATACCAACTACCATAGCCTGTCTTCTGTCAAGGCCGCCAAAGATTTTTCCCACACAGTCGGTGTCCGGCATAATGGTACGATCAATATTAAACTTCTGTCTTTCATCTAAAAATCCGACTTCAATCATATCTACATTTGTGCTGACCAGTCTTTCAAATAAACTTACGATATTGTCGTGACCGAAATTCCAGTCATTGACATAACCACCGTCACGTAAAGTACAATCTAACAATTTTATATTATTCATTTTTATTCTCCTGTTCTTCAAAACTTATTGGTGTACCAACAAATTTTGATGTAAATTTCCATATAATCCAATATAAGTTACTGCATTCAGCACTTATTATACAGGTAAATTTGCATTTTGTGAAGTATTTTCGTTTCGGTAAGCCGAACACCCCTGCAGAGCGTTGTTATTTATTGTGTGCAAATCATTTACTTTTTGTGATTACAGCATTCACTCTGCTGCCAGATTTTATAAAAAGACTCTATTTACTGCCCAGTAACTTTAAACACATGCGCATAATCAATCTGCCTAACCCATTTTTTTTCATTGCATTTCCTACCCGGTATTCATCTGTATTCTTTATATCTTTCAGTTCCGCTGTACATTTCTTATACTTTTTACGAAGCTCTTCACACTGCTTTTTCGACTCTCCATACTTAAACTTCCAGTTCTTGATCTGAGTCCCCTGCCAAGGTACGGGATAATTTGCAATCCCGGCAAGAGTAGATTTGGGAATTGTAAATAATTCTTTAGGATTCATATCAAACTGGGTACACTGACACAGATCGATTACGGTTCCGCTGACCGGAGTCATTACCGCAAGTGGCGATAACAGTACAAATGGATATTTGGAATAGGTTGTTCTTCCATTCATCTCTACCGAGTACCTGCCTTTTAGCACACTCTCAATCTGCCTTGCCGGGTCTGCTTCAGTCTGAGTCTTACTATTTACCAATCCATCCATAATTTCTTTTATAACTTCATTCCCTTTAGCTGCACCGAATACTTTATCCGTAAAATGAGTTTCATCTAAGAAGCTGAAGAATGCCGGATAACTGCACATACAGTCAAATGGTCCATTAATTTTCATATTGGAGCCCAGATAAATTCCACCTTCTGCATAAATTCTTTTCAATGCAAAATATCCGGCTGCCAGTTTAAAATTCTTTTGTAAAAATGCCTGCTCTATCATCTGGTTTTCCTGCACATCGCAGTTTGCGGGGTTTAACACAACTACCTCCCCCTCTTCACGAAAGGCCTCCCTGGCCGCTTCTTGGGCCTGCTGGGTTGTGACTTCCTGTGAAAATCCATCCAGATAAATTCTCTTTGGCACTGCATGCTCTGTCAAACCTATATAGAAGGTAATTTCCTTATATTTGTCCGGATTTGCCAGATAGCATGGATTCTTTTCAATCATCGGTACAAGTGACTTGAAATATGAAAAGAACTCATCCCCAAAATACCACATTGCTTTGGATTTATCAATGGTCTTTTCTGCCATATTCATTACGATTTCATTACGATATTTCGGATCAATATTCTCGATTGCCATTTTTGCAGCTTTTACAAAATCTAAAATTTTTCTTTCTTTTGTGCGATGCACGGTGGAATCTTCACGGTCCATCCAGTAATAAACAGGTAATGGCTCATAAGCAACGTTGTTGGCTGCTGCGATCAAAACAGGAATATAGGCTACATCCTGGTAAATCATGTCTGCAGTTCCACCCGTTCTCTCCCAGAGTTCTTTTTTTACCAGAAGACTCCATAGCGTAAACGGTGTAATATCCAGAAGCATGCTCTCTTTGGTTACCGGACCCGGCAGTAATCCCAGCAGATATTTCCCGTTACCCCTTACCCGGTACGAGGCACCATAGATCAGTTCGCAATTTTCTTTTTGGGCACGTGCATACATGCGCTCCAGAGAATTCTCTATCATGTAGTCATCCGCATCACAGAATGCAAGATATGTACCTTTTGCTTCTTTTATTGCCAGATTTCTTGCAATTCCCTGTCCGTGGTTTTCTGTATGAAGTACCTGCATGATCTGCGGATACTTCTTTTTGTATTCATCCAGAATGACACCGGAACTATCGGTCGATCCATCATCAATTGCCACTACTTCTATTTCTTTCATTGTCTGGTTCACAGCAGAATCCAGACATCTTCTTAAGTATTTTTCCACATTATAAACCGGTATTATGATTGAAATCAGTACTTTTTTATCCATTCTCTTATCTCCCTTATTCTTTAGACTATAGTGCCTGTTAAAAAACCCCGCAAACAGACATCCTTTAAAAAAGCATGCCTGTTTGCAGGGTTCTATATACCAAAAAATCCTCTGATATCCTGGGCTGTATCCGCTGTAAACACGTGCGGATGCTCCTTAACATCTCCGTCAGTACGAAATCCAAAACCAAAAGTAACCGCCATAAAGTCAACCCCAGCTTCAAAAGCTCCCACTGCATCGGAAGTCGTGTCCCCTATCAGGATACCTTCTTTTGAAAGAGTAAGCCCCATAAGGGATTCGCAGCGCATAAGTACATCCTTTTTTGTCATTTTACTGGCAAAATCGGATCCGCAGATCACATCACAGTGTTCTGCTATATTGAAATGCTCTAATATCTCGATTGCATAATCTTCTCTTTTTAAAGTAGCAACCCCAATTTTATAGCCTTTTGCGTGGAGGGCTTTTAGTAAATCATAGATGCCTTCATACGCTTCTGCCAGAAACAGGTCGTGATTTTTATACCGGTCCCGGAAAATCTCCGTTGCCCGATCGGCCTCTTCTTCTGTTAATCCATACTGTTTCATCAGGGATTTCTTAATCGGCGGTCCAATGAAAGTGCGTTTTACTTCATTTTCCAGAGGCTTGTACCCCATCTTATCAATGGTATAGTCCACACTTTTTAATACGCCTGCGGAAGTGTCCAGCAGGGTTCCGTCCAGGTCGAATATTACTGCTTTATACATAAATACTCCTATCCTACGATTCCTTCTGCAACCATTAAGTCTTTTACCATTTCCAGATCCTTCGGTGTATCCACGGACACCGTTCTGCAGTCAACGTCCACAAATTTTACATTTTTGTGATGTTCGATGTAGCGGATCAGGTCGCATTCTTCTACCTTCTCCAGCATGCTCTGAGGTGTGGTTACAAAGAAATCCAGTGCCTCTTTTGTAAATGCACAGATTCCAACAAATTTCTTATAATCGAATTCCAGGCTTCCCTTTGGATATGGGAGCGGGCTTCTGGATGTATAGAGGCCGTCTCCTGCTTCGTTGGCTATCATTTTAATATTTGTAAAGTCGATGACTTCCGGTCCTGTCTTGATGGTGGTCATTGCGTTGGCAACAAAGAATTCAGGGGTATTTTTTGCCGTTTCCACTACTTTTTCAATTGCCTGTGCCTCAATTAGCGGTTCGTCTCCGCCGATGAACACATAGATATCTGCCGGAATCAGATCGGATACTTCATGAGTCCGCTCTGTAGGGTTTGTGTGCTTTTCACTTGTCATCAGCACCTTGAATCCGTATCCTGTGCAGACGTCATAGATCTCCTGATTATCGGTTGCCACATACACTTCATCGAAGTTTCTCACCTTGCTTACCTGCTGATATACCCACCAGATCATTGGCTTGCCATGAAGATCTGCCAATGGTTTCCCCGGAAATCTGCTTGATTTGTATCTTGATGGTATTACTCCTACTACTTTCATGCGTTCACGCCTCCTATTATGTCATCCAGGTTTACACGTTCAAACGCCTCCAGAGCTCCACCTCTGGTAGCATTGTAAATCTTGACATCTCTCTCATTTGCAAAATCATTTAATTTATTATATGCAAAAATTGCTTTCTGCCTGTAATATTCAGATACTTCTTCTTTGGTCAGATCCTGGGCCTTCAACCGGTTCTCAATCCGCTTTACATCCATCTGTTTCATATCATCACTCAGATAATCTTTGATAAAATGGCTGTCTTTTGCCAGACTGGAGGTACAGTCCACACCGATGAGATAGATCTCACTAAATCCCATATAGATCGCAAGCTCTATCATAAAGGACATAACCGTAGCACCGGAAGGAACATAATAAGAGAGAAAATTGTTGCTGATCTTATAGGGTTCTTTTGCCACGTTGTAGACATAGGTGCTGTCCTTCGGCCTTTTTTTCATATAGTGGTAAGCAGTCAGATTCACAAAGAAAGGCGCCTCCACATGTTCTGCAATCTCTTCTGAGAGATTTTTTGCAAACATCACATCAATCAGACAATGGTAGGTGGGGCGCCACTTCGTCTGGTCGAATATTTTGTAGACCATATTGCAGCCAATCGTCTTCTCATCTTTGATCAGATCCAGATCACTGCTGGTTAAGCTTGGACCATTACCTACCAGAAAACAGCGTTCCCCTTTATGTTTATCCTTATAGGACTTTAAACGCTTACTGTTTGCCAACAGACAGATACCTCTGCCGCGAAATACACCGGATAATCGAAAGTAACCTTCTTTTGTTTTCTTAAATACCAGTTTTATGAACTTTTTAATACGCCGAAAACCTTTTTTTATAACTTTAATTACCTTTCTCACGCGCCAGCCAATGCCGACTTTCAGTTTATCTGTGAATCCCATATAACACCTCTGACTTCTATTAATTTCTTAACATACATGCTTTGAACTATTTTTTAATTCATTCCTGCCATTTGTCGTATCTTAAATTCCTAACAGCCTGTAATTAGTATTGCCTGCCTGTAATTACCGCCCTGCCGGAATACAGATATCCAGCACTTTTTTACTGGTATCCGGTCCATCCAGATAATTAAACTTCTGATTAAACGCCTGATACTTTTCATCCACCGTATAATTTTCAAACAGATCTGTTATGGCATCCGCAAGCTTACTCTCTTCCTGAATAATCGGTCCTGGAAGTTCATTTAAATCCAGGTAAAAACCACGGATCTGATTCATATACTCATCCAGATCATACATATAGAACAATACCGGTCTTTTCAGATTGGCAAAATCGAAGAATGCACTGGAATAGTCTGTAATAAGCATATCGCTGACCACATACAGTTCATTAATATCATTGTGTTCCGATACATCCACAATTCTCTCGGGATAGCGGTACTCTCCAGTAAATTTGTTCAAATGGTGAGTCCGGAATAAAATAACGTATTCCTCTCCCAGCTTTTCTACCAGGGCATCCAGATCCACATGCTGCTGATAGAGGTATCCCTGACCTTCCACATACTGGTTATCTCTCCAGGTGGGAACATAGAGAATCACCTTTTTATCTTTCCCAATATGAAACATTTCTTTTAAACGTTCCACATCCTGACTGGTGTGGGTGAAAAGGAAATCATTCCTGGGATATCCGGTTTCCAGAAGAATTCCTTCTTTGCCGAATTTAGAAATTCCAAAAGAAGTATCGAATTTTTCACTGGCAAATTTGGAAGGGGATAAAAAATAGTCCAGTTTCTTCACATGCTGCTTGTATTTATTATAGTTTTCCTTCAAAGTACGTTTTTTATCACTGTCAAATTCAATATCCAGTCCCAGTCTTTTTAAAGGCGTGCCATGCCATGTCTGGATGACAACCTGATCCTTTTTGGGATAGAGATAATTCGTAACCGAAGCATTGCAAACCCAGTATTTGGCCCTTGCATGATATTCATAATACTTTTTAGAACGTACCTTCGTAATAAAGGTATTTCTGTTTTCTTTTAAAAACTCAAAGTTCTTTGTATTCTTAAACACCCATACAAATTGAAAATCCTTGTATGCCTCATCCTTTAGCATAGCCTCATACAGCGCTCTTGGACTGTCTCCATACTGAGATCCAAAGAATCCGGTGAAGATAACCATATGGCTGTCCGTTGGAGTCTTAATACCATACCAGGTACCTTTCAGCCTCCGCATCAGATACACATATTTCCGGTAGAATTTTAACACCGCCGGATGATTATTGCTGCATTTTTTCAGAGTCCTTTTGATTTTCCCATGCAGTCTCCCTGCAAAACTTTTGTTCTTTGACATGCATTGCCTCCTTACTGCATAAATTCTTCATAAACTGGCAGTACTTCTTCTGCAGTTCCAAGCATTTTCACTTCCCCGTCATGAAGCCAGAGAATCCGGTCACACAAGGAACGAAGCGTATCATTATTATGAGATACAATTACCACAGTCCGGTCTTTTTCACTGATCAGTTCCTTCATCTTGCGGTAACTCTTCTTTTTAAATTTTGCATCACCCACACTTAAAACTTCATCAATCAACATAATATCGGTCTTTAAAATAGCGGTAATGGAAAACGCAAGCTTGGAATACATACCGCTTGAATAAGTCTTAACCGGCATGTTAATGAACTTGCCAAGACCTGCAAACTCTATGATATCCGGCATCTGTCTGCGCACTTCTTCTTCCGAGAATCCCAGGAGCATTCCGGAAAGCATAATATTTTCTTTACCGGACAGGCTCTTCTGGAAACCAACTCCAATAGACAGAAGGGATACGGAATGTCCATAGAGGTCAATGGTTCCGGAATCCGGGGAGAAAATTCCTGCGATAGCCCGGAGCATTGTGGATTTTCCGCTGCCGTTCTTACCTACAATCCCAAGAATTTCCCCTTCCCGCACCTGAAACGAAACATTTTTTACCGCCTCATGGACCTCCGTTTTTGTTTTCTTTAATTTAAAAAAGTTCTTTTTGATGGAATATGCATTTAAACATTTATATGAAATATTAAGACCTTCCACCTTAATCGCATTTTCAACACTCATCTATATCACCTTCACGTAACTGTTTTCATATTTGTAAATCACCCGTACACCTATGCAGGATAAAACGAATCCAACCACCAGCCACATTAACATAAATTTATGATGTGGGAACTGGGAATACAGCATCGTCCGTCTCAGAGAGTACATGATAAATGCAGCAGGGTTAAAATTAAGCAGCAGATTCTTAATCGGAACCGGAATCTGGCTCATGGAATCAATAGCGTAAAATACTCCGGACATGTAGAAGATCAATTTCAAAAATACCGTTAAAATATTCTGCAGGTCCTCAATAAACACTCCAAAATGGCATACAATTGCACTAATTCCGAATGTAAACAGACACAAAATCAGAATCAGCGGAAAAAAGTATAAAATCTTTATACTAAAAGGTACTCTCCAGATGACCATCATGATAATTACCAGGCCAAAAGATACCATCATTTTAAATCCGTTTACCAGCATATTTTTTAAAATCAGCATATACTTAGGTACATAAACTTTAGAAACTACCGCACTATTGCTTTTTACAACCCTCACACTGCTGATCACAACTTTGTTAAAGAAATTCCAGACAGAAAGGCCGATAAATACATAGATTGGGAAAAAATCTATTTTTTTATTGCTGAAAACAATCTGGGCAATAAAAGTATATACCATCATAAAAAGAAGCGGGTCTAAAATCCACCACAACCAGTTTAAATAGGAACTGGCAACTTCCGACTTCAGCTCTGATCTGGCTGCATACATGGTATATTGATAAAATTTTTTAATATCACTAATAAATCGTTTCATGAATTTCCGGCTCCTATTTCTTTAAATCCTGTTTTATCTGAGTAGTGGAAATCTCAGGGGTTCTGGGCAGGTATACCACATCGCAGTATTCTTTCAGGAAATCAAATTTTCCTTCCCAGTCATCTCCCATTACAAATGTATCCACTTTGAATTCTTGCACATCACTGACCTTCTGATCCCAGGAATTCTCAGGGATCACCAGATCTACATAACGGATTGACTCCAGCAGACGCTTTCTTTCACTATATGGAAAATAGCATTTTTTCTGTTTCTCATCCCAGTTAAATTCATCTGTAGACAATGCTACAATCAGGTAATCTCCAAGCGCTTTGGCTCTCTGAAGCAGATTCACGTGTCCATAGTGGAGTAAATCGTATGTTCCATAGGTAATAATTTTTTTCATCTTTATGCCCATTACATACCGCAGTTTAAACTGTGGCTTCCTTTCTATTTGTTTTCTTTCAGCGTTTCACTTCATCTAATGTAGTCTTACGATTTCCAAAACAATCCAGACATTCCAGATATTATATCATACAACATTTCCAGGTGCAACTACCGGTGAAAGGCTGATACAGGTTTCCAGTACAGCCCGGCTTGCATTTTCGCCGCTGTGCGGATTGTAAATTTCATTAAAATGCCTGTACTTTTCATCGTAGGGACACCCATCCAGCGCTTCCCGTATTGCACCTGACAATTCCCCTTCTGTTTTAATCAATTTGCCGGGCAGGGTATCGATATCAATATAGAAATCCCGCATTTCGTTTTTATACTGTTCAAAATCATACATATAATAAATGATCGGCCGTTTCAGGTTGGCATAATCAAAAAAGACACTGGAGTAATCCGTCATCAGCAAATCACTGACAATGTACAGATCATTAATATCTCCATATTCAGAAACATCGATTACAAATCCCTCATACTGTTTCAGATCAATGACATTCTTAATAAAGTAGTGGGTCCGAAACAAAATCACGCATTCATCCTGAAATTCTTCCTGCAAAACCGCAAAGTCCAGCCCTAAGCTATAGGTACATCCAACACCTACTTCCTGCATGCTGTCACGCCAGGTAGGTGCATACAGGATCACTTTTTTCCCCTGGGGAATACCGAGCTTTTTCTTTACAGCCTCAGCCTGTTCCTCTGTATACTGATAGAGAAAATCATTTCGTGGATATCCTTTTTCTACAAATATATGGTCCTTTCCAAGCGCTTTCAGGTTAAAAGCAGAAGTAATCTTTTCCGTATAGAATGGCGAAGGAGAGATAATATAATCGTATTTCATCGCATCGTATTCATACTCCCGGTTCAGTTCCCGCTCCTCCTGTGCTCCGCCCTTATGCACCTTGACATCAAAGCCTAAGCGCTTAAGCGGTGTGCCATGCCAGCACTGGATATAGACCTGATCCTTTTTTTTCTGAATTTCATCCAGCATTCTGCTGTTCGTTACCCAGTACTTTGCCTGGGCAGCATAACGAAAGTACTTCTTGCTTCTATGGCGGATCACGATAGTATCTTCCCGTTCTGCCAATTCCCGGTAATTCTCCGGATCCTCAAAAGCCCATACCTTTTTATAATCATCATACCTGCCATCCCGGATCATCTCTTCATAGACAGCCTTTGGGCTGCAGCTGTAATTCCTGCCCTTGTACGATTCAAATAATATTAATTTTTCCTGGGTAGCATAACGCTTTTCATACTCCAGTTTATTACGCGTCCTACGATAAAAACTGCGCAGTCTTACACAGCCTTCCCGCACAGCCGGATTGGCACTTAGCATTTTCAGTATTTCTTTTTTCATGGGTTACATACTCCTATTTGCTGATTCCTGCAAACTCCAACAACCTTTGACAGTTGCCCCCGCCTTTATAATGATTTACCTTATCATTGATTTCCCGGCGTTTTTCTTTATAGCTGTCTTTACCCTCAATACAATTTTCCAAAAATCCATAGAAGCCTTCCTGGTTTTCAATAATCTCTCCCGGCATATAGTCCAGAGGATTGTCCACAACAAAACCTCTGTGGCTTCCGTACTCTTTCATATCCTCTATGATAAAAGCTTCCGGTTTATCCAGAAGTAAATAATCAAAATAAACCGATGAATAATCGGTAATTAAAGCATCCGTATCTTTTAACAGACGATATAAACGGACTCTTTTCTGATCCAGATAAGCCCCGGTCAAAATTTTAATATGGCTCATATCTTTAACCGCCAGGGCTTCCAGATTCTGTGCCGGATGCAGTTTGATCAGAAGAAGGCTGTTATGTGCCTCCATGTAAGCATTCAATTTCGTAAAACTCTCTGCCGTATGGAACAGTGGAATCCCTGCATTTTTCATAAAATCCTCACTGGAATCCATAATCAGTTTATCATGTGAAATGCGGTAAGTAGGCATCCATACAAACACCTTGTTATAATCTTCTTTTACAAGACCCAGCTTGTGGAATTCATCTTTTTTAGAAAACAGATCATCATTTCTGGGATGACCGGCAATGATTACCTGATTCAGTTTGCAGTTAAAAGCCTCCGCCATAATCGGACGGAACATTTCACTTGGCGCCGTGAGATAAGTAAAAAAATCATAGTGATAATCCCCAAGCTTGTCCTCTAACATATGATTGATTTTTTTTAAGGGAGTTCCATGCCAGTAATCTATGGATACCTGATCTTTGGTTGGCATAATTGCCAGAATTTCCCCATGGTAAAAAATAAACCCTGCGGTCATAATTTCTTTTAGGCTTCCCGCCAGATTCACAAACCGTACATTTTTTCTCACCAGTTTCTGATAATTCTGGGGTTTTCCAACCGCACAGACTATATCATATTTTTCATATAATTTATGACTCATCAGATAGCCAAACAGCGTTTCGCTGTTATCGTAAAGTTCTCCTTTACAGAAGATCAGAATTTTTCTTTTATTTTTGGGAATTATTTTATTCACTGCCGATAATACGGATCCTCCGGCAAAATATATTTTCCTCTTTACTTTTCCTTTAACCATAAACGCTCCTATTTTGTCTTTCTCAGAATAACTTCATAGAATTTTTTCCGGAATCCATTGGGCAAAATGCAGATGAGAACCTGCCCCCCTGCAGAAACCAGAAAATCCAGCCAGGTAGAAATTCCAGCCTTTTTTAAATACCACCGGAACTTCACTGCCAGTTTTGCATAATCCATACCGCCCCGCCTTGCAAACATGCTCTCTCCGGTACGCACATATACCAGGGGCTCCTGTATATTATATCCAACAGCGCCATTTTTCAACATCCGCGCCCAGAGATAATAATCTTCAAAATATGGAAAGTCCTGATATCCTCCGGCATCTGTAACCGCACTTTTGCGGTACATCACCGTAACGTGATTGAAAGGATTTCTTCTGCCTGCACATTTTAAGATGGCCTCATTGGTTTTCGGCGTTACCCTCTTTCCTGAGATCTCATGGAAGTCACTTGCAAACTCCTCGATAATCCCTCCGGTAATATCCACCTGCTTTTTACGGAAAATATAGAGCTGCTTTTCACAGCGGTCATGCCGGCTGATATCATCACTGTCCATACGGGCAATCAGTTCATTCCTGCAATGCTTGATTCCCACCTGCAGCGCCGGCCCCAGTCCTCCACATTCCTTTAAACGTACAACAAGGAACACCTCCGGATATTGCTCCTGGAAATGTTCCACCACTTCATCTAATGCTTCTGTTAATGATCCGTCACAGACCAGCACAAACTGGTCCGGCAGTACCGTCTGCTCCATCATGCTGGAAATTGCCGCTTTTAAAAATGTCGGATCTTCCTTTTTATATACGGACATCAACACAGAATATTTATCTACTTGTTTTACTACTTGTTTTCTTTTTTCGCTTCTTCCTCTTTTGTCGCCGCTGTCACCTGCCATGCCTCTACTCCTTCCGTATTTTCTTTCTGAAAGAGAATTTTAACTGTCATCAGCATAAGCTTCCAGTCCAAAAGATAGGTATAATTTTCAATATACGATAGATCCAGTTTGAGCTTATCGTAAGGAGTGGTATTATACTTACCATACACCTGAGCATATCCGGTGAGTCCGGCCTTTACCTTTAACCGGTAGTCAAACTCCGGAATCTTTTCTTTATATTCCTTAGTAATCTGCGGACGCTCCGGTCTTGGTCCTACCAGAGACATATCCCCTTTCAAGATATTAAACAGCTGAGGCAGTTCGTCAAAATGAATGTTGCGCAGCACTTTCCCAACGGGTGTTACCCTGTTGTCCTGCTTCATGGCAAGACGTGCGCCCTCTTTCTCAGAGTCTACTCTCATGCTTCGAAACTTCAATACATAAAATGTCCTTCCACGCTCCGTCAATCGCTCCTGACGGTAAAATACAGGGCCTCTGTCGTAACACTTAATTAAAAGTGCTATTATCAGCATAAACGGCGATGCAATTACCACACCGATACCGGAAATGATAAGGTCGGTCAGACGCTTCGCGATTCTCTGTTCAATGGTAAGGCCTCTGTTGCGAAACAGCAGAAGCGGTGTATCAAACAGATGAATGCTGTCTGAACTCATGATCATAACATCCGATATCTTAGGAATACAGTAACACCGGATATCTTTTTCAAAACAGTATTTTAACAGCAGATTTCTTTCATGGGAAGGCATATCTCCCATAATCACCGCCTTGTAACAGTCAATTTTGCTTTTCAGTTTATCCATGCCGTCACCCAGATGGATAGACTCACAGATATCATATTTATCTTCTCTGGAGGAAATCTTGCGGATCAGATCCTTTGGATTTTTCTCTCCGTAAATGAGCAGCATCTTCCTGGGCGGATATATATGCACATAAATCCAGCGCATCATCAGCACCCACAATACCACGATTACCAAATCAACAGCCGTAACATAAAACATGGGCAGTATATGTGCCCCCAAAGTCCAGCGTCCAATCAATGCCATCTGCAGATAAGTTATTCCGTTTACACATAATACGGAAGCGATCTGGGAATAGAGTACGTCAAGCACCCTTAAATAGCCTACCTTGAATCCCCCGTACATTTTGTAGAAGAAAAACAGCATCAGTGCATACATTCCCACAACTACCCAGTTACCCCTTACAAACGTGGTACGGATAACCCCTCTGGAGTCATAATAGGAAAACCAGACATATGCATATATTGCTGTCTGTACTGCCAGAATAAGCGCAGAAGCAAAAAACATGATGACTCTTTTATATTGTTCTCTTCTCTCCACTAATATTTACCCCTCTTTATTTTTCAATGGTTCCTTATACTTATACTTCGTTACCAATAATGCTGTACCAGAATCTATCTTACAACAAAATTTACAAAAATTCAACAAAAAAGACGTGGCAATCTTAGGCAGTTCCGGTATTCTCTGTCTCTTCTTTCGGTGGTAACGGTTCAGTATCCTTATAGATTATATAACCATTGGTCTGTCCAATTTCCTTAAACTTTCTGGATTCTATTTTCTCTTTGGAATCCGGCGTGTCGTAATACACCAGATAATTGCATCCGGCCTTTCTCGCCTGCTTGATAATAATCCTGAAATTGGGATTTTCCGCTATCATCTGTTCATGGATCTTCCGGTCTCTCTTACTGAATTTTCCCTTTCTTCCATATGCCAGGCCAATGCTGGCATCGTACTGGCGTATATAGCCTGCCAGATCATCGGGTACCACTGCTTTCACCGTCTCTTCAGCACTTCGGTTCTTCACAATGATATCACTAACCGCATTTGCCGCCGATGGCAGCTTCTGCAGATTCTCCGTCTTATGAAGAACGGTTCCCGGTACATAGACGAAATTTCCTGCTGCAGCAAGAACACCTGCCAAAGCCACAAACATGATCCCTCTCTTTAATCTGGTATCCTGGGAATACCAGGCTCTAACCCCTGTATAGGCAAGAACAAGGGGTATGGGCAGCAGCCAGAACATTCTCCAGTAAACATCTCTTCCCACACAGTAATCCATAATGATTTTAGCCGTCAGCGGGCAAAAATAGATCACACCGAAAGTAACAGCATATCCCACAAATAATTTTTTATTTTCTTTTTCTGCTCTACTACAGGCGATGTAGATAATCGCTGCAAGAAATAATCCCACCTGCATGCTGTCAGCCACATACATCCTGTATCGTTCTAATGTCAATCCAAATATCTCCAGCATGTATACAGCCTCCTAACGTATCAACAGATACATTCCTGCACAAATCAGGCAGGGAATGCAGCATATGACAGCTTTTATAAATTTTCCCGGGTCTTTACCGCCAATTCCGTACAGTATCGCGAAAATACCCACCATAATCGGTGCCAGCATGATTCCCATAGAAGAAACCAGACAACAGGAAAGCAGAAGGCCCAGCAGTAAAGACCATTCCCGAAGGCTTCCTTTTTCCTTCAGCAGACGGATACACAGATAGAACAGTGCCGGAAGCAGAATTGCCGCCAGTACCGCCTTTCCCTGCCAGATCCGCACAAGCATAAATGTTCCCTGGGTATATACCGAAAAATAGGAAAACAGGTGTATCACAGAAAGGAAACACAGGAAAATCCCACTGGCTTTACGGTCGCCCGAAAACAATTTCTGCCCCAGAAGGGAATATACGATGTATGCCAGAGGTATAAAAAATACAGGCATAATGGTGTGCGCAACGATTGCCGGATGCATCTGCACGCTTTCACTGATAAACGCCAGGAAGATGGGAAACGGCGAAAGCACGTAACGGGACGGAAGGCTCTTTAACAAGTCTCCCGTATATGCGTCAAAACGAAACATCCCATTTGTGTGCACTGTAGTTGTAGCCGTAGCTACATAAAACGCATCATCCAGATCATCCAGCCTGAAAATCAGGTATGCCCCTATCTGAACTGCAATGAGAATCAGGGCAAGATAGACAGACCAGGGCGTTTCTTTCACACCCTTCCACTGGAATAATACCATTTCTTTGGTTCTTCTGACATTTAAAATAATGGAGACCACTGCAAGCAGCAGCATACTTCCGCCATAGATATACATCAGTACATGAAAACTGACCTCGGCAAATATCAGGGGAAGTGCCAGCACTTCAAACACGGCAAACATCGTAATATAACCATACAGCGCCGCCATTTTTAAACTATTTTTTTCTCTGGCATCCGCCCGGGTAAACAGCATACCGATGCATACCGGAATTACTGCAAACCACAGGAGGATGAGTAAGGCTTTTATCAGATACACGTCCTACCACCTTTTTCTTCTTTTATAAAAGTATAACAATTACTGTAATTGATCACGCTGTCCAAACTGTTACCAATTACAGTGTTTTCATATATGCAGTCAGGGCATCTTCCCAAGTTGCAAAACTGAAATCAGTTGTGAGCTTTAACATATAGTTTTCCAGTACGGAATATGCCGGACGTACCGCTGGTGTAGGGTATTCGGCAGTTGTAATATACTCCACCTTTGTGTCTTTTCCAGCCAGACGGAAAATTTCTTTTGCAAAATCTGCCCAGCTGCACATGCCCTCGCAGGTTCCGTGGAATATTCCATAATTGGAGGTAGGAATGAGATATTTGATTGCTTTTGCCAGTTCTTCTGCACTGGTAGGCGTTCCATACTGGTCACCCACAACCCTTACTGTATCGTTTGTCTCAGCAAGGCGAAGCATGGTTTTCACAAAGTTCTTGCCATCTCCATAGAGCCATGCAGTACGGATAATAAAGTAGTCTTTCGCAAACTGCTGCACAAATTGTTCTCCCGCCAGTTTTGTTGCGCCGTACATTCCCTGGGGATTAGGTGTGTCAAATTCCATATAAGGCTTTGTTCCGTTTCCTTCAAATACATAGTCCGTAGAAACATGTACCAATTTAGCCCCAATTTTTGCAGCTGCGATACTTAAGTTCCTGGGACCGATGGCATTGATCCGGTATGCCGCATCCTGCTGGGATTCACAGAGATCTACCGCAGTATGAGCCGCACAGTTGATGATAACATCTGGCTTTACTTCCTCCATCGTAGACAGAACCTTGTCTATGTCCGTAATATCCAGTTCCATTACATCGGGCTGAAATACATCCGTATTAATAATTTCTACATCCGTATCGTTTGCATACTGTTGATTAATTGCTCTTCCCAATTGTCCGTTACATCCTGTTACTAAAATTTTCATGTCATTATTCTCCTTTTATTTACATGTACATCTATGTTTATCTTGTTATAACTTTTTGAAATATTTCCCAGACTATCATAAACTGTATCAGTCCAACACTCATGATCAGATTCATGTTCAGGCTTTTTTTCAGGGTCAGGTTTTTGTTTCGCAGCAACAGTACCACAAGGGGCAGCACCGGAAGGAAATACCTTCCCTGAGTTCCTTCAATGACTTTGGAACCATACGGCGTCCAGGTTAATAAAAATACCATCATAAGCGCCCCTATCACGCCAGCACTGATCAGCGCCATAATCCACTTATCCTTTTTGCCCAGGTAAAACGGTTCTTTATCCTTTGCCAGCACAGCCAGAACCAATATAACCGCCAGTGCAAATATCAGTACATTGGAGATTTTAATATCCAGCCAGCCTAATTGTCCACCCATCATTGTTTCAAAATAAAAATCCGCATATTTTCGGAATGAGTCATAATACATCTGAATAATGGTAAGGGGCTGTGATAACAACCCACTTAGAGTGTACCCGGAAGTTTCTATATAAGACAAGGTATTTTCCTGTCTGCTCAAATATTCGGTCATGGTAACAAGCCGGACGACCGCCAGGGACAGCAATCCCCCTGCACAAACGCTTAACCTTCCCAGTATACAGCCGATTCTGGTTGCAGATTTTTTCACCGGAATCAAAAGTACCAGCAGGCACAAAAGCACATAGACGATCTTACAGGGTGACATTAAAACAGCCAGGATAATTAACAGGATCCAGTCTGAGCGCAGAACCTTGTTCTTTTCATAGGCAAGATACAGGCAATGCCCGGTAAACCAGGCACAAACTCCGATAATAAAGGAATCGTAAGAGAAAGAGCCGCCTAATTCCAGAGATATCGGCAACAGTAACACGGTAAGCATCAGCACTTTCGCAAAGGGCATCTTCTTCACTGCAAAATATCCGCACAGCAAGTAAAAAGCCAATGCAAAAAGCCTTCCAATCATCAATAGCCCTACATTCCCGATATTCAGCAGTCGCGCGAGGGAGATACCGATAATCTGCGGCGTATATACGAATGCAGGAACACCGGACAGGGGACCGCCTGGAAATGCAGACATTTCCTTCCCGCTGGCGGTATCAAAGAGATGATCTGCCACCATACCGTAGGTTTCCGTATCCGGACGTTTTTCCAGAACGCCCATTAACAGGTCTTCTTCTCTTGCAATGGTATTGCCGTCTTCATTTACCGCTTCTTTTCCCATCAGGCTGTTGGAAAATGCATAGGCGGTATAGATATGCGCCTGCTCATCCGGAGTTGAATACGGTGGAAGGATAAAGATATAGAGAACACCCAGGCAGATCCCCATTAAAAGGAACAGCCGGTGCGCCTCCCACTTCATGCCGTACCCCAGAAACCAGATTAAAATCAGCATGGCAAAAAGGACGACTGTTATTCCAACAAAATAAACCCTTAAATAAGACTGGTCTCCATACGTAAAGATCACATGCAGGCTTCCTTCTTTTTTCTCTCTTCCCACAATTAATTTCTGCCCTTTTACGGATTTATCCGACTGATATACCGTAACTGCATTTCCTGCCACCCCATCCTCTGAGGCAATTGTTATGATATATTCTTCTTTTTCTTTTACTTCAACCGTATTTTTTAAGACCAGTTCTACCGGAGTATTATCCTTTAAATCTTCGCTGGATATATCCCAGTTTCCAAGCATCATCCCTGTAGTTTTATTTTTCAGCTGAATATTAATATGGGAAGTGTTTTTTCTGTCGTAAGTGGCAAAAGTAAGACGGATCCCGGAAAAACTCATATGCTCCATGGTGAAACTCTGCTCCACCTTTGTATCTTTGGTTATCTCACCTGTTACCGCTTTGTTGCTTCCTGTTTTATAAATCTCTCTGGGTCTGTCCAGATTGGGACTTACGTATTCAAGGTACATCAGTACCGTATGAAAGATAAGCACCAGGAAAACTACAAAGATCAGTATCGGAAAGATAATATTCTGTTTACTTTTATTCTTCTCCCTATACATGTACCTGCTCCCCTGTTTTCATATCCTTTAAATCCATGTTTTTTGATCCCAGCGCTTCCCCCTGCATTTCCTGTATCGTCCGTTCCAGCAGAGCCTGGTGCTGGGCAAGATCTTTCACCCGTTTTGAAAGCCTGGACACTGCAAGGCTTAAGGAGAAAATAATGACCAAAGAAAAACAAAAGCCCATAAAAAATATCATGTTCACCGGCAGGGACACGCCCAGCAGATTCGTCAACCTTTCAGTCAGCAACGGAAAACAGGTCAGTATCGTAACACCGATTGCCAGTAACGTCCAGGGCAATGCATATCTTAAACTTATGGTTCTTCTTTTTACCATACATGCAAGTACAATCATTGCTGCAGCAACAGCAAGCATAATGATAATCTGCGATCTGATACTCATATCCACACCTCGCTATCCTCTCCACGCCGCCATAAAAATAGCCAGCGTTACCTTTATCATATAATACACCGATTTTAAAGGTGATATGGAAGATACCCCTTCCTCACGCTGTTTCATCACAACCGGAACCTCACTGACTTTCCTGCCTGCCTTAATAATTGCTACTGCACTTTCAGGCTCCGGATAATCCTTGGGATAATCCCTGGTAAAATCTTCAATTACATCATGGCTCATCATACGCATACCGGATGTGGGATCTGTAATCCTCACCCTGGTCAGGGCATAGATCAGCCAGGAAAAATAACGAATTCCCATTCTGCGGATTCCAGAAGACTGAAATCCCTGTTTCTCTATAAATCTGGACCCGATCACCATATCAAACTGATTCCGGATTAGGCTTTGCTCCATCTCTTTTAAGAAGCGCGCATCATGCTGCCCGTCTCCATCCATCTGTACCGCCAGATCATATCCTCTGCTGGCAGCATAGAGAAGACCGGTCTGCACTGCCCCTCCAATCCCAAGATTGACCGGCAGATGAATCACAGAAAATCCATGTTCTTCACAAATTGCCCTGGTGTTATCTGTGGAACAGTCATTGATTATGACATAATCATAATCCGGTGCCTGTTCCTGAATACTTCGGACAGTTGTATAAATACTGGCGCCTTCGTTATAGGCTGGTATAATAATCAGTTTCTTCATAGGTGCTCCCCAACTACATATTATTTGATTCCTCACTTTTTCCGTAAACGGCAGCCAACAGCTTTGCAGCCGGTAAAGGCCAGAATTTACGGAACATGGCTATATCCTCTTCCCGTCTGCCCGTATCTTCAATAATCCTGGTGGTTGCAGACTCTTCATGAATCCGGTGATATACCAGACGCTTCTTACAGTAAAGAAAAGCCCCTTCCTCCCTGGAAATCTTCTCCCATGCCTGCCAGTCTTCATTGCTCTTAAATCCCGGCTGGAATACAGGCTCTTTCAGATTCTCTTTTGCAAAACCTACGGAGGGACAGCAGATGGGTGAACCCAGGGAAAGGATCCTTCTTCGGATAAATCTGCTGTTTCGCGCCCCTTTTATTTCCATTGGAATCAGCATCAGACGCTTTACTTTTAACAACGTATTGGATACTACAATCTTTCCGTTTCTGATTTCCCCGTAATCAGAGAAAAAAATCAGTGGCCGCTTTGCCTGATCCATCATACTGCACAGGTTCCACGTATATTTTTCATGGTAAATATCATCCTGATGTGCGATGGTTACATACCTGGTATCTGCCTTTTCATATGCAAAATTCCAATCCTGGATAATTCCCTTTTCCCCTCTGTTTATAAAAAGCGGAATATCATTCTCCCTGCAGATTTCTTCTATATAAGAACTGGGTGTAGATGTTACCATTAAAATTTTGCTGGGATGGGACTGCTTTTTCAAAGAACGGATACATGCCGTAAGATAGGGACTGTCCCCATAGGCACATATGGCAAATGTGTGTTTTTCATTTTCTTTCATTTTATTACCTATATTGCACTTCTTTTGCAATACTGCCACTAACATGTTCCAGAGCCTGTTTTGACGCACATCTGTCTGAAAGCAATTTTCATACACGCTCTAGTAAAACAGGTTAAAGAATATCAGCGTGGCATCCTTTTAATTTCAATTTTCTTTAACCTGGAAATGTTATACAAATCATACCGTAATTCGTGAGTCATTGTACCATAAAATCAGGATCTTGACAACGCCGCCGAATTTCCGATCCTCTTCTGCAAAAATACAAACAACAGCACAATCTCTACCGTAAGTCCCAGAATCGTGGCAAAGCTTGTCCCCTGCATGCCCCACAATCGGATCAATACCACCGAGGACAGAGAGCCTGATACAACCGCCGCTATATTACTGATAATCAGTCCTTTAAAATCCTTCACAACGGTGAGTACCCCGCAAAGCAGCCAGCTGAATGCAGTGAGTATGGTACAGACTACCAGGGGCAGTAACAGCCCTGTAAATGGCAGTATCTTTTCCCCGATTAACAGCAAAAGACCCCATCTTCCTAAAAGTGCCGCACCGGCCAAAGCTACAGCCGACACTGCTCCAACCACTTTCACACAAGTAAACAGCAGCTTCCAGAATCCCTCCCGGTCCCCTGCGTGGTATTTTTCAGCAAAAGCCGTTACAAAAGGATTGAAAATATATGTGGAAGCCATCTGCACCACCAAGGTAGGTGCTGCAATTGCCGCATACACACCAAGCTTGTCATTTCCGCAGAATTTCTCCAGAATGTATCTTGGAATGGAACTGATTCCAGCGTTTAGAAATAAATAAACCACTAAGGGAAAACACCGGATCAGCAATTCCTGTACTTTTTTAAAATTGCCGTCAAACTTTATTGAGGTAATCCCTTTCACATGTCTGCGGTCATAGAGTATAATCACGAGAAATGTGGATACCGCCATTGCCCCAAATGCAATTGGCAGGCTTTGGAATAATCCCAGAAAAACGATATAGGAGCCCAGCATTGCAACTCCACGGATCACCATGGATTTCCCCAGGTAATCCATGCGCCAGTATTTTTGGAAAAATCCGGCATAGACATCAAACAGAGCTTCTCCAAGCCGGAAGACCATATAAATGATAATACTGATACTGGATACTTGATCATACCGGTTCGCAGCTACAAATGCCGCACACAGAATAAATGCCGTTATTCCGGTCACGATCCTGCTTATCACATAGGTTCCCTGGGCATATTCATTCTCCGTATCCGCCACCTGGAATGTACGCATTCCATAGACCGCTATACTATAGAACATATTTGTAATAGACATAGCTAATGTCAGAATACCGGAATTTTCAAATCCGGAGATACGGATTACCAGAACACTTAAAAGCCACTGACATCCCAGATAGACCAGACTTCCCCAGGTATTCCAAAGAATGCTGGTTTTAATCGACATTTTTTTATCTTCCATAGTCATCCCTTACTTTTTACTCTGCTTCCTGCTTTCCAAAATCCAACTGGTATGGACAGTGATTATACCGTTTTTCTTCCGGTGGAAGCTGCATATAATCCCCATAATAGGCATACAGCATATCATGCATGTCATTTGGGAATGTAAGTTCCAGATGTTCAAACTTCATCCGCTTCAAAGGATACAGGTCTTTGCGGTCAATCATGCTTGTAAAAGGTCTTGCCTCCGGCAGGTATGCAAGCCTTTTCGTCTTCTGCTTATTATATCTCATGCAGCATCTTTTTCCACGCAAAAAAACGCCTCTCTTGGAAATATGCATCACCTTCATCAGCTTATTTCCAGCCCGGCACGCAGCCAGTACCAGTTTTAACTTTGTTCCTTCCAGCAGCAGGCTGGGCCTTGATATGCTGCACAAAATCAATAATTTACTGTAAAACCAGGCACTATATGCCTGAAGCTTCATCTTCCACTGACAATCGGGAACATTGTCATATGCATACAAATCCAAAAAGATCCCAAATTCACAGTCCACGTCTTTCATTGCATATTCTCTGAAAACCGTTCCGTTTTTACACATATGCGCAGTAAAAAGCGGATAATTTTCATCAGAATCTCCGCGTAAAATAGTGTATTTATCTTTTAGTTCCTCGCCTGCAAGTTTACAAAACCGCTCATAATTCTTCCTGGTAAACGCCAGATCTATGTCGTCATCCCAGGGAATAAATCCCTGATGCCGCAATGCTCCGATTGCAGTACCTCCTATGCCAAAGTATGGTATCTTATGCTTCTCACAAAAATTCACAAAATCCTCCAGCATCTCCAGTTCCGTTTCCTGAAGCCTGCGAAGTGTCTCACCGTCATATTTCTTTCGCTGCATAATCTTCCCCTCAAAAAGTATTTATTACAAATCTTTTAATTCTTGTTAATTATAATATAACATTTATAGATGAAATAGACAACTGTTAATTGAGGGATGAGAATATAAACTTGGGAATGCAAAAGCTTTTAAACTTGTAATGCGCTTTCTCTTAGAGTATAATCTACCTGTATCATACATATGACGCTGCCTGTTTGTGGACAAGTACTGGGCTGCGTAGATAGCAGGTGCTATTTGCGTAATGCAGTATGCGGGGGAAATCCATACATCTGCAGCCGAAGTGATTTAATACCAATGAATAAGGGGATTTCAATGATGAAAAGAAAATTTAACGCAATGTTTACGGCAGTAATTGTCTGCCTGGCTGTCTTGTGCCTGCCACTGGCAGCAAATGCATCCGCTAAAAACAAAACGCGGATCCATTTTATCTGTATTGAAGGCAATAACGATGCCATTTTGCTGGAAAGCAACGGACACTTTGGAATGGTAGATTCCGGAGAAGACAGTGACTATCCAAAGGGGAATAATCCGAAATATCCCATGCGGCCCGGCATCAATACTTCCGGAGGGCATGAGCAGGAAGTCATTAAATATCTGAAAAAGATCGGCGTAAAGAAACTGGACTTTTACATTGGCACTCATGCTCACAGCGACCATATCGGAAGCGGGGATGAAATCTTAAAAGCCTTTAAAACTGAACGCTTGTATCTGAACAAATACAGCGATAATTACATCTCAGTCAAATCAAATCTCTGGGACAACCAATATTGCTACGATACTCTGATTTCCGCGGCTAAAAAACGCGGCACCAAAATTATCCAGAACTTTTCCAAAATTTCTAACCGGAAGTTTTCTCTGGGCGATATGGAAATCGAGATCATGAATTATAAGCGCGCCACGGATGCAAAAGGCAATATCGCCAAAAGGCCGGATGACAATTATAACTCTCTGGGTGTAAAAGTAACGGTAAATGATCTCACTGCATTTTTAGCAGGAGATATCAGTAACCTGGCTCCGGATTATGACGAAAGCAAGCTTTCCAAAGTACTGGGCCCCATTGATCTGTTAAAATTGGGACACCATGGCATCGGAGATGCAAATTCACCCAGCTATCTTCGTATGATATCACCGGATTATGCAGTTGCAACCGGTTTGATCACCAACATGTCCGCCTCAGTAAGAAATACGCTGAACACGATTGAATGTAAACTCTTTACCACAAACGGACAGCCTAAAAACTCAGCAATCATAGCGGATATGAGCAATGGTAAAACATTGAATATGATCTCCCCCGGGAATCTGACTCTGAAAAAGAAAAGCAGTGGTTCCCAAAAGCAATATGCATTCTATACATCCAGGAACAAAAAATATGCCAGAAAAAACACCTGGATTTACTATAACGAAAATTATTATTACATAAACAGCAAGGGTAACGTGGAACGAAACAGCTGGAAAAAAGAAGGTAACTATTATTATTATCTGGACAACAACGGTATCATGCAGATGAATGCAGCAAGAGTACGGGGCATTCCTTATTCCTTTGATGCCAGCGGCAAGCTTTCAGAGGGCGGCTGGACAAGAGGTTCTACTTCCTGGTCCTATGCAGATGCTTCCGGCAGGGCCAAAACAGGATGGGCAAAAATAGAAGGTAAATGGTACTATTTCAATAAATCAGGAATCATGAAAACCGGATGGATTAAACTTAAGGGCAAACAATATTTCTTAAGATCAAACGGACAGATGGCCGCCAATACCTGGATCAACTATGGCGGAGTGAAATACTATGTGGGCAGCGATGGCGTGATGCTTCGCAATACAAAGAAAAAAATCAAAGGTAAGATTTACCGTTTTGATGACGGTGGGGTCTGCATCAATTATTAGTCTATAATCAAAGAGCAGCACCGGTAAAATAAACCTTTACCGGTGCTGCTCTTTGTATGTTCTATTTCTTATTTTTACAAATTCCAGTGGAATCAAACTTATAAGTTTTCTTTCCGATTTTCAATTTCATTTTTACTGCCCTGACCCCGTCTGACTTCACATAATACCATTTCTTCTTATAATGAATCCAGGATTTCGTCTGCATCTTACCCTTAACGAGATAATACCAGTTTCCTTTACTTTTCAGCCATCCATTCTTTGCGGAACCATCTGAACGGAGATAATACCAGTTCTTGCCAAGCTTAATCCAGCCGGTCTCCATATAGCCCTTTTTATTAAAATAGTATCGTTTTCCATCAATGGTTACCCATTTTTTCTTTGGATAAGTACCATTGCCATAGCGGTACCACCAGCCGGTATTATCCTTTTCCCAGCGGTTTGGAAGAAGAACACCTTTTTCGCTTAGAAATACAGTTTCTTTATTGATGACCTGTTTTCCGGTCAGCGCCGCCCCGTTATCTCCAAAATAACAGGTCTTACCGCCCAGGGTCCGCTTACCGGTAACCATATAGCCATTTCCGCTGAAATAATACCATTTTCCTTTGATCTTTTTCCAGCGCTTCACCATAGAACCATCTTTATTCAGATAGCATTTCCTGCCCTTATAGGTTATCCAACCAGTGGCATTCTTCCCATCCCATTTTTCAAAGTACCAGGTGCTGCCTTTCAAATACCAGTCTCCGGCAGGGCTTGCCAGAATTGCACCTTTTTCATCTAACGTCACTTTTTTTCCGCCAATGGTCTGTACACCGGTCATCGCTTCACCGGTAGGCTGGAAATAATAAATTTTACCCGATATCTTTTGTTTTCCGGTCAGCATGATTCCGCCGGCATTAAAATAATATACTTTTCCGTCTATGGTCTGCCATCCGGTAGCTCTGCTGCCATCCTGCTTCACATAGTATGTATTGTTTCCATCTTTTTTCCAGCCGGTATCTACTGCCGGCGGATTTGTACCGGAAGAACCGGTATCTTTCTTTTTCAGCCCATAGTAGGCTGCAATTGCCTTCGCATCTGCAACACCGATTTTCTTAATTTTCGAATTGCTGCCGTAATACTTTACGCAATCATTAGGGTTATTCACAAACCCATGCTCCACTATCATTCCCGGAAATCCGGCTAGAACACATCTTCTTACAATACCATAATAATCAGCCAGGGTTCCGTTTGGATATTGATCCCCAGTCTCCGATAAGCGGTACTGTATTCCCTGATTTTTAAACCCTGCTTCGTTCAGCTTGTCCAGAATGGTATATGCGATATCATGGGAAACCTGTGTGATATCCCCCCGGTACTGTCCCTTTGATAAAAATACCAAAGCTCCGGATACACTGTACTGCTCATTGCTGTTGGTAGAATTAATATGCTGACTGATAAATACGGTTGCGCCAACCGACGCTCCATAATCCACCCGCTGATACAATTCCATGTACTTGTCTGTAGAACGGGTGAGATATACCTTTACCCCTTCATAGGTTTCCAGCTCTCGTTTGGTATATTTAGAGATCTTCAGCGTAATATCTTTTTCAATATAAGCTTTTCCATTCCAGGTTCTGCAAGCTCCGGATTCAGAGCCTCCATGTCCCGGATCCAGAACTACTACAATTTTTCCATCGGATCCTGCCCTTGGCGCTGCATAGCTGCTTCTCGCCTTTGGCTGTGATCCTGCCAGCGCCTGTGCCTGATTCAATGCATTGGTAATTCCGGCAGTATCATCTGCAAGAACTCTTTTTACCGTATTCTCATCTGCTTTTTCCATTGCTCTGGACTGGGCACTTTTCGCTCTGCTTTTTGAAGAAGCCCCATCACTGCCTTCTACTTTAGAAACAGCAGTGTCCCCACTGGAACGATAGGCTTTTAAATCAATATTTCGGACCACACCTCCCAGGTTCAGTTCCAACCGGTTAAGGCTGGTATCCGCAAGTCCGCCTCCTTTTACCAGAAACGCTGCATAGCTGCCGGATATCTCCGTAACATTAATTCCTCTTTCTGCTCCCCCACCATCCCGGTAGTATAACTTAGCTCCGGTCAGAGCGCCATTTCCTTCCGCAATCTCAGCCACAATCAGCTGTCCGGCATCACTTGCCATAGACTGTGGCTCCACATACATCATTTTCAGAATATCTGTGGCCCGTTTTTGTTCTGCTGCACCGGCGATTTCAGCCGGAACCAGACTAAAGAGCATGACAAATGTCAAAAGCCATGCAATAACCCGTACTCTCCTCTTCATTTGCATCTTTTTCCCCTATCTTACCTTATGTATTTTCTATACCTATTATAAGTAGGTAAGTAGAAATTGTCAAGAAATCATTACGATTTTATAAACGAATTATTAAATTTTAGATGCATTATTGGGGGTTTGTTGAGAAAGGATACGCTTTGTAGAGCAGGTGATGTACGGAAAGATGGGGGTGGGCAACTGGTATGGGCGAAGGAAGCGTAGAGCAGAACTGGTATTTTCTAACCTTTCCGAAGCGCTTTTTGGCGGCACGCGGGCATTCGCTGCGAAATCCTGATGGATTTCGCAGCTCATTGCCCGCTTCGTATCCGATGGGAGCCATCGAATACGATCCGCCAAAAAACACTTCGGAAAAGTAAGTAAATACTCAGCTCTGCTCTACGCTTCCTTCGCCCATACCAGTTGCCCACCCCCATCTTTCCGAGATTCAGTCTCCACCACAAAGCTGGTTTTCTCAACAGGATGGAGACCCAGAGCTGTGACAGGCTGTTCTTTATTGGATGTGGCATAATGATGTATAACATTGTATGTTTTGAGTTTTGATGTTTTGATGTCTTAGTGTTTTAGCAATTCTGGAAACAAAATCAAATTATCCTTTATTACCTGATCACAGGCATAACAGACTGAATGTACGATATTCATAAATTTATTATTGTAGATTAATGAAACGGACTACTGTGATAAAACAGGTTGCTATATAAATTATATGTCATTTATATTATTCAAACTATATATGTTTCGTAGCTTTACCCAATTCCATGCCAATAACATCCAGCATGCCACAACCCCGGGGGCCCACCATCCTGAGAAAACCAGCTTTGTATCAATAAACTGTATCTCGGAAAGGGAAGGGGGCGGATCTGGGCTGGTGGTTGGATGGCGTGTAGCAGATCTGAGCATTTACTTACCTTCCCGGAGTGTTTTTTGGCGGATAGGATTCGACTGGCTCCCATCGGATCCTAAGCGGGCAATGAGCAGCGAAATCCATCAGGATTTCGGTGCGAATGCCCGCGTGCCGCCAAAAAGCGCTCCGGGAAGGTTAGAAAATGCCAGTTCTGCGTTAAGCCATCCAACCACCAGTCCAGGTCCGCCCCCTTCCCTTTCCGCACACCACCTCCATATACAAAGCGTCCTAAATCAGCATCCCCCCATTATCATTTCCCCCTGATCTCTTTTATAAAACTTACCACAATAATAATCATAATAATGCCAAGTGGAAATGCCGCGATGATGGAAATCGTCTGGAGCATGGACAGGGTACTGTCCGAGAACAAAAGTGCGATGGGCAGCAGTAAAAATACAAATGCCCAGAATGCCCGGAGTTTCTTACGGGGTTCTTCTCTGCTTTCCATATCTTTTTCTGAATAGCCTGCCACCACCAGGGTAATGGCATCAAAAGTACTTGCATAAAATGCTATCATCGCTAAAATCAGAATCAGGAGCACCACGTCGGTTATTGGAAACTGATCAAATACCTGCATGATCACTTCCGATGGCGATGTACCCCCGGCAAGCTGCCCAGCCAGATCCAGTTTGCCGCTGGTCTGCAAATGCAGTCCAAATCCTCCAAATACAATGAAGGATGAGTATGTTCCCAGCAATCCGCAGGAGATCCCTCCGAAAATTGTCTGGCGCAGGGTTCGTCCTTCTGATATCCTGGCGATAAAAAATGGTGTTGCCACAAACCATGCAATCCAGTAAGCCCAGTAAAAAATCGTCCAGTCCTGAGGGAAACCAGAACCTCCGCTTCCCGAAAGCCGTAAGGGATCCATCCACGTCGCCATCCGGAAGAAGTCATTTAAAACCGTACCAATGGCTGTCACACCGGATTCAATAATATAAATCTTCGGCCCAAAAACTAGGAATACGCCAATAAGCAGAGCAAATATCACCACACAGATTCCCGCCAGATGGGAGATGGCTTTCATGCCTTTCATAACAGCCCCAATGAAAACCAGTCCGATTACAGCCAGAATAACGATGGACAAAAGTGGCGTGGGTTCAATTCCAAGTATTTTTCCCACTGCCTGTGAGATCAGCGGTGTAGCCAGGGAAAACGTAGTTGCTGTTCCAGCCAGCAGACCCACGATGGAGAAAATATCGATTAGCTTTCCCGCCTTTTTATCCACATGGTCTTTTAAAACAGGCCTGCAGGCTTCTGACAGCGTTTGTCTTTTTCTCTTCTTCACAAACATCATATAAGCATAGGCGCATGCAGGCAGAAGGTAAAATGCCCATGGAATCGGTCCCCAGTGAAAAAGCGGATATGCCGATGCATAGTCCTGGCGTTCAGCCAGCGTCATAGCTTCTTTTGCAAAAGGCTTTGCACTATAGTAATAGCACCATTCAATTAAAGACCAGTACACAATGTCCGCAGCCATAGTGGACGTAAAGATCATAGCTCCCCAGCTAAAATTATTGTATCTGGGCTTTTGCAGATCCCCAAATTTGATGTTCCCATGTCTGGAAAAAGCCAGTCCGATGGCAGTCAGTAAAATACCAAGGCCCAATAAAATATAGAAGAAACCCAGCTTATTGACAAATACTTCCCGGAGCATAGCCGTAATATTCCCGGCGGTTTCCGGAAACAGCATCAGAACCACGGAAATAACTGCAATAATCCCTAATGGAAGCAACGTAATCGTCCAGTCTATGGACGGGTCAAATCTTTTCTTTTTCATATTCTGCCTCATATTCTTTCTTCATATTTAGTGCCCGCTGATATCTGCTCTCCCCATAAGCTCCAAAATCTTCCCCCTTGGTTTCTTTCGCAATTGTCCAGGCGCTCCAGAGCACGTCCTGACAGATTTGAAAGAGCAATAGTTTTTGTTTCTCTGTCTGTCCGGGCTCTCTTTCCAGATAATACTGTAAATACAACTCCTCTTCTGCTTTGGAAAATTCACATTCCAGCAAGTGCGCAGCCACATCCCACAACGGGTCATTATACCCTGCATACTCCCAGTCAATCAGATACATTCTTCCCGCCTCATCCGATACGAAATTTTCTGCCACCAGGTCATTGTGGCAGGGCTTTCGGTCCGTTTTTATCCGCTCAAGCTCTGATCTCAGATGATAAAAGAACTCTTCCAGCTCTTCAAATCCATGATAAAATCTACCGCCGTTTTTTAAAATCTCGCATTTATATTTGTCATATTCATTCCAGACATTGAAATCCCCCTGGAGTTTCACATTCGAATGATGAAGCTTTTTCAAAATCGCAGTTGTTTTTCTCATATATGCTTCCAGCCTGGCACTTCCGGGATTCAAAGTTCTGGCACCCTTTATGTATGTGGTTACCTTAACCCCATTTACCGGGTCGAAATACAGAATCGGGGGATTTAATCCCAGACCGGAAGCAATCCGGCTGTTATATTGCTCGGCACACCGGTCAATAAATACTTCTGTGCATGCCCCCGGAATCCGCAGAATGTAATCCTGCCCCTTTACTTTTACAAAAAAGTTCTGGTTGGTCATCCCTCCGCCGATGCTCACCTGTTCAATATCCTCATCCTTTAACTGCATGCATACCTGAAGCGTTTCCCGCGCTTTGTTTTCTTTTCTTAAGACAGCTCTCTTCATCATCTTTGGATAAAGAATCCTGGATGCTTTCTGATACAGGGTTTCATTCTCAATGACGCTCCAGATCAGGTCATCCACCAGTATTCCGGCTATATGGTAAATCCTCCCGATACTCTCAATTGCATATTCATAATTTAAATATGGATTTTCGTTCTTTCCATAATATTGAACCATCTTATCAAACAATTCCATGGATATCTTACTGACACCAATCAGCTCAGCATCCACCCGGTTTAATTGCTTGATATCTTTGGAAATGCGGAATATGCTCCCATTTTCATCCAGCTCCACATATGCTTCATCCATGGAATCGCTGGGGCTTGCAAGAAGCATGCAATTCTGTTCTTTGGACTTTAAAATCTTTTCGATTGCGACCTCTTCCAGAATCTGATTACTCTCTGCTAATAGAAAATCTTCCGTCAGATACTCCTTTGCCGCAAACAGGGAAGCCATTGTACCGCTCCATTTATACCTGGTGTTTTCCGCCAGGATAATACCCCGATGTGCAAAATAGTCCTCATACAGCTCTTTTCGGTCACCCACCACCACAATAATCTTTTCTATTCCCTGATTATGCAATGCCTGTATCATATGTTCGATCAGGGGCATCCCCCCTATTTCCAGAAGGCCTTCCGGTTTGTCAAATGCCGGACTGCAGCCTGCTGCCAGTATAACAGCCAGCTTCACACCCTCTGTATTTCCGGAAAAATCCAATTTCTCTGTCTGGCGGATACGGATCTTCTCCTCCAGAATAGCCTTACCCTTTTGGGTAACCCGGTAAATTTTCCCCGTTTTCGCAAGCAGCCCCTGATCCGCCATCTCCTTTAAAAGGTAATTCACCTGCCCCAGGGAAATCTCCATAGCATCCGCCAGTTTTCTCTGACTCTGCATCCCCTGTTGATTTATAATATACAAAATGCGATCGTATTTATCCATTACATTCACCTCCGTTCAAAAATTGAACATGTTTATTGTACAAAATATGAACAAGGTTGTCAAGAATAAGATATGAGCTATAGTATCCCCCAGCGGAATAAAAAGAAGCTGCTCAATTTCCCCTGGACTTTCTCCCACATATCCTCTACAATAATCACATCAAATACTAACATAACTCCTTCGAGTTATGGCAAACAGGAGAATTTTCATGAAAATCAAAGTTGATAACGCCATTATTCTGGCTGCCGGATTTGCTTCCCGTTTTGTACCGCTTTCACTGGAATACCCGAAAGGATTAACTGTTGTGAATGGAGAGGTTCTGATTGAACGGCAGATCATGCAGCTAAAAGAAGCCGGCATTAGAGAAATTATAGTTGTTACCGGGTACCGAAAGGAACAGTATGCTTATCTGAAAGAAAAATACGGAGTAATACTCACAGAGAATACAGAGTATTCCATCCGGAATAACCATTCATCCATCTATGCCGCCAGAGAATATTTAAAGAACAGCTATATCTGCTCTTCGGATAATTATTTCCCCCAAAACCCCTTTCATAGTTTTGAAGACCGCCCCTTTTACTCCGCTGTATTTGCAGATGGACATACGAATGAATGGTGTATGGAAACGGATGGAAACGGGTTAATTACACAGGTAAACATCGGTGGAAAGGATGCCTGGTATATGCTGGGCCATGTATTTTGGGACGCCGGTTTTTCTTCCCGCTTTCTTGCTATCCTGGAAAAGGAATACTCTGACAGCTCCATCCGGGATTTTATGTGGGAACATTTATATATCAGACATATATCCGAACTGGATCTCTATATAAAAAAATATCCTTCGGACGCCATATTAGAATTTGATTCTTTGGAAGAGCTGCGCAGCTTTGACAGATCCTATCTTACAAACAGCAAATCCAAAATATTAAATGAGATATCATGTCAATTGTCATGTCAGGAATCTGAAATCAGTAACATACACCCCTTTCATGATAGTTTCCACAATTTAGGATTTACATTTACATACCGAAAATGCACATATTGTTATTGCAACGGGCTCCTCACTCCAAACTTATGTTCGAATTAAGAAGTTTTTCTTAATTTTTCCGGTATTGGGGGATTTTTCATTGAAAATCCAAAGTTAATATATTACACTATGGATGAGAACGTTTATGCACAATTAGAAAAGGAGCTTTATTTATGAAAATGAAAAAAGTATTAGCGGCTCTTTGTCTTTCTGCATGTCTGACTTTAGGATTGTCCTCCGTAGCCTTTGCAGCCGGATCACCAGGTGATTCTACTTCAAAGTCTGTTCAGACAACCAACGTCAACACGGCATCAGAGACGGAGTCGAACACAGAACCTGTTACTGAAGAAGCTGCAACACAGCTTACGAATGAGCGTGATTCGGAAACTGAAACGCCGGGTAACACCGAAGCATCAGAATCTGAGACTGTATCCGAACCTGCTGCAGACGCTACTGAACCGGTTACGGATCCTGTTACTGAACCTGCAACACAGCCCGCAACAGAAGCTCCCGTTCAGCCATCCACAAATGCCCCTAAGCAGGCAGATGATACCGAAGTCATTGAAGAAGACGGCTGGCACGATACTGCAGATGGCAAAAAATATTACATTCAGAATGGTGAGCGCCTGAAAGGAATCCACGAAATCGATAATAATAAATATTATTTTGATTCTAACGGAATACGGGTTTCCGGTCCGGTTACAATTGAAGGTAAAAACTATTATTTTGATGCAGATGGCATCATGCGGTTTGGTTTTCAGACGATAAACGCAAAAAGGTACTTCTACAACGCAGACGGTTCCATGTTAATCGGAAGCAATGCACCACTGAAGATCAACAACAGCCTCTATTTCGTTTTATCTACCGGAGAAATCAAGCTTAAGAGCTGGAACACCTATGCAAACAAAAAATACTACTCCAATCCGGACGGAGTATTAGTAACCGGTTTGCAGACCGTAGACGGCAAAAAGTACTACTTTAATAGCGATGGTTCTTTAATTATAGGTAAGAACAGCGCTATGAAAATCAACAATGTATATTATTTTGTAACCACAGCCGGCGAAATCAAAACAAACGGCTGGAATACTGCACCGGATAAGAAAAAATATTATTCCAATCCGGACGGATCACTGGTTACCAATGCAGTAAAAAAAATCGATGGAAAATATTATGCATTTAACGTTTCCATGTACAAAAACTGCCTGAAGACAATTGGCGGAAAGAAATATCTAATTTCTTCCAGTGGCGTAGTACGTACCGACAGAATTACTACATACAAAGGTAAAAAATATTACTCAGACAAATACGGCCGTATCAAAACCGGAGTTTTCAAATACAAAGGGAAAAGATATTTTGCTAACAGCAAAGGCCAGATCCGTACCGGACGTTTTACAGACTCGGGGAAATCCTATTATGCAAATAAAAAAGGACAACTCTATACCGGCTGGGTAAAATACAAAAACAACTATTATTACTACAACAAATCCACCGGAGTTATGCAAAAAGGCTGGATGAAACGAGGAAAGAGCACTTACTACCTGAATTCCAAAGGTGTCCGCCAGACAGGCTGGGAAAAGATTAAAAAGAAATGGTATTATTTCGCTTCCAATGGCAAAATGCTTACCGGCAGAAGAGTCCTTGGCGGTTCTACTTATTTATTAGATACGAAGACTGGTGCTATGAAAACAGGCTGGCAGAAAATCAGCGGAAAATATTATTACTTTAATAAGAGCAGCGGAGCAATGAAAAAAGGCTGGATGAATCTGGGTTCTAAGACTTACTACCTGGAAACAGATACAGGAGCAAGACGTACCGGATGGCTGACCTATGATGCGAAAAAATATTACTTCAACAGTAAGGGTGTTATGTTAAAAGGCAGACAGACTGTAGATGGAAAAGTATATAACTTTGGTTCCAGCGGCGGCATTGATTTATTATCTACAGGAACACTTACCGTTAAGGTAAACCGTGCAGCAAATACCATTACGGTGTATGCAGACGGAGAACCAATCAAAGCGATGCTTTGTTCCACCGGAATACAGGTTGGCTGGACTCCACTTGGAGAATTCACCATGCTTGACAAACTGCGCTGGCATGAATTAGACGGTCCAAGCTGGGGACAGTATTGTTCTCACATTACACCGGAGATCCTGTTCCATTCCGCACCGGTAACCAGATACAGAGATCCAAACTCCTTACCGGCAGCTACTTATAATCAGCTTGGAAAACCTGCATCCCACGGATGTATCCGACTGACAGTAGCCGATGCAAAATGGCTCTATGATCATTGTCCGATTGGTACCAAAGTAAAAATCTATGATGATGCAAGTAACCCGGGACCACTTGGAAAACCTGCATTACAGTACATGGATGCCAATGCGACACATGATCCGACCGATCCATTATTTAAATAAAATATAATTCTGTTATCGGCATTTAAACAGCTCTATAGCAGGCTTTATAAAAAAGAAACGCTTCAGGATGGAAATTCCTGTGGCGTTTCTTTTTTTATATGAACAGACAGCACCAAACAGGTATAAAAATCCCTGCAGTACGAACCCGCATTCATCCATTCTGGTTTATGCGTTATCATCCTGCAGGGTCATTTACTATTACTTGTTATTCTCCCAGTCCACTTTCTATCGCATGTACAAGTGTTGCCAATGCTTCATTCTCATCTTCGCCTTCGCAGACCAGTTCAATTTCATCGCCGCATTTGACACAGGCACCCAACACACTGAGCACACTTTTTGCATTTGCCGTACTGCTGTCTTTTGTAAATGTGATCAGGGACTTAAATTGCATTGCTTCTTTACAAAGAACCCCCGCCGGCCTTAAATGAAGGCCCGTCGCATTTTTCACTGTTACCTTTTGACTAACCATAATTATTCCTCCACCGTACTTTTTTCTGTAATTGCAGTTTCTTCTTTTTTCTCCAGATTCACAACAATTGTTACATCCGATGCCAATACGAATCCTTCCGGCAGTTCGACATCTAATTTTACTGTATATGTCCCTGTTGTTTTATAAGCGCTTAAATCCAGGGTCGCCTTAATATCTTCTGCATCAAATTCATTCAGATCACCAGTTGTAGTTGTAATTATGATAGGAATTTTATCCGACGGCGTCAGTGTCATCTTCAGATCCGTAGGAATATTTTTTGTATTGAGCCTGCTCACCGGCAAATATTCTGTTTTTGTTCCAGCTTTTTCAATTCCAACTGTAACAGTAACGGTATCCGTAGCTGTTTCTGCCAGTTTCAAATCATGTTGTTCTGCCAGCATGTCCTGAATCTCAATCTTCTTTGTCACATCTGAAGTTGCTCCTTCCACAGAAACATCCTCATTTAATTTCAAGCGGCCATTTAATTCCTTTAACGCACTCTCAGTTCCTGCCAAACTGATTGTTTCCGGTGTAATTGTGATGTTTGTCTTTTTATACCCAACTGCCGGCATGCCCACTACATTCACATCCAGCTTAATATCAGGCTTTATCCTCCATAAGTCTGCATCCACCTCCACAGAACCTAATTCTGTTATGGGGACACCACCGGATGTCTTGCAGGTCATACTCTTCATTTTCGTTTCGGCAAACTCTTCGTCATTCTTATCAATAATCTTAAGTGTGCCCTTCAGCCTTTTACTTTCATTCAATCCGTTTACATCTACTACAACTACTACACGGCTGATAATATTAATCAAAGACTGCGGTCCTGCTACAATGATAGAATCACCCTGCTTTACTGTAGCGTTCCCGATTACATAACCAGTTTTAGGGTTTCCGGTAGTCACTGCCTTTACTGCAAAGGACTTTTCCACTTTCGGCTCAATCCGTACCTTGAGGGAAGACGGTTCTACCTTTATATTTTCTTTTTTAATAGATGAGTTTTTACAGGTTACTACATATTGTACGGTCCCCATATCATTGAGGTTTTCAAGATCTGCCGACACGCGGAAATCGGAATTATCCAGTTCCTTTATCACTGAATTTCTTCCGGTAGCGTACACGGTAACCGTGTCCGTATTATTCAACACTTCATATACCTTACCCACTTTTTCCAGGCTCTCCTGATTTTCCACCTCAACCTGAATATTGGTAAAGGGTTTTACTTTTTCCGGATCATTATCCTGAACCACAATCAGCCAGATCAGAAATGCCAGTACAATGGAAATCATCTTTAGGCTAAAGTTATTCACCAAGCTTTTCTTCATTTTTACCCTTTCCTTTCCAAAGTCTGAACTTTTTCGTGTCTACGGATTTATCCTGAAGAATCACTAATTGCTGTCTCAATACTGCAGCGTCAACATCCCGCATTAGTTTGCCTTTGCTGGCAAGTGAGACGCTTCCCGTCTCTTCTGAAACAATAATTGTCAGCGAATCAGTCTCCTCACTGATTCCCACACCGGCTCTGTGCCTGGTTCCCAGCTCTTTGCTAAGCGCCAGGTTATCCGAAAGCGGCAGGTAGCAGGTAGCTGAAATAATTCGATTCCCCCTTACAATCACTGCCCCGTCGTGAAGCGGCGTATTATGTTCAAATATATTAATCAGTAACTGGCTGGTTAATATGGAATCAATTGCGATCCCGGTTCTCTCATACTCAGCCAGCGTAACATTATTCTCAATGACAATTAATGCACCCGTCTTAACCTTTGCCATCTCAACCGTTGCTTTTACCAGTTCATTCACCGTTTTATCGCTGAAACGTTCCCGGATCTCCCTGGCTGTGTCAAATGGCGTCAACGTTGTAAATATCTTTTTCTCTCCCAGTTCTTCCAATGCCCTTCGAAGCTCCGGCTGGAAAATTACCATTACTGCCATAAATGCAAAACCAATTCCCTTATTAATTAAAAATGTTATGGTATCCAGTTCGAAAATATTTGCTATTAAAACAAACAGCCCAAGAAGCAGGATCCCCTTAAGTAATGTCCATGCCCTTGTATCCTTTATCCACACCAGAAAACGGTAAACGATAAATGTCAGGATAATAATTTCAATCACATCTCTGTAGTTAATATTGGAAATAGGCTCCGTCAGTTTATAAAGATTTACCAGAAAAAATCTCTTTATAACCTCCACTGCTTTCACGCCCCTTCTGATTAATAATCTTTAATGTCTAAATCTGACCTCCCCGGTTCCCCTCTACGAACCCGCTTAGGCCTATCGGCTGCGCTTCTCCCCTCATTTCTAGAATTACGCACCGGTTCTTCCTGCCGTATTTCTTTTTTCCTCTGTCTTACCACTGTCTTTGGCACGGCTTTTACAAAATAGTAATAATCGTCATCTTCAAATTGCACCTTTTGCGTCCTTTTATAATCTACTTCGAATAAAAACAGTTTTACAATAAATGCAATGGCTGCGGAAACTGCTGTTCCGAGAATGACTGCCAGGAAATTTTTACCAGTTCCCATTACCATTCCACCCATCAGCGTACTGATCAGGAAGATAAATGTCCCCACCAGTATCGCAATGGACCAGGCATATTTAATTGCCATCCGCCGTATCACATAGACCATGATAATTACAGCAAGCATTGTAATCACGGAGATAATCATCTCCGGATTTTTTAAGATACTGTCCAGCAGTCCGGTCAGCTTCTGAACCATTGCCTCGGTAGCATCCTTTGCCGTTGCCGTTACGCCTTTTGCCTTATCATCCAATACGGATACCGTATAGTACCCAATGGTGCCGAATGCAATCCCGATTCCGGCAAAAGGAGTTCTTACAAGCCCCAGTACCAAAGGCACTGCACAGGGAATATTCAGTCCGCATGCGATTGGCGTCAGTATAATTGCCAGACTTTCCTTGGGTGCTATTCCAAAATAAAGCAGCAGCATTACCACCAGTATTCCGGTGCCTACCAGGAATGCTTCCAGTGAAAGCGCATATAAATGCCCAATTATGAATGCCGATCCAATTAAAACAATTGCATTCAGCGGCAGAAAAGAACAAACCAGAGCCAGTATAATTACAATAACCGGATTGTTCAGCAGATGCATCTGCCCCAGCTTAATATTAATCATCATGAAAGCACATAGTGCTATTATAAATTTCCCAATAGAAACCAGATAGGAATCATACTTTCCATAGAAATTCTTAATCAGTTCCTTAAATTCCAGTAACGTTCCCATGCCTGTCTCCTCCCAGCGTTTTACTTCGATTCCTGTTGATACCCGTTGCAGACTGCAGGCCGGCATCCTCGCGTTCATATTCTTTTTCCAGTTTTTCCAGCAGAATCTGGTAATATTCCAGATCCTCTTTTGCCCTGATATACTGAAAGGAATATATAATATAGGTAATAATAGAAAAAATCACCAGAACCACTACATATACAACAACTATACGAACCACCAGGGCACCGATGTCCATACTGGTGATCTCTTTTACCTGTTTGTCAATATTATAGCTGCCCCATGCCTATTGTCCCAATAAAAAAACAAGTGTGATCCGGTTTGCATTCTTATTCA
>JAGZJZ010000126.1 GCA_018365455.1 Clostridiales bacterium
GTACCGGATTCAGGAAATAGAGGGACGGGATTGTACGTTAGTTATTGGGAGTGAGTCAGCACAGATCGTAGTAGACGAAGATTTCAGGATACAAAAAAAACAGTCGGACGGAAGCTATACAGAAACGTCAGCATATCTGAAGACATCCGGAGAACTGAAAATCATAGTGAAAGGAGATTTTTATACAGAAAGCAATAATAGTGAAAATATGCTTTGTAAAGGCGGAATTCTGGAACTGTATGGAGATTCCTATCAAACAGGAAATAGTATATTTAATGTTTCATGGCCGGCTGATGGAAAAGTAGTGTTTGCAGGAGATTCATTGCAACATATAATTATGGATAGCAACCGGGGATATATAAGGAATATCAAACAAACTGAATCATGCCCAGGACTTGTATTTAATTGTACAGCAGGAACAATCAGTCTGGCCAGTGACATTATTTCAAATGATTTTGCAAATCTTCACTACCTTGAACTAAATGGTCATACAGTTGAACTTAAAGATTCTGTAAATCTCACTGGAAGTGCCCGGCTCATGGGCGGTGCCTTGAAATGTGGAGGCAATCTGACTGTTTCCGGCAATATATCCAACGAGAAAGGTATCTTGAATGTCAATGGAAATCTATATTTGGAGAATATTGGGCGTATATCCATGTCCGATGATAATGACCTTATCATCATCAACGGAACCTTATACAATAATTCCCAGACAGATCAAACTATATCCCGAGGCCTCCTGGATGTAAAAGGAGATTTCATTCAAAGTACCACCCGAAGATTTACAACCAGCCAGAATGCGTTCATGCAGATCAGCGGTTCCTACCACCACAACGTGGAATTTCCGGAACTGGCATACGTCTGGTTTTACAACCTTGGAGTGGATGCCGGTCTGGATTATACATTTACCAGACAGCCCATTTGGACAAATCTCTTCCAGGCAATGGAAACCGGACATATCACAGAACGGATTGCATCCAGATACTTTGGCAAATCAGGAGCCAATCCTGCAACAGGAAACTACTCACAGGGTTTTTCAGATATCACGGTTCAAAGTGCCATGGGTCCCTTTGAAATTACACATTCCTATAATTCCATGAGCGAAGAAGACGGAGTACTGGGAAAAGGATTTGTATTCAGCCAGAATATAAAAATGAAATCGGAAACTATTCTGGACACGGACCAGAAAACGGTTTTTATGCCGGACGGGTCCCGGTATACGTTTTTGAAAAACAGCAGCGGTAATTATGAAACGCAGGACTCCAGAAGTGAACTGACAGAGGAAAATGGAAGCTTCCTGTTGAAAACACAAGATCAGGCCCTATTTTCTTTTGATGAAAAAGGGAATATTCAATACATGGAAGATAAAACCGGTAACCGCATGACCTACAGCGTGGATGAAAATGGAAATACGGTGCGGATACAGGATGACTCCGGTACGGATGTTTTTATTCATTATAAAGAGAAGCTTCTAAAAAGTATCATAAATGAGGAGACTGGGGAAACTGCCCGCTTTGAATATACCGAAGGAAAACTGTCAAAATATATCGATGCAAACGGTAAATCCACAGGATATCTATATAATTCAGAAGGGCTGCTCGCTAAAATAATAAACCATGATGGCAGCACATTTGAAGAAATAACCTACATCAAAGGCGGAAAACACGATAAAAAAGTAAAAACAGTCAAAAATATGGCAGGAAATGTGGATACTTATAAATATGATGATATATTCCGCAAAACCACGATTACAGATTCCAATGGGCGCAGGGTTACGAAGGAGTTTGATTTTCACTATAATCTTACTGCATCTACGAATGCCCTTGGTGAAACCGTTCGGACGAGGTATGCCCTGACAAATGGAATAAATAAATATGGGGAAGTAGAATCGGAAACCGATGCTTATGGAAATGTAACTACGTATACCCGTGATACAAAAGGGCGGGTAACCAGAGTAGCATATCCTGACGGCACGGCAGAGCTGACAGAGTATAATGAGCAGAATAATATAACAAAAAGTACTGATAAAAATGGAACGTCCACTTATTACCTGTATGACGTTTCCGGAAAATACCTTCTAAAAAAGGCAACGCCGCTGGATGGAAAAAGTGTATACCTGGAAGGCGCTGATGAGGAAGGCTTTGCTGTGACGTCTTACACCTATGACATGGACCATGTAATTAAAGGTGCTGTACTGACTGAAACCGGTCCGCTGGGAGATGAAAAGAATTATCTAGAATACATCCGTAACCAGAAGGGGCAGATCCTTGCCATGACGACCTATATGGATGGGGATGCATTTACAACTGCCTATGAGTACAATGACAAGTGGCTTCCCATAGAAGAAACTGCCCCGGATGGTGTTGTTACAAAATATGTCTATAATAAATATAATGAAATCATTCGAAAGGCCACCATCAGTGAAGATGGAAGACAGCGGACATTTGAGCGGTACTCTTATGATGAAATGGGAAATAAAGAAGCAGAGGCTGGACCACTTTCCTATGATTCGTCTTTGGATGACCTGAAAAACGATGTTTATACAGGCCCCGGAACCCGTTTTACTTATAATGAAGCTGGACAGGTGACTACAAAAACAGATGCCATGGGCAATACGACAGCTTATGAATACGATTTATATGGGAATACCTTAAAGGAGTTTTATCCGGACGGTTCCTATACTGCATATACCTATGATGCGCTGGACCGGAAAACAAGTACTGTTTTTTATGACAGCACTACATCAAAAAGAATACGCATGGAGGAACTAAGCTACAGCCAGTCCGGAAAAAACCTGCTTACCACTACCACGGTTTATCTGGATCAAGAACGTACTGCGGTCACTACGCAGATCACGGATTTTGCTGGAAGAGTCATAAGAGCCACCGATGCTGCCGGAAATTCGACCAGCAGAACTTATACCGGGGATGGAAAGGTGGCCACAGAGACAGATCCGAATGGGAAACGAACCACTTATACCTATGATGCATTGGGAAATCTGATCAGACAGACAACTCCGTTTGAGGGAAATTCTCTTGCAAAGACGGAATATACCTATGATAAAGCAGGCAACATGCTGACGGAGACGGTCTATAATAACCCCGCAGGTAGTTCGGCCTCCTCGTCAAGGAAGACTGCTTATGAATATGATGCATGGAATAACAGGATAACCACAATACAGTATGACGGTGACAATCCGGTAAGCTACGTCCAGGAATACTATGATTTTAGAGGACGTCTGTTAAGAGAGTACAAGGGGCTGTCTGTACCGCTGGCCATAAGCGGGCTGGACGAGGTACACCAAAACGGGGATGACGCATATACCGTAACGAAATATGAATATAACTACCAGGATAAAGTGGTGCAAATGATTGATGGTGCCGGCCAGATGGAAAGCAGTACCTACGACAATGCGGGAAATCTATTGCGGACACAGGAACAGGATGGAGGAACCTATCAGGCTGTTTACGATATATTAGGACAGAAAACAGAGGAATCAAAGTCATTCCCGGGTAAAACAACGATAGCCAAGACATTTACCTATGACAATATGGGACGGCTGGTTTCTACAACGGAAAATGAGGAAACGGTCACCTTTGTCTATAATGGTTTGGGACAGGTGATCGGGGAGAATGACAGCTTTACGGACAAGGAATATATGTATGACCATACAGGAGCAGTGCTGTCAATGAAAATCGCTAACAGCAGTGGAAATCTCCGGCATATGAAAAATTCTTATGATCTTCTGGGCCGACTAACCAGTGTAAGTGAAAATGGGAACCTGAAAGCGTCTTATACCTATGATAAGATGTCACGCCTTTTGACTACAAAGTATGAAAATGGGATTACGGAAGCAAATGTCTATAATGATGCTGGTCTGCCCAAATCCGTCGTAAATAAAGATATTTCCGGAAAGATAATTTCTGAATATAAATATACGTATGCGGTAGATGGAAACCAGCTCAGCAAAACGGACGCAGGTGGAACCACCTCCTATCAATATGACGGACTGAACCGGTTAACCGAAGAAACACATACCAATACCGGGGAAGTGGAAACAACCAGCTATGAATATGATGAAAATGGGAACCGTACCAGAATGGAGAAGAGAACCGGAAATGGGCTGAAATGGGAAGCGTATACT
>JAGZJZ010000127.1 GCA_018365455.1 Clostridiales bacterium
ATGGAGTGCTTGGAATATTTGGTGTCCCCTCCCTTAAGAAATGCCAGTCGTTTATCCGGGAGTTAAGAGAAGCTTATAAATCGGATGACGTATTGTATTATGATCTGCTAAGCATGAGCAAGAGTATTTTTAAGACGCTGGACATAGATGATAGCAACTTGGCATTTTGCTTATTTGAAGTGATATTAGACTACCTGGAAAAGCATCTGTACTACCGTACCATGAGTGATGTATTGGACAGGATGAAAGAAACATTGACTTTCGATACCGAACATTGCAGGGAAGGAGCCATTTATGAATATCACAGAGGGCAGGTCGCGTGGTGGTATGAAAATACGGATAATTGTATCAGGCATTTTAAATCCGGTATTTCTTTGCTTACGCCTGCTGACAGTAACAATTTTAAGCTAGTGATTGAGATGCAGAGCCGCCTTTCTATGTGCTATTTAAGTGCATTCAAATTTGATGAGTACTTAGAATGTACGAAGACCATTGTAAATCTAAGAAAAGAATTTGGTTCTGCTGAACTTCTGGAAGATGAATTTGAACGTTTAAATCTAAGACTTGCCACCGCTATGAAAGAATGTGAAGCGGGAAATTTTGACTTAGATGCTCTTTTCGAAACAACTGAATTTCAGGATTTCAGCCAAAAAACACGTGAATTGTGCACGCAAACGGTTTCCAAAAATGAAGTCCTGGCAGATTTTGAAAAGATAGTGCCTGAAGAGATGCCAGATGAAATTAGTTTTCTCTTTCAAGGATTAAAAGAGGAAGTACAGTTAGCCATGTCTGCAAAACAGGAGGAGCTTTCGATCCCGGAATTTTTTGGGGATATAATCGAATCGGCTGTAAAGCTGTCTGACAAATATCAGGAGGAAATTAAGCAGCTAAAGCTTTAATTCTCTGATAGGAGCATACAATAATCAGGAGTATCTTATCTAGGACAATTACCAGTAATTGGTATATCCTTGATAAGATACTCCTGATTAACTAGAATCATTTTAATTTCATGATCTGAACAGTTTCAATGTTTCATTTATTTGTTTGATGCATTAGAGATATCATTGTGCAAGTTAGACCACATATCATAAGCTAATAAAATACCGGCTTGGAATCCAATTTCCATGTATACTTGTTCATTTTCGCTTACTAACTGGTTAATAGCAGTATATAAAATAGAATCTTTGTCGTTATCATATGTAGAAAGAATATCTTCACAACGCTGATAGGCGTTTTTAAGCCTTTTTTGATAATCTGTATTTCCATCTTCCAGGGGCATTGCTCCGGCTCCGGTAAGTAAAAAGCTTGTTATTTCATTGAGGGTTGAACGCTCAAAAATTTCCGTTATATATGACATTTTGATCTCCTTTATCTGTAAGAATAATGATTGATGTATACTGTTATACACAGAATTACCTTCAAGTTGCAAATTCTAAAAAATTTGTTCATTGTTTGTTATATGTCCATATAATCTCTCCTTAACTTATTTTTAAATGCTTATACCTATAAGCTATTATATCTTGTTTTTCTGATAAAATCAAGTAAATAGCTTATAGTTATAAGCAAAAAAATGGAGGGATGTCATGAAGTTGTTAAATAATGAAATATTTGGGCAGAATTTACAGCAAATTCGTATTTCTCGGAATTTAACTCAGGAAGAAACCATTGCTAAACTTCAAACGTTGGGGTCGCCATTAAGTCGGAGTACATATTCACTGATTGAGTTGGGACGAGGGAATATCTTCATAAGTGATTTAGTAGGCTTACAGCAGGTATTTGGAGTAGATTATATAGAGTTTTTTAAGGGGATATCTACAGAGAGATAGTACTTTTATTAGATGACATACTTTTCGTTTATTTAGTAGTAATGAGAAATAGGAGGATATTATGGGAAGTGTTAATAAAATATTACAAGAAGAACTAGAAAAACAAGTATCAGATTCACGGAAAGAGATACGTACCGATAGAATGGATATGTCTTTTGGTGAAATTATGAACATGTACGAAGAAAATGAATTGATTATTTCACCTGAATTTCAAAGGGCTTTCAGATGGAGTGAAGAAACGCAAACTAGATTTATTGAATCCATACTATTAGGCATACCCATTCCACCTATTTTTGTAGCCGAGACAAAGAAAAATGTGTGGGAATTAGTAGATGGATTGCAACGTTTGTCTACAGTATTGTCTTTTTTCGGAAAACTAAGAGATGAAAAGAAAAATAATTTAATTCTTTGTGAATCACCTATATTAAATAAATTAGTTGGATTTAGCATAGATACCTTACAATTAAATCTGAAATTATTATTAAAACGAGCTGTTTGTCGTGTTGAGATAATACGATATGATAGCCAATATGATATGCGTTATGAACTATTCAATAGATTAAATACAGGTGGTGTGAAATTAAGCGAACAAGAGATTAGAAATTGTATTTTTAGACCATATGATAATAAATTTAATATGTTTATACAAGACTTGTCTAAAATTAGTGAATTTACAAGTATAATACATATTCGAAAAGAACAAGAAGAACAAATGTATGCACAAGAATTAGTTCTTAGATATTTTACATTAAAAAATTTTGGTACTACTTTTGTAAATAATATACAAAAACATATGGATGATTATATGTTGAGAATAAGTAAAGGTGAATTAAAGTTTGATTACAAAGTGGAAAAGGATTTATTTGTTCATTTATGCAGTAAGTTAGAAAATTTAAAAGTTAATGTTTTTAAACTATCAACTTTAAATTTTTCGACAAGTGTTTATGATTCAGTAATGGTTAATATGTCAAAAAATTTTGAGGTTATTGAAAAAATGGATAACGATGAGCTAATAAGAAGAATTAATGAAATGAAAAATGATAAGGAGTTTAAGAAAAATACTGGAGCTTCTAGTAGTAGCAAATCAAGGATTGATAATAAAATTGAGATTGCTGAAAAATTTTTATATGGTGAATAGGAATAAATTATGGATACCAGAGAAGAAAGAATAATCAATGAACTTGAAGCTGAGAGGGATTGGAGAATCAAAGAGTTAAAAAACATAAAATTATTATTTAGGGATATAGATTTTAATTTGCAAAATAATGAATTTAATAATATTTATTTGAAGATGACATTACCAATGATATATGCACATTGGGAGGGTTATGTTGTAGAGTCATACAGATTAATATTTGAATTTATTAATAGGATAAATTTATCATCCAATGAAGTGACATATAAGATTTTGACCTATGCAAATAATAAAAGTTACAATTCTTTAAAAGGAAAACATAGTTTCGAGCAAAAATGTAAATTTACTGAAAATTTTTTATCAGTCATGAAAAGTAATATAAAAATAAGCGGAAAAATTGATACTAAGTCAAATTTAAAATTTGAGGTGTTTATTGCATTGCTTAATATATTCAATATAGATGTAAGTAATTTTAATGAATTTAAGTTTGAATTGGATAAACTTGTTAATATTAGAAATTCTATTGCACATGGAGAAAATAGTTATATTTTATCCTATAATGATATTGAAAGGTATATTGAGTTTGTTACTAAATTAATGGATAGATTATTAATTGAGGAAGCAAAATTTATTGAAGAAAAAGGATTTAAAATAGTAGCCAATTAAATTTACGAGTATTATTTTTGGGTAATACATCGGCAGTTAATGCGGTAGCTTCTTTGTAAAAACAATCATCCTGTTTCGAAAGAGAAAAAAGTTATCTTTCAGAAATGGCATTAGCCTAACTTGTAAATTTGGTAAATTACAGAAGATTGAGTTCTTAGCCTAGCGGGAAAACTACCTTTCACGTAATTTTCGTTTTTCTTTGCACTTTTTATCATTGAGTCCGTCATTGAGTCCGGAAAAAATAGATGTGGCAAAACGCCCCTTTCTATCAGTGTTTGCGAGTTACTGTATTATTCGAGTCCCGTCTCGCGCTCTTTTTAATATTAAAAACCCTAGTGTTTATCAAGGGTTTGGCGGATTGGTCAGCAAATCAGACTGCTGTCAAAATTGAATGTTTGCTGTCAAAAAAGTTTAG
>JAGZJZ010000060.1 GCA_018365455.1 Clostridiales bacterium
TCATTATTATGGGAAAAAGATTTATCAAAATCCCATGAGTTTATTCGTCAATTGATAGACTCGACATCTAAAAATATTTCAAATTCGGATGAATGTGGGCTTATTGACGCAGATTATGCAATGAGTATGTATGATACGTTTGCTGAAAACTTTAAGGATACAGGTAGGAAAAATGAAGATTTTATACCTGCCAATGCTGAATGTGCAGACACATTTGAAGAAATCAATGATGATGAGGCATATGTAGAAGGTAGATGGACAGTGAAAGTTCATGGAAACTTTATTGATGATTTCAAATTAAATGCAAAGATTATAGCTGTTATAAAGGCAGGAGCAATCTATCCTGATACAGGAGAAGCAAATTTATATGGATATGGTGCTTTTCCGGAATATCATGGAGGTTATAGAATTAAAGGTACTCCAGAAATTCCTGTTAATTATGTATCGTGTTATGAATTCTTGACAAGAATAGCTTTAAAAGGAGGAGATACATCTAAGTTTACAAACTATAAATTAATAAAAGGACTGGATAAAAGGATATTTAATAAGATTAAGTCAAAGATTAGCAAAACACAATTTGGAGATCAATCTTGGAGTACGCTATTATCTAAATATGGTAATACAAAAGAAAATAGAAAATATTTTTTGTGGGGGAGTGCTATCCATCTTTTGACTGATTCATTTGCCCATGTTACTAAATATAGAAATGGTAATAAATTAGGTGTTGCAATTAAACATGTTAAAGGTAACAAGACAGGAGCTGATTCACCAAAGACATGTCCTAACCGACATAAAGTTGCAAAAGAAGCTGTAACTTTAAGCATGGGAAATCTCGCAAAGGGAACAATCGGAAATTTTGGAGATTATGCATTAGCTTTAGCTAAGTATGATGGTACTTTTGCCAAGAAAAAATTATATGATTACATTCTGGGTAATGCTGGGAGTGTCGATAAATTAAAACTATTTGACATAAATCTTATGAAAAAAGCATCATATTAATTAAATTAAATAGGGGGTAAAATTATGAATAAAAAGCTAAAAATATTTATATCTTCAATCATCCTAGTGCTGGTTATGGCAATGCTTCCAGTAAATAATACTATGGCTTCTAATAGCAAAGTAATTTGTAATGATAATACTGGTATACCAGATAAAATCTTATATCAAATTATTTTACGTAAACTTAACAAATATGGATTTGACACATTTACTGAAAAAGAAGCATTGAAAATAAAAAAGCTAGATGCAAGTAATTATAATAATTCTAAAAAAATAAGAAACCTAAAAGGAATAGGAAAGCTTAAAAATCTTGTTTCTTTAGATGTATCTTATAATAAAATTTCATCACTATCTGGGATAGAAAAGTTAAATAAACTAAAGGTGTTAGATTTTAGCTTTAATGAAATTAAAAACATAAAGACAATCAAACATTTGTATAATTTAAAACATCTTGCTGCAGATGGGAATAAAATAGTAAGCCTTAAAGACCTTGAAAATTTAACAAATTTAGAGTCAATTTATGTACAATTGAACAGAGTAAAAGAATTACCAAATCTTAAACAACATATAAATTTAATGGATGCTAATTTTAAATATAATAAAATAAGCAAAAAAGAATTTACAAAAAAGTTGCCAGATGGTTGGTTGAGAAATGATAATTGGTTTAAAAGTCACATTAAGCTTCAAAACCTTGTAAGAACTATAAATATAGTTAAACCAAAGACATTTAATGGAATTAATAAGAATACTAAAAATATTATTGGAAAGGCAAATAAGAAATCGAATATTGTGCTTAGGGACTCAAACAAAAAAAGAATACAAACAGTAAAATCGGACAATAATGGAAAATTTATATTAAAAAATCTTGATTTGAAAAAGTATGTCGGAAAAACATTATCATTAGAATCATATGTAGTGGATCAAGTGTATGGTGAGCGGTATACCCTAAAGGTAAAGAAGTTTATTGTTCAAAAATAACAAATTAACAAATATAATAAAAGAATATTAAATACTTAATAACAAGCCTGTAACTGATTAACCGCAGTTATGGGCTTATTTTAATTAAGGAGAAAATTATCAAAACAGTAAAATTCAAAACTGCATTAAAAGAACAAATAATGTAACAAATGGAAGCAGCCGTAGCCCTATAATCAAAAATACAATCAGATCTCAGTATTGGTTCAATATCATTCGATTAAAATTCATTCAGATAAAAACGAATACTTATGTGGTGAAAGTAGATTAAAAGTGAATTTGTATAAATCCAAAGATAGTACAAGAATTTTGAAACATGTTACAAGCAATTATCCATCCGTTTTGTTATGCTAAGAAAAAACAGGAGGGTTGGAACATGGATCATATATTTACAATGGGAGTCTTAGGATTAGGTGAAGGCAGAAGTGTGATATCAGCGGTATTAAACAGCCGGATGTGGGAGCTGGGGAATATCTGTGATTTAAATGAAGGGCTATGTAAAGAACGCTGTGAAGAATTTGGACTAAATAAATACACTACCAGCTACGAAGAGATGCTAAAGGATCCGAAGATTGATGTTATCGGAATCTATACGCCGGACCAGCTCCATGCCAGACATATTAAAATGGCGCTGTTAGCCGGAAAGCATGTAATATGTACCAAGCCTTTGATGATTAACCTGGATGAAGCAAAAGAACTGGTACGAGTACAAAAAGAGACAAAGAAGGCTGTATTTGTGGGGCAGAGTTCCAGATATTTTGAGCCGGCACTGCGGCAGAGAAGGGATTACGAGGCTGGGAAGCACGGGGAACTGGAGACAATAGAAACCCACTATACCAGTGACTCCAGATGGTTTCTGGAACGTGCCTGGAGCCATCAGCAGGGATTTTCCTGGATGTATAATTTTATGATACATGCGGTAGATCTTGCAGTCTGGTATCTTCCGGAAATAGAAGAGGTGTATGGTTTGGGCGTAGTCAGTGAGAATACCAGAGCATATGGGCTTGAAGTTCCGGATACATTGAAGTTTATCTTAAAAAATAAAGACGGAAGATTTGCCAGCGTCACCGGTGCTTATGCTACACCCACCCTTGGAAGTGCCGTAGAGCAATCTATCAGCTGTACCATCCGTGGGTCTAAGGGAATCAGTCGGGCAGGATACCCGAAGCTTAAATATTACACGAATTTTGAGCCGGTTCAAAAAACAGCCCAATTACAGGAGTTCCCGGAAACTCATGGATATTATTTCCGGTTTGATAATGAAAGCCATCATGCCGGAGAGTATCAGAATTATATGGAACATTTTGCTTCAGATATGAACAGGGGGATTACACCGAAGCCCGATTTACAGGAGGGAATACATACACTGGCGGTCATGGCAGCTATGGAAGAAGCTATGAAGACCGGTAACCCGGTTAAAGTTTCGAATATTATGGAGCGTATTGGATAGATGAATGCTGCAATGATAAAACAGGTAGAAGTATATGTTATGGAGCATCTTTCAGAAGATTTTAATAGAGATGACATAGCAGCAGCCCTCTATTTCAATCCTACCTATCTTTCTCATATTTTTAAAAGGGAAAATGGGATATCTCTGAACCAGTTTATTAATATGCTGCGCCTGAAAGAGGCAAAGAGACTGTTTGACAGTACCAATCTTCCGGTAGGGGCAGTGGCGGCTGAAACAGGATATTTCAATTTTTCCTATTTTCCAAGCAGTTTAAAGAGACTTACCGGGTAACGCCAAGTATGTATAAAAATAACAGACAAAAAGACTGCCCGGTAAGGGGATAGTACTCCATCCGGCGTATGTTCCCCAGGGGGTCTTAAATCTGTCTACCGGATATATTCCCGGATGCACACGTGTTTGCAGTCACGGGGAAATTCCATGTGTGCAGAAATATCAGTCCAGTGTTCAAAGTCGCTGCTTTTGATACCCCGGTAGCATTGATCACCAAAAGAATCATAGAACATATAAAAATCAGATTCCTGCTGAACCAGGATGGGGCCTTCGCTGCGCCAGGGGGTCAGCAGGGCTGATATGTTGTAATAAGGACCATTGGCTTTGGTAGAGACAGCGGTACGAATGGCACAATAGGGAGAGTCGGGGCTGTTATGCCCTCGTTCGTCTTTAAAAGCCATATAATAGATACCATTTTTAAAGGTAACCGTAGCGTCAATGACCTGATGACCGGGATCGAAAAATTTACGGGGCTTGGTAAAACTGTTAAAATCTACGGTCCGGCAGCTGTAAATCCGGTTAGAGATCCGTTTGTCCGTATTTCTGGAATAAAAACTGGAAGACCAGATCAGCACGTATTCTTCGGTTTCCTGGTCTATAAATACTTCGGGAGCCCAGCAATTGGCAACATCGCTGTTATCTCCCATGACAGGAATAAAGCTCTTTATTTCAAAGTGCTGGAGCTCCTGGGATACGGCATGTCCAATGGTAGTGCTGTTCCAGTTGTCCGTAAACAATACATGAAACAGCCCCTGTTCATCGGTAAACCAGTAAGGGTCACGAATAATTTTGCCCTGGTCTCTCAGATCCAGAAGCGGAGCCCCGTCATTCAAATTATTCCAGTGAAACATATCTTCACTGGATGCCAGATAGAGAGCCTGTGTCTCGTCCTTTGAGTAACTCATAATATACATAGCAGCCTCCTATGTCTTGCCAAAATATTGTTATAACAATGATTAACCGGATTGCCAGTGGAACGGACCGCGGCAAACCGGGTTGTGTTCTTTTATTTAAATATAATTATAACGGAAATAGTGGCGGATAACTAACAAAATTATTAGAACTTATGGAAATTGTCTGATATAATTTTAATCAGATAAAGTAGTTCAATCAGATTGAATTAGATAAAGTAGAAAAATCAGATTAAACCAGATTGAATTAGATAAAGTAGGTAAATCAGATTAAACCAGATTGAATTAGATAAAGTAGGTAAATCAGATTAAACCAGATTGAATTAGATAAAGTAGGTAAATCAAATAAATTCAGATGAATTAGATAAAGTAGGTAAATCAAATAAATTCAGATGAATTAGATAAAACAGATAAATCAGATTAATCATATTAATACGAAGATAAGTATAAAGATCAAAAAGAAGATAAAAGAAAATAAAAGAAAATATAAAAATCTATAATAAAAAAGCAGGAGAAAAGTGATGATTGATACGAAGAAACCCTGGGAAAAGGGGCCCTTATGTGTAAGCAGTAATGGCAGATATCTGGTAAATGGAGAGACGCCTTTCTTTTGGCTGGGGGATACTGCATGGCTGATGTTTAGCCACTTAACGGAGAAAGAAGCATGTGAATATCTGCGAAACCGAAAGGAAAAAGGATATAATGTTATCCAGTCCACGCTGATTCATGAGTGGCCCCAGAAAAATATAGACGGCTGCAATGCGCTCGTGGATGAAGATTTTGCGGCCTGTGATCTGGTAGGAAATTACTGGACAAGAACGGAAGCAATGGTAGATATGGCGGAAAAACTGGGACTGTATATGGCACTGCTCCCGGCTTGGGGAGGAAATGTGGCACGAGGTTATCTGAACCTGGAAAATGCAGATGCCTACCTGGACTTTTTAATAGAGCGGTTTGGAAGCAGACCGAATATTATCTGGCTGGTGGGAGGCGATGTAAAAGGAGATGCAGCACCGGAGGTGTTCTGCCGGATTGGCTCCAGGTTAAAAGAAGGATGCAAGGAACAGCTTGTTGGCTTTCATCCCTTCGGAAGGACTTCCTCCTCTATTTGGTTCCATAATGAAGATTGGCTGGATTTTAATATGTTCCAGTCGGGACACCGCAGATATGACCAGCTTGTTATGCAATCCTGGGATGACAATGGCAAAAATCCCGATAATTACGGAGAAGACAATTGGAAATATGTAAAGCGTGACCACAGCATGCTTCCTATGAAACCAACCGTAGACGGAGAGCCGTCTTATGAGCAGGTATTGCAGGGCTTACACGATAAGACACAGGGATACTGGCAGTCATGGGATGTCCGCCGGTATGCTTACTGGTCCGTATTAGAAGGTGCCATGGGGCACACTTACGGGGATAACAGCATCATGCAGTTTTATAACAGGCGAGATGGAGAAGGAGCATTTGGGGTAAAGCAGGAGTGGAAAGAAGCAATACACAACGCAGGCTCCTCCCAGATGATGCATTTAAAAAATCTGATGGAACGGGTAGATTATCAAAATGGCCTTCCGTCGGATCATCTGCTGGTATCCGTTCAGGGAGAAAAATACGAAAGAGTAAGCGTATTTGCCGGAAAAGATTTTATGATCTGCTATGCTTATCTGGGGCAGCCTTTTACGCTGGAGCTCTCTTCCCATCCTAAAATTTTAGATGCATACTGGATGGACCCGGAAACCGGGGTATACAGTTTTGCAGGACAATTGATCAATCAAAAGGAAATGGAATTTTATCCTCCGTTTAAAGGAGAGGGGCATGGAGATTGGGTTTTGGTGTTGACAGAAGCGAAATCCTATGATATTGTGTAAGAGACAAGAGCCATTGCGAATTATATTATTATATTTCGCAGTGGCTTTTTTTCGTTGTAAATTCATAATATTTCCAGGACTCTATCTAGTGCTCCATCTGGCCAGAAACCTATAGTTTCTGACTGAATGGAGGCACTAGCAGGAAACTACAGCATTTGCGCTGTAGATTGTGACCCGATAGGGCAATGGTTGGCTGTTACGCCAGGATTCAGGGTTCCGGGAATAGAACTTTAAGGAGGGTTTCTGAAATGAGAGAGAAAATATTTAACAAATCAACATTCAAAACGATAGGGATCGAACTTTTGGGAAGTCTTTTGATCGCCATAGGCATCTACAATTTTGCGCTGCATGCAAACTTTCCCATGACTGGTTTTTCCGGTATTTCCATAATACTGTACCGTTTGTTTGACCTGCCGGTAGGTGCGACAACCATCGTACTGAACATACCTGTTGCACTGATGTGCTACCGCTTGTTGGGGAAGGGATTTTTCTTTCGGTCTTTGCGCTGTATGGTTATTTCTTCACTGATGATTGATTTCATTGGACCACTGCTTCCGGTTTACCAGGGCAGCCGGTTATTGGCAGCAATCTGCACCGGTGTTTTCGGCGGTTTCGGTTATGCTATTATTTACATGGCGAACTCTTCTACGGGAGGGGCGGATTTTATTATTATGGCGGTGAAAGCTTTGAAGCCGTATCTCCCGCTTGGAAGAATCGCATTTTTAACAGATGTGGGAATTATTCTTGCCGGAGGCATTCTTTTCAAAGATGTAGACGGGATTATCTATGGAATGATCATTAACTTTATCTTTGCATTGGCCGTGGATAAAGTAATGTACGGCATCAACGCAGGAAAGCTGGCAATCGTTGTGACCGATCATGGAAAAGAAGTAACGGAAGTGATCGAAGAGTGCTGCGGCAGAGGTTCTACCATAATGAATGCGCTGGGAGGATACAAACAGGATGAGCGCCAGGTAGTCTTATGCGCCTGCAATAATAAAGAAATGTATTTTGTACAGAAGGCAGTAAAAGCAGCAGACCCCAAGTCATTTTTAATTGTTATGGAATCCAATGAAGTGCATGGGGAAGGATTTACCACCAGGCAGATTGGGGAGGCTATGGAACGGGTAAACAGAGAGTTGCAATCTGCGTAAAAATGAGTTAATGTAATCGTATAGCATATCCGGAAAGCAAGTTTATGAGAGAATCAGTTGGCTGGAGTGAATTACCAAACAGGTTCTGTGAAAGAGGTGTAATGCATGAGATGTATGAACTGTAACAAAAAGATTCCCGGTGGTGTGGAGAATGCTGTCATTGAGAAAATAGACGGCATGACCTGCAGCTTTTGCAGTGAAGCCTGCAAAGAGGACTGCGAACAATTTTTAGGTTTTGCAAAAAAATATGAAAAGCTATTTCTTGCCCTGGTTATAATACCCCTGATCATTTGTACTTTTGCATCGCTGATTGTGGGGGAATGGGTGGTTTGTCTGATGCTTGTAATTCTGGGAGCAACCCTTACCCTGTTTCCTTTTTGCACGCCTCAGACCATTCAGCTCATCGGGGTAAAGAAAAGCGTGCTGATCGGCAGGGTTCTTGGCATCGCTCTGATTGCATGGGGGATTTTCTGGTGGATCAAATGATGTAGGATTGAAATAGATAAAAGCGCTGTTTTCAACGAAGACAGCGCTTTAACTATATCATAGCGGCATCTGGCGGGAATAAATTCCCAAACAAGCATCAGCATGCTGCTTTCTTTATTTCAACTCAATTAATTCATAATCCTGATTGCCAAGCCCGATCTTAACGGCATGCTCAATCCCTACCTTCCAGTCCGTATCCGGGCTGACTGCGTGAAAGTGGTCGTGGGAATGGTCGGTGCTTTTTTCCAGCAGGCTTCCTGGGATCACCGGCTGTTTATTTACGGCATCTGCACAGGCAACATCCAGTGCCACGGGGTCAAAGGAAGCGAACATACCTACATCCGGAACGATTGGAATATCATTTTCGCCGTGGCAGTCGCAGTAAGGGGATACGTCCATTACAAGGCTGATGTGGAACTGCGGTCTTTTGCTTACCACTGCTTTGCTGTATTCCGCGATTTTACGGTTTAGAATATCGTTGGATTCGTCTGAGGCTGCTTTAACGGCATCCTGGGGACAGACACCGATACACCTGCCGCATCCCACGCATTTATCATGGTTGATGGAAGCCTTTTTATCCGTGACAACAGCTGCATCGTGAGCACAGATCTTGCTGCACATGCCGCAGCCGATACATTCAGATGCATTAATAAATGGTTTACCGGCACTGTGCATTTCCATTTTACCGGCTCTGGAACCGCAACCCATACCGATATTTTTTAGTGTACCGCCAAAACCGGTAGCTTCATGGCCTTTAAAATGGGTCAGTGTAATAAAGATGTCCGCATCCATAATTGCATGCCCGATTTTTGCTTCCTTTACATATTCTCCGCCTTCAACCGGAACCAGGGTTTCATCGGTTCCTTTTAATCCGTCACCGATTAAAATATGGCATCCTGTGGAAAATGGAGAAAATCCATTCTCATAAGCGCTCTGGATATGATCCAGAGCATTTTTGCGTCCGCCAACATAAAGAGTGTTGCAATCTGTGAGAAATGGTTTACCGCCCAGTTCCTTAATGACGTCCACTACGGTTTTTGCGTAATTTGGGCGCAGATATGCCAGATTACCCGGCTCTCCGAAGTGGATTTTTATAGCAGCATATTTTTTATTAAAGTCAATTTCGCCAATGCCTGCTTTTTTAATCAGCCGAGCCAGTTTCTGCTGTAGATTATCGTTGTTCCTGGTATGTAAGTTTGTAAAATAAACCTTAGATGTTCCCATAAATAACCTCCTGATAACGTTTTTGCTTCCAGGTCCTGCAGCCGCAAGAACTTATGCGGCGCAGGCTGAAAAGCTGTATTGATTAAATTATAATACTTAAAGCATACTTTAAGTCAAATGATTTTGAACGTAAACTATCTAAAATGTTATAAATCAAATCCAAAATACCTCACGGCATTCTCATAGGAAATACCTTTCACGATTTCACCTAATGCCTGGTAATCTTCCGGATATTCTCCATTTTCAACCCATCCGCCAATCAGGTCGCAGAGAATGCGGCGGAAGTATTCATGGCGTGTATAGGACAGAAAACTGCGGGAATCGGTCAGCATTCCGATAAAGTTGCTTAACATGCCGAGGTTTGCCAGGGATATCATCTGGTCCGTCATTCCCTGCTTGTGGTCATTGAACCACCATGCGCTTCCGTGCTGTATTTTACCAACGGCGGTGGAGTCCTGGAAGCATCCCAGGATAGCGTCAATATAGGCGTTATCATTTGGATTCAGGGAGTAGAGTACCGTTTTTGGCAGCTGGTCAGTACAGATCAGCGAGTTCAGAAAATCCGCAGCCAAAGAGGATGGTGCATAGTTATTAATGCAGTCATATCCGGTATCTGGGCCCAGTTTCCGGTAACTTAAGGAATTGTTATCCCTTTTGCATCCAAAATGTAATTGCATAGCCCATCCAAGGCGGTGATATTCCCGTCCTGCGAACAGCATAAATGCCGTTTTAAACTTTAATTCTTCCGCTCTTGTAACAGCATTCCCGGAAAGCCTCTTTTTAAGGATGGCGTCAATCTCTGAATCGTCAGCAGGGCTGTAGTATATAAACTCCAGTGCGTGGTCCGATACCAGACACCCATTATTATGGAAGAATTCCATTCTGTTTTTCAGTGCGTCTTTCAGGGAGGCTAAGTCATTAACCTGGATGCCGCTTGCGGCTGAGAGTTTTCCAAGGTATTCCGAAAAGTCTGCTTTTTCGATGTTCATCGCCTTATCGGGGCGCCATGCAGGGAGCACTGCCACATCGAAGCTGTCATCTTCTTTGATCATCTTATGCCATTCTAAGGTATCAATGGGATCATCGGTGGTACAGATCAGAGTTACATTAGACATCTTAATAATGCTGCGCACGGACATAGACGGAACCTGTAATTTCTCATTGCAGAGACTCCATACTTCTTCAGCCGTATTCCGGTTTAAGATTCCCGTATAACCAAAATAGCGCTGCAGCTCCAGATGACTCCAGTGGTAGAGGGGATTGCCGATTGCTTTTTCCAACGTCTCCGCCCATTTCTGGAATTTCTCACGTGGTGATGCATCTCCGGTAATAAAGTGTTCATCAATCCCATTGGAACGCATCAGGCGCCATTTATAATGATCGCCTCCCAGCCATACTTCCGTAATGTTTAAAAACTGTTTGTCTTCTGCAATTTCTCTTGGGTTAATGTGGCAGTGGTAATCCAGCACCGGACAGGTATCGGCATATTCATGAAATAGCCTGCTGGCAGCAGGGGTTGAAAGTAAAAATTCTTTGTCCATAAATTGTTTCATCGTAAAATCCTCCTTAATGGTATGGGTTAAAAGTGATTATCTGTAGTTTGCCGCGCAATGATTTCTGCGGTAATGACCGTTTTTGCAGGTACCTTTTTTCCGTTTAGCACACTCATTAAAACAGATACCGCATGCCTGCATGAAAACTCCAGCTTATTGTCAATGGTAGTCAGTTCGGGTTCACAGCAGATTCCAATTTTTGAATTATTATATCCGATGACAGACAGGTCGCCGGGAATGGAAAGTCCGGCAGATTTGGCAAATTTCAGCACGCCGATAGCCAGTTCATCATCAGAGGTGATAACCCCGTCAAATGGAAAAACTTCCCCATAATCTTGGAGCAGCCGCTCTTTGATATCCGTGATCGAACCGTTACAGCAGATAATTTGCTCTTTTTCCACCGAGATCTTCCGCCCGGTATGTGCTCTTAGAAATCCCTCCAGCTTTCGTCTGCCGCTGTATGACTGAGAGCGGTAGAGAAAGAGCAGCTTATTTCTTTTTCCAGCCAGCAGCCGTTCTGCGGCATCTGCAACAGCAGCGGTGTCATCACAAAGGGAACTGTAAATCCCCGGAGCATCTAAATGACCATTCAGCAGAATAAGCGGAACTTTCCCGGCAGCAAGGCAGAGATATTGATTATTCTTATTAGTCTGTTCTATAAACGTGGACCCGGCCAAAATGATGGCATCTACCCGCTTGGAAAGCAGAATTTCAAGATATTTCTGCTTCTGTTCCAGTTCATATCCGGTGCAGCACAGCAGTGCATCGTAGCCAAAGCGCCGGAGTTCCTGTTCCAGATAATAAACGGCGCTGGCAAGATAGGAATCCGAGGAATCGGCACATAGAATACCGATTGTCTTCATAGTATTGAGACCAAGTCCTCTGGCAAAGGCATTTGGGTGGTAGCTTTCTTCTTCCATGACTCTTAGGACTTTCTGACGTGTCTTTTCACTGACTTTATCATTTCCGTTCAGCACACGGGATACGGTGGCAATGGATACACCGGCTTTTTTGGAAATATCATAGATATTCATAAGTGCCACCTCCATTTTTGAGATAATATGTAAATGCTTACAAATTGGAATTAAAGTTATTATAATAGCAACATATAATAAAATCAAGATAATTTTGCTTAAAATAAAAGTTAATATTGACATAACTAAATAATTGATGTAATTTAAATGTAAGTACTTACATAAAATGCAGACAGTATATACATCTTAAAAATGGTTTATCCGGATCTGGGATCATATCCGGATCCAGTACCTCACTTTGAAGCGAATGGTTCTTTCATAAGGTGTACAGATGTCAGGATTGTATATTCCAAACACTTCAGAATGAATAAGAGGTGCAACAATAAGAAACAGCAGAGGAAGGGAAGGTATCATGCAGGATTATATCAGGATTCATCAGAACGACACGGTTGCGGTTGCATTAAAGCCATTGCAGAAAGGGATGAACTGTATTCTGGAAGGGGCGGAAGTGATTCTAAATGAGGATATTATGCAGGGCCACAAATTCGCACTGAAAGATATGGGAAAAGGCGGTCAGGTAATAAAGTATGGCTGTCCGATTGGATTGGCGAAGGAAGAGATAAAAAAGGGTGACTGGGTGCATACCCATAATATTCAGACAGGGCTTGGTGAACTGCTGGACTATACTTATCAGAAAGAAAAAATACCAGTCACATCTGGCGCAGATCTATCTGGGAATTTATGTCAGGAGGCATCAGATGGGGAACCTGCGTATTTTGAAGGCTATAAACGGGAAGACGGGAAGGTTGGTATTCGAAATGAAATCTGGATTATCCCCACAGTAGGCTGCGTAAACAATGTGGCAGCTGCCATTGAACGGAAGGCACAGAAATATGTGCAGGGGAGCATAGATGCCGTAGCCGCATTCCCGCACCCCTACGGCTGTTCCCAGATGGGGGAAGATCAGGAAAATACCAGGAAGATTCTGGCTGATCTGGTGAATCATCCAAATGCCGGAGGGGTACTGGTACTCGGACTTGGATGTGAAAACTCTAATATTGAGGAATTAAAGAAATATATTGGGGGTTATAACAAGGAACGGGTGCGGTTCCTGACAGCGCAGGACTGTGCGGATGAAATAGAGGAGTCCCTGGCATTGATTGAAGAATTAGCGGAATATGCAGGACGTGCCAGGAGAGAAAGGACCGATGCAAGAGAACTGGTTATAGGGATGAAATGCGGAGGGTCGGACGGTCTCTCCGGAATAACCGCCAATCCGGTGGTAGGAGCTTTTTCCGATATGCTGATTGGAAAAGGAGGAACTACAATTTTAACCGAGGTGCCGGAGATGTTCGGGGCAGAGACACTTCTGATGAATCGCTGCAGGAACCGGCAGTTATTTGACCAGACCGTAGAATTGATTAATGATTTTAAAAACTATTTTACCAGCCATAATCAGACAATCTATGAAAATCCTTCCCCAGGCAATAAAAAGGGCGGAATTTCCACTTTAGAAGATAAATCCCTGGGATGTACACAGAAAAGTGGAAAGGCGGAAGTGGCGGGAGTTTTGGCGTATGGGGAAAGGGTGGAAGAGAAAGGCCTGAACCTCCTCAGTGCCCCCGGAAATGATCTGGTAGCTTCCACTGCCCTGGCGGCAAGCGGCGCACACATCGTTTTGTTTACTACCGGAAGGGGAACGCCTTTTGCATCCCCGGTACCAACGGTTAAAATTTCTAGCAACACGGACTTGAGCATCAGAAAGGACAACTGGATAGACTTTAACTGCGGAAAGCTGGTGGAAGGAAAGACACTGGATGAAATGGCGGAAGCACTATTTGGTTATGTCCTGGATGTGGCTTCCGGAAAACAGGTAAAGGCTGAAAAAGCAGGATTTCATGATATGGCGATCTTTAAACAGGGAGTTACTCTGTAAAGAGAAAAGAAATCTAAGTTGTAACAGGAAATAAGTGAGAGATGAAAGCAGGATATAAATTGAGAAATAAAAAATGAAGAATGAAAAATGAAGAATGAAAAATTAAGAATGAAGAATAAAGAATAAAAAATGAAAGGAATGATTATAAGGTGAAAAAATTAAGTTATGAGGTATTAAAAGAGCAAGGTTATGAGGGGTATCTGTTGGAGCAGGCACCGGAAAGAGTGCTGCAATTTGGCGAAGGGAATTTTATGCGTGCCTTTGTGGACTACTGGATTGATATGATGAATGAAAAAGCCGGGTTTCATTCAAAAGTTGTGCTGTGCCAGCCCATATCATCCCCATGGCTTTCGGAGAGAATTAATGAACAGGAAGGACTTTACACACTGTTTTTAAGGGGATTTGAAAATGGACAGAAAGTAAATGATAAAAGAGTAATCTCCTGCGTCAGCAGATGTCTGAATTCCTATGAAGAATTTGATGGGGTTTTGGAATGTGCTAAAAATCCCGACCTGCGCTTTATTGCATGCAACACCACAGAAGCAGGGATTGTCTATGATCCGGCGTGTCAGTTCACTGACTGTCCGGCTTCCAGCTATCCTGGAAAACTGACACAGTTTCTGCATGCGCGTTTTCTTAATTTTGGATCGGAGAAAGGAAAAGGCTTTATCATCTTATCCTGTGAATTGATTGATAATAACGGGAAAGAATTGGAGAAGTGTGTACTTCAGTATGCAGATCAGTGGAATCTTGGAGATACCTTTATTCAGTGGATCAAGTCTGAAAATATCTTCTGTTCCACATTGGTTGACCGTATTGTGACCGGTTACCCCAGAAATGAAGCACAGGCACTGTGTGAGGAATTGGGCTACGAAGATAATTTAATCGACACGGGAGAAGTATTTGGTTTCTGGGTAATCGAAGGCCCCCAGAGTTTGAAAGAAGAACTGCCTTTTGAAAAAGCAGGGCTTCCCGTCATCATCTGCGATGACCATAAGCCATACAAACAGCGTAAAGTGCGTATCTTAAATGGTGCTCATACTTCAATGGTTCTGGGGGCATATCTTGCGGGTCAGAACATCGTGAGAGATTGCATGAATGACCAGACCATTTGTAAATTTATGAATCAGACCATATACGAAGAAATTATCCCAACCTTATCACTTCCTCAGAAAGAACTGGAAGAATTTGCGGCAGCCGTAACAGAGAGATTTAACAATCCATTTGTGGATCACGCACTTCTTGATATTTCCCTGAATTCTACCTCCAAGTGGAAAGCAAGAGTTATGCCGTCCCTGAAAGGCTATGTGAAAAAATTTGGAAAACTGCCTGCTTGTATTACAGCATCTTTTGCATTTTATATCGCTTTCTACCGCGGGATAAATCTGACCGAAAATGGATTGGAAGCAGTCAGAGGAGACGAGAAATATCTGGTGCGGGATGACAGGGAAGTACTGGAATTCTTCTACGAACACCGTAACGATGATGCCAAAACGCTGGCAAATGCCGTTTGTAAAAATACAAAATTCTGGGGAGAAGATCTGACAGATATCAAAGGATTTGAAGATGCTGTGGCAGGATATCTGGATCAAATTCTGAGTGATGGAAGCTACAAAGTGATGAAGGCTATGAAGTAATGGAAGCTACAAAGTGATGGAAGCTACAAAGTGATGAAAACTATGAAGTAATAGAAGCTATGAAGTAATGAAAGCGAGTATATAGGAAAATGACACCATGTCTTGGAATTACTGATTACCTGTGATACAGTAGTAATATCTTTAATATATTAACCATCACAGGAGGGATTCATGGACAGGAAAAAATTGATCGAGCAAAGCTTTACTGCAATTGACCAGCCCGAAATGGAGCGGATCAGCCATGTTTATAACCCCGGAGTACTCTATAACAGCCTGGGAATCACGAGAGAGACACTTCGCTATTATGAAAAACAGGGGCTGATCTGTCCGAATAAAGACGAGAAAAGCAGTTATCGGGAATTTACGATCCAGGATATTTTCCGCCTGATGGCTATAGATAATTATAAAAAACACGGATTTGCAATCGGAGAGATTAAGGAACTGATTAACCAGGATGATATTTCACAGTTTGATAAGATTTTTTCCAGGAAGCAATGTCAGTTAAAAGAAGAGATTGAGCGCTTAAAGTTAATGGAAGAACGGCTGGCACAGGATCAATTGTTTATGAAGAATTTACCCAAGCATCTTCATCAATACAGCATTTGTGAACTGCCGCTCTACGAAATTGCGGATTCTATTGACTATGTGTCAGCGTTTTCCGATTATACAGAGCATGTAGTTCCCAACATTGATTTTGAACGAGAAGATATTATCAGCAATATGATCCGGGAAGTAACCTTTGATGAAAATGGATACAAAGAATCCAAAATGAGAATTGTTAAGCCCGCAGAGGGGGAAAGAAACCCCGATAAACAATACCTGATATCCGGAAAGAGTATCTATACCGTGGTAGAATCAAATGTGGATGATTATGATACCATGGGAAGAATGTATCATTTGGTTAATAGATGGGCTTGTGAGAATGAACTGAAGATGAAAGGGATTGTATATATCAGGACGAGAATCTGTGTTGTGGGAAGCTTGAATCCCAGAAATTATTATGAGAGCTGGATTCCGATAAATTAATAGAACGATTTATTTAAAAAGTATTGACCTGGGGGTAACCACCAGCATTATAGTGAAAGCATCATTATGAATGGAAAGCTCAGATGAGCTCAGGTGAAATATATTGAAAACAGTTATGATTAAAGATTGCCGGGAGTGGGATGTTTTACCCACAACGGCTCAGGAAAAGGAATCGGACACATATATACTGGATCTTGGCAGGGTTTCGGTCAGGGATTGCATTGGCTGCTGGTCCTGTTGGCTGAAAACTCCGGGAAGGTGTGTACAAAAGGATCTGGATGATTTTTATCATGCTTTTTTTAGCGCGGACAGGGCAGTATTACTGGTACAAGAATCCAGCGGTTTTGTCAGCGGTAATTTGAAAACGCTGCTGGACCGAATGATAGTATCTGTTCTTCCTTATATTCAATATACTTCCGGCGAAGCAATGCATGTTGCCAGATACGATAAAACCCCTGTAATAGAAATCTATTATCAGGATACGTTCTCATCGAAAGAGGATCGGGAGCTCTTTATAGATTATTTCAGAAGAGTCTGCGACCAATTTCAGTGGAAAATTAAATGCATTGGCACGATTGCGGAATATAAGGAGGGCAGATAAGGTGAAACTTCTCATTATAAATGGTTCTCCTCATGGAGAAAAAGGGAATACAGGAATATTTATAACGCAGTTTGTAAAGGGAATGAAAGAAATCCCCATGGTGTGCTGCATAAAAAAAGAAAAGCCGGAAGTCATTGCAGAGAAAATAAAAAGTTTTGACACGATCTTAATCGTAATACCTCTTTATGTACATGCAATGCCAGGACCTGTAATGAAACTCTTTGAGAATCTCCAGGTACAGGATACCGGGAATAAGTCGCTTGGATGTATTGTTCAAATGGGATTTGCAGGTTCCTCACATGCTGATTATGCCAGACGATGCATGAAACAACAGGCGAAAAGGCTGCATATGAAATATCTCGGAACTGCAGCCAGAAGTGGGGCGGCGGGTACGTGCATGGTGCCGGAATTCATGAATCGAAAATTATTTAAGGATTTGGAAAAGCTGGGAAGTTATTTCCAGGAGACAGGAACCTTACACAAAGAAACCGTACAAAAATTGGAAAAACCCTATAAGCTTACGAAATCTCAATGCAGATTTTATCAGTTTCTATGTAATACCGGAGTAGATCATATTATGTGGAATAAAATGCTTCGGGAAAATAATGCATATGAAAATAGGTTAGACAGACCCTTTGTATAAGTAAAATTCTACTACAATGCGCAAGCTTCATAGACCGCTATGCGCCCTTCATTTGTAACGAATCTCCCACAAACAGTGACGCACAGTGTAGGAAACTAATTTCAAACACGTTCTGGCACTTTTTCAAATATAGGAGTATAATAAGTATTTGAAGTGGAGTGATTATAATGTTTTCAGCAATGAAAAATAAAATTTTATTGTTTAAGAAAAAATGGGATGCTGCTCTGCCGGTTATCTTATTTTTTTTGTTTCTTTTTTATTCCGTCATCTTTTTATTTGGAACTCGTTATTCCATTATGGTGTCTTTCCTTACGACCGCGTTTCAGATACGCCGACAAAAGAAGTTTACAATGAAGGGCATATGCGGACTTGTTTTGGAAATGTTTCTTTTATGTATTCTGGCTTTTTTTGCCACCTTAAATATCCCCCTGTGTGTTCTGTTAAACTTTGTAGTGCCGTTTCTTCTCGTGTATCTGCAGACAACACAGTTTAACCAGAAAGGATATTTTACATATGCCATGGCATTTGTATTTTTACAGCTGGTGCCCATAGGGTGGTCGGGGATATTGCCACTGCTGGGAGTGATGCTTTACTCTCTGACCGTATTGTCTGTGGCTTTGGCTCTCTATTCATTTATTTACCGCAGACCCCAGGATTACCGGGCAGCGAGAAAGGGAATGGATCTGCTTGCCAGACAGTTTCGGTTAATAGCCAAAGGAGGCCAGGATATGCGGATGCAGAAGGAAATCATAGAGATACAGAGCTCTCTGCATAAGCTTGCCTATGATGGGCGTCAGGTGGCATTCGAGATGCAGGGAGAAAGTAAACTGCATTATATGTTTGCCCTTTTATTTCAGCGCTCGGGATATTTTATCTCTAATTTTGATGAGGAATGCGGGCAATACCGGGAAGAATATGAAGGGATCCTCTACCGTCTGGCTGATTATATGGACCGGGTACACAGTTCTTTTAACAAAGTGGATAATGAAGAGTTAATACAGGAAGCAACCAACCTCTTAAATGAGGGCGGCAAAGACCAGGCAGATGCTTTTTTCTATATTTTCTTTCGGAATTTTTTACATTTGCTGGTGCTTATCCTGGATGGGGCAGCCCGAAATGAAAAACCGGCTTTTTCAACATCCTGGAGACATCCAAAAGGGTTTTCTATCTTTCAGAAGTACAGGCAGAAATTACATCTGGATGCATTTGAAGTTAGATTTGCACTGCGCTTATCCATTGTCATTATGGTGAGTTTCTTAATCAGCCAGCTGACTAATATCAATCATTCCTACTGGATTCCCCTGAATGCATTCTTAATGATACAGCCAATGTATGAGGACAGTGCTTACCGTGTTAAGAACAGGCTGGTCGGTACCTTTCTGGGATGTATGCTGGTATTTTTTACCGTTTCGTATCTTCCTGGAATTGTGTGGCATTTTCTATTTGCAACGGTTATGGTTACGCTGATGTACTGCACCACACCCGGAACCCGTATACAGGCCGTATTCTCCACCAGCTTTGCCCTCTTTATGGCATCGATTACCATGAACAGAGCTACGGCTGTGGAACTGCGTATCGGCTATCTGGTATTAGCGGTACTCCTTGTACTCCTGGTAAACCGTTTCTTTTTTCCTACCAGTTTAAAAGGACAATTCCGAGGGAATGTCCGGGAACTGTTCCGAATCCAGAATTCCTATCTGTCTATTCTGGATATCAGTACGCAGCGTGTGATAGACTATGGGGTTACCAGCGAAGCGCTGACCCACTTTTATCTGGTGGCGGATCAGGTGAAACAGTACCTGTCACAGCCGGTGGAAGCTATAAATGCGGACTTCTACCGTAAAATGCTGGATATTATGTGGAAAATGTCTGCGGAAGCGGAACAGATGATCTTTATCGTACAGTCAGGTGAAATTGATGAATCAAAGAGAATGGTACTGCATGAATATATAAAACAGCTTCAGATATCTTTTCAGAATATACAGCATATTAATTGGCATGACCAGGAAAAAAGTAATTCTTCTATAGAAGAGATACCCGAATTTCCACTGGAAGAGGCATATCTGACACATTTAATGATGAAATATGTAGAAAATGCAAAGGGACTGTTTCTACTGGAAGAAGCGCATCCCGATGCTGTGAGGTATTATGTACATGGTAAATAGGCGTCATTTATTTTTAACCGGGGAGATACAGGTAGGCAAATCCACGATCATACAGCGTGCATTGGAAGAAACGGGTGTGATATATGATGGGTTTTCCACGGGCTTTGGGGAGACTCGGAATATGAAAAACAAATCCCTGTTTATGAAGCGGGCATCGCTGCCGGATTCCGGGAAAGAAGAAAATGTAATTGTACAATTTGAAGACGGAATTCCTCAGGTAAGAACCCAGGTGATTGAACGGCTGGGGACTGAAATTCTGGACCGCATCAGGGTGGACGCAGATTGTATTGTAATGGATGAGTGCGGGCGCTTTGAAGGTATGGCAGAGAAGTTTAAACGCAGAATAATGGAAGTATTAGATATGGAGACCCCGGTGGTGGGAGTAGTGCGCAAAGGGTTTGAAGGAACCTGGCTGGATCAGGTGAGACAACATAAAGACGTGGAACTTTTAGAAGTGACCAGGGAAAACCGGGAGGAAATTTTCCGTGAAGTGAAAGAATTTTTGTTGCAGAGCAGGAATAATCGTTTATAATGAGTTTATGGAATGTTTGATTGTATAAAAAGGAGGGCTAATAATGCCATATATTAAAACAAGAGTATCCGTTTCTTTGACAGAGAATCAGTCAGAGACATTAAAAAGAGAATTAGGTAAAATTATTGAAATAATTCCAGGAAAGACCGAAAGCTGGCTGATGGTGGATCTCGAGGATAATTGCCGCTTATATTTTAAAGGAAACCAGGAAGCGGCAACGGCTTATGTAAAAGTGGAGGTCTTTGGACAGGTAGAGAGAGAATACTGTGAGAAAATGACAGAGGCCATTTGTAATTTGTTATCCCGGGAATTGCAGATTTCTCCAGACAGAACATATATCACTTACGAAGGAATCAAGGACTGGGGCTGGAACGGCATTAATTTTTAGAGCATTTATCAAACAGGCTCTAATGCCGCCCGGCACTAGGCTGCATGGCAGCAGACAGGAGATCACATGAAGAATATAATTTTGGCATCTGCGTCCCCGAGACGGAAGGAACTGCTGGCTCAGGCAGGATATCAGTTTGCGGTGGTTACCAGTGATGCACCGGAGATTACGGATAAAGTCATGCCGGATGAGATAGTTGAAGAACTGTCCGCAATGAAGGCAGAGGCAGTGGCGGCAGGGATTCAGGAAGATGCATGCATTATTGGTGCGGATACCATCGTGGCAATAGCAGACAGAATTTTGGGAAAACCGGGGAATGAAAAAGCAGCAGAGGAAATGCTTCAGCTACTCCAGGGGAAAACCCATCAGGTGTATACCGGTGTAACTTTGATTAAGCTGGAATCCGGCAGAAAAAAGGTAACAACCTTTTCCGAGAGAACGGATGTAACCATGTATCCTATGACAGATGAGGAAATCAGGGACTATATTGCAACCGGAGAACCTATGGACAAAGCAGGATCGTATGGCATTCAGGGACGGGCTGCAGTTTATATTAAGAAGATTGATGGAGATTATAACAATGTAGTGGGTCTACCCATTGGGAGACTGTATCAGGAAATGAAAAGTATATAGTGAAATTCATATAACAGGCATAAATATAGAAGTTATGAGATGTCCGGGAATGAAACGGCAGATCCCAACGCCCCGATTATGAAATGGCTGCAAAAAGAATAGAACCAACAGGAACAGATCCAGCAGGAAAGGGAGGATTGAAATGTATTATACGACGGAGCAGTTGTCTAACAAAATAACCGTACAGGAATACCTGAAAGATTATGTGGATGTACCAAAGTTTTTAGCGTGCTGTCAGGCTTGTCCTGACTTCGGGAAAAAGTGGTCATGTCCGCCATATGATTTCAATGTAATGGATTACTGGAATAAATTTAAGTATCTATATGTGATTGGCACAAGAATCATCATCCCCAAAGAGGAAACTGTGCGTAGCCATTCCAAAGAGACCATATCGGCTTTTCTGAAGCATAATCTGGGAAGTGAAAAGAAGAAATTGTCTGATGTGATGCACCGTTTAGAAGATCAATATCCCGGAAGCAAGAGCCTTGCAGCAGGTAACTGTGATTACTGCCAAGAATGCCTGCGGCTAAAAGGGAAGCCCTGCTGTAAACCAGATCAAATGCGCTATTCTATAGAGTCTCTGGGAGGGGATGTGGGAAGGACGACCAAAGACCTGCTGGGCTGGGAATTGAAATGGATGACCGAGGGAAAGATGCCGGAGCATTTTATTTTGGTAAATGGACTGCTCACAACGGAAGATCTTGGCGGGAAGTTAAGTATTACTTAGATAATTTTATGAAAAACTGCTGCTTAGGCGGTAGTTTTTTTATGGGAAGGGAGTTTGAAAATGAAAAGTAGAGCAACAGCCAGTAAACAAGTCATGACCGAGGGAAGTATCATAAAGGGAATTCTTTTGTTTTCCATTCCGCTTCTGATCGGCAATCTGTTTCAGCAGTTATATAATACGGTGGATTCCATCATAGCCGGGAATTTCATTGGAAAGGAAGCACTTGCAGCCGTTGGTTCCAGCAATTCCCTGATTAATTTAATTGTGGGATTGTTTATGGGGATTGCAACAGGTGCCGGAGTTGTAATCTCCCAGTATTATGGGGGAAAGGCAGAAAAGGGAATCCAGGATGCCGTACATACTTCCATTACAATCAGCATCATCGGAGGAATTGTCCTGACCGGGGTTGGGGTGGTATTATCACCGCAGATATTGGTTGTCATGGGAACTCCCCAGGAAGTTATGGATAAATCAATCACATATCTGCGCATCTTCTTCTGCGGTTCCGTATTTAACATTCTCTATAATATGGGTGCGGGAATTCTAAGAGGTGTTGGGGATTCAAAGCGTCCATTATATTATCTGTGCATTTCATCCGTGGTCAATATTATCCTGGATATTGTATTTGTGGTAGTATTTCATATGGGTGTTGCTGGAACGGCATGGGCAACTGTTATATCACAGGTTGTATCTGCGTATATGGTTGTACGGGCACTAATGCGGGATGACGATATCTACCGTCTGCACCTGAAAAAACTGGGTATCAACAGAATCATGCTGATGCGTGTGTTAATGATGGGAATCCCAAGCGGCATACAAAATGCCATCATATCCTTCTCGAATGTGGTTGTTCAGGCAAATATAAACAGCTTTGGAGCAGATGCCATGGCTGGATGCAGTTCCTATATGAAAATAGACGGCTTTGTCATACTTCCCATCATGAGCTTTGGCATGGCCGCAATGACCTTTACCGGGCAGAATGTAGGCGCAGGAAAGCGGGACCGGGTGAAAAAGGGAGCAGCAAATACCCTGGTGATTGGTCTGACCTACACCGTGGCTGTCACCATACTGCTGCTCTTATTCGGGCAATATCCGCTGCGGGTATTTTCATCAGATACGGCGGTAAACCAGAATGGGTATCTGATGCTTCGGACAGTGGCACCTTTTTATGTGACACTGACCGTAGCCCAGGTTATGACAGGGGTGTTCCGGGGAGCCGGAAAAGCCATTACTTCCATGCTTTTGATGGTAGGAAGTATGGTGGGAATCAGAATGCTGTGGGTAAATATCATGGTTCTGTTTTATCCGGAACTGGAAACGGTACTCTGGGGATATCCGGTTTCCTGGGTCTGTGCCATGCTGGGGGTAATCCTGTATGCATGGAGGGGAAAATGGCTGCCGAAGCAGAAACAATTCTGATGGGGATAGCAGGCACTCTATTCACCATTATTTATGCAATGCACTAGCGATCCATTTCCGTTTGGATATCTGAATGATGCCCCTGTATAATCCGTTCTATTTCAGCCAGGTCGGAAGAGGGGAGATCTCCCGGTATGGTATTTTTCGTGGAACTTGTGGCATTGCCGTATGCAAGGGCTGCCCTGCAGTCAAAGCTGTGTGCCAGCAGCCCGTAGAGTACGCCGGAGATATAGGCATCCCCACTGCCGATTCTGTCCACAACCTCAATATTTTCATATGGCTTTTCTTCGTAATAGGCATCCTCTTCTGCATTATAGATCACCGAGCCAAAGGTGTGAATCTTGGGACTGTGTACGATTCGCTGGGTGGATGCCACGATAGAGATGGGATAGTCTCTGGTAAAGGATTTCATAATGTCCCGGATGGATCCTTCCTTTAAAAAGGTAAGCTTTGCGGTATCCTCCGAGCAGAAGAAAATATCAACGTAGGGCAGAATCTGCTCGATACAGGCTTTTGCCTGGGGTGCATTCCACAGGTTGGCGCGGAAATTTACGTCAAAGGAGATCAGGGAGCCTGCTGCTTTAAAACGCTTCATCATTTCAATGGCGGTACGGCAGGTACTTTCGCTAAGTGCCAGGGTGATACCGCTGGTATGGAAGCAGCGCGTGGATTGGTATAAAGAATCCGGATAATCCCCGGTGGAGATTTTATTGATGGAGGTATTCATTCGGTCATAGACAATTCCCGGCTTGCGTGGGTACGCACCATATTCGTAATAGTAGATTCCAAGCCTGGCATCTCTGCTTTCGTCATACGTCAGATAATCATCACTGACTCCGCAGAAACGGACGTGGTTTTTGGCAAAAGCCCCAATGGTATTGGCTGGAAGCTTTGAGATGATGCCGGTTCGAAGTCCCAGTAGGGAGGCGCCGGAAACCACGTTTAATTCAGCACCGCCCATTTGTTTTAAAAACGTATCGCCTCTGGAAAGCCGTTCATTTCCAAGCGGAGACAGCCTCAGCAGCAGTTCACCCAGTGCAAGTAAATCAAAATCTTTTTTCACTTCGTTCGCTTTCTCGTTTAACATTTTGTAATCCCCCTTGTTATATTTGATTTCTGAATTGATTTCGTTATATCATAATCACAGGTGTTTGATGAGTGGCGGAAAACATGTGATGATGTGATTCCGCCATGAGGAGTTTGTCATACTGGCAAATATATTGAGTTTCATAATGTAAAACTTAGTTTTATAAAATAAAACTATTAATTTGATTTTATCCAGAATAGTAGGAAATGTCAATAGGGAAAATAATAAACTTTTATATTGCGATCCCAAATTTTTAATGATAAAATGAATGTTCAAAGGCGTTAGTACAGCGGATGGAGGATATTATGAGTGAAGAACTGAAAAACCCGATACAGTCAGCAGACCGTATATTTATGGTGATGGAAACATTAGCCGGTACCGGACCTATTGGACTGGTAGATTTGAGCACCCGTATCGGGCTTCATAAGAGTACGGTACACAGGCTTTTGTTATCTCTGATTTGCATGGGATATGTAACCCAGGATGAAAATAATAAATATCGTCTTACTTATAAATTAATGGAAATATCCAGCAGGGCGCTGGCGGGGATGGATGAGGTGACTATTGCCCATCCTTATCTGGAGAAGCTGGCAAATGAGTGCAGGGAAACGGTACATTTGGTGGAATGCAGAGGATGTGAGGTGGTCTATATTGATAAGGTGACGCCGATCATCAGAAATGACAGTGCCATTCGGATGGCATCCCAGATTGGGTTATCCAGGCCGATGTATTCCTCCGGAGTGGGGAAGGCCATTTTAGCGCAGCTGCCCGAAGAAGAAGTGAAGTTTATATGGGAAAACAGCGTGATCGAAAAGAAGACAGAGTATACCATTACTTCATTGGAAAATCTGATGCATGAACTAAAGAAAATCCGTGAACGGGGATATGCCCTTGACAATGAGGAAAATGAAATTGGTGTGCGCTGTATCGCAGCCTGCATTTTCGATTACCGTGGTAAAGTTAAGAACGCATTTAGTATATCTGCGCCAGCTATGAAAATGACGGATGCCAGAATTGAAGAACTGGCGGAAAAGGTTTTGGGAGTAAGAGAACAGCTATCCCGGGAGTTCGGCTACCGGGAGTCAACTAATGGTTGACTTATGTAAAATTTAACAACTTCATTTCCATTGTATTTTAGAATCACCTCCATTATACTACGTGTATGGAGGTGATTTTTAATGAGAGAAATAAATATTGCATCGATCCTGGTGGGGAAAAGAAAAGAAAAAGGCATTACCCAGGATGAACTTGCAGGATATTTGGGCGTGTCGAAAGCAGCCATATCAAAATGGGAAACCGGACAGAGTTATCCCGATATTACATTGCTTCCGTTATTAGCGGCTTATTTTAACATCAGTATAGATGATCTGATTGATTATAAACCACAGATGGTGAAGGAGGATATCCGCAGATTGTATTTAAAATTTTGCCGGGATTTTGCAGAGCAGCCGTTTGATCAAGTATTCGCGGAATGTGAAAAAGTGATTAAAAAATACTATGCCTGCCCGGCGCTTCTGGTGGAGATGGGAGCATTGCTGGTAAATCATTGTATGCTGGCTGATTCACCGGAAAAAAGCCAGGAGGTACTGGAAAAGACAAGGGATCTTATGATTCATATAAGAGAAGAAACCAATGACGAATATATCCTTGGAGTATCGGTTTATCTGGAGGCGGGCTGTGAAATGTGCATGGATAACCCCAGTGCCGCCATGATTTTATTAGAAGACTGTAACCGCCCCAAAACTTCGCCGGAAGTAATCCTGGCATCGGCATTTGACCGGCTGGGAAAAAAGGACAAGGCAATTGAAGTACTCCAGACGATGATCTATCAGAATATTCTGCTGGCGCTTGGAGGATTTGGAAATCTGATTTATGAGTATTCCGATTCGGAAGAAAAAGTGGATATGTGGATGCATAGTTTTATTCAGATTTCAGAAGCAATGGGGCTGATCGAGATGCACCCCGGGGGTCTGGCACCGATGTACCTCCTGGCTGCGGAGGCATATATTTCCCAGGGAAGGGTACCCAAAGCACTGGATATGCTTCAGAAATACGCCGATATTTTTACCGGAGATATATTCCCGCTGAAGCTCCAGGGGAACCGGTATTTTGATCAGATGGATAATTGGTTTGATATGCTGGGACTCGGTACCAATATGCCAAGGAGTGAATCTGTAGTGAAGGGAAGTCTGTTGGAATCCTTAGAGAAGAATCCAAAGTTTGAGCCTCTTTTTGAAACAGATGAATTTAAACGTCTTGTTCATCAGATGAAATTAAAGTTACAGTAACAATTAATTAATACCCGGAGCGTTTAGCAGGCCCCGGCCAGGAGGAGATTAAAATGAAAGATTTAGTGGAATTTCTGCCGTTTTTGATTCCGGCAATTGCAGCGGAGCTGGCATTGGCGATCACGGCTTTGATCCATGTTTTGCGCCATCCTCATTACCGTTTTGGAAATAAAGCGATATGGGTAGTTATTGTACTGATTGTTCAGTTTATCGGACCGATATTGTATTTTACCGTAGGCAGGAGTGAAGAATAATGGACATTTTAGAGGTAAAAAATTTAAAGAAAAGCTTTAACGGCCATGCAGTCATAAAGGATCTCAGTTTTCAGGTGCCGGAACATAGTGTGTTTGGATTTCTGGGGGCAAATGGAGCAGGTAAAACAACCACCATGAAAATGATTCTGGGTCTGCTGCAGCCGGATGAAGGAGAGATACGGATAGGAGGAAGCAGAGTTTCCTATGGGGAGACCAAAACAAATCGTATGATTGGCTATCTCCCGGACGTGCCGGAGTTCTATAATTATATGCGTGCAAAAGAATATCTGAAGCTCTGCGGAGAAGTATCCGGGATGCCGGCAAAAAAGATTCAGGATAAAAGCGGGGAACTGTTGGAAATCGTAGGCCTAAAAGATGTAAAGCAGAAAATCGGCGGTTATTCCAGAGGGATGAAACAACGGCTGGGAATTGCCCAGGCATTGCTAAACGATCCCAGACTGCTGCTATGTGATGAACCTACTTCTGCACTGGACCCTGTTGGGCGAAAAGAAATACTGGATATTTTATCGGTGGTGAAATTCCAGATGACCGTGGTATTTTCCACCCACATCTTATCGGATGTTGAGCGCATCTGCGACCGGGTTGCAGTTCTGCATGACGGAAAGCTGGCACTCTGCGGAGGTCTGGAAGAATTAAAATCAGGCCATAAAAGAGATGAAATGATTCTGGAACTGATGAATGAGCAGGATGCCAAAAAGCTTCAGGGTATACTTTTGAACACGGCTGGAATCACATCTGTTGACAGGTCCCGGTTCTCTTTAACGATTCAGGTACAGGATGTGGAAAAGAGCGGATTAGATATACTATCCCTGGTTTTAAGAGAGCAGATGCAGGTATTGAAGTACGAGGTACAGGAGCCAAATCTGGAGGCCTTATTTATGGAGGTGGTAAAATGAAAGGATATGTAGCTTTTCTGAAAAAAGAATGGCTGGAGCAGTTAAGAACCTACCGTTTTTTCATCCTCTTAACTATATTTTTTATCTTTGGTATGATGAGTCCCCTCACTGCCAAACTTACACCGATGATATTGAAGAATTTTGCAATAGAAGGAATGCAGATTACGATGCAGGAACCCACGGCAATGGATTCTTATATGCAGTTTTTCAAAAATAATACTTCTATGGGATTGATCGTTCTGATATTGGTTTTCAGCGGTATCCTCTCCAGTGAACTGTCCAAAGGGACTCTGATTAATATATTAACCAAAGGCCTGTCCAGAAATGCTGTTATTCTGGCAAAGTTTACGTCTGCAGCGGTCACCTGGACCCTATCTCTGGCTTTGTGCTTTGTGACAACCTATGGATACACCGTGTATTTATTTAACCAGCAGGATATCCATCATCTTTGGTTCGCGGTTTTGTGCCTGTGGCTGTTTGGCATATTTTTGCTGTCACTTCTCCTTCTGGTTTCTACAGTGGGGAAGAACAGTTACACCAGCCTTTTGGGGGTGGGAGCCGTAGTAGTCCTGTTATTTATGGTAAATATGCTGCCGGTTTTACAGAAATATAACCCCTTACTCCTGGCATCAAATAACTTCGGCATGCTGGCTGCGGATTACCGGATTTCGGATGCTATGGCTTCGGTTGGGGTAACAGCAGGATTAAGCCTTTTGTTTTTAGCGGGTGCTGTGATGATTTTCCGTAAAAAAAGGATCTGATCGTATAATTAAGACCGTTTTAAGGGCAAAGATGATTTTTATCTTTGCTCTTTTTATGTCGTTGGATTTTGTATAAAAATGTCGAATCAGGCAATAGACCGGGAATCAGATATAGCGTATAATAATCTCGTCAACACAATAATAGAATTAGAGGATGGAATATATAACCTATAAGACGGGGTGAGAACATGCAGGGAAAGAAGAAATTGGATCAAAGCTGGAAAATCATCTTCTGGTTTGGAGTCTGTTTTTTTATTTCAGAGTGTATCAAACAGATCTTGCTTACGGCAGTGGTTAATGATGGAAGATACAGCTGGCAGTACTTCCCCTTTCAGCTGTGCAGTCTGCCCATGTATTTATGCCTGATTCTGCCTTTTTTGAAACACAAAAATGCAGTCATACATTTTTTTATGGATATCAATCTGCTGGGAGGTATCTTTGCCTTTGCCGACACCTCCGGCATGTGTTATCCCCTTTACATACTGACACTGCATTCCGTCTGCTGGCACCTGGCATTGATTGCGTTGGGGATTTACACCGGAATTAAATTTTCTCCAGGTTTAAGAATCCGGGATTATCTGGGTGTTATAAAAATATTCGCCATCACTGCGGGGATTGCAGAAATAATTAATACAGCAGTATCCAAGCTGTTCACAACTCAGATCGATATGTTTTATATCAATCCATACAGACAGTTTTCCCAGATTATAATAAGAAATCTGGATGGATTGATACCTAATCTGTTTGTAATCCTTGTGTATATGGCAGCGATTATACTGGGAGGATTTTTGATTCACTTAATATGGATGGGGGTCGCGTTACGGAAAACACGCTTCGAAGCCGGAGGCAATGTGGGGAAAGAGGGGCTGGCGGATAAAGAGGGGATGGTGGATAAAGAGGAGTTGGCGGATAAATAGGGGCTGAAGGATAAAGACAGGGGATGAAAAGGCATGCCATGACACAGAATTGGCTGTTTATTACTGTCTTTATAACCTTTTATTACCTTCACGAAGTGCTTTTTTGCGGTACGCGGGCATTTGCTGGTAAATCCTGATGATTTCGAAGCTCAGTGTCCGCTTTCAATCCGTTGGGCGTTAGTTGTTTGTATCTGTAAAAAAATACTCCGTATTCATAGTAATTTGTAATTTCTGAAATTGTTCATTGTAGCATTTGTACATGTAAATGTAAATGCTTATTCTATTCATCTACAACAATCTTACTTCAGCTTGCTAAATCTATAAGAGAGATATAATTATTAAAACTTAACTATTCCAATTAATTATGTTGCATTATTGGTTAAAATGTGTTATGATATATAAATATAATTCTTTAGTCCTGCAATTCTTGCAGAGATATTTCCACATTAAATAAAAATAACAATTGAAAAGCGTTGTAAGAAAAACTATCTGGCATAATGTTAAGTTCATGCTGTCCGTACGTTGCAGTCTACAGCTCTTTTCAAAAAGGAGGAGCTTATGCATATTGAAACACAGCAGAATGATAACATTTTACAGGAGGATTCCATGATTTACAACATTTACGGTGATCAAAGGGAAACATTTCTAATGCGTCCAACCGTAGATTTCTGCTTTAAGGAACTAATGGCAGACCCGGTGGTGCGAAAAGGATTTATAGCAGCTGTTCTTGGAAAAAGGGCAGAGGAGGTAAAAGATACTACCCTTTTGCCAACGATTCTGCGAAAGGGAACAAAAGAAGAAAAGCTTGGGATCCTGGATGTGAGAGTATTGTTGACAGACGGGGAACAAATTGATATGGAAATGCAGGTGGGACCATATGAGTTCTGGGAAGAACGGACCCTGTTTTATATGAGTAAAATGTATATTGACCAAATAAATGCAGGAGACTCCTACGGAGGTCTTGGGAAATGCATACATATCGGTATTTTGGATTTTATAATCTATCGGGATACAAAAGATTTTTATTCCATTTTCCATATCTGGGAGGATGGAAGGAAAGCACTTTACAGCGATAAGTTTGAATTTCATGTCCTGGAACTGCCCAAGCTTGAAAGATTAGAGCTGCAAGACAGCGAATTACTGCATTGGGCTAAATTTTTTGGAGGAAAAAGCAAGGAGGATTTTGAAAGCATGGCAGAGAAAAATGAATATATCAGCACGGCATATGAGCGATTAAAGAATATTAGTGCAGATGACCGGAAAAGGTTTGAATATGAGGCAAGGGAAAAAGCAATACGGGATCATAACCATCTGATGTTTACGGCGAGAAAACGCGGCATTGAGGAGGGGATAGAACAGGGCATGAAAGCCAGTATCCAAATCTGTAAAAAGTTAGGTCTTTCCGAAGAGAATACAAAAAAACTACTGGTGATAAACTTTAATATATCACCCGCCGAAGCAGATAAGGAAGTAGTAAAATATTGGACAGAGACAAAAGAGGATGAAACCATTAATGCGTGTTTGAAATGAATTTCAGCTATCAGCGCGCCACACCTTACGGGATGCTATGGCAGATATCCGTAAGGTGCGGTGCACATTCAAAAAAAATTTTAATCTCATTCAGATGAAATACATTTTGACAGAAACATCCCCTGCATAACATTTTCATCTACCGGAAACGGGCAGTTTGCCAGTTTTGCCTGATTGGATAACATGCCTTTTACAGCAGCTCTTTTGAGTTCATCACTGATTACGACAGTGCCCAGAACCTGCTGGATATAAGAAGCAAACTCTTCTGTGTCCCGGAAATTCAACAGGGACAGGATTTCTTTTTGATCATTTTCTGCGGCATTTAAGTATGCTGGGAGAAAGATACCAACGGCTTTCCCATGGGGAACACCGGTTTCGTAGGTTGGATAGTAACTGAGCCCGTGGGGAAGTGAAGTTCCGGTATGGGAAATAGCCATACCAGCCAGCGTAGAAGCATTCAGCAGCGCTTCATAATCAGCATCAGATCCTTCCTTTCCAAGTAGTAAATCTTTGACAGAAGCCCAGAGCTTCATACCTTCAATACAAAGCATTTTGCTGTAAAGAGTTGCATTATTATTGATGTAGCTTTCCATAAAATGTCCCAATGCATCAATGGATGTAGAGGCAAGTACGGCAAGGGGAAGGTTCTTTAAGTAGGCAGGATCACAAAGAGCCAGTGCAGGGAAAATCCGGTGGGAGATACTGGATTTTGTCCGCTTTTTGTGAATCGTGAGTATTGCATAAGGGGTGGCTTCGGAGCCAGTTCCGCAAGTAGTGGGAACACATACTACCGGATAAGCATCATCGGAACCTTTTTCATATAAAAAGCTTTCTGTTTTCGCTCTATGCTTCATCATAAGGGAAATCGCTTTCGCTGCATCCAGCGGTGATCCGCCTCCGATTCCAATGACAAAGTCGGCGCCTGACATATTTCCAAAGTCACGTGCTTCCATAACAGTTTCTATAGAAGGGTTTTCTTCAATGCGGTCAAACAGCACAAAGGGGATCCCTTCCTCTGTAAGTGCTCCCTGAACATCAGCCAAAGAGCCATTTTCTTTGGCTGAGCGCTTTCCGGTCACGATAAGCGCTTTATTGCCCAGAGCTGAGAGTTCCTTTGCATGGTTCCGTACACAATTCTTTTCACAATAAATCCTTGTTGGCATATAAAAATACATTTCCTGTTCCTCCTTTGGTAAAATCATTCTACGATTTTTTCAGAAATAAACCTGTTTTTACTTTCCTTTTGAATTCTATTTTTATTCTATCACAAATATATCCTTACGAACAGGAAGAAGATAAGTGCTTCGCTGTAGTACCGTTACTGTTAAATCTATTTTACAAAGGCTTTCATATTTTTACGAACACTTTACAAGGGAGAAAACCGGTCCTTACACTTTGCTGATAGAGTATTTCATGTAAGAAAATAATCAAGCAAAAAGAGGAGAAAAGATTATGAAATTGAAGAAAATCAGTGCAGTGATGTTAGTTATGGCATTGGCAGTCCCAACACTTACCACAGTTCCTTCCGTAGCAGGACATGCTGCTGAAACAACAGCTCAGACAGAGAAAGATACAAAGGCAGAGAAAGAGACTAAGGCAGCTGAATCTGATTCTAAGGCAGACAGTAAGGCAGCAGAAAATGCAAAGACGAAGACACCAAAGTACATTTTCTTATTTATAGGTGATGGTATGAGTTATCCCCAGATTCAGGCAACTGCAGATTACCTGGGAACGACGGAAAGCAAAGGGGAAATTGAGTCGAAAGAACTGTCCTTTATGAATTTCCCGGTGGCAGGAACAGCGCAGACATATGACAGTACTTCATTTGCTCCGGATTCTGCTTCTACAGCGACTTCTATCTCCACCGGAAATAAAACATACAGCGGAACGATTAATATGGATACAACCATGACAAAGAAGTTTGAGGCAATATCCGAAAAATTAAAAAAACAAAAAGACTTTAAAGTAGGGGTTGTGACAACGGTTAACTTAAACCATGCTACTCCGGCAGCATTTTATGCCCATCAGGCTTCCAGAAACAATTATTATGATATTGCAAAAGAGCTGGCAGACAGTAATTTTGATTACTTTGCAGGAGGGGCACTTCTTGATCCAACTGGAGAAAAAGAAGATCAGAAAGATGCTTATAAAATTGCAGAAGAAGCAGGATACAAGGTAATCAAAACCCAGGAAGAAGCAAAAAAATTAAAAGCAGAAGACGGAAAAGCACTTGTGATAGCAGAACATCTGGCAGATGCAGATGCGATGTCTTATGACCTGGATGCAGCGAAAGATGAACTTTCCTTAAAAGATTATGTGCAAAAAGGCATCGAAGTTCTGGACAATGACACCGGATTCTTTATGATGGTAGAAGGCGGCAAGATTGACTGGGCATGTCATGCAAATGATGCGGGATCAGCAATTAACGATACAGAAGCATTAAGCAATTCAGTAGAAGCAGCAGTTGAATTTTATAAAAAAAATCCGGATGATACACTTATTCTGGTAACCGGAGATCATGAAACCGGTGGTTTGACAATCGGATATGCGGGAACGGATTATGATACATATCTGACGAATCTCACAAACCAGAAAATATCCTATGCAAAATTTGATTCAGACTTTGTTGCAAAGTATAAAGAAAATAAAACAGATTTTAAAGAGGTATTGAAAGATATCAAAGCAAATTTTGGCTTAATGGCAAAAGATGATGCAGATGCAACAGAAGATTCTAAATTAGTTTTAACAGATTATGAATATTCCCGCCTGGAGGATGCCTATAAGAGAACCCTGGAAACAGGAACTGCAAAAAAGGATGGGATGTCACAGGAAGAATATATCTTATATGGAACGTATGAACCGTTATCTGTAACCATTACACATATTCTCAATAATAAATCAGGTATTAATTTTGCCTCTTATGCACATACAGGCCTGCCGGTACCGGTATATGCACAGGGTGCAGGACAGGAAAAATTCGAAGGGTATTATGATAACACAGATATTTATAAAAATCTCGCACAGCTTACAGGCGTTAAGTAATTGCAATTTAAAATGCGAAAACTGAAGTTTACCCGAGAAACAGTTTGCTATCAGCTGCCGGTCATATTCTGTCTGGTGCTGATGGCAGTACTGTTTTTTTTACCTACCGGATTTGAAGATGCAGTCATTTATAAGGGGACAGAGCGCTGTGCGGCGGAGGTCCTGAATACAGATGACAGTAAGATAATCAGCACCGGATTGATAAAATCGGGAGAACAAAGATGCACGGTCAGGTTTTTAGGCGGGGAATTCAAAGGGTTAGAAGCCGACGGTTTTAATATGCTGAACGGATCACTGGAAGCAGATAAAATATTCCGTCCGGGAGATAAGGCACTTGTGGTAATCAGCCATAAAGGAGATGAAATTCTCTCCGTAAATTTAATTGACCACTATCGCCTTAATAAGGAATTAATCCTTGCCGGATGTTTTGTTGTGCTACTGATTCTTTTTGCGGGAAGGACCGGAATCCGGGCAGTTTTATCTTTTGGACTTACAATCATGATGATATGGAAGTTATTGGTGCCGATGTATTTAAAAGGAATGCAGCCGGTGATGGTTGGTCTGGTGATTGTACTGTCGCTGACTTTTATTATTATCACACTGGTCTATGGTTTTGACCGGAAAGCGTTTGCGGCAGTGAGCGGTTCCTTTCTGGGGATTATAACGACTTGTATCATGGGGCTGATTTTTACCGATGCATTTAAAATCCATGGTGCCATCATGCCCAATTCAGAAAGTCTTTTATACAGCGGGTATGAGAATCTGAATCTTACCCAGATCTTCATGGCAAGTATCTTTATCGGATCATCAGGAGCCGTTATGGATCTGGCGGTAGATATCACATCTGCTGTAAATGAAGTCATACAGAAAAAGCCGGATATCGGATGGCGGGAAGCAATGCAGTCTGGCATGGCAGTGGGAAGAGCAGCCATGGGAACTATGACAACTACACTTCTTCTGGCTTATTCCGGGGGCTGTGTCGCTTTATTGATGGTATTCATGGCTCAGGGAACACCCATTGACAATATATTAAATTACAAATATGTCTCATCGGAGATACTGGATACCATAGTGGGGAGTTTTGGTCTGGTAACGGTAGCACCATTTACGGCTCTGACCAGCGGTGTATTTCTCACCAGAAAAAAGAAAGCGTAAATACCGGCATTTTGTTTTTCGGCCACGCATAAATTATTTACAGGAAGTGTTTGGGGAGGTTTACCGTGGAAGAAAAAACTAACATGGAGATATTAGCAGCGTTAGAGGAAGAAAAAAACTGCCTGAAGCGGCAGCGGGCATATTTGCGTTTCATTGCAGCAATTCTTGTAGTTTTTCTGTCCGGAGTGATTCTGTTCTTTGCAATAGCAGCACCCAGAATCAATAATATGATAGCAGAAGTGGAAACAGCCTCCGGGAGTTTGGATGTAATATCCAGACAGCTGGCGGATGCAGATATTCCGTCCATGATAGAACAAATAAGCCGTCTGGCAGAAAACAGTGATCAGATCGTCAATCAGGCATCAGAAAATATGAATAAGATTGATTTTGATAAGTTAAATAAAGCGATCACGGATCTTCAGACCGTGATATCAACTCTTGCCAGGGTATTTGGATAGCGGATGAAGTACTAAATATTTGGGTTGCTTGGAATTTCAGGAAGCAATTTCCAAATACCCTCGTGTGCATATATCAGAAAAAGACTCCGGAGTTTACTCCAGGGACAATGGCATCAACCAGTTCGTATAATTGCGAACTGGTTTTTTGCTGTTCTAAAAAAGCGCAGAGAATCCCCTTAAAATCATATTGGACTTTTTAAATT